>NZ_JAVLSO020000059.1:0-306 GCF_032080575.2 Aequorivita sediminis | reverse complement strand
GGTAAGTGATCTAGTTGGTGGCGTTACCGTATCAGGAGGACCAATAATATTGTCGCCAGGGCAAGAAGATACTACTACATTCACAGCTACCTATATTATCACACAAGCAGATATTAATGCAGGTGAGTTTGAGAACACAGCTAAGGTAGTTGGTACAACGCCTAGCAACACACAAGTAGATGATGAATCGGATAACTCAAGTTATGCAGGCAACAACCCAACAGTTGTAACCATCTGTACTGATGCGAGCATTGCACTTATTAAAACTTCAGATGTTGAAGTTGATCCAACTACAGGATGTTCAAC
>NZ_JAVLSO020000058.1:0-309 GCF_032080575.2 Aequorivita sediminis | reverse complement strand
ATTGTTGTGTGTCAGTAAATATAGCCTTTCGATTCAAAAATAACAATGGCAAAAAGGCTATTTTACCCAGTAACCCTTGCGCGCCAAGCTTAAAATAATAACGCATTTAAAAAATCAGCTGCTGAACAAAAATTATATATATACCTGTATATGTTTAGTCTTTGTGAAGTTAAAGCGCCCCAAAGAGTTAAAAATCAGTATTTTATGCACTAAGCCCTTGATTTTGTCAAAAAAAATCACGACCTTAATCCAAGTTTTAATACGAAACCTCGTATTTGAGAGTAAACTCTCACACGATAGTATCGAAAA
>NZ_JAVLSO020000057.1:0-310 GCF_032080575.2 Aequorivita sediminis | reverse complement strand
TTTTCGATACTATCGTGTGAGAGTTTACTCTCAAATACGAGGTTTCGTATTAAAACTTGGATTAAGGTCGTGATTTTTTTTGACAAAATCAAGGGATTAGTGCATAAAATACTGATTTTTAACTCTTTGAAGCGCTTTAACTTCACAAAGACTAAACATATACAGGTATATATATAATTTTTGTTCAGCAGCTAATTTTTTAAATGCGTTATTATTTTTAAGCTTGGCGCGCAAGGGTTACTGGGTAAAATAGCCTTTTTGCCATTGTTATTTTTGAATCGAAAGGCTATATTTACTGACACACAACAAT
>NZ_JAVLSO020000056.1:0-311 GCF_032080575.2 Aequorivita sediminis | reverse complement strand
GGTACTGCACACGTAGGTTGAATTACACTAGCAGTTGGTGTAGCTGGTGCATTTGGTACATCGTTAATCGTTACAGATAAAGCTGTAGAAACACACGTAGGATCTGAAGTGTTACGAGCAGTTACACTATATGTACCGGAGGTTAAGTCATTAAAGTCTACTTGAGCCTGATAATCCGTACCATTTATACTGTATTCAAAACCTGATCCTAATGGTGAAGTAATTGAAATTGTACCTGAAGGTACCGCACACGTAGGTTGAACTACACTAGCAGTTGGTGTAGCTGGTGCATTTGGTACATCGTTAATCGT
>NZ_JAVLSO020000055.1:0-321 GCF_032080575.2 Aequorivita sediminis | reverse complement strand
GGAGATGGAACTTTTAGACATACAGCGGTAGATGGTACCGAAGTAATCTTCAACGCCAACACTACAAGCATGCAGGACAATGGAGATGGCACCTACGTATTTAACCAACGCCAATGGCGATAGCATTACAGTTGATGTAATTAACGACGTGGTGACCAACATTCAAAACCAAGGCGATATCTACGATGAAATCATAAACATTATCGCTGCCTCAGGAACTGATGTATTTGAAGACTTAGGAGATGGAACTTTTAGACATACAGCGGTAGATGGTACCGAAGTAATCTTCAACGCCAACACTACAAGCATGCAGGACAATGG
>NZ_JAVLSO020000054.1:0-331 GCF_032080575.2 Aequorivita sediminis | reverse complement strand
GAATTTCAAAAAATGGGGGATTAGCTCAGCTGGCTAGAGCGCCTGCCTTGCACGCAGGAGGTCATCGGTTCGACTCCGATATTCTCCACCACGGACAACAACTGTTGTTTTTCATTAGCTGCCCGTTATCCGGGCCTGAGAGACACAGGGATCCAGACAGTTCATTGACATATTGTAATTAAAGAATACGAGAAAAGTAATAAAAGTCTTAGTATTTGGTTGTTAACCTTTGGTTGATTGATCAATTATTAAGCAATGAATAAACTCATTAAAGAGCAAAAAAGTACAATAAGCAAAATAAGAGCGTATGGGGAATGCCTAGGCTCTCAGA
>NZ_JAVLSO020000053.1:0-332 GCF_032080575.2 Aequorivita sediminis | reverse complement strand
ATCTGTACTGATGCGAGCATTGCACTTATTAAAACTTCAGATGTTGAAGTTGATCCAACTACAGGATGTTCAACACTCGAGGTTGGTGATGTAATTACCTATAGTTTTTCAGTTAAGAATACTGGGAACGTAACCCTAACCGATGTTATGGTAAGTGATCTAGTTGGTGGCGTTACCGTATCAGGAGGACCAATCACATTGTCGCCAGGGCAAGAAGATTCTACTACATTCACAGCAACTTATACTATCACACAAGCAGATATTAATGCAGGTGAGTTTGAGAACACAGCTAAGGTAGTTGGTACAACGCCTAGTAATACACAAGTAGATGA
>NZ_JAVLSO020000052.1:0-340 GCF_032080575.2 Aequorivita sediminis | reverse complement strand
TCTGAGAGCCTAGGCATTCCCCATACGCTCTTATTTTGCTTATTGTACTTTTTTGCTCTTTAATGAGTTTATTCATTGCTTAATAATTGATCAATTAACCAAAGGTCAACAATCAAATACTAAGACTTTTATTACTTTTCTCGTATTCTTTAATTACAATATGTCAATGAACTGTCTGGAACTCCCCTTTACACACCGCAAGCATTATGAAAATAGCTCTTTGGTACTAGTAAAAGTGGATTATATCCGTGGTGGAGAATATCGGAGTCGAACCGATGACCTCCTGCGTGCAAGGCAGGCGCTCTAGCCAGCTGAGCTAATCCCCCATTTTTTGAAATTC
>NZ_JAVLSO020000051.1:0-342 GCF_032080575.2 Aequorivita sediminis | reverse complement strand
CGACTTGCATGTGTTAGGCCTGCCGCTAGCGTTCATCCTGAGCCAGGATCAAACTCTTCATCGTATAATCTTCAATAATATTGCGACCATACTTCCGTAAAGAGCTCGACTCTCAAAAAAATCTCAGAAAATCTCACTTAGTTTAGTTTCTTTGTTGACTAATTTCCTTTCGAAAATTAATCTACGCTGTCAATTTCAATATCTCAATGAACTTACCTTTATCCGAAAATAAAGATTCAATTTTTGACGATGGATCGGAGTCGAACCGATACTTATTTAACCTCTCATCTTGTCTATGAACACGCTTATTCGCTAAGCGGGTGCAAATATACAACTCTTTTT
>NZ_JAVLSO020000050.1:0-358 GCF_032080575.2 Aequorivita sediminis | reverse complement strand
TGGAAGAGCAGAAAAATGATTGAGAAATTAATCAGTTCTAAAGAATAGCTCAGTTGGTTTAGAGCATCCCGAATTAACTTCGGGAGGGTCGGGGGTTCGAACCTTCCGAAATCAATTCGGAACAGGCTCTCATCGCCCACTAGATTTTAAAAGCCGAAGTTTTTACTTCGGTTTTTTTTATGGAATTTTTTGTCTACATATTATACTCACACACCCTTGACCGGTATTATGTTGGGTCTACCGAAGATATATCCCATCGGTTGCGGGAGCATTTATGGAATCACAAAGGGTTTACCTCAAAAGCTAAGGATTGGGAATTAAAATATTCTGAAATTTTTAAAACTAGATCCGAAGCCGT
>NZ_JAVLSO020000004.1:0-231169 GCF_032080575.2 Aequorivita sediminis | reverse complement strand
TGGAAGAGCAGAAAAATGATTGAGAAATTAATCAGTTCTAAAGAATAGCTCAGTTGGTTTAGAGCATCCCGAATTAACTTCGGGAGGGTCGGGGGGGTTCGAACCTTCCGAAATCAATTCGGAACAGGCTCTCATCGCCCACTAGATTTTAGAAGCCGAAGTTTTTACTTCGGTTTTTTTTATGGAATTTTTTGTCTACATATTATACTCACACACCCTCGACCGGTATTATGTTGGGTCTACCGAAGATATGGGATCAGGAACAATTTCTGGGTTTTAGATGAATAGTTTCTCCAGCCGGAAAAAAAATTTTGGCTATTTTGCTCCTCTTATTGGTGCTCTAAAAGCTTTTAATCTAGTATTAAAGATGGATTTAGAACAATTTCTGGGTTAAAAAAAACCGCCCTAATTAATTTAGGACGGTTTGTTTACTGATTTAAAAATTTCAATCTTTTATTTAGAGCAAGTGTCTATAAAGCTTAGCGTGTGATTAAAGCCGTTAGAATGTGAGAACTTTACACTATACGGAGTTTCAAGATCTATCTTGTACTTATTGTTGCTTATAAATCGTTGTTTTAATCGCTTCTTCCCATTTTGAGATTCGCTTGAAATTATTGAACTTATATCCTGTGGAGTACAGTCTAAACCGCTTTCTACATAAATTGGACCGGTTGGAGTTATGGTTTTGGTTCCATTTTTTCTGTAACGGAACTTGTGAATAATTTTAGTTCCTCCGAATATAGGCCATCTATTCTTGATCTTTATTTTTAATTTCATTCTTTTTCCGTCTACTTTTTCTTTGTAAACTTCACTCATCTTGCCTCTCTTACAAGAATCCCAAGATTGCATAGAGGTAGTAACTGTGTTTACACATAGATTTAATTTTTCTATTGTTGCTGTTACATTGAAAGTTTCAACCGAACAAGGGGTAGGAAATGTATGAATTACCGTGTTGTTGTTCATTATAGTCTCCGGTGAACTGCCGTCTCCAAAATCCCAAGTTACACCGTAGTTTTGTGCGTTACCTAAGCCTTCCAGGGTAAATAACCACTTCCCATTTTTTGCGTCTAAAGGGGTTTTAGAAATTGAGATTGGACAATCTAAATTAAGTGATAAATTGTCCCTATCCATACAACTATTTCCACTCATAGGGTTTAAAACTCCAACCAAATCAACTAGCAGAAGAGGTACATAGGTGTTATAATTGGAATAATCTATATCTATAAAAACCTCATCACCAAGATAAGCCCAGCCAGCACCTTGTATTCCCCAGTCGATGTTTTGGCTTCCAGGCAATGAACCTCCAACAATTTCAACACTCGTAAAATCTGATACATTAGAAATGTAAAATGATGATTGTGGATTGCTTCCAATAGGAGCAATATAATTTGCTTTAAGTTTTATAGAAATTTGGCTATTCACCGCATCATGACTTAAAATTTCATGACTTATATAGGCTTGGAACCCACATTCGGACCCACTTTTTGTTTGATATCTCGGAGGATCATTTTTAATTGTAAGATTTTCTACGCTAATAGTTTCAAAATCGAAACGATTGTCTTGACAAATATCAATATTGCTGATTTTTTTATCGTTTACAAAAAAAGACATTTTCTCTTGAGCAAGCGGAGAACCGTCATATGTTTTTGCGAACTCGGAAAAACTTAGCATTGTACTATAATCAGAGCAATTATTAAATGGTATACGGTAAATAACACATCCGTCATCCCATATATATAGGTGTTCTCCAATTATTACCATCCCATCCTCGTTTAGGATAGTTTCTAATATAATATCACTAGTGTAATTCCATGAATCAAAATTTGGATCTTCTGGAATTAAACCATTATCCATATCCTCATCTTTTTTGCGTAGAGAGTAAAATGAAAGATCTTCTTCCCAAGTATTCAATGTTTCCTCATCTTGAGTAATGCTATATTCATTATATAAATCGCGATGGGTATTTTGAATTTCATCTAAAGAATCGAATTTCATAATTGGTTTTCCATCACAGGTAGGACCAGATGAAAATGAATTTTGATTATTAGGGTCTAACTGAATTTCAGAGTTTAGATTTTCTGGTTGACAGCCAACCAATAAAATTGCTGCTAAGAGCCAGAAAAAAGTGATTTTTAATTTTTTCATGATAATTTGTGTTTAGGTTAAACTTTGTTTTTATACTCCTATATACCTCTACAGTAAAAATGTTACCCCTAAATCATTTATCTTTTTGTATTATTATTATTATTATTATTTAAGAATTTAAAATAGTCTTGAGTACAAGAATATAATATTGGTTATTACTTTAATGGCACATTAAATTTTCAATTTACTATCTTCGCTAGTTGACTTATAAAAATTGAATAATATGAAGTATTTCAATAGCAGTTTATGGATAACGCTGCTTTTTTCCGTTGTGTCTTTTACCCTTTATGCACAAGATGTAAACCCAAACAATCAAAGTCTTTTCGATAATTTCACTTATAGACAGGGAAATGAATATCGCACAGCTTCGGGAAAACCAGGGCCAAAATATTGGCAAAACTCAGCCGATTATCAACTTGAAGTAACTTTAGACGAGAAAAACCACATAGTTACAGGGAATGTTGCTATTCAATACATCAACAATAGTCCGGAAGAACTAGATTTTATTTGGTTATACCTAGAGCAAAATCGTTTCACAGAAACTTCTCGTGGTACTTTAACTTCCCCTCTTGAAGGAGGTCGCTATAGCGGAGACGTTGAAGGTGGCTATAAACTTTCAAATTTTTCAGCTAAAACGAAAACAGGAACTTCTTCTAAATATCTGATTTCAGATACGAGAATGCAAGTTTTCTTAGATAAACCTTTAGCAGCTAATGGAGGAGAGGTTGAGATAAAAATGAATTTTGAATACAAGATTCCTGTTGAAGGAATGGACCGTATGGGTAGGTTTGAAGCAAAAGACGGAACAGTATATGCAATTGCACAATGGTATCCGCGTGTAGCAGTTTTTGACGATGTTGTTGGTTGGAATACAGATCCGTATTTAGGAGCAGGAGAATTCTATTGTGAGTACGGAGATTTTGATGTAAAGATTACCGCTGCTGCAGATCAAACAGTTGTATGTTCAGGAATACTACAAAATCCAAATGAGGTACTTACAAAAAACCAACAAAAGCGTTTAGCAAAAGCTGAGAAAAGTGATAAAACAGTTTACATTATTAAACCAGATGAAGTTGGTAAATCCGTAGCTCAAGCTAAAAATAACGGCACACTAACTTGGCATTTTAAAATGGAGAACACTCGAGATGTAGCATGGGCTTCCTCTAGAGCTTTTATTTGGGATGCGGCAAAAATGAATCTAGGAAATGGAAAAGTTGGATTGGCACAGTCTGTTTATCCTAAAGAAAGCGATGGCGAACACGCTTGGGGTCGTTCTACCGAATACACTAAGGCTTCTGTAGAATTTCACTCTAATACTTACTATCCTTATCCATATCACAACGCAATTAACGTAGCGACTAGTGTAGGTGGAATGGAGTATCCAGGTGTTAGTTTTTGTGGGTACCAAAGAGGAGGAGCTTCACTTTGGGGGGTTACCGATCACGAATTTGGACACAACTGGTTCCCAATGATTGTTGGTAATAACGAACGTCGTTACCCTTGGATGGACGAAGGCTTAAATATTTTTATTAATCACTACAGTACAGCTGCCTTTAATAATGGCGAATATCCAACTAGAACAGACAAACCACGTGACTTGGTTCAATACCTAACCTATGGAAATCGTGAAGGAATAGACACTTACCCAGATATTGCTAATGCACGAAACTTAGCCTACACTGCCTATTACAAACCAGCTGCTGGACTTTATATGCTTAGAGAATACATATTAGGGGAAGAGCGATTTGACTATGCTTTTAAGAGTTATATCCGTCATTGGGCCTATAAACACCCGCAACCAAACGACTTTTTTAATCATATTGAAAACGCTGTAGGCGAGGATTTATCTTGGTTTTGGAAAGGTTGGTTCTTCGGAAATGGAAATATAGATTTAGGAATATTATCGGTAGAGCCTTACCAAGGAAACTATTTAATTACGGTAGAAAACAACGGTGATATCCCAATGCCAGTTGAATTGTTGGTAACTTATGCTGATGATACTACGGAAATCATTAAGCTTCCTGTTGAAATTTGGCATCGAGGGAATGTTTGGAGCCACCTACTTAAAACAGATAAGCAGGTAAAACGCGTTGTTCAAGACCCTAACAAAATGATACCTGATATCAATATATTAAATGATACTTGGAATAAGTTATAATCTGTTTGACCATAAAAAAAGCCTCTAAAATCTAGAGGCTTTTTTTATTGTCTGTTCGAGCGCAGTCGAGAACTATGAGGTTTCGACTTTAGGTTATCCTGAGCGTAGCCGAAGGACTCAACCTGACACACTTAATTTTATTAAATTCAGCATCCACCTAAATGTACATCTGGGTATTTGCTAACATCTATAGTTGCTTCGTTGTTTTTCCGCACCAATTCAATCGCCTCATCTGTACTGTATTTGTGAGGGCCTATATAAAAAGTAGCGCCTCTTTTGCCTAATTCTTTAATATATTCCACCAAATCTTTATTTGGCGGCGGTGGGGCCTGGGATGCCGTGTATAAATTTCCGTTTTCTGCTGAAGGTGCTTTTGGAGCTGGCGGTGGAGGTGGCGGGATATCGCTTTTTTCACCTTTATTTACCTTTGGGGCTGATGGTAGAGGTGGTGGTGGTGGTGGCGGAGGAATACACTCCGGAAAAGGCTCCGCTTTTGCTTTTTGCGCGTCGGTCATTTTGCGATAGATAATCTCCAAACGCTCTAAATCTTTCTTTTTAATGATGCGTTTTTCAATGTCTACTGCATTGTATTTTATTGCGAGTTTGTTGTATTCGGCTATTTCAGCTTTGGTGGCTTTTTGTTGGATTATTTTTCCAGTGTTTTCGTCTCTCTCAACCTCTTCGCCCACAACAATCGACCACGGATTGTTTTTGTCATTTTTTATGTTTTGAGCTGCCTTTTTATACTGTTCATTTTTTTTCTGATTCTCTTGGTACAAAACTTCTGCTTCTTCAATAGATTTTCCAACCATAGGATTTGTCCACGGAATATGTTTAAGTCCAGAAGCTTTTTCTCCCTCAAGACTAGTTTCACTCCAACTTCTTATATTACTCGAATATAGTATTTCTCTTATTTTTTCGAAAAGGTTTCTTTGGCTATCAGCTTCAATAGTAATAGTTGCTGAAAGGTATTTTTGCTTTTGTTCTATTGTTAGGCTTGTGTTTAACTTGTTTATTTCTTCTTTTAAAGAAGAAAAAGCAACCGTTTTACCATTCAATGAAATTTTTGAATTTCTATCGATTCTTATTTGAATATCTTCAATAGAATTATTTGTTGAGGTTTTGATGTTTGAAAAGTCTTTTTGAACAACTTCTTTCGTGCTAAAACCATAAATTAATATGGATAGCAACGGTAATAACAATAAACTTCGAAGCCAAACGGCTCTTTTTGAGGTGTGTGTTTTCATAACTGTAAATCGTTTTTTGACCTGCCCGAATGAATTTTTTAAAATTAATCCGTTCAGGCGGGTGGATGAATAATTGATTGAATGTGCCAATGACGGCGTTAAAGCATTTGATGAGAATGCCAGTAATATTTTTTGATACTCTGAAGTTTCTGCGCCAGCGCTTAAAACAGCTCGGTCTGCTAAAAATTCGTGGTTTAGTTTAATGCTTTTTTTAATGAAATATAACAACGGATTAAACCAAAATACAATTTGTAAAAGTTCAACAAAAATTACGTCGAAACTGTGTTTTTGGCGTGCGTGTGCTTCTTCGTGAAGCATAACTTCCGCTGGAATTTCGTGATTTTCAAATTGTGTTTTGTTTAGAAATATGTAGCTGAAAAAAGTATGCGGAATTACATTTTCACTTAAAAGAATATTGATGAAACTACTGTTTCTGAACTTTGGGTTCTTCTTAATTTTTTGAATTAAACTGAAAAGATTTCTGAAAAATTTTAAAATAAAAAACAATACGCCCAAACCGTAAACCGTCCATAAAACAAACGACCAGTAATTTACTGTAGTTTCGGTCTCTATAAAAATCTGCTGTGGTGTGGCTGCTGTATGAGTTGCAATAATTGGCGATGCTTCAACATAGGTTGTAAAAGTTATCAGCGGAATTAAAAAAGAGGCCAATAAACTTCCTGATAAATAAAAACGTTTAAAATTATGAATGGAAGTGTTTTCCAAAAATAGCTTGTAAAAAGCGAAGAACAGTGCGAGGCAAGCGGCGGATTTTAAAAGATAGAGTTCCATAATTACTTTTTTTGAATTTCGGAATCGATTAAAGTTTTTAATTCTTCCAGCTCTTTTTTGGAGAGATTAGTTTCTTCAGTAAAAAATGAAGCAAATTGCGATGGACTGTTATTGAAGAAATTTTTAATCAACCCATTTACGTGTTTTGAAAAATAGTCTTTCTTTTTCACCAATGGGAAGTACTCACGCGATCGCCCAAGTTGAATATAATCCACAAATTTTTTATCCTGCATGCGTTTTAAAAGCGTGGCAACTGTAGTTGTGGCGGGTTTTGGCTCAGGATAGGCTTCAACTAAATCTTTCATAAAAGCACGCTCCTTTTTCCAGAGGAGTTGCATTAATTGTTCTTCAGCGTTTGAGAGAGTCATCATTGTGATTTTAAAATTAACTCTACAAATGTAGAACAATTATTTTAATTCTACAAGTGTAGAGCAGTTAATTTTGTCTTTTTGACTAATATGGGGATTCATTGGGTCATACGTATTCAACTAGTGGTAGGTAAATCTCACGAAAAATATATCTTTGCCTCATCAATCTCCAAAGCCTTGGCAACGGACTTAATTATTTTACATTATGAGCCTAGAAAAAGAATTACAACAGAGAAGCGAAAATAAATGTGAACTATGCGGAAGTGAAGAAAACCTCGGTGTTTTTGAAGTGCCTAATTCGCCAACGAGTGGAGCCGAAGCTTCAGTTTACATCTGTAGTACGTGTACAGAGCAAATTGAAGATCCAGAAAAAGTAGATGCAAACCACTGGCGTTGCTTAAACGACAGTATGTGGAGTACTGTGCCAGCTGTTCAAGTAATGGCGTGGCGCATGCTTAATAGATTAAAAGCTGAAGGTTGGCCACAAGATTTGTTAGATATGATGTATATGGAAGATGATGTAAAGGAATGGGCAAAAGCTGGCGTAGCAGAAACTAAAGCAGATGCGGTTATTCATCGTGATAGTA
This sequence comes from Aequorivita sediminis, assembly GCF_032080575.2. NCBI lineage: Bacteria > Pseudomonadati > Bacteroidota > Flavobacteriia > Flavobacteriales > Flavobacteriaceae > Aequorivita > Aequorivita sediminis. Next base: position 223,872 of record NZ_JAVLSO020000004.1, on the reverse strand, counting down.
ATGGTGTTGTTTTAGAAGCAGGCGATTCTGTTGTGTTAATTAAAGATTTAAAAGTGAAAGGAAGTAGTATGGTTGCTAAACAAGGTACTGCTGTACGAAGAATTTCTCTTGATCGTGAAAACGAAAAATATATTGAAGGTAGAGTAGATGGTCAGCAGATTGTGATTATCACCGATTATGTAAAGAAAGTATAAACTTTTAGACCTAACTGGTCCTTTTCATTTATCCTTAAAAATGTTGCCGCAGGCCTCCTTGTAGGTATAATCAAGAGATCGTTTTTTTCCCATTTTTACTAAAATTAAATTGCATTAAATTATCCTCGTAAACACGTAGATTACTTTATTGGTTCGTATATACCCATTTTGTGAGGAAGATTAAATATTTAGACCTGACAGGGTTCTACAACCTGTTAGGTCTTTTCTATTTGTATTCTGGCTTGTCGCCGCAGGCCTCCTTGTGGGTATTAAGCAGAACCTAATACTTATACCCAAGTTTTTTTATAAAAGCTTTAAATCGGGCTTGGTTTCTATAGGCTTCAAACATAGGTTCATTTGGTAATTCAATCAGCCCAAGATCCTTATAATTATGTGCTTTCTCCAGCCAATAGTACATTTTATCTTCTTTTTTAAGGACCGCATAGGTAGCAGCAATTTGATAGCTCCAAGACTTTTCATGATCAGCAATCAATTTCATTAATGCTGCTTCAGATTTTTCCTGATTGTCTAAAAGATGATAAATCATAGCTTCAGTATGTAGTCTAAAACCTGCTAAAGGTTCCTTTTTTATCACCTCTAAGGCCTTGCTATAATTCTCCTGGTTCATTAGTATTAATGCATACAATGAATACGCAACATCTTGGTTTGGATTAAGCCTAATGGATTCCTTAATATTTTTTTCAGCCTCTTTAAAATTTTTAGCCATATAATAAGTATTGGCCAAACTGTAATAGTTAGAAGCGTTTACGGGATCTATTGTTATTACTCTTTTGTGAATTGCTATGGCTTCTTCAGTATTCCCTCGTAAAAGTGCTACTTCTGAAGCTCTGTGCAAAGCGGTTTCATTATTGGTGTCTAATTGTAAAGCCTTTTGTGCTAGTTTGCCCGCTTTTCCAATATCATTTTTATACTCTAAGGAAAGTAAAGACATAAAGGCATAGATTTCGGCATAGGTGCTGTCTGCTTTTATAGCTTTTTCGGCTACATCGTAGGTCAATTTTTTTCCAGTTTCATAATCAATAATTCCGTAGTTGTTTTGTGTGTGATAAATATTACCTAATGTTATCAATGCTGCTGCGTAGGTAGAATCTATGGCTAAAGATTTTTTTAATAACTCTTCAGATTTAAGCAAAGATTCTGTATTGTAATTATTTTGATAGATGTAACGACCTTCTAAAAACAGAGCGTACGCTTCAGTATTCGATTCTACTACTCTTGGGATTATATTATCTAAAATTCGCAATTGAAGATTTTCTGCAACTGCTTCGGCTATTTCATTTTGAATCTTAAAAATGTTTTTGAGTTCCTTTTCCCAAGTCTGCGACCAAATATTATTGTCGCCATTAGTTTCAACAAGATTTACATTTACTCTAATTATACTGTCGTGAGTACGTACGCTTCCTTCTAGTATGTAAGAGACATTTAAGGTTCTTGCTATTTCCTGCAGGTCTATTTTTTTGTTTTTAAATGAAAATGCCGAGGTGCGTGAAGTAACTTGGAGTTCGTTTATTTTTGCGAGTGAGTTTAATACTTCTTCTGCCAAACCATCGGCAAAATACTCTTGTTGTTTGTTAGGCGACATGTCAGAAAAAGGTAGGACGGCAATCGATTTATCTGCTTTTGTTTCGAGAGCAACGGCATTTTCTTTATTTTCAGAACGCAGTCTAAATCTATCAACAAATAATAAGATTATTGCTATGGATAAAAATGCGATAATGAAAGTGTTGAGTTTTTGCCCTGTTTTTTGTGTGATAGACTTTTCCTTTGGAACATCTTTAGTTTTTTTAATACCGTCTGTAGTGATTTCAAAAAACCAGGAGATACAAATCCAAACAGGAAGCAAAACGATTAGGATAATCAAAATTATTTTCCCAAACCAAATAGGAGCGTTAATTATAGGGCTAAGAATAGCGATGACCTGAAGCAATACCCATGAAAAAATTAAATAAGAAACGGTGCCTTTAAAGACATTCCTTCGTTTTAATTCGTTAAAAAAATCGTTGAGATTCATTTGGTTTATTTTTCAATTTTTGGGAAACCCATTTTATCAATAAACTTTTGCCATCTTTTATCTGAATGTAAACTTCTAAAACGCGGTTCGGACAATACTTCATTTAAACCCACGTCGTGAACTTTATAAGCTTTGGTTAACCATTTGAATGCATTTTCCTTATCGTTTCTAAAAGCGTAGCTTTCGGCAATTTGATAGGCCATATCATTAGTGTATTTAGAAATAAGTTCCTGCATATAGGCATCGGACTTTTCTATATCGCCGAGTTTAAAGTAGATATCGGAATGTATCTGCAAACTCCATCCTTCATCATCTTCTTGTTTTATGGCTTCTAAGGCTGCAGCTACTTTATTTTGTTGCAATAAAATTCGTGCGTAATAATAATGCAAGGCATAGCGGTTTGGTTGTAATTCAATACACGTTTTAGCGGCCTCCACAGCTTTTTCAAGTAGGTCTGCACAGTAGTATGCATTCATTAATTGATAATGTGTATCTGGATTAAGCGGGTCTAAACTTGCTGAGTATTCTTGTAGTCGAACGGCGCTATCTACATTGCCTAAAGACAGAGCAAGGGTAGCCGTAAGGCTTATAATTTCTGGGTTTGAACCATCTAATTTTAAGGCAATTTCATTCAGTTGTTTCGCCTTTGCAAAATTCCAATCATAACTCAATTCATCATCTGCCAAATAAGCATAAGCAAGCGCGTTTTTCGGGTCTATGTCCAAAACTTTGTTGGTTGCTTCCTTAGCTAGGGTATAACCTTGTTTAAATCCTAATGTGCCGTTATTTGCTTGAGTTTCATAAACTCTTGAAAGCAATAACCAAGCTGGTATATAATTGCTGTCTATATTTAGTGCTTGTTTCGCTAAATCTACAGCTTCAATAAGTTTTTGTTTATCGCTAGAAAAATGGGAGGCTTGTACTGCCTGTAAGTATAATTTATAAGCCTCTGGATTGGTCTTTATCGACTTTGGAAGCGGTTTTGATTTTAATAAATTAAGTTCCAATGCTTGTACCACTGCTGCAGATACTTCATCTTGGATTGCAAAAATATTATCTAAATTTCTATCGTAAGTTTCCGACCATAAATGCTTGTCGTTTTTTGCATCGATAAGCTGTGCTGTAATGCGAAGAAGATTTCCCGATTTGCGTACACTACCTTCTAATATGTAAGTTACATTTAGCTTTTGTGCAATCTCTGGAAGCTGTAAATCTGAGTTTTTAAATGAAAATGTTGAGGTACGAGAAGTGACTTTTAAGAGTTCTACTTGTGTTAAAAGGTTGAGAAGAGCTTCAGTAAGGCCATCTGCAAAATACGAATTGTCATTTTTTTCAGAAAAGTCCTGAAATGGAAGTACAGCAATTGTTTTTGATTGAGATGCTAGGGATGGTAATTCAAAATTATTTTCAGAAATCTTATCGGTTATTACAAATCTGTCGATAACCAGGACAGCTAAACAGATTACTAGAAAAGCGATGATAATTTTATTGAGTCGCTTCCCAGTTTTTTTGCGAATGGAAGCAGATTCTGGAACTTTGCTAGTGCGTTTTAAACCTGTTGGAGTAAATTCATATATCCAAGAACCAATAAGATATAGAGGAAAACCTACTAAAAGTAAATAAAAAAGACTTTTTGAAATCCATAAGGGCATTTCTAAAATATCACCCAATAGTACAACTATACGTATAAGTAACCAAGCCACTACTATATAAGAAATAGCACCTTTTATTACATTACGTCGCTTTAATTCATTCCAAAAACTGTTTTTTCGTTTCACAATTTAGTGGATCTCTTTAGAAATCTATTCCTAAAGATAACGAAATAATACTTTTTATCTTAAAATATATAGGTTGGAAATATCAATTATATTGAAAGTAGTGTTTTGATTCTTACCGATTTATAAGTAAAATTATGATGGATTTACTAGCTGGGGAATTTGCGATTGGGTAGTATTTATAAATAATTAAACCTGACAAATTTTTGAAACCTGTCAGGTCTAAAATATTTTTTTTAATGATTTATTACTTACTCATTTCAGTAAAGTAATGGTAGAACTGAGGGATAGTTTCAATTCCTTTCAAATAATTCCAAACGCCAAAGTGCTCATTTGGAGAGTGGATAGCGTCGCTATCTAAGCCAAACCCCATTAAAATGGTTTTACTCTTTAACTCTTTTTCGAACAGTGCAACAATAGGAATACTTCCTCCGCTGCGTTGTGGAATTGGTGTTTTTCCAAACGTTTCTTCATAAGCTTTTTCTGCAGCTCTATAGCCTAAACTATCTATTGGAGTTACATAAGCTGTTCCTCCGTGATGAGGTTTAACTTTTACCCGAACACCTTTTGGAGCGATACTTTCAAAATGATTTTTGAAAAGTTCGGTGATTTTCTCCCAGTTTTGATCCGGTACTAAACGCATGCTTATTTTAGCAAAGGCTTTACTTGCAATTACCGTTTTTGCTCCTTCGCCTATATATCCACCCCAAATTCCATTTACATCCAAGGTTGGGCGTATAGAGTTTCTTTCATTTGTTGAATAACCTTTTTCGCCATAAACAGAATCGATGTCTAAAGCTTTTTTATAATCTTTTAAGTTGAAAGGAGCCTCAGCCATTTTCTCGCGTTCTTCTTTTGAAAGCTCTTCCACATCATCATAAAATCCTGGAATGGTAATGTGATTATTCTCATCGTGTAGCGAGGCAATCATTTTAGCTAAGACATTTATAGGGTTTGCCACAGCACCTCCATAAAGGCCACTGTGAAGGTCACGATTAGGCCCTGTAACTTCTACTTCAACATAACTCAAACCACGAAGTCCGGTAGTAATAGAAGGTGTGTCCTTAGAAATCATCCCAGTATCGCTAATTAGGATAACGTCATTAGCAAGTTTTTCGCGGTTTCGGCTAATAAACCATCCTAAACTTTCACTTCCAACTTCTTCCTCACCTTCAATCATAAACTTTACATTGCACGGCAATTGGTTGGTTTCTGTCATATATTCCAACGCTTTTACGTGCATATACATTTGCCCTTTATCGTCACAACTTCCTCGAGCAAATATGGCGCCCTCAGGATGAAGCTCAGTTTCTTTAATAACTGGTTCAAACGGTGGACTTGTCCATAACTCCAACGGATCTGGTGGTTGTACATCATAATGACCATATACCAAGACGGTTGGTAAGTTTTTATCGATTATTTTTTCACCATAAACAATTGGATAACCTGGAGTTTCGCAGATTTCAACTGAGTCACAGCCTGCTTTTTTAAGTTGAACTTTAACAGCTTCCGCTGTTTTTAGCACATCTTTTTTATAGGCAGGGTCTGCACTAATTGATGGTATTTTTAATAGTTCGATTAATTCGTCTAAAAATCGATCTTTATTTTCTTCAATGTAAGATTTCGCGCTTTTCATTATATTATATTTCAAGATTTGCTAAAGTACGAAACACCACTGAAACAGCGTACTAAATAGTGGAAATGCTGTTTGGTTTAACTAAGTTTTAGGAGATTTTAAAATTTTTAAAAATTTTTATTTCAAAAACCAAAATCTTGTTTATATTTGCACTCCTTTTACAAAGAATCCTAAGTATTGTAAAAGATTAAAATGCGGGCGTGGTGGAATTGGTAGACACGCCAGACTTAGGATCTGGTGCCGCGAGGTGTGGGAGTTCGAGTCTCCCCGCCCGCACGTAATGAAAAGCTGACTGTAAAAAGTCAGCTTTTTCTATTTATATAGTTAAGTGTTTTAGTTTAATTGTATGAACTCAAAGAGTCAGTACATAGAGCTTCTCTACGAAAGTAGGGAAGCTTTTTATTTTTATCTACTTTGTAAAAGAATGTTACGATAATAATTGCAGAAGTAGAAGCGAGAGTTGTTATAGTATTTTATGATTGAAGGCTACATAGTCTCAACAATATATATTTTCGTAATTTGTCTTGACTAAAAGTAAAACTCATGCGAATATTAGGAATATCTGCTTCTGCAAGTATATCTAGCAGTAATTTTTATCTTCTAAAAGCAATTCAGCGATTGCTACACGATAAAGATGAAATGCAAGTTTTTGAGGGTCTACAAGATTTTGATTTGTTTAGTCCTTATAGATTAACAGTGGGCATTCCTATAAAAATTCTTGAGTTGAAAGAAAAAATTGATGCTGCTGAACTGATAATCGTTGCAACTCCCGAATACACGCATAACATCCCTGCAGTATTAAAAAACCTAATGGAGTGGTGCACTGCTTCTGGGGAATTCGCACAAAAAAAAGTTCTTCCCATAACATTTACACCCTACGAACCTAGAGGAGAACACGCAATGACATCATTATTGCAATCGTTGCAAACAATGAAAGCTAAGATTGAAACTCAGCTTCCGCTTTATAAAACAGACGTAGAAATTAAAGAAAATCAAATTGTATTACCGGCAGAAATTATAGAGCTTTTAAATGCTGCCATTGACTTGTATCGATAAATTGAAATCACCTCAATTTTCACTTGTTTCCGCAAAATTGAACAGTTCTTCGGTGGGAACTATCGGCTTCAACTGCTGGTATTCTCCAACTTTATGCTGTTTATGCCTTTAAGCTTACGGTAATTGACGGAAAAGGCAAATAAAAAAGCCGTCCCATTTAGAAAAGTGAGACGGCTTTAAGCATTAAAAAATTTAATTTGTTGCTATTAGTTTTTTACAATTTTCAGGGTTTCAGTAAGTCCACCTTCAAATGTTGCTTTCACTAAATAGATACCTGATTTAAGAGTGCTTAAATCAATTTTTCCTTGTGAAATAGTGCTTGAATTTAGCATCATTTGCCCAATTATATTATAAACCTCAATCGACTCTACAGTTTTCTGTGATTGAATAGTTAACATGTTGTTTACTGGATTTGGGTAAAAATCAAATTCAACTGATGTGAAATCAGAAACGTCTAAGGTTTCACATTCTCCTGCTACGAAAAATATTGATTCTGCTTCTAATGGCATCCAGCTAGCACCTCCATCTTCAGACAACATGGTAATGGCACCATCTGTGCCGTTTTCTGTAGCTGCCCACCACACAGTAGAAGGTTGTGGAGTAGTGATTTTTGGTTCTAACCAATAAATTCCTTCTGTAAAAAGAACAGTTTCGGTTAAATCAAATACAACGTGATAAACAGGTTCGTCGTATAGTGCGGCGTAAGCTATAGCAGATGTTACATCAGCTTCAATCACCTCAATTATTTCGCCTGGTATTCAATTATTATTTGCTCTAATATTGAAAACACCGTGATCTGGAACTTGAACTTGATTTGTGCTAAGAGAAATTTGTTGAAGTGCAAAAGTAGTATTTGCTTCAACTGTAAAATCATTAGCTACAAATGTATTTGGATTAAGCGGATCTAAATTAAATGCTGCATCAACGCTTGGAGCGATGCCCATCCCTTGGAAGCAATCAAAATCTGGTTCTGGAACAACTACATCTCCCATACAATTTACTTTTATACTTACAGTAGTCGGTCCGCTTGTTTCATATAAATCGGCAATAATATAATAAGTTGTCCCTTCAACTAATTCTATATATTCCGAATGCTCTCCCGTCCAGTAAAAACCAGTGATATTCCCAGCCATATTACCACAGGCGTTCATAATCATAAAATCTGCATCACCTTCCCCTTGATCTAGATCCATAATGTGTAAACCCGAGGCGGTAGCGGTAAATTCAAATACTTGCTCCGATCCAGTATAGTTATAAGGCACATTAGAATAATTTGTCCAGTATCCCGCATTAGGAACCAAGTCGGCAGTATATTCGGTGTCGCAAGCTATTACGATTTTCTCATCGCAAGGTGGATCATTTAGTACATTGCCTTGGTTATTTGCAGTATTTGCGTGCAAAGTCATACCTGACAAAAGTGTAATCATTAGAAGATTTAAAAATCTTTTAGAGGGTAATTTTTTAAACATTGTAAAATAGAGTTTTTTGTTAACAGGGCGTAAACTTAAAGAAAAATTGCCGTTCTGCAATTGGTTAATAAAATATTTCAGAAAGCCTTTTTTCTATACCATCGATAACTTCTATCATCTTAATGATACCCTAATAAAACCAACACTTTGGGCAGGAAAATAGAAGGTGCGTGATTCAATATACTTGAATTATTTTTGAATATGCAGATTTTAAAAAAACGGTAAGCTTTTTTAAGCCTACCGTTGGATATACAATTATACTTTCTAAATTCAGTCTATTTTACTTTCCAAATAGAACCGTTTTTAGTCGTTAGTTTTTCTAAAGAACCTTTGGTTGTAAGTTTGTTCAGTACGTTTTCACTTTCATCTCGAGGAGTGCCCGAAAGTTCAGAAAATTCCTTAGCTGTAAGTGTAGGGTAGATAGCAAAAAGTGATTCCCAATTTTTACTGTATTCGCTTTTCAGGATATTTGGATTCGTTTTTAATATTGCCATTTCATAAAAGGCATACGGCCTAGCGCCGTAAACGGTTTCTTTATTTCCTTCGTTATCAACTACGAAAACAGTAGGGAACCCTCTCACACCATATTCTCTGGCAGCTTTTAAATCGTCTTGGAATAAAGTTTTTGCGTTTCCTTCAAAATCTGTTTTTAATTGTTCAACATCAAGACCAACTATTTTAGCAGCAGTAGCTAAATGTTCCCATTTGGCAATATTTTTCTTTTGTAAGAAAACCATCTCACGAATTTCACGCATAAATAAATTGGCTTTCTCTTTATCTTGCATTTGCGCAGCTTTATAAGCAATAGAAGGTGGGTAAGACGAATCTAATGGGTCTTCTAACCATAAATCCCCGTCTATAGGCATATCGTAATAAACGCTTACCTCGTCCCAATGTGATGCAACATCAGATGGTTTTCCTATCCCCCCACTGTTATAACTCCAATCGGGTAAAAGACCTCCCATTCTGTATTCAATTTCTATAAATTCTCCGTATTCTAATTTAAGCTTTCGAAGCTGAGGTTCAATTCCCCAACAGGAAGAGCAAATTGGATCTGTAAAATAAACCAACTTTACCGACTTTTTAGAAGCTTGAGCCTTTATTTCTGTTGGATCCTGTACATCATCGCCCGGCATTTCGCACATCCCTGTTTCTGGATCGCAAAGAAGCGGATTGTTTTTTATCTTATCGTTATTCATAATATTGTTTTTAAATTGTTGTGTTTTTACATGAATTATTTAATACGACCTATCTGACTCATATTTAAGCTATTATGCTTATAAATTTGAATACAAATATACTAATATTTAAGTGTATTTTTGATATGCGTTTCCTTTTGGGAAGTGCTTTCCTGCAGGAAACTACTTTGATACTTTCCTCGAAAAAAATTAAAATGAACAGCAGATTTTTGTGAAGATGTTGTAAACTGTACTGAATGTCTTGCTCACAATTCTAAAATTGAAGATATAAAAACATGCAGACCACAAGAATGCTTACTTGCGATTAATTTTAATAGGAATAATAAGGTTTTTTAAATCGCAAATTAATCGAGTTAATAATTATTGAGATAATACATTTTCGAAAGTAGATAGTTACTTTACATACCCTAGGTTAATAGCTTAATCTAATTTAAAATCTGAAATCTTAAGGTACTTTGTTTCCATATTATTGAATGTTAAATTGTTTGATAGGTTAAAAAGATGTGCCTGTCTTTCATAAAAATGCATTAAATAACCTGCTGTATTTACAAATACAACTATGTCACCAATTTCTGGAATTTGAGGAACTTCGGAAACCTTTTTAAGAATGATATCCTGTTCTAAACAGTAGGCACCTGTAAAATATACTTTCTTCCACTCTGTGTTGTTTTCAATAGGCTTTTTATAAATTATATATGGATCTAATAGAAAGTCAGAACTAGCGCTTTTAAGTTGAGACATATTCATTTCCAACCCGATTAAATTACGACCTTCGCTATCTTTTTTCCTATAATTCACCCTAGCAACTGTGATACCTACTTGTTGCAATAGTGATCTTCCAGGTTCAATTCTAAGCTGCAGATTGTGTTTATTTAAGGATTGAGCAATAGTTTCACCATTGTTCTGGAAATCTAAAATTTTCTTGATAAATGACTCTGTATGTATTTTATTGAAATATGGATAAGTGTTTAACGCACCTGAAAGTTTTCCGTCTAAATTGTCGTAACCTAAACCGTCACGTCTAAAAGTAAGTTCCTCGTTCTCTCTGTGCATTACCTGAGATTGAAGTTCAGCTTTAAATGTTTCTAATTGCGCCTCATTTTTAAGGTAATTCATGGTAATTCCGCCACCTATATCAATAAATTTTATCGGGAAAGAATTCTCCTTCATGTATTTAGTGAGTTCAATGGTCTGCAACAACGCTTGACTTCTTTCTATGGTAGAATATCCATTTAGATGGAAGTGTAATCCATAAATCTTAAGGTTTGGAAATCTTTTATTGTTTATAAAATTATCTTTGATAAAATCTTTAAACGAATCAATATCAATACCGAAACGACTGTAAAGTTTTTGTTCGTTAACCCAGAATCCACTTATTCGAACACCTATATGTGCAACTTTTCCAGCTGAGCCTGCAATTTTATCGTACAATTTAAATTCATCCTCGTTATCTAAAATAACGGGTACCTCGTGAGCTAGTGCTAATTTAAGTTGATTCGGCGTTTTGATTGCTGATGTTAATACTAGATTACTTCCGTTGCCACCTTTTTCAATGGCCTGATTTAATTCATTGTAACTAGCGGTATCAATACCAATATTTTCTTGTAGGGCTGAGTCTATTAAAGTAGCAGTTTTATTAGCCTTGCGTGCAAAATAGATCTGTCCATCAAGATGATAGTTTTTAAAGAGATCTTTATATGCGTTAATGTTGTTTTTAAAAGATGTAAGATTAAGTATATTAATGGGAGAATCATACTTTTCCAACAATGCGTGCATTAAATCGTTTTGGGCAAACAAATCGTGCATCCATTGTGAGGTAATTGGTTCGAGAGGTAAGGTTTTATTGGCTTTAAATACGTTCATTATTTTAAAGTTTTACAAAGGGCATTAGCCCAAGTTGAAGCAAAATTATTTCGAGTAGTATTTAGGGTGTCATTATCAAAGGTAATACCTTCAGTGGGTGTGCCATATAAAAAAATATTACTGTTTTTTGAATATACTACTTTTCCAATATTATCTATATGAATTGTGCCAGTTTTATATTCTTCATTAATAAATTCTCTACCCATATTATTTTTGATTAAGCTATCAAATAAAATGCTTTCACGACAACTTTTTCGAGGAATTCTGGCGTTTATCATATAGTCGATTTTCGATTCTTTCTTTCCTTTAGATAGTAGGAAACTTTTATCTGATTTTACAACTGTGGGATTTGCGCCAAAGGATAAATCTAGTAAGCCAGTGGCAGCAATAGCATACATTTTTTTAAAATTTGATACTGGAGGTCCATATGAAGTTCGGTTAAACAAATTGAAGTAATAATTATCGAAGAGTTTATGTGATTCTCCATCAAGACCACCAAAACTATATAATTCATTAAATAAATTGCTAATACTTCGCCACGTTCCTAGGGCATTTAGATAAGCACTATTCGAAATACCTTTTTCACACTCATCTATAAAAAATCTGCACAATGCTAAAAAAGTTTGATGATTGACAGGAGTACCATTATAAGGGTCTTCTACCATATTCCAACTGAATCTGATTTCAGAAGGAAATGCTTTATGAAATTTTTCTATTTGTATTTCAACTTGTTTAAAGTCTTTGTGATATTTTAACTCCCAATCATAATTATTAAAAAGAGTGTGATAATAATTGTAGCAATATTCTTGTTTAATTAAGGGCAACAATTGTCTCTCAAAATTTATTGGTTTCCTTGTAGAAATATTTTCAATTGTAAAATAATTTGGAGTTCTCTTTCTATCTTCATTGGGCAATCTGGGAACGCTAGGAATTCCGGTTCTTGAAAAAGCATATATTTTAGTTCTAAAATTTTCTGAAGGTTGATAAGTTAATGTATCATTATCAGTTAGAAATTTTCCACCTTGACCTTCTGTTAAATAAAGCAAGGTATCGATAAATGTGAGACCTAAACCTTGAATACCTATCTTACTGTCATTTGAAAGATGATTGAGTTTTTCGTTTAACGGGTATACAAAGGGCACTTCCGCAGCTGTTTTCGCTTTCTCATTAAAGGAAGCACCGGCTCCTAAATGACCTGTGGTACACATAATACTAAAAAAAAGAGTATTGAAAACCCCTTGATTTTTGGTGGTGATCTTCAAGGCATCTTTTTCAATACCAATAGCCGTTACAATATCTTCAATTTCAATAATCTCGATATTTGAAGGGATGGATTCTTTTAGCTGTTTATATCCATCTATAAGATATTCGCCTACTATTTTTCGAGGAGCATAAAATGATTTAAGAGTTTCAGGATAATTTTTTGCTAACCAGGATGTGAAATTTAAGGCTTCATTCACTATGGAAGGAGGTAGCTGTCTGTTCCAGATATCGATTTTATCGTTAGGAAAATTCATTATTAAATACTCAGGCTGCTGGGTACTATACACATCACCTGCGGCATAACTATTCGAGCTATTAAATAAATATATCTTTATAGAACGCGTAATCTTATAACTACTAATAGTGGCAAGCAATCGCTCTAATGCATAAAATCCTTTCGGTCCTAATCCTACTATAGCAATATTAACAGGGTTTTTTACTCCCATTTTGAAGTTAGATCTTTAATTTTCTCAGGACTTAATAAGAATTGTTTTTCAATCCAATCTTTATTGTAAATACTATCTATATAGCGTTCACCATCATCTGCTACAAGCATAACGCATTTAGAATTTTCTGGTAGTTTATCGGCGTAGTTTTCTATAGCAGTCAACGTTCCGCCTGTAGAGCCTCCTGCAAGAATGGCCTCATGGAGAAGAAGCTTCCAACACCCTTTGATGCAATCTAAATCACTTACTTGTACATTATCATATATAAGTTGAGTATCTAAAAAAGTTGATGGAATACTGGCTCCATGACCAGCAATTATCCTTTTCTCTGGTTTTTTTCCAAATAATACACTTCCTTTAGCATCTACAGCAATTACCTTGGTAGGTAGTTTATTTTCATCAATATATTTTGCAAAACCCATTAATGTACCACAAGTGCTTACCGATAAAAATATATAATCAGGCGCTTCTTTAAATTCCTCAAATATTTCTTTTGCTGTTGCGTAATAAGTTTTAGGGTTTTGTTTATTCTTATATTGATTAGGCCAGTAGGAGTTGGGAGTGTTGTCTATTAATTGTTGAACACGCTCCAACCGCGCACCTAAAAAGCCGCCAGTTTTGTGGGGCTTTTTAACCTTCTCAATGGTAGCGCCGTAAACTTTTAGAATATCGATAGTGCTTTTTTTTGCATTAGGATCTACCACTACAATTAAGTTTAAACCATAGTATGTGCACAATTGAGCCAGCCCTATAGCCATGTTTCCAGAACTAGATTCAATAACAGTATCACCTTGTTTTATTAATTTATTTTTAAGCGCCCAATCTATCATGTTTTTGGAAGTGCGAGATTTGAGACTCTTTCCTGCATTTAGGTATTCTAGCTTACCATATATTGCAATTGAATTAACTTTACTTAAATTTTCGAATTTAACTAAAGGTGTGTTTTTAATCGTCTCTAATAAATTATTTAACATTGGAATTTTACAGCTATCATTTAAAATTTATAAGGTATACAAATATAATCTAGTTGGTTTAATGCCTTTAAACATTATCAAAATGTTAACTAAGTTCGAGCAAATCATTACTTTACGCACAAATTCCATAAAAGGGTCAGTGTAGAAGTTTTTAAATAATATTGGAGGTTATACAATACCGATGTTCCACAATAGTGGGAAAAATTCTATTCTACAATTTACGAACGTCTTAAGAGTGCTTAGAAATTATTAATTGTGAGTGATAGTCTCTTATGGAAGTTCGTTATTTCTAAATTTATCAATCATTAAATTGCTTAGAAATATAATTATTTGAAAGAGATGTCTTTTTATTTAATCGTGTTTCTAGGAACTGCATTAATTGTTTTTTTGATTACCTCAATCATAATAATATCAAAGTATCCTATTAATTAAGTGTATATTTGATATGTATTTCCTTTTGGGAAGTGTTTTCCTGTAGGAAATTACCTTGTTAGATTTAAGTTGTAATTGTTTAATATTTAAATTGAAATGAAAAAGAAAGCACAGATAAACGACACCCCTGTATGTCAGGTTAGGATGCAAGCTATTAGTGATACGATGAGTATTTTATCTGGGAAATGGAAGTTTCATATTTTAGGAACACTAATAGAGGGTGACAAACTTGGTTTTATGGATTTGATGAGAGAAATAGAAGGGATAGGATCCAAAATGCTATCCAAAGAACTTCAAGACCTTGAAATGAATCATTTGGTTAGCCGAACTGTTATGGATACAAAGCCTATAACCGTAGAGTACGCCATTACAAAATATGGTGCGACACTTTCACCACTTATTAATGAATTGGCAAAATGGGGAATTCAGTACAGGCAATCGGTGCATGGATAATAAAATCAATTTCTCGCTATTAATTCTATATGTTCTTATTTATTATTTTATTTCATAAAATTAATTCAAAGCCTTTTTAGCAAAAACTGAAATTATAATTCCAGGTAAGGATAGTACAATTGCTAGGTAAACCAGACTCATTGGAGAGTAAATTCCCAATAGTAGGCCGGCAGCAGATGATGCAATCATAATTGATAGGTTGAAAACTGAAGATTGAACCGATGTAGCCACATCTTTAGCAGTTTCTACTTGTCTACTCACAGCTGCCTGTAGCAAGGTTACTAATGGCCCAAAGGAAACTCCCCATAGAAAGAAGGCGAAATGTCCAATTCCAGTGGCACCTCCAAACATCAGAAAAATAACCATTGAAATTATAATCAAACCAAACATTGCTATGGTTAGCAATCTCAAGTATTTATCGGTGTATTTTATAGCTATTAAGACTGAAATTAACGAACCAATTCCAAAAAATAGCAGTGCCATTTCAACACCTCCAGCAAGCTGAATTTCATCCACAAGACTTGTGATATACACATAAACGCCATAGTGTGCTACTACTCCGAGTAAGGTAAGTAACAATATTATTAACACTTCTGGTATTTTTAGTAATGCAAATGGCGAGGAGCTTTTAGTTAGTTTTTCTCCTGGAGTTGAGGGCAATGCAAAGAAACTTATAATTGCAATAACAAGGATAAATGCACCAAGCCCAATAAATTCTGTTCTCCAACCATAGTCATTCCCGATGGTTGTCATTATCGGCATCCCAACACTAATCCCTAAAGTTGTTCCTGCCATAATTACTGCAATCGCCTTTCCGTGATGCTTTTCATCTACCAACCGCATTCCATAAGCAGCAATCATTGGCCACATAACTCCAGCACAAATACCCCCAATAACTCTAAGTATTATAATTATGGTGTAATCGTAAACCAGTCCTGAAATAATGTTGGAAATAGCAAATCCTCCTAACAAAAGAAGTAATAAATATTTCCTGTTGAATTGCATTGTCAAGGAAATAAGCGGAATTGCAAAAATAGCAGAAGCTATGGCATAATACCCAACTAAATTCCCTGTCTGAATTTCGTTGATATTCAAATCGTCCATCATAAGGGGTAAAACCCCCGAAGGCATCAATTCAGAGAGAATTCCTACAAAGGTTACAGACGACATTAAAATCATTATCAACCACGGAAAAGCACTTTTAGTTTTTTCCGCAATATTTTGTTTGCTCATAGTTTTATTTTTAATTCTGTGAAATACACAAATAATTTAATAGAATGAGTTGGGGCTAATATTCTGTTTCTCGCCCTACTAATTTCCACCCTGCTCGAGTTACTTCGAGTTTCATAGTAAGACCTGTAACCAAGTATTCCAATAAGTTTTCTTGTTCGCCAATAGTGGCCACTTCTATTTCAATGACTACTTCTTCTGTATTAGATTCTAAAGTTTTTCTATTAATTGAACGTACCAATAATTGATCGTTAGTTTCTATATGATTTAATAACCAAAATCGAACATTTGCTTCTGTACTCACGGGACATTGGATAGAAATCTGGTAGTAAGTTTCTTTAACTCTGGTTTTTCGATAAGCCGAAATCTTTGATAAACGAACACTTATGGGTCTTAAAATTAAGTGAGATAAAACCACGGCGATGGTGGTAATTAAGGCTTCTAGCAAAAAGCCCATCCCTGCCAATGTTCCTACTGCTGCGGAACACCATATGGTGGCTGCGGTATTTAGTCCTCTCACATTAAACCCGTCTTTCATTATAACCCCAGCACCAATAAAACCAATACCCGTAACAATTTGCGCCGTTACTCTCCCGGGATCTCCACCCGCTAGGCTATATAAGTCTATAGATAGCAATACATACGAAGCAGCGCCAATCGCCACTAAGGTATTGGTTCGCAATCCTGCGTTTTTTTGTTGCCACTGTCTTTCAAAACCAATAATTCCGCCTAATATAAAAGCAGTGCCAATACGGAAAATGTATTCTGATAATTCAACAAATCCATCCATAATACCTTTGAGAAATTAGTGGTTTGAAACTATAATGATTTTCCTAAAAGCAGTGAATACGATATGTTTACAGATTCAATGGCAGGTCGTATTCTACCTCCTTGCGACGGAATAAAAACTCACCATTTCGAACCGAAGCCAATACGTCTACTCTTTTTCGAATGGCTTCATACACTGTAGTTTCGTTCAGTACAATAAAATTGGCTGCTTTTCCTACTTCTAGACCATAACTATCTTGAATATTCATACATCGTGCGCCGTTGTAGGTAATCAAGTCAAAACTTGTTTTTATCTCTTCTGGCGACATGGTTTGTGCGAGGTGAATTCCGTTATCTAGAATATTCATCATGTTTCCATTCCCCATTGGGTACCACGGGTCGTTTATGGAATCTTGTGCGAAAGCAACATTAATTCCTAATTCTAGAAACTCTTTTACTCTAGTTAATCCACGACGTTTTGGGTAGGTGTCCTGTCGACCTTGTAAATAAGCGTTTTCGGTGGGACAAGCAATAAAGTTTAACTTACTCTTTTGAAACAGATCCATCATTCTAAAAGCATAGGAGTTATCTGCCGAACCAAAGGAACAGGTGTGACTCGCGGTGGTTCTAGTGCCGTAGTCCTCCATAAGAACAAGTGCATTCAGTAACTCCACAAAACGCGAATGGGTGTCATCTGTTTCATCGCAGTGAACATCAATCATTTTATCGTATTTCAGTCCGAGATTAACAATGTCGTGAACAGATTTCTCTCCAAATTCCCTAGCTGGTTCGTAATGTGGGATTCCTCCAACAACATCAGCCCCCATTTTTAGGGCTTCTTCTACGAGTTCTAATCCTCCTTTATAAGTGTACATTCCTTGCTGCGGAAAAGCCACAATTTGAATATCGACAGTATTTTTTAGGTCTTCTTTCATTTCAAGCATCGCTTTCAACGCCGTGAAATTTGGGTCGGTAACATCTATATGCGTTCGAATGTGCTGCACCCCTTGAGAAACCTCATCGTGAATTCCTTTCATTGCAAGTTTTTTCACACTTTCAACTGTCAAGGTTTCTTTAAACTTAGGCCACAGTTCTATCGCTTCAAATAAGGTTCCTGAGCCCGCGCCTTTTTGCCCAAGTTCCGATAAAGTGTAAACGTAATCCAAATGCAAATGAGGGTCAACATAAGGAGGTAAAACTAACTTCCCACCTAAATCAATTTCTTCGTCACATTTAGGTAAATTTTTCCCGATTTGGGCTATTTTACCATTTTCCACAATCATTTCAGTAGCTTCATCATTGCGATAGATTTCCGCATTAAAAAACTTTTTCTTCATTATACATTTATTTAAAAGTTAATACTATTAAGTAATGCCCAAAATTTAAAAATCGCTTATATAATTGGCGTTAGGACAAGTTAACAATCTAAGCCTTAAAGATGAAATTGGCAATGATAAATGTCATACAATATATTGATTGTAAGTTAATTGTTGTGTTTTGAAATACCATTTTTAAAAGAGTTGAAAATATAATTAGATAAAAATACCTAGTGCTATAAACTGCTAGCACTAGGTTTATTTTTAAAAGAAAACACAAAGTTTACGCTACCTCTTCCGACGTAGCAAACTCTTCCATTTTTGTAATTAATCTGTTTTCAACGGTATAAATTTGAACCCATTTTTGCTTTAGTTCTCTTCCCGAGCGCTTAACCTTTTGATGTTCTTTTCCTAACACCACAACCATATTGTCTTCAACAATATATTGCTGAGGTTCAAAATTGATTATTTCAGTCCTTTCGAGAATATTAGTAAAAAAGGTTCTAACGCCTTCTTTTTTTCCAAAAGTTCCGGCGGGAATTATCTGGGTTCCGTGATAAATCCAAACCGTATCTTCGGAAACCGTGTCTACTATTTTTTCTACATCTCCTTCACTGAAGGCTTCGAACATTTTCTTGACTACTTCTATTGATGAATTTTTCATAATTATTGTTTTGCAAACTGCAAGTGAACAACAATAGTTACATCTTTTCCAACACCTGCAGCAGTTGGGTCGAAATTGATGTTGTAGTCAAATCTATTAATGGTGGTTTTGGCTTTCATTCCTAATTTTTCACCTTTATCACTCTTAACAGTTCCTCCATAATGCACATCAAAAATCACATCTTTAGTAACGTCTTTAATAGTTAATTTACCATACAACAAATACTTATCTGGCTTTCCAGTTGCTAGAATTTTAGTGCTTTTGAAAGTCATGTTAGGGTATTTTTCAACCTCAAAAAAATCAGCACTTCTCAGGTGATTGTCTCTATCCGTTACATTGGTGTTTATACTGTTTACTTTTACAGTAAAATCGAAGTTTGCATTATTTAGCGCTTCTCCATCGGTAGTTAAGTTTCCTGTGTATTCTAAAAAGTTACCGTTTACAATGCTAATTCCTGAATGGGAAATATTAAAGTTTAGCGAAGAGTGATAAGGATCGACTTTCCATTGTGTTTGTGCAAATGAACCTATGGTAAAGAGTGCAATTGCAATTAGTGATATAAATTTTTTCATAATATCTAAATTTTAAAGGTTATTAAATGTTAGAGAAATATTTAAAGTTAGCATAAATGCCATAAATAATCGAATATCGACCATCTATGGCATTTGCTTTTATTGTTGCTATTTTTTAAAAAGCACTATCCATTACTTGGTCCGGGTGCCCATTTGTTATAAGGAGTCATATCAAAGTTATTTACCTCATCCATCGTTAAATCAAGTGCTTTTGCTACACCTTCGCCATATTCTGGGTCGGCTTTATAACAATTTCTGATATGTCTTATTTGAATAAACTTCTCGGCTCCTCCAACTTGTGCAGCAGTGTTTTTAAATAAAACATCAGCTTTTCCATCCGCTTTAATAATGCGGAATAAATCTCCAGGTTGGGTGAAGTAATCTTCATCATCATCCCTAAAGTTATGAGCGTAAGCATCACCACTCAATTCTAAAGGTGGTTCTTGGGCGTGAGGTTGTTCTTGCCATTCGCCATAGCTGTTTGGTTCGTAATGTTTTTTTGCACCGTAATTGCCATCTACTCGCATAGCTCCATCTCTGTGATATGCGTGATAAGGACATTTAGGTTTGTTCACGGGAATCTGATAGTGATTTACACCAAGTCTATACCGTTGCGCATCTCCATACGAAAACAATCTACCTTGAAGCATTTTATCTGGAGAGAAGCCAATTCCAGGAACGATATTTGTCGGATTAAATGCAGCTTGCTCTACATCTTGAAAGTAGTTTTCAGGATTTTTATTTAGCTCAAATTCCCCTACAGGAATTAAAGGGAAGTCCTTTTTAGACCAAACTTTCGTTAAGTCGAAGGGATGAAAACGGTAGGTTTTTGCTTCTTCTTCCGTCATTACTTGAATAAACATCTTCCATTTTGGGAAGTCATTGTTTTCAATGGCATCAAAAAGATCTCTTTGAGAAGATTCCCTGTCCATACCTACAATTTTTGCCGCTTCTTCATCGGATAGGTTTTCTATCCCTTGTTGCGTTACAAAATGGAATTTCACCCAATGTCTTTTATTGTCTTTGTTAATAAGGCTATAGGTGTGGCTGCCAAAGCCGTGCATATGTCTGTATCCTCTTGGAATACCGCGATCGCTCATAATAATTGTTACTTGGTGAAGTGCCTCAGGTAATAAGGTCCAAAAATCCCAATTGTTATTAGCGTCCCGCATATTTGTCTTTGGGTCGCGTTTTACAGCGTGATTTAGATCTGGAAATTTCATCGGGTCGCGGAAGAAAAACACGGGGGTATTATTACCTACTAAATCCCAGATTCCTTCCTCGGTATAAAACTTAAGTGCAAATCCTCTAATATCTCTTTCTGCATCTGCAGCACCTCTTTCTCCAGCCACGGTAGAAAAACGGCTAAACATTTCTGTTTTTTTTCCTACTTCGCTAAAGATGTCAGCTTTTGTGTACTGTGAGATGTCGTGTGTAACTGTAAATGTTCCAAAAGCCCCTGAACCTTTCGCGTGCATTCGTCTTTCTGGTATAACTTCTCTGTCGAAGTTTGCCATTTTTTCAAGAAACCAAGCATCCTGCATTAACATGGGTCCGCGGGGCCCAGCTGTTTGTACATTTTGATTATCTGGAACAGGAGCTCCTGTTTGCCTAGTTAATTTAGGTTTTTTCTTATCCATTACATTAGTTTTAAGATTGATTTAGCCAATGAAGTTACGAAAATTCCTAAACTTTTCAACTGACATAAATCAGTTTTAAACCCTTTTGAGTTTTAAAACGTTAGGTTTTGGACATTAAATTCACTGTTCTGGCTTAAACCTTTTATGTTTTTGAAACAAAGTAAAATTTTGAGGTAGCTTAATAGAGTAACTACAGCATGTAAGCACTATAATTTTTAAAGAAAAGGATTTATTCGTTATCCTTTCCTTCCTCGATCAATTCTTCAATTTCGTCTTTGTCATCCCCATTAAGTTTAGGGTTTTTTGGAGGGGATGCTTTTTTTTTATGATGAATTTCATAGTACATCGCAAAGTGGTCGCTTCCAAAGTTGTTGGAACGTATCATTTTACCTACGTACAAATCACGGGTGTGAAAAAGATGGTCTAGAGGAAACCTTAAAAAGAAATAATCTGCGTGAAAAGTAGAGAAAAAACCACGCCCAACCCGAGGGTCTATCATTCCTGTCATTTTTTTGAAAAGTCGTGTTGTGCGGCTCCAAACTACGTCATTCATATCGCCACAAACCACCGTCGGCTTGTCAATATTCCTAATTCTCTTTCCCGTAAGCATTAATTCGGCGTCCCGTTCCTTAGAAGTTTCATTTTCTGTAGGACTTGGAGGAGCCGGGTGAAGACAGCAAAAGAAAATAGGCGAATCTTTATCGGTATAATAGTCGAAAAATATAGAAGGTTTATCGTCTTCAATCTGATATTTTACTTCAACGTTTTTTACTTCAACTTTAGAATAAAGATGCATTCCGTAAAAATTTTCTAAAGGAACTTTCACTGTAAATGGGTAGTCTTTTTCAAGTTCGGAAAGTCCATTTTCCCAATCCTTGTTGGATTCCATCGTGAGCACTAAATCTGGATCAAATCGTTTTACCTCTTTCAGGAAATCTGAATAGCAATTATTGGTTTGTAAAACATTTCCAGCTAAGATAGAAACATATCCGTCTGTAGCATCGTGCGATCTTCTTCTTGGAAAAAGTGAACTGTATGGTGTTATTTTAAAAAGTTGGTAGATGATGCTTGCAATAAGCGTAAAAAGTAAAATCCAACTAAAAGTAGTGTAGTTATCTTCAGTGTAAATGAAAATTCCAAGAAGGATTAATTGTATAACAACCGATTGAAGTCTTACAAAATCTGCAGTACGAAAAAACCAATGAGGATGCCTAGTAGCCGGAAAGAAGGGGCTAATGATGAAGAATATTGTAATAATATATAATATCATATTTCAAAGTTAGTCAATTTGTAGCGATGTAATAAGATTTGAAAATTCTTTTTTACCTAGTCGCTACTACCTATTTTTACAAGCAATAAAAATCTATAAAATGAAAAAAATTACCCTTACAACGTTATTAACTTTTTTTGCGTTTGCCATAACATTCGCACAGACCTATACAACTCCCAACACAGGAGTTACTTGGACCTTAGACGATATTGCGGCTGCAAGCCCTACTACAATTACTGTTTCCGGCAGTGAGTATACCCTTTTAGAAAACTTAGAAATTGCTGAAAATGATGCCGTAATTATCGATACAGACTTAACCCTTTTGATTGATGCGGACTTATTGATTAAAGTGTATGGAGCATTTACAGTAAGCGCTAACGAAGTTACAATTACAGCTTTAGATGAAGCTGCTCCTTATGAAGGTTTTCGTTTTGAAGAGTTTTCAGAAATAGATATTAAAAATTCAACAATATCATACGGAGGAGGACTTCGAGTGTTAACTGAAACTTTTTCTATTGACAATTGTACGATAACAAATAATGTTTCTGGAGCTACTTCAAGTGCTGTTATTCAGCTTTCTCGTGGGATGGCACAGATTACGAACAACCTTATACAGTTTAATGAAAATCCTGCGGTTGGATCTGCTGCAAACTCTGGGGTTTCTCCTTATATCTATAACAACTATATTGAAGGAAATAATACCGATAATGCTAACCGTCCGCAAATTAATATCGGAACTACATTAGCAAACGAGCCTTTGCAGATTATTCAAAATACAATCATCGGAGATTCTAATTTAACCATGGTTGGAGGTATTGCAATTGCAAATTTTGTAGGTGCAAATGTAAATGCTGTTATTGAAGATAATGTTATTCAAAACAATAGATACGGGATTACTATCATGGGGCCTGTAGATGCTGCTTTAATTAAAAACAATCTAATTGAAGACAATAACACTCAAGGAGATCCTGCTCTTGGTGGAAGTGGAATTAATATTCTTACAGGTTCTGCTAGAAATGAAGTAGTAGTTACAGGTAATACATTACGAAGAAATATTTGGGGGATTACATTACAAGACCAAGCTACAATTAACCTTGGGGATGAAATAGACAACCCAGGAGGTAATGTGTTTTCTGAAAATGGAAATGGTGGTGTAGTTTATGCGCTTTATAACAATACAGCTAATCCAGTAATGGCCAAAAACAACTGCTGGATTGAAGGGGAAGAGAGCACTGTGGAAGAGGTTGAAGATGTAATTTTCCACCAAGTAGACGATGCAACCTTAGGTTTAGTAACCTTCGATCCATTTGATTGTGGAGTTGCTTCAGTTAACGATGTAGCGGCTTCAAGCTTTAGCTTTTATCCAAACCCAGTAAAAAATGAAATTAACTTCAACAATATCTTTTCTTTTGAAAAAGTTGAAATATACGGAGTTCAAGGGAACTTAATCGTTTCAAAAAACATTTCTGAAGGGCTTAATACAATGCCAATCAACCTTGCTTCTGGACTTTATTTTGTAAACTTTAGTAATAATAATAACAGTGTTACTAAAAAAATGATTGTTCAATAACCGAAAAGAATGTCTGGTCGAGCCCAGTCTAGGCCTAATATTTTTAAGGACTAGTACAGCTGTTTTCTAAAATGCCTTGATGTAATTATCAAGGCATTTTTTATTGAAATAAACACTGTTTTTCCCTATCTAAAACAGTATTTTTGCACTTTGAAAAAAATAAAGAAAAAGACACGTGAAGATTCAGAATAAAGCGACATTAGAGTTAAGCCATGACGAAATGAAAAGTTATGGGTATGAGGTAGTTGATGCAATTGTAGATCATTTTTCTACACAGAATGAAAAGCTCCCTGTGGTTTCGGGTACAAGGAAAGAAATGGAGGCATTATTTCTAGAAGAAGCTCCTGAAACTCCATCCGACCCTAAAAAGGTGTTGGATTTTGTTTTGGAGGAGGTAATGACCAAAAGTAATATTGTTTCTCATCCAAAGTCGTATTCATTTGTGCCAGGGCCTAGTAACTATATCAGTGCCATGGCAGACAGCTTAACAGCTGGTTTCAATATATTCTCTGGTGGGTGGCAAGCGTCTCCTGCAGCCGCACAAATCGAAATTGTAGCTATGAACTGGCTTTTAAAAATGTTTGGCTTCCCTCAGAAAAAAGGGGGAGGAATTTTTACTAGTGGGGGTTCTATGGCCAATTTAACTGCCTTAGTAACTGCTCGAAGAGTAAAATGTGGCGACGACTTTAGTAAAGCTGTAATTTACCTTTCAGACCAAGCGCATTCTTCAAATATTAAAGCCATTCGCGTATTAGGTTTTAGAAAAGAACAGATTAGAATTATTCCTACTGATGGGGAGTTTAAATTCTCATTGAATAAATTAAAAAACGCTATTGCAAAAGATAGGTTGGAAGGGCTACAACCTTTTTGCTTGATTGCAACTGCCGGGACAACAAATACCGGAACGGTAGATCCGCTTTCCGACATTGCCAAAATCTGTAAAAAAGAAGATATCTGGTTTCATATCGATGGGGCCTATGGTGGTTTTGCTATACTTTCTGAAGATGGAAAACAGCTTTTAAAAGGAATTGGGAAAGCCGATTCACTTACTATAGACCCTCATAAATGGTTTTATCAGCCCTATGAAATCGGTTGTCTTTTAGTGAAAAATCACAAATGGCTTAAAGGAACTTTTACCGAAAAACCTGAATATTTACGCGATATTGAAGGCAATGAGTCTGAAATTAATTTTTACGATCACGGTATTGAGCTTACAAGACGTTTTAGAGCTTTGAAGTTTTATATGTCGGTAAAAACTTTTGGAATGGGTGAGTTCAGGCAGGCCATAACCTACAATATTAAGTTGGCAGAAGCAACAGAAGATTTTTTAAGATCGAGTAGCAATTGGGAGGTTATTTCACCAGCCACATTGGCGGTTATTAACTTTAGATACAACCCAATTGGCAACAAACTTTCAGAGAAAAAGCTTGATGCGCTTAACCAACGCATTTCCCAAAGTGTGGTTGATTCAAAACAAGCTTTATTGGTGACTACTGTTCTTAATGGGCAAATAGTACTAAGAATGTGTTTGATTAATCCTAGAACGACATTAGACGATGTAAAGGAAACTATCGCACTTTGCGAATCTTTTGCTGAAGGAAAATCCTTGTCGTGAAGCAAGCAGATGTCATAATAATTGGCGGCGGAGCTGCGGGATTTTTCACGGCAATAAACGCTGCGGAAAAAACCCCCCATCTTAAAATTGCAATTTTAGAACGTGGAAAAGACGTTCTTACCAAAGTTAAGATAAGCGGCGGTGGACGATGCAACGTAACCCACGCCGAGTTTCTTCCAAAAGAATTAACCCAAAACTATCCACGTGGCGAAAAAGAACTTTTAGGGCCGTTCCATACATTCATGACAGGCGATACCATTGAATGGTTTGAAAAAAGGGGCGTGGAACTCAAAATTGAAGAGGACGGCAGGATGTTTCCAGTTTCCAACTCTTCCCAAACTATCATAGATTGTTTTCTGTCAGAAACAAAAAGATTAGGGGTTGATGTACTGCTTAGTCAGCCGGTAAAGGAAATTCAGAAAAATGAAGGCCGATATATTTTAACTACTAGTACCGATACTTTTTCCGCAGAAAAAATTGTGGTTACCACGGGTAGTAATCCTAAAATTTGGAAGTTGCTCAAAGATTTAGGGCATAGTATAGTTCCCGCCGTACCTTCACTTTTTACATTCAACATCAAAGATAGTCGTATAGCAGATTTGCCCGGACTTAGCACAAATGCTTCGGTAAAAGTTTTAGATAAAAATGGTAAAACAGTTTTGGAAAGCGACGGGCCGTTACTAATTACCCATTGGGGTATGAGTGGTCCTGCAATTTTAAAACTTTCGGCTTGGGGCGCTAGAATATTAGAGCCTATAAAATACAATTTTACTATTGAAGTGAATTGGCTTAATACGCTTACGGAAGAGGATGTGTTGGATTCTTTGAAAAATTTAAAAATATTACAAGGCAAGCAAACAATTTATAAATACGCACAATTCGAATTGCCCAAGCGCCTTTGGCAAAGTATAGTAAAAGCAGCAGGCATTGCCGAAACGCTTACATGGGCTGAGGCAACCCGCGAGAATTTTCAAAATCTAGCCAATCAACTTACCGCAGCAATTTTTGAAGTAAACGGAAAGAGTACCTTTAAAGAGGAATTTGTAACAGCCGGCGGGGTAGATTTAAAAGAAGTAAACTTTAAAACTTTCGAAAGTAGGATTTGTAAAAATCTTTTCTTTGCTGGGGAAGTTCTTGATATAGATGCTATAACGGGAGGATTTAACTTTCAAAATGCTTGGACTAGCGGCTATATCGTTTCGCAAAACCTTTAATCTCTGTAACTTCTTTTCCTAAAAAATGATGACTTTTTAATACTCGTCCGATATATAGTTATAATCCTTAAAACTATATGTCATGAAAAAAATTCTTCTTTTTACTCTTATATTCACATTTATTGCAACTTCCGTCAAGTCACAAAATTTATTTGGGGCTGCAACAGATGTTTATGTAATGGAAAATTTTACCAATCCGGGCCAGTTTGGTACCATTCCACTTGCTGGACCTTATTATCCGTTAGGTACAGTGATTACTAATGATGCTCCTACAATGTTGGGAGGGGATTTCAACGATGCTGGAGAACTTTATACATTTATTTATCAAAATCCAGACTATGTATTGGGAATTGTAGATTTAACTACGGGAACTGTAAATAATACTGTTGCCGTATCCGGCAATGTAGGTGGACAATTTATAAATCAGTTATCTTATAATCCTACAAACGATACTTTTTACGCCTTGAGTGCAGATCCTAACAATAACTCTGGAACACAATTTTATGAAGTTAATATTTCCACTGGTGTACTTACGCCAATAGGTACGGGTACTGGCATTTTAAATGGTGTTGCTATGGAAATCGATAACAACGGGAAGGTGTATGTTGCCGATGCCAATACAGGAAATTTGTACATTGTAGATATTAACACAGGTGTGGGTAGCGTTGTGGGTAATATGCTTCCCAATGGCACATATCCGGTACGAAATGGTTTTTCTGTTGACCCTGCCACCAATGTGATGTATGCTGTTTTGCAGAATAGTGACGGGGTAATATGGAATAAATTCTATACAGTTAATCTTGCAAATGGTGAACTTACAGAACTTGGGTTTGGTGGCTCTAGACAATATAGCCTTTTCGCTATTAATGGTGAATCTCTTGGGGTAAATGAAAATAATTTGACTTCCGTAACTGTATACCCAAACCCGACAACTAAAATTATATACATAGAGAATCCTACCGAAGATGCATTTAATAGCGTTAGACTTTTTGACCTACTAGGCAAAGATACCGGTGCCGTTTTTAACAGTGGGGAGTTGAATGTAGAAAACCTAATGAAAGGTATTTACTTCCTTCATTTAGAAACTAAAAATGGCACAATTACCAAAAAGATTATAAAGGAATAGATTAAGCTATTGAATGTTGTGAAAAGAAGCTTCCAAGGAATTGTGTCTTAGGAGCTTTTTTTTATAGTAAATACCTTCTTTTTGTTAACACATTGTTAAACAAAAGTGTATTTGTGTAGGGATATTTAATTATGGTTAACTTTAGTAGTTAAACACTACTCACCATGAAACAAGATATTTACAACATTAAAAAATCGCTCGATACTTCAAAAGGTAAACTTTCTTACTACAGCCTTCCCGAGCTTGAAAAACAAGGACATAATATAAGTAAACTCCCATTCTCAATACGAATTCTTCTAGAGAATGCACTGCGGAATTACGACGATTTTTCGGTAACCAAAGACCATTTAAAAACAGTTTTAAATTGGACGCCAGAACAGAGTGAAAAGGATGTAGCCTTTAAACCCGCTCGTGTTTTGATGCAGGATTTTACCGGAGTTCCAGCGGTAGTGGATATTGCTTCCTTACGTGCCGAAATGGCTCGAAAAGGTGGAGATGCCTCAAAAATTAATCCGCTTATTCCAGTAGATTTAGTGATAGACCACAGTGTACAGGTAGATTATTTTGCAGCACAATACGCATACGATAAAAATATAGAAGAAGAGTATAGACGTAATAAGGAGCGCTATACATTTTTAAAATGGGCACAGCAATCTTTTGACAATTTTAGCGTGGTGCCTCCAGGGATGGGAATTTGTCACCAAGTAAACTTAGAATACTTCTCTAAAGGCGCAATCGCTCGCGACGGAATGGTGTTTCCAGATACCTTAGTAGGAACCGATAGCCATACGCCTATGGTAAACGGAATTGGAGTAGTAGCATGGGGTGTGGGCGGAATTGAAGCCGAAGCAGCTATCTTGGGTCAGCCAATCTATTTTATTAGTCCAGAAGTTATCGGTTTAAAACTTACAGGGAAACTTCCCTTAGGTTCTACGGCTACAGATTTGGTGCTTACCATTGCTAACCTACTTCGAAAATATGGAGTAGTAGGAAAATTCGTTGAGGTTTTCGGGCCTGGGCTTGATAATCTCTCTGTACCTGATAGAGCAACTATCGGAAATATGTCGCCAGAATTTGGATGTACAATTACTTACTTCCCGATAGACGATAAGACTTTGGAATACATGAGAAACAGTAACCGAAGTGAAGAGCAAATTAAGTTGGTGGAAGAGTATTGCAAGTCGAATATGCTGTGGCGTCAAGACGAGGATAAAATAGAATATACCGATGTTGTAGAGCTTGATATTTCAACAGTTCAACCTACAGTTGCGGGTCCTAAGCGCCCTCAGGATAAAATTCTTCTCAAAGATTTAAAAGAAAAGTTTATCGAGCTAGAACACGCTTCTTTTGGCAGAACGTACATTGAACCTTCTGAACGGGAAGAAGCAATTACCCGTTGGAAGGAAGAAGGGGGAAGTCAGCCAACAAAACAATCGCACAACCCTGCGCCAGATGTTGAAGTAGAGAAGGCCGAAATGAAAAATGGTTTAAAAACAGTTTGGATTTCTCAAGGAAATGAAAAATATATGCTTTCAGACGGGGCTGTTGCCATTGCAGCTATAACGTCTTGTACCAATACCTCAAACCCATTTGTAATGATTGGGGCGGGATTGGTTGCCAAAAAAGCTAGAGAACTTGGGATAGACGTAAAACCATGGGTTAAAACTTCCTTAGCGCCAGGTTCAAAAGTAGTAACCGATTATCTAGAAAAAGCCGATTTGCTAAAAGACCTTGAAGCGCTTCAATTTCACTTAGTAGGTTACGGGTGTACTTCTTGTATTGGTAATTCAGGACCTTTGCCACCAGAAATTTCTAAAGCTGTAGAAGAAAACGATTTAATTGTAACTTCTGTACTTTCCGGTAACCGAAACTTCGAAGCACGCATACATTCACAGGTGAAAATGAATTTCCTAATGTCTCCAATGCTTGTTGTAGCTTTTGCCATTGCTGGAAGAGTAGACATAGATCTTACAACCGAACCGCTAAGCTGCGATAGAAATGGTAAAAAGATATATTTAAAAGACATTTGGCCAACAGACGATGAGATACATGCAGTTATGAGTGAGGTGCTTACGCCAAAAGACTTTAAAAAGAATTACGACGAAATATTTGAAGGAAATGAAATCTGGAGAAACCTAGAAGTTCCAAAAGATAAGCTCTACCAATGGGAAGACGATTCTACTTACATTAAGGAAGTGCCGTTTTTTCACAATCTTTCAGACGACCCTCAACCGCTTAAAAATATTGAAGGAGCAAGAGCTTTGCTGATGCTAGGGGATAGTATTACCACCGACCATATTTCACCTGCGGGTGCTTTTTCAGAAGACTCGGCTGCAGGACAGTATTTAATTTCTCGTGGGGTTGAAAAGAAAAGCTTTAACAGTTACGGTTCTAGACGTGGAAACGATGAAGTAATGGTACGCGGTACTTTTGCAAACGTGCGCATAAAAAACCAATTGGCCGACAAGGAAGGTGGCTACACAAAATACCTCCCAACTGGCGAGGAAATGTCTGTATATGATGCTGCACAAAAGTATATTGCCGATAAAACTCCGCTAATCGTGCTTACTGGAAAAGAATACGGAAGTGGTTCATCTCGCGATTGGGCCGCCAAAGGAACAATTCTACTAGGGGTTAAAGCCGTTTTGGCAGAGAGCTACGAACGTATCCACCGAAGCAATTTAATTATGATGGGGGTACTTCCGCTAGAGTATGTTAAAGGTGAATCGGCTGCCTCGCACGGGCTAACGGGGAATGAAGTGTTTAGTATTTCAGGAATCGAAAACGACTTGTCGCCATTAAAGAAAGTAACAGTAACTGCCAAAACCGAGGATGGCAAGGAAATTGAATTCAAAGCTATTGCAAGACTAGATTCTCCAATTGAAGTTGCATATTACCAAAATGAAGGAATCTTACAATATGTATTGCGACAGTTTTTAAAACAGTAACCATAAGTTGATATTAATAGTACAATCAAAACTGCTCCGTAAAAATTTTAGCGGAATTACTATTTGGCCATTTGTGATTTTAAAACATCAGGAATTAAAGAATGATGCTATTTTATTAAATCACGAACGTATTCATTTGCGCCAACAAGTGGAGCTATTGGTTGTTTTTTTCTATATCTGGTACAGCCTTGAGTTTTTAATTCGCTGTATTCAATACCGAAATAGAAATCAAGCTTATAGAAATATTTCATTTGAAAGAGAAGCATATTACTATCAAAGTGATTTTGGTTACTTGAAAAAACGAAAGTTCTATGGGTTTTTAAAATTTTTATAAGTTTTAAAACTACCCTTGTAAACAACAAACAAATTTGAAAAGGCTATATAATTTTCAAACTACGAACTTAAACTGAGAATGTTATTAGCCTTTATTATAAACCATAAAAATATAAATGAGCATACTTTTTTCTCCTTTAAAAATTAAAAATACCACACTTAAAAATAGAACCGTAATCTCACCTATGTGTATGTATAGCTGCGTTGACGGCTTTGCAAACGATTTTCATTTGGTTCACTTAGGAAGCCGCGCTTTAGGAGGAACGGCTTTAATTATTCAAGAAGCTACAGCCGTTTCTCCTGAAGGAAGAATTTCATACGGAGATATGGGAATCTGGAGTGATGAACACATTTTAAAACCTAAAGAGATTGTAAATTTTCTTCACGCACAAAAGGCGTTGATAGGAATTCAATTGGCGCATGCGGGTAGAAAAGCAAGTCATCAACTGCCACAAGAGGGTGCTAGAAAAATATCTCCAGACGATAAAAACGGATGGCAAACAGTATCTTCTTCAGCCTTGCCTTTTAGAGAAGGAGAACCGGCACCGCTAGCGTTAGATGCTGAGGGAATTGAAAAAGTAAAACAAGATTATATAGCGGCCACACGTCGCGCAGAAAAAGCAGGGTATGACGTGGTTGAAATTCACGCCGCACACGGATACTTATTTCACCAATTCTATTCGCCTTTAGCAAATAATCGCACCGATGAATACGGTGGAAGTTTCGAAAATAGAATTCGCTTACTTCTTGAAGTTACTGAATTAGTTAGAGCAGAATGGCCAGCCGAAAAACCACTTTTTGTTCGTATTTCAGCAACCGATTGGACAGAAGGAGGGTGGACGATTGAAGATTCGGTAAAACTCGCTGTAGAATTAAAAAAACGAGGGGTGGATCTTATCGATACCTCTACAGGAGGGAATGTGCCAAAAGCGATAATACCGAGTGAGCCTGGGTATCAAGTTAAATTTGCAGAACAGATTAAAAAAGAAGCAAATATTTTAACCGGTGCAGTAGGTCAAATTACCACTGCTGAACAATCGGAAGCAATTTTAAAAGAAGGGAAAGCCGATTTAATTTTCTACGGAAGAGAAAGTTTAAGAGATCCACATTTTGCCCTTCGTGCCGCTAAGGAACTAAACGCAGATATCGAGTGGCCAATACAATACCAACGAGCTAAATTATAGTTACAGTGTTGATCACGTGGCAATCGAAAACCTAATCGCTTATTTAGATGGTCGATGCGTTTTATTTTAAAGTAATACAAAACAATTAATAGCTACTCAATATATTATGACCAAAGAAGAACATAAAATAAATATACCATTTTCAGTTTTAGACCTCGTTCCTGTAATTCAGGGCAGCAGTCATAAAACGGCCATGGAAAGTAGTGTGGCATTAGCTCAAAAAGTAGAGGAGCTAGGTTTTAAACGCTTTTGGATTTCGGAGCATCACAATGCTGAAAGTTTAGTGAGTTCTGCTACACCGTTATTAATTGGTTATGTTGCCGAAAATACTAAAACCATTCGCGTGGGGTCTGGCGGGGTGATGCTGCCAAATCACGCTCCTTTAATCGTTGCAGAGCAGTTTGGAACACTGGCTACGCTTTATCCAGATAGAATAGACTTAGGTTTAGGACGTGCACCAGGTACCGACCAGCTTACAGCGAGAGCGCTAAGGCGAGAGCGTACCGAATCTGTAAACGATTTCCCTAATGATGTACAGGAATTACGACAATTTTTTTCTGCAAGCAATCAAAACAGTTTAGTTAGAGCCATTCCTGGAGAGGGACTAGATGTGCCATTGTACCTATTGGGTTCAAGTACCTACAGTGCCCAATTAGCAGGAGCATTAGGATTGCCGTATGCCTTTGCGAGTCACTTTGCACCAACACATTTGCACGATGCATTACGATTGTACCACGGAAATTTTGAAGCGTCTAAACAATTGGAGAAGCCTTATACTATGGCTGGAATCAATGTGGTAGTTGCCGATACCGATGAGGAAGCCGAATATTTATCTTCGAGTATGAAGTTGTTTATGCTGAATATTATCCGCAACACTCGTGCCCCACTGCCACCACCAATAAAAGATATGGATGCCGTGTGGAGCCCGATGGAAAAAGCACATATAACTAAAATGATGCAATTCACTTTTATTGGGAGCAAGGAAACAGTTCGGAAAAAACTTCTCAATTTTATAGCAGAAACAAGAATTGACGAAAGTATTGTGGTTGCCCATATTTACGATCAAGAAGCGAGATTAAAATCGTTTGAATTACTGTCGGAATTAAAACAATAGAGCTTCAACCCTAAACATTAATACATACTTTTAGAAGGAAGTTTTTAAAAAACATTGTTTTCTGTACCTTCGTCAAAAATTTTTCAAAATGCTGAAAGCTGTTCTTTTTGATATGGATGGTGTTATTGTAGACACCGAACCTTTACACCGCAAAGCGTACTTTAAAATGTTTGAGGAGGTGAAAATTGATGTAAATGAAGAACTTTACGATTCGTTTACAGGGCAAGCCACTTTACCAATTTGTAGAACCTTATGTGAACATTTTAGTCTTACAGATGCTCCGGAACACTTAGTTGCCACTAAAAGAAAGCATTTTAAATACCTTTTTGAAAATGATACGAGCTTAGACCTTTTAGATGGAGTTTACGACTTGATTAAAAACTACTACGAAAACGATCTAACTTTAGTATTGGCATCTTCGGCCTCTATGCCTAACATCAATCGTATTTTCGACCGATTCG
This sequence comes from Aequorivita sediminis, assembly GCF_032080575.2. Lineage (NCBI taxonomy): Bacteria > Pseudomonadati > Bacteroidota > Flavobacteriia > Flavobacteriales > Flavobacteriaceae > Aequorivita > Aequorivita sediminis. Next base: position 190,055 of record NZ_JAVLSO020000004.1, on the reverse strand, counting down.
ATTTAAATAAGTTTTTTAAAGCGAAAATTAGTGGCGCCGATTTAAAAGCTTCAAAGCCACATCCTGAAATATTTATAAAAGCGGCAGCCCTTGCAGAACAGCCTACTGAAAACTGTATGGTGATTGAAGATTCTACTAACGGAATAAAAGCTGCCAAAGCAGCAAATATTTACTGTGTAGGTTTTAAAAGCCCACATTCCGTAAACCAAGACTACACCAAAGCAGATAAGGTGATTACTAGTTTTGATGAGATTCGTTACGAGAATTTAACGGATTTATCATAGCCGACTATAAAGACCTGACAGGTTTCTAAAACCTGTCAGGTCTAGTTCTGGGAGAGAAACCTGTCAGGTCTAAGTTCTAGTAGAAAAACCAGTTAAGCCAAATCCCAATGGCTAAACACGTCTTCTACTGTAGATTTAACTCTTTTGTTTCGCAATGTTTCCACTCTGTAATTTGCGAGTTGAGGTGATTCATCAAAATGAATAACATTTCGTTCTCCGTGTTTTTTAAGATGACTTCTTATAATCGCGTGGGTGTGATACGTAGCTTGTTGGAGTTTTAAGAAAGGCTCGTAATCTTCCACATTGCAAATAGCGTCGCTTCTATCAAAATATCCAAACCCTCGATACTGCCCTTCAACAACTAAGGCAAAGGCTATTTCGTCTTCCGTTCTACCTTTCCCTTGAATGGCAAAACTGGGTTTGTTTTCGTATAAATCTTGTAGAGCTGCTTGCACTTTAGCGTTGTAATCTTCAATTGTTTCAGTGTCCTCACAAATTCCTTCACAATTTTTTATGCGGTAGTGGCTGCATATTTCAACATTGCTTTGCAACGTACAAAATCGCGGACAGAGTTTATACGTTTCACAAATTTCTTCTAACTTTTCAAGAGCCTCGGTTTTGTTGTAAAAAGTGCCAACCGAATTGTGCAATACCTTCGTTTTGCTTAGCGCAAGCTGAATTATCCCGCGTTGATTGGTATAACTAATAATTTGATAGGTGGTTGTAGGCCACTTCTGGGCACGGTTAAACTTTGGGTAATGTTTTCTAATATGTTCCGATTCCACCAAAAGAGCTAACAGCTCGTTGCCGGTAATTTCAAAATCTATAAAATGTGTTTCTTGCCCGAGTTGGTATTCCTTGGTTTTTTTATCGTAGAAATGTGAGAGTACCCGCTTTTTGATGTTTTTGGCTTTCCCCGCATAAATCACCTGATGTTTTTGATTTTTAAAAAGATAAATCCCAGGCGCTTCTGGGAGTTCGTTTATCTGTTCGGTTGCAATATGAGGTGGGAGAGTGGCTTGTTTGGAACGCGGATTTAAAAACGTATTGATCGTTTCCCAATTTTCATCTAAGGAAAGCAATCTCTGAAAAAGAATAACCGTTGCATCCACATCGCCTTCCGCTCGGTGTCGGTTGAGGTGTGGAATGTTTATGGTATTACAAAGTCTGCCTAAACTATACGAAAGATGTCCAGGAATCAATTTACGGGATAGTCTAACAGTACAGAGTTTCTTTCGGTTGTAGTGTTGTCCTAACCTTCTAAACTCACCTCGTATAACATTGTAGTCGAAGCTAACATTATGTGCTACAAAAATGGCATCTTTAGTAAATTCTTCGACAGTTTCTGCAATTTCAAAAAAACGAGGTGCATCGGCTACCATTTCGTTGTTGATGCCTGTAAGTGCAGTGATATGTAAGGGAATTTCGCGCTCCGGATTTACAAGCGATGTAAACTTGTCTATCACCTCGCCATCTTTTAAAAGTGCGATGCAAATTTCGGTAATCCTATTCCCTGCAATACCGCCTCCGGTAGTTTCAACATCTATAATTGCAAAAAGTTGTGATTGCATTTTTTATTGCTTGAAAAACAAATGTAGGAAAAGTATTTTTAATATTTGGAATTATTCCTGTAAAATGGAAATAATCCAATTTAATATTTTTTAAAATTTATAAATGCTATAGGGACGCGTAATTTCTTTCCCTACTAGTAGTATCTTTATAATTTAATATTTATACTTGAAATTTTACTGTGAAAAACTCTTTTAAAACCCTCGCCATTATTGGCTTTATTTCCAAAGGAATCATCTATTTGGTAATAGGGATACTTTCTTTATTGGCGGCGTTAAATATGGGAGGGGAGAGTTCTGGTACCAGTCAGGCACTCACGTTTTTAAAAAAGCAACCATTCGGACAAATTCTCTTGTTGTTTTTAGGCGTTGGTTTGTTTTGTTATTCGTTTTGGATGTTTGTACAAAGTATAAAAGATCCAGAAAAGAAAGGTTCCACGCGCAATGCCTTATTACAACGGTTTGGATTGTTTATCACTGGATTAGTTTACGTTTTCGTAGCGGTTTTAGCATTTTATCACCTGGCTACGCCTACGGATAATGAAAAAGTAAAAAGTACCTATCTCGATTTTTTGGAGCCAACTACGCTCGCTGTGGTCTTTGTAATTATTGGAATTATACTAGCGATACAAACTGTAGTTTTAATTATAAGCGTTTTTAAAGGGGGAATGTTAGACCAATTTAACTTGGAAGGAAAAAGGTTTTCTTCTCTAATGAGGAAAGTAGGGATGTTCGGCTTTTATTCACGTGCATTTGTGGTGGGGATTATTTCCTATTTCTTTTTCCACGCAGGATTCTACACTGGCAGCAATAATATTAAAGGAATACAAGAAGCTTTTGAATTTTTAAACCAATCCAGCTTTGGAAAAGTGTTAATGGCAATTACTGCCATAGGTTTTATTTCCTATGGGGCGTTTTATGTATTTCTTACGCGATATAGGAGTTTTGAGGAAGAATAATTGGCAGAGATTATTCGAAGAGAAAGAATGTAAATGCGTATTTTAAACACTATTCTTTTTCCAAATAGATTTTTGAAATCTATATTTATCATTACCTAGATTTCCTAGCCATTCATGAAAAAAAGTTAATCAGGAAACGACTACCTCCTCTAGGTTTTTTATTTTCCGATTTCCCCAGTACAGCATAGATAATGAGGTGAGCGCACATAAAAACATGATTCCCGTCATAGGCAGCGGCGTGTCATTGCTCAACACCGATACTAAAGCAGTAATCAGCGCGCCAATCCCCAATTGAAGGGCGCCCATAAGGGCCGAGGCGGTTCCTGCATTCTTTTCAAAAGGTGCTAAAGACAAGGCAGAAGTATTAGGAAACGCAAAGCCTTGAGTGCTTAAAAAGAGGAATACCAAAACTATCATAGCGTACATGTCTACAAGCTTAAATACAGTTCCGAAAAACAAAAGAGCACCCGCAATAACTTGGCAGATCAAGGTGACTTTTACTATTTTTTGACTGCTGTATTTTCTTAATAGAAATGTGTTTACCTGACTGGCGATAACTAATCCCATGGCAATTATTCCAAAAATCCATCCGTACTGTTTTTCAGAAACTCCATAGAGTTCCATAAATACATGTGGAGACCCTGCGATATACGTATAGAGCCCACTAGCCGCAAAAGCCCCTGTTAAGGTATAGGTGTAAAATTGCGGTGTTTTAAATACATTCCAGAATTTGGAGCTAATGGATTTTGGTTTTAAGGACATGCTAGTATCTGGAGGTGCCCCTAAAGGTAGCCAGAAATACACGAGAATTATATTAATGGCTGCCAACACGGCTAAAATTATAAAAATAGAGTGCCAGCCCCAGTACGCTGTTGCGAATCCGCCTAAAGTAGGTGCGACTATTGGCGAAACTGCAATTACCAGCATAAGCAGACTGAAAACTTTGGCAATCTCCGACACGGGGAAAAGATCGCGCACCAAGGCACGAGCAGCCACCATCCCAGCACACCCTCCAAGTGCTTGTATAAAACGAACGAGAATTAGCGAATCTACAGAAGTTATATATACGATATAGATAGATGTAAACAGATAAATAAACAGGCCGATTAAGAGTGGAGTGCGTCTGCCAAAACGGTCTAATAATGGGCCGTAAATCATTTGCCCTATGCTTACGCCAATAAAATAACTAGAAAGCGAAAGAGCCACTTCCCCAGTAGTAGTGTTGAGGTCACGCGCTATCTCGGGAAACCCTGGTAGGTATAAATCGATAGAAAATGGCCCAAGCGCAGAAAGCAGCCCCAAGATAAGTATAACAAGCGTTCGTTTTTTCTTTTGCATTACATTTTTAAAAGCCTTCAAATTTACAAAAGCTATCACTGTAAAGCGGAGATATTAATATAGCTTTAGGGAAATGGGGGAAGGTAGAAACGCATTTATACTTTTACACCCATTAATTCTGTGAGTGTAGTAGTAAATGGTATTGCAGATGCGCTGCCAAGCTTGTAGTTTTTTAATTTTCTGAATTCCCTAGTGTTTATATAATATCTTAGTATAAACATAGGAATGAGACTTATTGTATGTTGATTTTCGCATACAATAAGTATAGTTTCGGATAATGATAAATAAATTTTTACTTAACGAATTTGGCGCAAAAATTCGTGAGCTAAGAGCAGAAAGAAATTTAAGTCAAGAACAACTTTCTTTTAGTACAGGTTTCCATAGAACTTATATTGGAATGATTGAAAGGGGAGAACGAAATATATCCCTAACAAATATCGCAGTATTTGCGAAAGTGTTTGAAATGGATATTTCTGAATTGGTATACTTCCATAATCAGAATTCAAAACATAGCTATCACGATTATGAATTAAAGGCTGATAGTTAAATGAAGAGAGCTTATTATAGTAATACGATTTTAGGCTTCTTATCTGAGGACTCAAATTCAATTTTAGGGCAATTAAGTTTAAATCATACAAATAGGTCTTTAGAGGATTTGCAAAAGAATGCTTGGGTTAAACAAATTCAAATTCTAAAGGATCAATTAAAAGGTATAAATGGTTCTATATATTTTGAGTTTTCTATACCTAGAATGGGAAAGAGGGTTGACAATATTTTAATTGTAAATGATTGTATTTTTGTTGTTGAATTTAAAGTGGGTGATGACGTTTATGGGAAACATGCGCAAACTCAAGTTATAGACTATTGCCTGGATTTACAAAATTTTCATGAAGGAAGTCATCATATTAAATTAATACCAGTTTTAGTATCAACTAATGCAGATTCCACACATTGTATTATAAGTGAGGTTGAAAAACATAATCAAGTAGCAAAATGCAATAAATCTGGATTAAGAGAAATTGTAGAAAAGTTCACTGATTTTACAAAACAAGAAATAGATATTAAAAAATGGGAGAATTCTATATATAAGCCTACGCCAACAATTATAGAGGTTGCTCAGGCTTTATATAAAGGTCATAAAGTAGAAGAAATATCTCGTCATGATGCTGGAGCTATAAATCTTTCTAGGACTTCTACATATATTAATCAGGTTATTGAAAAATCTAAATTATATAAGAAAAAATCAATATGTTTTGTTACTGGTGTACCTGGGGCAGGAAAAACACTAGCAGGTTTAAGTGTTGCAAATCAAAGGATGCTAGCGGATGAAGACGAGCATGCTGTTTTTCTATCAGGAAACGGACCCTTAGTTGATGTCTTAAGAGAAGCTTTAGCTAGAGATTACGTTTTAACTTCTAAAGAAAAAGGTGAGCGTGTAACAAAAGAAAATGCAAAAAGAAGGACGAATGCATTTATTCAAAATATACATCACTTCAGAGATGAATATCTTAATTATAATATAAAACCAACTGAAAAGGTAGTGGTGTTTGATGAAGCTCAAAGAGCATGGACAAAAAATCAAGTTAGTTCCTTTATGAAAAGGAAGAAGGGAATAGAAAACTTTGATATGTCAGAACCAGAATTTTTGATTGATGTTATGAATCGTCATGAGGATTGGTGTACTGTAGTTTGTTTAATTGGTGGGGGTCAGGAAATAAATACAGGTGAAGCGGGATTAGAGGAATGGATTAGTGCCTTTGAAAACGATTATAAAAATTGGGATATTCATTATTCTAATTTAATAGTTGATAGTCCCAATTATATAAAAACAGAAAATCAACGACAATGGCTATTTAATAATGCTACTTCTGTAACAGAGTTACATTTATCAGTATCTGTTCGCTCTTTTAGATCAGAAAAAGTTTCAGAATTTGTGCAAGAGCTTTTGGAGTTAAATACTGATGAAGCTAAGAGGGTATATTTAGAAATAAATAATGATTTTCCAATTTATCTTACTAGAGATTTAGGCGTGGCTCAGAACTGGCTCCGAGAGGTAAGTAAAGGTTCTGAAAGAATTGGGTTAATTGCTTCTTCAGGAGCAAGGAGATTAAGAGCTTTAGGGATTGATGTAAAAAACGAAATTTCTCCACCTAACTGGTTTTTAAATGACAAAGAAGATGTAAGGTCTTCATATTTTTTAGAAGATGTTGCTACAGAATTTGATGTACAAGGTTTAGAGATTGATAGAACTTGTTTAATATGGGGGGCAAATTTTTATATTGATAATAACAAATGGGTATACCAAAATTTTAAAGGAAGTAAGTGGATGAATATCAATCAGGAAATTAGCAAAGATTACCTTAAGAATACATATCGAGTTTTGTTAACTCGTGCAAGGCAAGGCATGGTGATTTTTATTCCTGAAGGTTCGAAGTTAGACCATACCCGCCCCAGTAAATTTTATGATGGCACCTATAATTATTTTAAGGAAATAGGCATAGAAGAGTTAGTTAAATAACAACTCCTCCACCACAGGTACATCCGCCTCAGCCCAATCCAAGGCTGGTAATTCATTCTTATCCACTAAAACATAATCCGCGTGCTCTCGTAGCTTCAACTCCCCTGAAACATAGTCAGCGGTATATGGAATCAATTTTATTTTAAAATTAGGATAAGCATGGATTACCGGTGTCAGTCGGTTTTTGACTTCAACATTAATATTTAATTCTTCTAGAACCTCGCGCTTTACGCACTCTATTTCAGATTCTCCTTCTTCAATTTTACCACCCGCAAATTCCCATTTCAAAGGAAGTAACATTGTTGAACTTCGTTGTACGGCAAGAATTTTTTCATCTTTTAATATTACAGCGCAAACTACTTCAATCATTTTTATAAAACTTAAAAATCAAATTTATTCAAAGTAAACTGTGTACAATCAAATCCCCTCCCCACACTTCCCAGGAACACTAGCGGTTACTCCAGCTCGTTGGGCTACGCAGGGGTTGGAGTAGGTTTTGCCGTCGCAGCCGCATACTGGGTCGTATTGCATGGTGCAAGGGCCGTCGCTAATTTTGGATTCGTCAATACAGTCGGTGGGTTTTTTTACTGCGCAAGAAATTATAAGTAGGGCAACAATTAAAAATGATATGAGTAGAAAGTAGGGTGATGTTTTCAAGCTGCTTCTGTTTTGGTTAGAAATAGAAGCATCTAAATTAAACAATATTTCCTAAATTTTTCGCAAGACGTAGTCTTTGTAATACCCATTTTTATCTGTAAAGGAAGTTTCAATGGTAAGGCCTGCTTGTTCGGCCAACCAAGCCACAGTTTTATCGTCGTATTTTTGTGAAATTTCGGTGTGGATGGTTTCCCATTGTTCAAAACTTATATCGAGATCAAGGTGTTTAATGTGTACATCCATGGCTTCGGTAGCTACTAAAAAGCTTTTTGCCGTGCCGGTTTCTGGATTGTAGGATTCCCAATGTGTGAATTTATCTACATCAAAATTCGCGTTTAACTCTCGGTTTATTCGGGTTAAAATATTTTTGTTGAAGGCAGCAGTAATTCCTGTTTGGTCGTTATAAGCATCCAAAACAGTCTGCGGATTTTTCTTTTGGTCGAAACCCATAAACAGTAGGTCATCTGCCAGCATCGTATCTTTTAGTTTGCTGAGAAAGTCGATGGCTTTAGGATGTAGCAAGTTCCCAATATTACTGCCTAAAACCACAATCACTTTTTTCCGCTTATTAAACCCTTTAAGGCGTTCTAAAACCTCAAAATATTCCCCTATTTCGGCATCTACCGTTAGCGATGGCATTTCTTGGGCTAGGTTGTTAGTGAGTAATTCTACTGCGTTTTCACTAATATCTATAGGCTTGTAAACAAAATTGAAGTTATTGTCGGTCATATACTTGAGCAGCAATTTTGTTTTTTTACCATCGCCAGCGCCAAGTTCGATTAAATCTAAACCGTTCTCGCGATCGCGAAAAAGTTCGCCTATGGTTTTCGTATGCGTAGCGAGGATTTCGAATTCGCAACCGGTAAGGTAGTATTCTGGCATAGCCATAATATCCTGAAATAGCTTGTCGCCTTTTTTATCGTAAAAATATTTAGACGAAAGGTATTTCGGGAAGCTGCTAAGGCCTTCCTTAACTTCGGTTTTAAATGTAGTATCTCTTTGAGTTTTTGCTTTAATATCCATAGGTGAGGTGTCTGTTATTTTGCTAATCGCAAACCTGTAAATTGCCAACGCAGGTTTGTTTGAAAGAAGTTGCGGTAGGTGGGGCGGGTATGGTTTTGTGAGGTTGCTACCGAGCCGCCGCGCAGCACTTTTTGGTTTACCATAAACTTGCCGTTGTATTCACCAATGGCTCCAGGGGCTTTGGTGTAATTGGGGTAGGGAAGGTAGGCGCTCTCGGTCCATTCCCAACGGCTGCCCCATTCAAAGTTGTTTTGTGCAGTTTCCCATTCGAATTCGGTAGGAAGTCGGCAAGATTTCCATTGGGCGTAGGCAAAGGCTTCATAATAGGAAATATGCGACAGCGGCGCGTCAAGATCGATTTCTTGAAGTCCTTGTAAGGTGTATTGATGCCACTTACCGTCAATATTATGCCAATACATCGGAGCTTTAATGTTGTTAGTTTTTATCCAATCTAAACCTTCGGCATGCCATAGGTTGAAATCTTCGTATCCGCCAGCGTTTATAAATTCAAGGTATTCGGCATTGGTCACGAGTTTATTCGAAATTTTATAATTGTGTAGATATACTTTATGTCGTCCCAATTCATTGTCGTAGCAGAATGCGTCAGGATTGTTATGTCCAATTTCATAAATTCCTTCTTTTATATCTATCCATTCTCTATCGAAATTTTGGATGGGATTTTCAGAAAAGGTATCGTTGTATTTAGGCAATAAGGGATTATTCCCTAAGATGTATTTTATATCGGTTGTAAGTAGTTCTTGATGTTGTTTTTCGTGGTGTATTCCTATAAGAAGTACATCTTTTAATTCTTCTGAAATTCCCTTGTCGGAATTGTTGAGTTCAGTAAGAAAATCTTTCATTTCTGAAGTAACGTAGTGCCGGTAATCATAAACCTTAGCTACGCCTGGTCGAGAGAGGTTTCCGCGGTCGTTTCTAACCACGCGTTTCCCTACATTCTCGTAATAACTATTGAATACAAAAGCGAAGTCGTCGTGGAAAAGTTTGTAGTTTGGCTTGTATGGCTTTAATATGAATTCTTCGAAAAACCATGAGGTATGCCCAAGATGCCATTTAGGAGGGGAAACATCTACAATAGGCTGAACAACATAATCTTCAATTTCCAGCGGTTTGCAAATGTCTTCTGTATGTTGGCGGGTTTCAAGAAAAAATGAAACCAAAGTATCGGTAACAATCATAAAAAAGTGTTTTTAACTGAGTAAACTCACGAATTATCTACACTTTAAATATAATTATTAATATTGTTTAACGCTTTGATTGTCTCGTTAAACAGTTGTTAAACTAGAGAATTTAATTTTTTGCCTTGAATTTTACTTCTCTTTTTTGGGAGGTTCAATTTTAAAAACAATGGGAAGTGCATAAAGTACTCCCACATCTTTACCGAGGTGGTATCCGGGTTTCATTTTAGGAAGTTTACTTACCACGCGTACGGCTTCTGCTTCAATTTCAGCTCGGTCTGCATTCGCCTGAACATCTACTACGTTGCCATATTTATCAATTTTAAATTGCACGGCAGTTCGGTAAATTTTTGGAGGCAAATTTAAAGCCTCCATTTTTTTCATATTAAAATGCTGGTTGACAAAGGCCGAGATATTTTCGGACATACATTTTTTTAATATTCTATTATCATCTCCGGTACATCCTGGATATATAGGAACTTGGTCGATTACCGCAAATGGGACGTCTGCCCGTAATGTATTAGCGTCTTGAGCGAATGAAATAGTAGTAAAACCAAAAGCTAAGATGAGTAGAAAATTTTTCATGATGGCGAGGATAAAATTAATTTTATTCTAAAAAAACCTGTTTAAAAATTACTTCCCAGTTTTAAAATTAAAAGGAACGGCCATTTTAATTTTTCTTGGTTTCCCTGCCATCATTCCTGGTTTCGCCATTTTAGGGATGGCCATAATATTTCTTTTTGCTTCTTCTTGTAGCGATTTGGTTCCCCCGGTAACCTTGGTTACTTCAACCAGTCCTTTTTCATTGATTACGAATTCAACCGTTACCTTTCCTTGCTCATTTCTCTTGTAAGCATCGGCAGGATATTTAAAGTTTTTAGAAATATGGGCCGATAATTTCTGGTTAAAACAATTGTCGCGTTCGGCTACGTTTCCTTTTTCGCATCCAGGCCATACTGGGCCAATTTCTTTAAGGGTAACTTCGTTTTTATTTACATCACCCCATTCTTGTTGCGCAAAAATGGTTGTGGAAAATAATATACATACGGCAATAAGTAGGTTTTTCATAATAGGTTTTTAAAATTATATGGCAACTGCACCTTTAATATGTGGATGCGGATTGTAGTCCACTAGGGTAAAGTCATTAAAAGTGAAGCCAAAAATATCTTTTACATCCGGATTTAAAATCATTTTTGGAAGTGGACGCGGCTCGCGAGACAGTTGAAGGGCAACTTGTTCGTAGTGATTACTATAGATATGCGCATCGCCAAAAGTATGCACAAAGTCCCCTACTTCGTAACCGCAAACTTGTGCCATCATCATAGTAAGTAGGGCGTAAGACGCTATATTAAACGGCACCCCTAGAAAACTATCGGCACTGCGTTGGTATAGTTGGCAAGACAGCTTTCCATCGGCTACATAAAACTGAAAAAATGCGTGGCAAGGCGGAAGTGCAGCTTTTCCATTGGCTACATTTTCGGCAAAAGGTTTTGAGGTGTCTGGCATCACGCTAGGATTCCAAGCGCTGACTAACATTCTACGGCTGTCTGGATTCTTTTTAAGGGTTTCAACAATTTCTGAAATCTGGTCTATTTCTTCACTGTTCCAATTTCGCCATTGATGTCCGTAAACAGGTCCTAAATCGCCATTCTCATCGGCCCACTCATTCCAAATTCGCACTCCGTTTTCTTGTAAGTACTTTACATTGGTATCTCCATTCAAAAACCACAATAGCTCGTAAATGATAGATTTTAAGTGAAGTTTTTTAGTAGTAACCATCGGGAAACCTTCGCTGAGGTCAAAACGCATTTGATAGCCAAAAACACTTTTTGTGCCTGTACCTGTGCGATCCTGTTTTTCAGTTCCGTTTTCAATTACATGTTTAAGTAAATCGTGGTATTGTTTCATTGTAAAGAAAAATAATTCAGAAAATAAATATAAAAAATCAAACCAACTATTAAACTAAAAAATAGAACAATTATTGCTGACAATTAGGAAATCAAATTGTTAAACCATGCTACTTCCGCAGCGGTTACTTTCTAATTAAAAGCTGCTCGGCACACTACCCAATAATCATTCCAGCGATAGTTGCTGAAATAAGCGATGCAATTGTTCCCCCAAGTAAAGCTTTCATTCCAAACTTAGAAAGCGTTTTACGTTGCCCTGGAGCTAACGATCCAATACCGCCAATTTGAATTCCGATAGAAGCAAAGTTGGCAAAACCGCAAAGCATATACGTAGCCATAATAATACTTTTTTCGTAATTAAGATGAAGTCCGTTAGCTACATTTTTAAGTTCAGCAAGTTGAATATATCCAACAAACTCACTGGCTACCAATTTAATTCCGAGTAGTTGTCCCATCATCATCATATCTTCTTTAGCCACTCCAATTAGCCACATTAAGGGCGCGAAAACAGTACCGAGTACTGCTTCTAAAGAAAGTGAGCTGTATGATGAATTTGCTGCCACCCATTCGTTTAGGTTTGTGGTGTCTCCAACCCAGCCTAAAATTCCGTTTATCATAGCAATAAATGCTACAAAAACCAATAACATAGCGCCAACGTTTACTGCAAGTTTTAACCCTTCGGTGGTTCCATTGGCTATGGCATCTAGAAAGTTAGATCCTATTTTTTCTGAAGAAACTTTTACGTCGGTGTTTATCGATTCGGTTTGTGGGTATAATATTTTTGATATTACAATTGCTCCTGGTGCTGCCATAACTGAAGCCGCTAGTAGGTGCTTTGCAAAAGTAAGTCTAAGCGCAGGGTCGTCGCCTCCTAAAAATCCGATATAGGCTGCAAGTACGGCCCCAGCAACAGTTGCCATTCCTCCAATCATAACCAAGAGCATTTCACTCTTGTTCATTTTTTCTAGGTATGCTTTAATAAGCAAAGGAGCTTCTGTTTGCCCCAAAAAGATATTCCCTGCAACACTTAAACTCTCTGCTCCGGAAATGTGTAGGATTTTGGTGAGTAACCATCCCATACCTTTTACTACAATTTGTATAACTCCTAAGTAGAAAAGTACAGAAGTTAAGGCAGAGAAAAATATGATAGTTGGTAACACCTGAAGGGCAAAAATAAATCCGTATGAATTTACGTCTAACATTCCTCCAAAAAGGAATTCACTACCTGCTTTGGTGTAATCTAATACGTTTACGAAAACTTGCCCAATGGCTTCAAAAGTAGCTTTTATAAATCCAACTTTTAATACGCCAATGGCAATTATCATTTGGAATAGGAGTCCGATTCCTACTGTTTTCCAGTTAATTGCTTTTCGGTTTGAACTGAAAAGCACTGAGATTAATATAAGGGAAATCATTCCTAAGGCACCACGCCAAATACTGTTAAATGAAATTCCTTGACTTGGGATTATCTGCGAATTGCTAGTATCGATATCTAAAACAGTTGCAGCTTTTATGGTATCGGCTTGTAAACTGTATGTAAAGTTGTTCTCGGAAAGGGTAAGGGTGCTATCTGTTAGTTGTTCTACTCTAAATCTACGAATACTGTCGTTTTCACTGTTAAAGAAAAGTACTAATAGGTTGTTCTGAAGGATGTAATCTCCACTTGCTAGGGTGCTATCTTTTGGAGCTAGAAGGTATTCAAAAGAACCATCCTTAAGATTTAGGTAGTCTTTTTCGGGATTGATATCTATGATGGAGAGCCCGGCTTGATCTTTTACTTCGGTAAATTGCCAATTCTTTTCGATGCTTTGCCCAAAAACGGTTCCGATGAATAAAAGCGCAAAGGCTACAAGAGTAAATTTATACATATACTTAAAATCCCAAAAATTATATTCTAACATAGTTAGTGGTTGAATTTACGGTATTTTGTATTGCTACGTTAACCGCTACTTGCCACTTATTTACTTTCGTTTTGATATTTCGTCACGTATGCTAGCGGCCTTTTCGTAATTTTCATTCTTTACGGCTTCATCTAGCATTTTATTCAGTTCGGTTAAACTAAACTTTGTGTAATCTTCTCCAGCCGGTTTTTTAGACTCTTTATCATCCCCTAAAATTAAATTCTCAATCACTTCTTCCTCTTTTTTAGAGAGAGGTTTTTTTGAAGTAGGTGTTTTTAAATAGATACCAGCTTTGTCTAAGATATTTTTATAAGTAAAGATAGGCGCGTTAAACCTAAGCGCCAAGGCAATGGCATCACTAGTTCTAGCGTCTATTATTTCTTCTATTTTGTCGTGTTCACAAATAATACTTGAATAAAATACGCCATCCACTAGTTTGTGAATTATCACGTGTTTTATCACAATTTGATAACGGTCGGCAAAATTTTTAAATAAGTCGTGCGTAAGTGGGCGCGGCGGCGTTATTTCTTTTTCAAGTGCTATTGCTATAGACTGTGCTTCAAACGCACCAATAACTATTGGTAGTTTACGCTCGCCGTCAACCTCATTTAAAATAAGTGCATAGGCACCATTTTGCGTTTGGCTATACGAAATTCCTTTTATGCTAAGTTTTACTAAGCTCATTCTTCAGTAATCAATACGCAATGAGTTTCGTCAATGCGCAATTCTTTAAACAATTGTTTATAAAAATAACGAATTTAAATCAATTAAAAAGGCTGTTTAAATGAGGGTGTTTCCTAATTTAAACAGCCTTTTTCGAGGCACAAATTAATAAAAAATTATGCGTTTTGAGCCTTAAACTCTTTTAATTTTTTGTTTAGCTCAGGAACGATTTCAAAAGCATCGCCTACCATCCCGTAGTCTGCAGCTTTAAAGAAAGGAGCCTCGGGATCGTTGTTGATAACAACTTTCACTTTAGAAGCATTTATTCCTGCTAAATGTTGAATAGCTCCAGAAATTCCGATAGCAATATAAAGGTTTGAAGCAACTGGCTTTCCAGTTTGCCCTACGTGTTCGCTATGTGGTCTCCAGCCCATATCACTTACTGGTTTTGAACAAGCTGTAGCAGCACCTAAGATGTCTGCAAGCTCTTCAATCATTCCCCAGTTTTCTGGTCCTTTAAGACCACGACCTCCTGAAACAACTATTTCAGCATCAGCAATAGTAACAGTATCGGTAGCCTTATCTACAGAAACTACTTCCATGTCAAAATCGTGAGCGTCAAGGTTTGCAGTGAAAGCTTCTGTAGTGGCTGAAGTTTCATTTTCTTTTAAACCGTATGAGTTTTTACCAATTCCAACTATTTTAATATCAGTTGTAATTTCGGTATTAGCAAAAGCTTTGTTTGTGAAAACGCTGTGCTTCACTTTAAAAGGTGAAGTGCTAGATGGCAATTCAACAACGTTAGGAACAAAACCTGCTTCTAAGTTTACAGCCAATGTAGGCGCTAAAAACTTACAGTTTGCACTGGATGTTAATACAATAACTTTTGCCCCTTCACTTTTAGCAGCTTGTCCAATTACATCTGCATAAGCTTCGCCGTTAAACTTGTTTAATTTATCGTCAGAAACTTCTAAAACTTTAGAAGCACCGTACTTTCCTAATTCTGAAGTATCATTTGCATTGATAGCTACAGCTGTAACGGAAGTACCCATTTGGTCTGCAATTCCCTTTGCGTAAGAAACTGCTTCCAAAGCTATTTTCTTTAACTTTCCTTCTTCTGATTCGGTATATACTAAGATCATATCTCTTTAAATTTTGTAATTATTATTTCCCCGATAGCTATCGGGATTGGAATTTCAAATTATCTTTCAAAAATTCCAATCTGAAGCTCCAAATTCCAAATAACTTCTAATTTTTTGTTTTTTGGCGCTTCAAATTAAATAGCCTTCGCTTCGTTGTGAAGTAGGTCAATTAATTCGTCTACGCTATCAACCAATTTTACAGCTCCTTTTGGGGCTGGTTTTTCAAATGAAACAGTATTTGTTTCAGAATTTGCATCAACAGGCTCTTTTACATTTAATGGCTTAGTACGCGCTTGCATAATACCACGCATATTAGGAATGCGAAGATCACTCTCTTCTACCAATCCTTTTTGACCACCAATTACAAGCGGAAGTGATGTTTTAAGCGTTTCTTTTCCACCGTCAATTTCTCTTATTGCTGTAGCCTTATCACCTTCAACTTCTAAGTTAATACAAGTGTTTACAAAGTTAGCTCCTATTAGTTTTGCAACCATTCCTGGAACCATTCCACCGTTGTAGTCGATAGACTCACGACCACCAATTACTAAGTCGTAATCCCCTTCTTTAGCAACGTTTGCAAGTTGTTTTGCTACAGAAAATCCATCGGTTGCAGCAGTGTTGATTCTAATAGCTTCATCAGCACCAATTGCCAAAGCTTTTCTTAGTGTAGGTTCGGTTTCTGGACCTCCAACATTTACAACGTGTACGGTTGCACCTTGCTTTTCTTTAAACCACATGGCACGCGTAAGACCAAATTCATCGTTTGGATTAATTACAAACTGAACACCGTTAGTATCAAACTTAGTGTCGCCATCAGTAAAGTTAATCTTTGACGTTGTGTCCGGTACGTGACTAATACAGACTAATATCTTCATTTTTATACTATTTTTGAATTGTAAAAATTGTGCAAACCTACTAGTAGGTAATATACAGCGGTTTGCTTGCGGGCGAAGTTAATAATAATTTAGCTTTTATTTGCTATGCATGCATAATAAATTTTGGTTAAATCTTTGAAATATTACATAATCAGATTGGAATTATAGTATTTTTGCTTTCCCTTAAAAAAAACTTAAGAAAATATTCTTTGGGTTTTTCAAAAGGCTGCAACGTTTTAAAAAAAACGAAACAGGAATAAAATTTTGTAAAATAAATATGTAAGGCTTACTAGGTTTATAATAAAGCTTAGGATAAACTACAACGAGATATGAAAACACTACAATTTAGAGAAGCTATTGCTGAAGCGATGAGTGAAGAAATGCGTCGCGATGAAACTATTTATTTAATGGGGGAGGAAGTTGCCGAGTATAACGGAGCTTACAAAGCTAGTAAAGGAATGCTAGATGAGTTTGGAGCTAAACGTGTAATTGACACACCAATCTCCGAAAACGGATTTTCAGGTATTGGTGTAGGCTCTGCAATGAATGGCAATAGACCAATTATTGAGTTTATGACTTTTAACTTCTCGTTGGTTGCAATCGATCAGATTATAAACAACGCTGCTAAAATGCGCCAAATGAGCGGTGGGCAATTTAATATTCCTATCGTATTCCGTGGGCCAACAGCTTCAGCCGGACAACTTGCGGCAACACATAGCCAGGCTTTTGAAAGCTGGTACGCCAACTGCCCAGGATTAAAGGTGATAGTTCCTAGTAACCCTGCAGATGCAAAAGGACTGTTGAAAAGTGCAATTCGCGATGACGATCCCGTTATTTTTATGGAAAGTGAGCAGATGTATGGCGATAAAGGGGAAGTGCCAGAAGGTGAATACCTAATCCCAATTGGAGTTGCCGATATTAAAAGAAAAGGAACGGATGTAACTATCGTTTCCTTTGGAAAAATAATTAAAGAAGCTTATAAAGCAGCCGAAACTCTTGCTGAAGAAGGAATTGAATGTGAGATTATCGACCTGCGTACTGTTCGTCCATTAGACTACGAAGCAATTTACGAATCGGTGAAGAAAACAAACCGTTTGGTGATTTTGGAAGAAGCATGGCCTTTTGGAAACGTTGCTACAGAAATTACGTATCAAGTACAAAACAATGTGTTTGACTACTTAGATGCTCCAATCGTGAAAATTAACACTGCCGATACTCCAGCACCATATTCACCTGTACTATTGAAAGAATGGTTGCCAGATAGCGAAGACGTTATTAAGGCAGTGAAGAAAGTTCTTTATAAAAAGTAGAAGGTAAACAGGATTGGCTAGTTTGTAGTTGGGATGCAAAAGAATTTTTTATTGCCTTATTACAGAATGGCCAATTAAAATGTGACTAAAAGTTTACTTTTTTAAATAACGGCGTTTAAGAAAATTCTTTCGACAATTATCGAAAAATTAGCAAAATAGTTTTCCCTTTTAAACATAGTTTTATTATTTGAGCTTTGTTATTTAACCATTCTTACAGAATAAATATTTTATCCTCCACAGTAAATTTATATGAAGCACTTTTTAATCATTTCGCTTTTAATTATAAGTGCCTCGGTTTTTGGTCAAACGAAAGTTAGTGGGGTAATTAAGGATGAAACAGGATATCCTGTATCTTTTGCCAACGTTATTTTTAAAGATTCACAAGAGGGGACTATTTCTGATGAAAACGGACGATTTTATTTAGAAAGCGATAAGACTTATAAGGCTGTAGTGTTCTCATTTATGGGGTTTACTACTAAAGAGCAGGAGCTTACTGCACGAAGCACTTACAATATGGAAGTGGTTTTAGAAGAAACTTCCGATGCGCTGGATGAAGTGGTGATTTATACCGGAAAGACTTCAAAAAAGAATAACCCTGCGCTAGATATACTGCGTAAAATTTGGGAAAACCGAAGAGAGAACGGGGTTAAAAAGTTTAAACAATACCAGTACGATAAATACGAAAAATTAGAATTCGATTTAAACACAATCGATAGCGCACTAATGAGCAATCGTATTTTTAAAGGAATGGAATTTGTCTTTGAACAAACCGATACATCTCGCATTACTGGAAATACCTACTTGCCAATTTTTATAAACGAAGCAGTTTCAAAAGTGTATGGTGATAATACCCTGAAACAAGAAAAAGAAGTACTTCAAGGGAATAAAAACTCTGGTTTTGACAATAATCAAACGCTTATTGCCTTTATAAAAGATCTTTATAGCGAATACGACGTTTACGATAACTATCTAAAGTTTTTTGATAAAGCTTTTACCAGTCCGCTTTCCCGTACAGGAATAGATGTTTATAACTATGTGCTTCAAGACAGTGCGTATCGCGACAATAAATGGTGTTACAATATTGTGTACTATCCACGCCGTAAAAATGAACTTACTTTTAAAGGAGATTTTTGGGTAAACGACACCACTTGGGCAATTAAGGAAATTAACCTAAAGGCTTCAAAAAGTGCAAATTTAAACTGGGTGCGGGATGTGTATATCGAACAGGAGTTTGATGTGTTAAACGACTCTATCTTCCTTATTACCCGCGATTACTTTTTAAGCGATTTTAGTTTTCAGAAAAAAGAAGAAGCCAAAGGAATTTATGGTAAGAGAACAACACTTTATGATAAGTATGTATTTGATATTCCTCTGGACAAGAAATTCTACACCAAACAAGTAGATCCATACAATTACGATGTTTATAACCGTCATGATGATTTCTGGGATGAAAACAGAATGGAGAAGCTTAGTAAGGATGAAAAGGGAGTTTATAAAATGCTCGATACCTTAAAAACAGTTGGGCGTTTTAAAGCCTTGTATAATATTGGTGCAACCTTAGCAAGTGGGTATTACGAAGTAAACAATTTTGATATTGGTCCTGTATTTTCAATTTTCGGATTTAATGAAGCCGAAGGAATGCGCATTCGCCTTGGAGGACGTACGTACTTTAGTCAGAACGACCAATGGCGTTTAGAAGGTTTTGGCGCGTATGGTTTTAAAGACGATAGATTTAAATATGGACTATCCGCCAAATGGCTTTTAGATAGAAAATCAAGACTAACAGTTTTTGGAGGTAATAGAAGAGATGTAGAACAAACTGGTTCGAGTTTAACCAACAGCAACGATGTGCTAGGGCGTAGCCTTGCGTCGTCTTCACTACTTTCTGTAGGTTCTAACGATAGACTTTCGAGGATAAACCTAAGTACAATTGGGTTTGATATTGAGCCTTGGAAAAACTTCATCATTCGCTTAACGGGATCTTACCGAACCTTAAAATCGGCTACCGACACATTTAGCATTGATTATAAAGTAATGGAAGATGGTGTTTTTACAGGAGATGTAAAAAGTCATTTAAAACAAGCTGAAATTCAATTTGGATTTTTTTACACTCCAGGAAAAAAAACTTCTGGATATGGAGTGGAGCGAACTGTGATAAACACTGGCAATTTCCCATCGTTTTTTGCGAGCTATAGCTATGGTTTAAAAGATGTGATGGGTGGAGATTTTGAATACAAAAAGTTGCAAGCCCTCTACACACAACCGTGGAATATCGGCGGAATTGGCCGACTGTTATCTACTGTAGAAGTAGGAACAACCATTGGAGCTGTGCCTTTAAGTTTGCTAAATCCGATTCCTGGAAACCAAACGTACTTTAGTTTATACAACACTTTTACCCAGCTTGATTATTACGAATTTGTAAGCGATACGTATGCCTCGTTACACTTACAACACAACTTTGGAGGTAGAGTTTTCTCAAGAATTCCATTGCTTAGGAAGTTAGATTTACGTGAAGTAGTTGGGTTTAGAGCAGTTTACGGAACCATTTCGCAAGAAAATATAGATTTAAATGCCTCGAACATTGTTTACAAGGCTCCTGAAGATATTTACTGGGAGTGGAGTGTAGGTGTGGGAAATATTTTCCGTGTGTTTAGGTTAGACTTTAACTTCCGTGGAAACTACCTAGACAATCCAGGGGCAAGAGACTTTGGCGTTACTGGAGTTTTTGGGTTTGAGTTTTAGGTCAATAAACTCATTTCTTTAGAAGTGCTTTTAAGTACTAAAAATATACTTTTACCTTTGCCAAATGCCATTAAAAACCACTCATATTACGAGCCCGATTCAAGAAGTTGATCTCAGTTTGTTTGGTATTAGCGGATATTCACTTTTTGTAAAACGCGAAGATTTATTACACCCTTTCGTTTCTGGGAATAAATTCAGAAAATTGAAGTACAATCTGCTTCAAGCCAAAGAAGAAAATCACGAGACGCTACTCACTTTTGGGGGAGCATATTCAAACCACATAGCAGCGGTGGCAGCAGCAGGAAAGGAAATGGGTTTTAAAACCATCGGCGTAATTCGAGGGGAGGAACTCGAAAGTAAAATCTCTGAAAATCCAACCCTTAGCTTTGCCCAAGAATGTGGCATGAAGTTTCTTTTTATTTCCCGTGAAGCGTATAGAAATAAAGACAGTCAGTCCGTTCTTGATTCATTAATTCAAAAAATAGGCAAGTGTTACATCATTCCTGAAGGGGGTAGTAATCTTTTAGCTGTAAAAGGATGTGAAGAAATCTTAAACGAACACACTAAAAAATTCGATACTATTTGTGTTGCAGTTGGCACAGGAGGAACAATAGCTGGTTTAATAAAGGCTTCAGAAGAACATCAAAATATAGTCGGGTTTTCAACTTTAAAAGGAAATTTTCAGACTTCTGAAATTAAAAAATACACTGCTAAAACTAACTATTCTATTACCGATGCGTATTGTTTTGGGGGTTATGCTAAAATAGATCCTAAATTAATACGTTTCATAAATGAGTTTAAGGAAAAAACGGCAATTCCGTTAGATCCTGTCTATACTGGCAAGATGATGTACGGCATTTTTGAGCTCCTTAAAAATGAGTATTTCAAAGAAAATAGCTGTATTTTTGCTGTGCATACTGGAGGCCTTCAAGGCATTGCTGGTATTAATAAAAAGTTGAAAAAGAAAAACCTTCCTACAATTGAATAATATGATTGCTAGACTTATCGCCCTTTTACTAATTAGTGTACTATTTTTCGGTAGTTGTAAATCCAAAAAAACAGCTACTCGCTATACCAAAAAGCCAAAAACAGAACGTGTTGTAAAAGTGCAAAAACCTGATGAAAAAGGGACCAAAGCAGAAGAACCGGAAGTAGTTATTATACCTAAAAACCTTTCGTATAATGAGCGCGTTGAATTTTATATAAATCAGTATCGCGAGATTGCTAAGGACAATATGGTAAATTATAAGATACCTGCAAGTATAACTTTGGCGCAAGGGATTTTAGAAAGTGGTGCTGGTGCAGGAGAGCTTACTCAAAAAGCAAATAACCACTTCGGAATAAAATGCCATAAAGGTTGGGATGGCGAAAGAGCATATCACGACGACGATGAAAAGCAAGAGTGTTTTCGAAAGTACCCTCATCCAAAGTATTCGTACCGCGACCATTCTTTGTTTTTAACGCAACGCAGCCGTTATCAAAATCTTTTTAGTCTTCGTATCGACGATTATAAAGCTTGGGCGAGAGGACTTCGTAGAGCGGGTTATGCTACAGACCCTAAATATCCGGAAAAACTTATTAGTATCATCGAAAGATATCGTTTGGATAGATTCGACAAAGAAGTTTTGGGTGGCAAAGTTTCAGAACCAACTCCAAACGATACCCAAATCGCTACTTACTACGTAAAGCCAGGGGATACCTTGTATAATATATCGCAACGCTTCAATTTGAGTGTGGAAGCGATTAAGAAATACAATGGTTTAATAGATAATACCATTTCTGTAGGGCAGGTTTTATACTTGGGTTCAGCAAAATAATAATACATTAAAATATACCTTCCTACACCTTTGATTATGTGGTGTGGAGATAGGTGTGATATAGAATTAAAGAATTTTATTATGAGTATGATTTATCAAAGAAGTAGTGCTTTATTTGTGGAAGCACAAAAAGTAATTCCAGGGGGAGTGAATTCTCCAGTAAGAGCTTTTAAATCGGTGGGAGGTACGCCAATTTATGCTAAAAAAGCAGAAGGAGCTTATATCCACGATGAAGATGGAAATAAGTTTATCGACTATATTAATTCGTGGGGACCAATGATTTTAGGGCATGCTCACAAACCTGTAGTTGAAGCTGTAATCGACATGACCAAAAGCGGAACATCTTTCGGGATGCCAACCGAAATTGAAACCGATATTGCTAAACTAGCAGTATCTATGGTTCCAAATGTTGATAAAATTCGTTTTGTAAATAGTGGAACTGAAGCTTGTATGAGCGCTGTTAGATTGGCACGTGGGTTTACAGGAAAAGATAAAATTATCAAGTTTGCTGGTTGTTACCACGGTCATAGTGATTCATTTTTAATTCAAGCGGGAAGTGGAGCGATTACATTTGGAGAACCTAACAGCCCTGGGGTAACCGAAGGAACTGCGAAAGACACTTTACTCGCTACGTACAACGACTTAGAGAATGTAGCGGAAACGATTGCTGCTAACCAAGGAGAAATTGCGTGTATCATTCTTGAGCCTGTTGCTGGAAATATGGGATGTATTCCACCCGCAGATGGTTTCTTAGAAGGGTTGAGAAAGCTTTGTGATGACAACGACATCCTTTTAATCTTTGATGAGGTGATGACGGGCTTTAGGCTTGCACCTGGAGGCGCACAAGAGCTTTTTGGGGTTGATGCAGATATTGTAACCTTTGGGAAAGTTATTGGTGGTGGACTGCCAGTAGGGGCTTTTGCTGCAAGAGCAGAAATTATGGATTATTTAGCGCCAATTGGTCCAGTTTATCAAGCGGGAACCTTAAGTGGAAACCCATTGGCTATGGCTGCTGGACTTGCAATGCTTAAAGAACTAGATGCTAATCGCACTATTTTCAATTCTATAAACGAAAAGACAGCATACTTACATAAAGGATTAGCTGAAGCTCTTACTTCTGAAAATGTAAAACATACTATCAACCGCATTGGTTCGATGATTTCAATACACTTTTCTGAAACACCAGTTACCAATTTTGATTCGGCAGCTGCTGCGAGTAATGATAACTTCAAAAAGTTTTTCCACGGAATGTTAAACGAAGGTATTTACATTGCGCCAAGCGCTTTTGAAACTTGGTTTATCTGTGATGCATTAACCTATGAAGATTTAGATTCTACTATTGAAGCTTGCCGCAAGGTTGCTAAAAATCTTTCGTAACGGAAAGTACGTATAAGAATAAAAAAAGGCTTTTACATTTCGGTAAAAGCCTTTTTTGTTGGGTTATTTCTTCAATCCTGGAGGATATTCCGCTAAAATTTT
Source organism: Aequorivita sediminis (assembly GCF_032080575.2). Lineage (NCBI taxonomy): Bacteria > Pseudomonadati > Bacteroidota > Flavobacteriia > Flavobacteriales > Flavobacteriaceae > Aequorivita > Aequorivita sediminis. The sequence goes on along the minus strand of NZ_JAVLSO020000004.1, from coordinate 166,676 downwards.
AGCTACAATCTCCCGAATTCTTTCTTCTTTCTTTTCCATATTGCTAGTCACTAAATCTGCATTTCCCATTCCCTGCCAAACCAGATTGTTAGTTTTTGCATCTATTAAATCTATAAATAGTGTGCCTTCAGTAGTGCGTGAAACGCTATTTCCACCATAGTATGTTCCGTAATACCACGGGCTCCATCCCCAACCCATTCCAAAATTATTATTGTAGACGTCCACACGCTCGCGTTCTTTAGTAAAAATACTTACAAGTAAGTCTGGTGCTTCAGATTTCGACATTCCTTTTGCACTTAGGTTTGCATCAATAGCACGAAGGATTCGTTTTTTATCTAAGTCGCTTATTTTAGCCTTGTCTATTCCAGGCTTAAAAAAGGCAAAAGAACGGTATTGATTAAAATTAGCTTCTTTATCGTAATCAGTTGCTACACGAACAGTGGAGCAGGAAGTGAAAACGAAAAGCAGCAACAGCGGTAAAAATTTAAGTGCTTTCATAGATTTTATTTTTTAGGTGAATAAACTATCATCAACGAAATTTGGAAGCGTTACTTTTAGGTTTGGATTATTGTCCATTGCGCGTTTAATAGCGAAAACAGCTTCGTCATTTCTTGCCCAGCTACGTCTTGATATTCCGTTGTTTACATCCCAGAAAAGCATGTTTTCAAGTCGTCGTTGTGCGTCATTAGTACCATCAAGAACCATTCCGAAACCTCCGTTTATAACTTCACCCCAACCAACGCCACCGCCGTTGTGTATACTTACCCAAGTAGCACCTCTAAAACTATCGCCAATAACATTTTGAATAGCCATATCTGCCGTAAACCTACTTCCGTCGTAAATATTAGAGGTTTCACGGTAAGGAGAATCAGTTCCCGAAACATCGTGATGGTCGCGACCTAAAACAACAGGTCCGATTTTCCCTTCGGAAATCGCTTTGTTAAATGCTGAAGCTATTTGGATTCTTCCATCGGCATCGGCGTAAAGGATACGGGCTTGAGAGCCAACAACAAGTTTGTTTTGCTGAGCTCCTTTAATCCATGTGATGTTATCTTGCATTTGCTGTTGTATTTCTTTTGGGGAATTTTTCATCAATTCCTCAAGAACTTCACAGGCAATTTCATCAGTTTTCTGTAAATCTTCTGTTTTTCCTGAGGCGCAAACCCAACGGAAAGGTCCGAAACCAAAGTCGAAACACATTGGACCCATAATATCTTGAACGTAGGAAGGGTATCTAAATTCTTTTCCTTTTTCATCAGAAAGCACATCGGCACCGGCACGCGAAGCTTCTAGTAAAAATGCATTTCCGTAATCGAAGAAATACGTTCCTCTTTCAGTGTGTTTGTTGATGGCTGCAACTTGGCGACGTAAACTTCGCTGAACTTCCTTTTTAAATTGTTCAGGGCTGTTGGCCATCATTTCATTGGCTTCCTCGTAGGTTAATCCAACAGGGTAATAACCTCCTGCCCATGGATTATGAAGTGAGGTTTGATCACTTCCTAAGTCAACTTTAATATTATCTTCAGCAAACTTCTCCCAAACTTCAACCACATTTCCATCGAAGGCAATAGAAACTATTTCCTTATTAGCCGTAGCTTCTTTTACACGTCTTGAAAGTTCGTCTAAATCTGAAATAACTTCATCTACCCAACCTTGAGAATGTCTAGTTTCTGTAGCTTTTTTATTTACTTCGGCACAAACAGTAACACATCCTGCAATATTTCCAGCTTTAGGCTGCGCGCCGCTCATTCCTCCTAAACCAGAGGTAACAAATAATCCGCCTTGGGTTGATTTTTTAATTTTTCTAAACCCATTAAGAACCGTAATTGTAGTTCCGTGCACAATTCCTTGTGGCCCAATGTACATATAGCTTCCCGCCGTCATCTGTCCGTATTGAGTAACCCCAAGCGCATTGAATTTCTCCCAGTCGTCTGGTTTTGAATAATTCGGAATCATCATTCCGTTGGTAACTACAACTCTTGGCGCGTCTTTGTGCGAAGGAAAAAGTCCCATAGGATGTCCAGAATAAACAGCTAATGTCTGCTCATCGGTCATTTCTGATAGGTATTTCATCGTTAATAAATACTGCGCCCAGTTTTGGAAAACAGCACCGTTTCCTCCATAAGTAATAAGCTCGTGTGGGTGTTGCGCTACAGCATAATCCAAATTGTTTTGAATCATTAGCATAATTGCTTTTGCCTGCTCACTCGTTCCTGGATATTCTTCGATAGGGCGAGCGTACATTTTATAATCTGGACGGAAACGATACATATAAATACGTCCGTATTTTTCCAATTCCTCACGAAACTCGGGTAGAAGCGTAGCGTGGTGTTTCGGTTGAAAATAACGAAGCGCATTGCGTAAAGCCAATTCCTTTTCTTCGTTCGTTAGAATTTCTTTTCGCTTTGGCGCGTGATTAATAGACGGGTCGTAGGTCTTCTTTTCTGGTAAAGTAGAAGGAATTCCTTGTTGTATTTGTTCTTTAAAGTTCATTAAAATTTATTTTCTCTCAAAGCCTTAAAGCTTATTAGTTATATTAATTTTCTCTAGTCTCTAGTCTCTAGTCTCTAGTCTCTTCTCCCTGTTTTTTTGTTAAACCCATACGGGCAATGGCGGCATCCACTTTGGCAACAATACCCGCGTTTTAAATGATATTGTTCGGTAAAGCATTTATATCCTTCAGGAGTAAGGTAGTAATCACCTTCTTCTAGTTCTATTTTTTTCTTTGGAAATAACATATTACAAAAGTACGGATTTCAATGATGAATTTTTAAAAATGAATTGGAATCCATCCATTCAATAATTAAGCTTTAAATTTGCAAGACAAACACTACCGTAATGACAAAACATAAAGCTGGATTCGTAAATATAATAGGAAACCCTAACGTAGGCAAAAGTACCTTAATGAACGCTTTTGTGGGCGAGCGACTATCAATTATTACTTCTAAAGCGCAAACCACCCGTCATCGTATTTTAGGGATTGTAAATGGGGATAATTTTCAAATGCTATTAAGCGACACCCCAGGAATTATAAAACCTGCTTATCAGTTGCAGGAAAGTATGATGGACTTTGTGAAATCTGCTTTTGAGGATGCCGATGTATTATTATATTTGGTTGAATTAGGGGAAAAGGAGCTTAAAGACGAAGCGTTCTTTAATAAAATTAAAAACGCTAAGATTCCCGTATTACTTCTTATCAATAAAATTGATCAAGGTAATGAAGAGTTGCTTACTGAAGCCCTTCAGCTGTGGCAAGAAAAAGTACCAAATGCCGAGATTTTTGCTATTTCAGCCCTTCAGAATTTTGGTGTTCCTGAGGTATTTAATCGAATCATCGAATTGCTTCCTGAATCGCCAGCTTTCTATCCAAAAGATCAATTAACAGATAAGCCTGAACGCTTTTTTGTAAATGAAGCTATCCGCGAAAAAATATTGATTCACTATAAAAAGGAAATTCCATATTCTGTAGAAATTGATACAGAAGAGTTTTTTGAAGACGACGATATAATTCGAATTCGCAGTGTGATTATGGTGGAGCGCGATACTCAAAAAGGGATTATTATTGGTCATAAAGGTTCGGCCTTAAAACGAGTAGGAATAGAGGCAAGAAAGGATCTAGAGAAATTTTTTGGGAAACAAATTCACCTTGAACTATATGTAAAAGTGAATAAAAATTGGCGTAGCGACGAGAGACAATTACGCCGTTTTGGGTATAATAGCAAATAATGATTTATATAATTCTCTTTATTGCATTAGTAGCGTTTGCGTTTTATGCTTTTACACAAAACAAAAAACGGCCCGTTAAACCATTTCCTGAGGAATGGAAACCGCTTTTGAAGAAGAATGTTCTTTTTTATAGAAATCTTTCTGAATCTGAACAAAAAAGGTTTCGCAAGCGAATGATGCTTTTTTTAAGCGAAGTTTATATCGAAGCCGTTAATACAGATTTAGAGGAGTTGGATAAAGTGCTAATTGCTGCAAGTTCTGTAATTCCTGTTTTTGGTTTTAAAGAATGGCATTATAACAATTTAAGTGGGATTATTCTTTACCCAGATAACTTCAATGACGAGCTTGTGTTTGAAACTAAGGGTGAAAAGCGGGTTATCGCTGGCCTCGTGGGTTCGGGAAGATTTGAAAAGCAAATGATTCTTTCTAGAAATGCACTGCATCACGGTTTTGCGAATGAAACGGATAAAGGAAATACATCCGTTCACGAATTTGTTCACCTTATCGACAAAATGGATGGGGAAGCAGATGGTGTGCCGGAGCGACTACTACAACGACAATATATTACCCCATGGTTGAAATTGATGCACGAGGAAATGGAAGCCATAAATAGTAATAAATCTGATATTCGTGCGTACGGCGGAAGTAGTGAAGTGGAATTCTTAGCAGTAGCTTCAGAATATTTTTTTGAACGACCAGCGCTTTTTAAAAGAAAACATCCTGAACTATACGAAATGTTAGAAAAATGTTTTCAGCAAAATCCTGCGAAGAAGAAGTCAAAAAAGTGAAATTTAAAAATTGTTTCTATTTAATTAAAAAAGGATTACTCGTCGACTATTTAGAATTTAAAACTTCATTCATAAAATCATAGAGCTCTCGCATTCCCGGCTTTCCTTTTTTCTTTCCGATGCTACCAGCTAGGTAAAGTAGAATCCAAATAATTATCAATGCTACCGCTATCCCGACTTGAAGCGCTATGGGATTTCCTAAACTATAATTGGAATAAAGCCAGATTAAATCTACCATAAACAATATCGCTACTACCACGTGAAAAAACATAAACATAGTCCAAATCGTTGGATTTGGTCCAAAGAAACCGTGAAGGGTGCTAGTATTTTCATATTCAGAAATTTCTAAATGAAGCTGTGGAGACCAAAAATGCTGCTCCTTTTTTGGAAGTTTTATGAAAATATGATCGTCTATACAAGATATATGAAATTTCTCTTGTGCTTTTTTTGCTTCTGAAAATTTGTCAAGTATCTGTGAGTGTGGTTGTTCTAATTCTATTTTAAACCGCGGTCTTAAAACTATTTCATTCGGAAGCATAATTTACGCTTGTGCTTTTAATAATTAAATAGAAGATTCAGTATCCTATAAGCTTTGTCTGAAACCTGAAAGTAATAAGAATTTTCAGACGTTTTTTAAGTTATAAAACCCTGCTGTACTTCGTCTTCTGTGTTACAGATTTACCTGATATTGAAATATCAAATAGTAACTATTTTTTTATAAGCGGTTAAAATAGTATTTTTTGTGCTAACTAAAACCTATTTTTGCACCCTAAATTTAAGATTATGAGCATTGTTGCCATAGTGGGGAGACCAAATGTTGGGAAATCCACTTTTTTTAACAGATTAATTCAGCGTAGAGAGGCTATAGTTGATGCTGTGAGCGGTGTTACTCGCGACCGTCATTATGGAAAGAGCGACTGGAATGGAAAAGAGTTTTCGCTGATAGACACTGGGGGATATGTAAAAGGGAGCGATGATATTTTTGAAGCTGAGATTGATAAACAAGTAGAATTAGCAATAGATGAGGCCGATGCAATTATCTTTATGGTAGATGTAGAAAGTGGCGTTACAGGTATGGATCAGGAAGTTGCTAAACTGCTGAGACGATCAAAAAAACCTATTTTCCTTGCTATTAATAAAGTTGACGGTGCATCTCGTGTAAATGCCGCATTAGAATTCTATTCTTTAGGGTTTGAACATCAATACAACCTATCCAGTATAAATGGAAGTGGTACAGGAGACCTTTTAGATGATCTTGTAAAAGCATTGCCCGATACTGATGAGCCAGATGATAGTGAGTTACCGCGATTTGCTGTTGTTGGGCGTCCGAATGCCGGGAAATCATCGTTTATAAATGCACTTATTGGGGAAGATAGGTATATCGTAACAGATATTGCAGGTACTACTCGCGATAGTATAGATACAAAATACAACCGGTTTGGATTTGAGTTTAATCTAGTTGATACTGCAGGAATTCGTAAGAAGAGCAAGGTAAAAGAAGACTTAGAGTTTTATTCTGTAATGCGGAGTGTTCGTGCTATCGAGCATTGCGATGTTATTATTCTTGTTTTTGATGCCACAAGAGGGTTTGACGGACAAGTTGAAAACATCTTTTGGTTAGCACAGCGAAACAATAAAGGTATTGTGATTCTTGCTAACAAATGGGATTTAGTTGAAGATAAAGACACAAGTAGTGTTAAGGATTACGAAAAGTATATCCGTCAACAAATAGAACCTTTTGTAGATGTACCGATTGTTTTTATTTCAGTACTTACAAAGCAACGAATTTACAAGGCTATTGAAACAGCTGTCGAAGTTTACAATAACCGAAGCAAAAAAATTAAAACTAGCGAGCTAAACGAGGTAATGTTGCCGATAATTCAAAATTATCCGCCACCAGCATACAAAGCGAAATATGTAAAAATTAAGTTCTGTATGCAATTGCCTACTCCATACCCTAGTTTTGTATTCTTCTGTAACTTACCGCAGTATGTAAAAGATCCATACAAGCGCTTTATAGAAAATAAACTTCGAGAAAACTTCGACTTTAATGGAGTGCCAATTACTATTTACTTCAGAAAGAAATAATATTCTTTATAAAAGAAACTAATTACAAATAAAGGTTTGCTCAAGTAGAGTGAACCTTTATTTTTTTTCTAGTTTTAATCGCAAGCGACTAAAGAATTTAAGAGAAAATTGAAAAACTGGGCTCAATAGGAAGGTGTAGATAAAAGTCACCCAAAAAACTGGTCCTCCTAAGAAATATCCTATAACTAGTACAATACTTTCTACCAAGATTCGGGCTTTGCTAATAGACCATCGCAAGCGTTCGGATATAGAAAGCATAAAGCCGTCTCGCGGACCTGCGCCTACGCCGCCAGAAACATATAATCCGCCACCTATACCTATAAGTACAATTCCTACTAGTAGAATTAAATAATCTGTCCAAGTATTACTTGCATTAGGTAAAATATCTATCCATAAAAAGAAATCCATTATGGGGCCAATTAATAGGGCGTTTAAAAATGTACCGATATTTACGTATTTCTTACTTACTACTAATGATACCCCAATTAAAACTAAACCTACAATAATACTCCATGTGCCAATAGTTAGCCCAAGTTGATCGTAAAGGGCTATGTTTAATACATCCCACGGATGTAATCCAAGGTACTGCACTTTAATTGAAAAAGCAGCTCCGAGACCAAAACAAACTAAACCGCTAAAGTAAAATACATAGCTGATGATGTTTTGTAGGGGAGTGGCTTTAGGTTGTTTTTTCATATTGAATTACTAATAGAAAAGTGTAGACTTGAATTTAAATTGCTGAAATAAAAAAGGGATGCATCCAAAATGGAGCCTCCCTTTTATAAAGTTTTAAATTTTGATTTATAGTAAAGAAACAGTCAAACCTGCGTCTGTTTTTTCAACTTTTGCAACCTTACTTTTTGTAAGACCTTTAATAGTTTTGTCCCATTTCTTATTGCTTAAGCCACTTTGAGTTTTCAGCTCTTCTAAGGCAATAGGAGAATTAGCTTTTAAAAGATTGTAAACAGCTTTTTCGTCTTCGGTCATTTCAACTTTCTTTTTCTCTGGGCGCATTTGCGGGAAGAAAAGAACTTCTTGAATAGAAGCATTATTCGTTAAAAACATTAGTAATCGGTCCATACCAATTCCCATTCCACTTGTAGGAGGCATTCCGTATTCAAGCGCTCTTAAGAAGTCGAAATCTATAAATGCTGTTGCTTCATCATCACCTCTATCGGCGAGTTTTAACTGAGCTTCAAAACGCTCACGTTGGTCTATAGGATCGTTAAGCTCGCTATAAGCATTTGCAATTTCTTTCCCACAAACCATTAGTTCAAAACGTTCTGTAAGTTCTGGATTATCGCGGTGTTCCTTACACAATGGACTCATTTCTTTAGGATAATCTGTAATGAAAGTTGGCTGTATAAAATTGCCTTCGCATTTTTCACCAAAAATCTCATCGATTAATTTACCTTTTCCCATAGTGTTATCTACAGGTACATCTAAGTCTATTGCAGCCTGACGTATTTCATCTTCAGTTTTTCCAGTTATATCAAACCCTGTAAATCTTATAATAGCCTCTGCCATTGTAACTCTTGGGTAAGGTGCTTTAAAGTCGATTTTATGTTCTCCAAAAGTAGCTTCAGTTGTACCATTAACTTCCATAGCACAGTGCTCTAACAATTGCTCACAAAAGTCCATCATCCAGTTGTAATCCTTGTAGGAAACGTAAATTTCCATTGCAGTAAACTCTGGATTATGCGTTCTGTCCATCCCTTCATTTCTGAAGTTCTTTGAGAATTCATACACTCCATCAAAACCACCTACAATCAATCTTTTTAGGTATAATTCGTTTGCAATTCGCATATACAAAGGAATGTCAAGCGAATTGTGATGTGTTACGAAAGGTTTGGCAGCCGCACCACCTGGAATGGGTTGTAAAATTGGAGTTTCAACTTCAAAATAGCCACGCTCGTTAAAAAAGTCACGCATGGCATTGAAGAGCTTAGTACGTTTTATAAAAATCTCCTTCACGTGTGGGTTTACAACTAAATCGGCGTAACGTTGGCGGTAACGTTGCTCTGGATCGGTAAAAGCATCGTGAACATTACCATCGGCATCAATACGAGGTTGTGGTAGGGGTTTTAAAGCTTTGCTTAAAAGCGTGAAATCTTTAACCATTATGGTTTTTTCACCTACTTGAGTTTTAAAAAGCTCGCCTTCAATCCCGATAAAATCGCCTATATCTAATAATTTTTTATAAACGTCATTGTAAAGCGTTTTATCTTCGCCTGTACAAATTTCATCTCTGTTAAAATATACTTGAATACGACCTTCGGCGTCTTGGAGTTCGGCGAAGGATGCTTTCCCTTGAATTCGTCTAGACATAAGGCGTCCGGCAACAACTACTTTTTTACCTTCTTCAAAGTTCTCCTTAATCTTTTTTGAAGTTTCGGTAATTGGGTATAGTTCTGCTGGGTAAGGGTTGATACCCATTTCTCGCAGCTGCTTTAATTTGTCTCTACGGATGATTTCTAGTTCAGAAAGTTGCATATATTTTATGTAAAAAATGAATTTGCAAAGATAGGGAAATGAAATGTGAAATAAGAGGAGAGAATTGTCAAATGAAAAGTGATATTTTCGAAATTTTATTTGTTGTGATTATTTCTAATAAAATACAATGTATTGGGTGAGATTTCCATAAATTTCAGGGCAAACGAATTTGAATTTATGTAAACTTCATTATTAAAAAAAACGTAGCTTTGTTTTATGAGTTTTTGGAGAGTCTTACTTGCAATTATTTTTCCACCACTAGCTATTATAGACAAAGGTTGTGGATCTGTTTTAATAGTCCTGATACTAACCCTTTTAGGTTGGATTCCAGGTGTGATAGCGGCTTTAATTATATTAAACAATCCTAATAAATAAACACTTATGAAAAAATTAATTATTCTAGCTCTGTTAGCTATCTCAATTGTGAGTTGTCAATTTTCAGAAACCCTTGTTATGAACGAAGATGGTTCTGGAAATTTAAGTGTTGAAGTTAATCTTAGTGAAATGATGGCTTTTAGTGCAGGGGCGATGGGAGATTCGGTACCTGTAAAACTTGATACTATAGTGTATATAAAGCAATTTTTGGAGGAGAAAAAAGATAGTATCGCGACGCTTTCGGCCTCTGAACAAAAAAAATTAAAAGCCTTAGAAAACTATAATATCGGAATTAAAATAGATTCTGATGCCTCTGAAATGGTTTATAATATTGCAACAAATTTTAAAGATATAAGTGAAGCAAATAATATTCACGAGGGCTTAGGCCAGATGGGAAATATGGCGCCAAACTTAAATTCAAATTCTTCGGAAGAAAAGAAAAAAGAATCTTCAGAAGAGAGTATTGCCGTCCTTTATACCTTTAGTAATGGTGTGTTTAAGCGCGACGCTTATATTAAAGATGAAGCAATTCATAAAAAAGAAGTAGATAGCTTAAAAAACACCGAAGCATTTTTAAGTAGCTCTAATTATACGTTAAATTATACCTTCCCTAGAAAAATTAAAAAAGCTTCAAATCCTAAAGCAACTTTTTCGGCAGACCAAAAGACACTAATTTTAAAGGAGTCGTTTATAGAATATTTTAAGAATCCAGATCTATTGGATTTGGAAATAATATTGGAAGAGTAATTTCTTAACAATACTTCAAGCTCTTTTTTCGGCAGTTGCATAATACAGGTTTAATACTTGTGTGCTTAATATTTGGTTTGGTATTTGTATATTTCAGGTATAGACGGTTAAAAAATCAATAAATCATACACTAACCTTAAACTCTCAAATATGAAATTACTAGTATACATGTTGCCGTTATTAATGGTTGGCGCTTGTAAAACAACGCAAACCGATTCAGTTATTACTAACACCAACACAATGGAAGAGACTATACACAAGCATACGGGGTGTCCTGAAGATGGCACCTGTGGTATTGAAGTATATAAGAATAAAAAGTTGACTATTCTGGACGACGGCACCGGTTCCTTGTACCCTGAAATGATTGAAGGAGATGCGATGGTGGTTGAATATACTTATTTTAGAGAGGGACCTGAGGGAACTGTAGATGGAAATTATTCGGAAACTATTCACTTCGAAATTCCGCAAACAGCTGCAAATATTAAAAAGGAAAATGCGGCTTTAGCTGATGTAAACTTATACTATGGAAAACATTGTTTCTGTAAAGGAGAAGCGGGATATTACCCAGTAACAGATGGAAAACTATTAGTTGATGTTAGCGAAGAAGGGCTTGTATTTGATTTGATTTTTAATGTAAATAAAACCTCCCAAGTGGTAAGACATATTTCTGAAATGATAAAATTGGAATAAATCTTACATTTACTTTAAAATAGAATATTTATAAAATTAAAATGGCCGCCTATATTAAGGCGGCCATTTTTTATGGTTTAAAAAGCTTGATTAAGAATTAATTTTTCATCAATTTCTTAGTCGCAGTTTTATTTCCGTTTTTAACTACTAGGAAGTACATTCCACTATCAATATAGTTGTAGTCTAATTGTTTGCTAAATACTCCAGAAGTATTCACATCGTCATAGATAAACTGATTGATAATTCTACCTCTTAGGTCGTAAAGCGATACTTCAATGTTTTCACTAGAATCCGGAGTAAAACTTAAGTTAAATACTCCACTAGATGGGTTAGGGTATACAGAGAAGTTCTCGAATGAGAAGTCTTCAGTACCTACAGTACCTTCTACAATAATTTTAGTATCGTTAATAGAGTAGAAAATATTATCCGAAGCCATAACCATAACTCTACCATTGTTTGTATTTACATTAGGTACGTTGATAGTTGCACTTCCTGTGTTTGACACATTAAGAGCAATGGTAATTGGGTAAGTTAAGCCACCATCAGTTGAAAATTTAATATCAACATTAGAGCAGTTTACTGGAGCTGCATCACTATTTGCAACATCCCAAGTAATAACTTCAGTAGTTTGTGTAGTCCAGTTAATTGGGTTGTTAGGATCAGACTGAGATGTTACTTTAAATGGTCCGCTATTTTCATCAACCGTTACAAAAGTGTTGTCACTTGCTGTAGCTCCACCACCGGCAGCGTTATCTCTAACAGTATATCTAAAGTTCATGTTTCTACCTACTGCAGGAACTGCTTCCCATCTATTTGCAGTTGGAGGATTGTTTCCACCAAGATCACCAACAAGAACAAAATTAATTCTTGGCATAAATCTATCAGGTGAATCTGAAGGCTCTTCCGATCTAAATGCTGGTCCGCCAATTGAAGTATTTCTTGGTGGCATAGGAGCAATTTCGGTATTCATTTGTTCCCAAGTATGTGTAAGAGCATCGCCATCAGGATCTGAAGCTGTACCCATTAATATAAAGGGAGTAGACTTTGGAATTGTACGCCCAGGACCTGCATCTGCCACAGGAGGTTGGTTTCCTGTTGGTGTTTGTACACCACATTGACCCACACCAGAAGATATATTTATCCACATTTCTTGGATACTTCTCGCATGGAAATAATCATCACTTCTACTCTGTACGTTAGGGTTACAAATACCAGCATATGCCATAATTGTAGATCCACTACCTGGTTCTACAGCAGTACTGTTATTACGGTTACCATTACAAGAATTATTAAAAGTGTGATTAGCACCATATTGGTGACCCATTTCGTGTGATACATAATCTACGTCATAAGCATCTCCTTTTGGATTACTTGTACCTGTTACTCCACGAGCTTTATTAGGAGTACATGGAGATCTTAGCTGAGCTAAACCACCAGCACCTGTGCTAAAGGTATGCCCGATATCGTAATTTGCAGGACCTATTTCAGCGTCAATTACAGTCTGACTTTGATTGATAAGTACTCCTGCATTGTTATTTGTAAATGGATCAGTTGCTGCATTTAAATAAATAATATCTGTATTGTTTGGAACTAAAATCATCGTAAGAGATAAATCTCTTTCGTAAATACCATTAACACGCGTCATTGTTACGTTTATAGCAGCAAGAACAGCCGCTTTTTTTACTTCGTCTGTAGCTGAAGCAGGAATACCTTGATCATTTAAGTGGTATTGAGAGTATTCTCCAGTTGTTGCAACTGCTAGTCTGAAGGTTCTCAACATTCCATCGTTAGCATTTCTCTCGTTATAATTTGGTTCTGGTCCTACAGCTTCTTCTACTAAGCACTCAAAACTATCTGGATTAGATGGAAGTTGGTTTAGGCTGTAAGAAATATAAAAATTTTTGTTTTGTGTAAACGGGTCGATGTAAACAGTAGAATGATTACCAGAAGTAATCATACCGTGTAATCCTAAGTCAGATACACTAAAACGCGCTACAGCAGTTGGGTCGTCGATACCTTTTGCAGTATACGAACGAATGTTTCTGTATCTGTTTTGTAATTCAGGAGACATAACTGAAGCCTCATAAACGCGGAAGCTTTGAAGTTCGCCATTATTTGAAGGAAGCTTTATAATTACATTTGAATTTCCAGTATTTCGAGCTGGAGCTTGTGCTAATGCAGATCTTAGCGATGGGGTATTTAATTTGTATAGGCTGTATTCTGCAGGCATAGTTCTGCGAAATTCTTTTTGCAGAGACTCTGTGTCTGTGTTGTGGGCTTTCGTCCACAACGAATTGTTCTGGGCACTTAATCCAAAGCTAAATAAAGCAATGATTAAAACCAGTAGTGGTTTAAAAGTACTTTTTTTCATTTTTAGGTATAATTTTTATGAATGTTTAGAATTGTAAATATAAGAAACCTTTAATAGATTTAAGGAAAATTTAAGAGGTTATGTGTTGAGTTTAGTAGATAAATATTGGTATTCAGCTCAAAACAACTATTTATTCGCTATCGAACTAATCCAATAATTATATGATTATAGACTTACAAAGCCCCACACATTAAAAATTATCTGAGAAAAAACTGTAGAACTAACGCACTATTTTTACATTGAATACATTATTACAGAATTTGCATCCCCTTTAACCACTAGGTTTGTAGTCCGTTTCCCTAGACTTAAACTCGCTTCTGAAGTTCCGTAAACAGGAAACCCATTTTGAAGTTTTCCATTTTCGTCAAAAACATAAACCTTTTTCTCTTGAGTTTCGGTTATGGTAGTGTAGTAGTTTCCATTTATCCTATAAAGCTGAGGTTGTGTGTAGATTCCCAAAGGCAATTCTGCTAACTTGCCATTTATTCGCAGTAAATTATCATCCAGAGTAGCCTTTGTGTTGCCAGAAATTGTAAACCAATAATTAGCACTAACATCTAATTTTAAAGATGAGACTTTACCGTTTTGAGAGATTCTTTCTTTAGTGTTTTCTTTTGTAATTACCACAAAAGTGTTGTCCTCTTCGGCAATTGGAATACTTGAAAAATTGAATTTTTTAGAAACTGAAACCCTAGATTTCCCAACGCGACTTAAAATGTTTAAACTCCCGTTTTCTTCGGCAATTACGATATAATCTTTGTTGCCCATCCTTATGTGAATTGGCGATTGTACAATTGAGCTTTTCGCTTTCTTAAAGCCAAAGCCTGTAACTAGTTTCGCGTTTTTATCGTACATAAGTACTTCCTTGTCCTGAATAACTACAAAACGATAATTTCCATTGTTGTCGTAGTCAAACACAGAAAGTGACTGGGTTACATCATCTTTAAACTTTATCGGAAACGATTTTGAATCTTTTCCATTTCTATCTAATAGATGGAAAGCATTTTTAGTGGTAAACGCAATGTGCTTGTTCCCTGAAATGGAAACCTCCTCAACTTCCCCGAGAATTGCGGAATCTAAGTTTTTTGTCCAAAGAATTTTTCCGCTTTCAGAGATGAAGTAAAGCTTATTCGAAATGTCTTGGACAACAATTTTACTCTCTCCATTCTTTGTTTTAACAAGTTTAGGCGCATTTAAAATTGTGTTTTCAAGTTTTACATTGAAGTTTTCTGAAACTTTTTCTGACGATTTTTTTACATTACCATCAACTTCTTTGCAGCTTAACGTTACGTGAGCGAAATTGCGATCGTAGCTAAATTGTAACGCTGCAAGTGGAAATTTTTCAAATGAAATTTTCTTAAAGGTATTGTCATTTCCAAAAAACATAGATAGCGACTCAGACAGTTCTCCTTGTAGTTTTAAAATTAACAAAGAAGAAGCGGTGCTTAAATCTACAATAGTGTTTTCAAAGTATGATGTGTTTTTTAAGGTATTGTTGTTTTTATAATCACTGATAATCTGTTGTGCAGAAATTTCACTTTCAGAAAAAATGAAGAAATTATCTAACTGAAAAACATAGTTAGCTCTTGTAGAATTTATAAGCGGTGAGAACGTATCGCTAAACAATTTTGGCTCGCTAAAACTTTTAATTTCCACTTCACGAAATGAACTTTTTGAAGTAACAAAGCGGGCCAAAGCATCGCTGGTTAATAAGGCGTCTATGCTCTTTATGAAAATTGCAGATTCTTGTTTAAGTTCGATTATCCCTGCCTCACTTACCGACCCAAAAATACCAGTGGTTTGTATGGGTTTTGTTTCACCTTTATAACTGCCAATTTTTTCTTGAATTCTCTCTGCGTCGTTAAAAGTAAAGCTTAATGCACTCTTTGCATCTGACGGGATTATCAAGGCAACATCATTTTGTTGCGGAACTTGACCTTCAAATATATTGAGAAGTTGAGGAATAGTGTCTGTCGCCATGCTAATCCCGGTCGCTGTAAAATTCTCTGAAGAAAAGCTAATATCTAAAGCACTCCAAGATGTAAAATTTATTTTTGTTGAATCATTTATAGCCTCATTTTTGCCGCGAAGTAAGGCCGTAAAGTCGTTGGAGGATGGTAAGTTAAACACTTTTTTAAAAGTAGTATTCCGCTCTGTCTTCCCGTTTAAGATATTCTGAATAATTTGTTGGGACGAAGAAACAACGAATACACTATCAATGATTGTTGAGTAAGCGGTGTTTTCATCAATTGAAACCCTTTGAAATGACTTTTTATCCAACGTTAAAGTTTCAACAGATTTATTTTTTACAGAATCTAATTGAAATAATTTATCAGTGTGTTTTGTAATAAAGGTATAAGCAGAAACAGAGTCGTTAATTTTATTTATACTTAAAAGACTCTGCGAAGTTGGATGAAGGTTTTTAAGAATTTTATCCTTTTTAGTTAAATAAGAATAGATTTCGGTATTTTCGAACTTAGAAAGTAGTGGGCTATTTTCTATATCTGCCTGTAAGTTGTCGAAATTTGAAATCTTTAAAACTACAGCGGCATTTTCTGGAACAAAATCCATTAGTGTTCCTGTTTTTGAAGGTGAGTTATCACAACTTGCAAAAACTCCCAAAAGGATTGGGATGAAAAGTAAAACCGCGAATAAATTTCTATTAATTTTTCCCATAAAACAAAAATAGCAATGTAATGCAATCGTTTAGCATATTGTTTAAATAGTTTATTGACGGGTTGTCAACAGTTATTCTCCGTAATTGACACACCTAAACAATTAAGGAGGTAAATTATAAATCTAATAAAGTTGGGTCGGGTAGAAGTTTAAAGCTTTTCCTGTGAAAAATTGAACTCCCTAATTCGCGAATAGCTTCCCGGTGCTCCTTGGTTGGATATCCTTTGTTTTTCTTCCAGTTATACTGCGGAAATTTTTCGTGAATTTCATACATAAACTCATCGCGATGGGTTTTTGCTAAAATAGAAGCTGCTGCAATATGCAAATATTTCCCATCCCCTTTCACTACGCATTCATATGGAGTGTTCTTAAAAGGCTTAAATTTGTTTCCGTCAACTGCAATAAATTCAGGGGTTATAGATAAATCTGCTATGGCACGATGCATTCCTAAAATAGAAGCATTTAGGATGTTTATTTTATCAATTTCATCCATCATTATATGTGCTACAGAATAGCAAATAGCTTCTTTTTCAATAATAGCTCTTAGCTCTAATCGTTTCTTTTCTGAAAGTTGCTTGCTGTCTGTTAAAAAAGGATGCTGAAAATCGTTAGGTAGAATTACAGCAGCCGCCGTAACTGGTCCAGCCAAGCAGCCCCGGCCAGCCTCATCGGTACCACATTCAATGAAATGATTGTTTATTTTTAATTTAAGCATACTAACTACAAATTTCTTGAAATTTTATAAATACGGCTAATTAAAAAGCACCAATTATTTAAAATCCAAATTCCAAAATTTCAAAATTCTTCTCTATGTCATTTTAAGTGGGTTGTTTATTACAAATTTCAAATTTTGAACGGTATTCTATGGCTTAGCAAAATTTTACGTAAAAAATGATGTGGGTGGAGGACTAAGCAAACTTGCACCAGCCGCTAAAATTATTTTAATTTTAACAGTTTAAAAACTATTAGATATAGTGTATAAATTTAAGTGAACCTTTAGTTTGCGCCGTAACGAGGGAAACTTTTAGTAAAGTATTGTTCTGCCTAGACTTTTTTTGGTTCGTTTTTTTTGGCAATGAAAAAAAATGAACAATTATATTCACATTAATCAATTATAATAGTTATCACATTATTCATTAATACTAAACTTAATATACCTACTTTAATTAATATGATATTAAAATTCCAAAATTTTACCAATCCCTCTTTTTAATTGAATTTTTGACTTTTCATTTCTGGAGTTTATTTGAAATTTGGATATTGTTATTTGAAGTTTTTACCAGTTCTCTTTCAATTAAAAATAAATTACCTTTGCCCAAAAGTTATCTCGAAGATGAAAAAACTCCTATTGCTACTTCTTATATTGTTCGCTTCGGGAACTGTTTATTCGCAAAACAAAATTTCTGGAAAGGAGAAACCACCAATAGATTTTTATAAAATTATTTCGCACGATAGGGATACTACTTATGTTGATACCACACTTAGTATTTATAAGAAATACAAATTCAATTATTTGCGAAGAGATAATTTTGAATTACTACAGTTTTCTAACGTGGGTCAAACCTATAATTCACTAGCCTATTCCTTTAATAAATTAAACTTAAAGCCACTTTTTGCAGCGCAAGCGAGACATTTTAACTATAAGGAAATTGAAGAGGTAAACTATTTTAATGTGCCTACACCCTTAACCGAATTATATTTTAAAACAGCCTATAATCAAGGGCAGCAATTAGATGCTTTTTTTACGGTAAATACCTCTCCACAGTTTAATTTTTCTATTGGTTATAAGGGAGTGCGGTCGCTCGGAAAATATCAAAATATATTAACAAGTACAGGGAACTTCCTTTTTACTTCCAATTATCGAACAAAGAACAATCGTTATGTTGTTCGCGCACACGTTGCCGCACAGGATTTAATGAATCAAGAAAATGGAGGTTTAACCGATAATTCACTGCGATTATTTATAAATGGTGACCCTGAGTTTAGCGACCGAGGCAGGTTGGATGTGAATTTTGAAGATGCTGAAAACAAATTGGAAGGGCTTCGCTTTTACGCAGACCATTATTATGAACTTCTCAGCCAGCGCGATAGTACAAATTATTCTATATTAACAATCGGAAACGTGTTAAGCTACGAGGATAAGTTTTTTGAGTACAAGCAGGACACCCCATTTAGTGCCTTTGGTCCGTCTTATGAAAATGCCGATTTGTACACAAAAACCAAGCTAGAAGATTTTAATGTTAAAGCTTACGCCGACTACAACAGCTCGTTGTTGGGGAAAATCACTGCTTGGGCTGGTTACAACGATTTTAATTACGGGTATAATTCGGTTTTAATTCTCGATGAAAATAGGATTACAAACAGGATTAAAGGAAATATTTTAGAAGCTGGAGCAGCATACGAAAAGGAATATCGAGGGTTTAAATTATCGGGAAAAGGAGCAATTAATATGGTTGGAGATTTTGATGCAAATTACCTGCAAGCAGCTGCTTCATACGACCTAAATGAAGAGTACAATGCGAAGGCATCTTTAACAACTCACTCTGTAGCTCCAAATTTCAATTTTCAATTATATCAAAGTGATTACCAGAATTACAACTGGAAAAACAATTTGAACAATGTAAAAACGCAAGAGCTAAAGTTTGAAATAAGCACCAAGAGGTTCGGAAATGCATCTGTGAGCTATACGGGTATTGACGATTACACCTACTTTGGAATTAGAGAAAACGACAGTACTCCGTCGCCAATTCAAGCTTCCGAGCGTGTAGATTACCTTAAAATAAAGGCGCAAAAAGAATTTACGTTTGGAGTTTTTGCTCTGGAAAACACAATAATGTATCAGCAGGTTTTTAATGGAGATAATGTGTTTAACGTACCTCAGTTAATTACTAGAAACTCGCTTTACTATCAAGACCATTGGTTTAAACGTGCGTTGTTTATGCAAACAGGGGTTACATTTAAGTATTTCACCGAATATAATATGAATGCTTACGATCCTGTACTTGCTGAATTTTACGTGCAGAACGATCAGAAACTGGGAGGGTATCCATTGGTGGATGTATTCTTTAATGCTAAAATTAGACAAACCCGCATTTATTTCGTGTACGAAAACCTTACCTCTTTGTTTGGCGGGAATAACGATCACTTTGCTGCACCAAGACAACCGTATCGCGATGCAGTATTGCGCTTTGGATTGGTATGGAACTTCTTTTTATAGTTTCAGGTCTGCGTTGCTGTTTTTTGCACAAATTGAAATCAAGCGACTAGTTAAATATAAACTTCGATTGGATTTCAATATTTTTTACTTGTCAAGATATTGCTTTGCAAATATTTAGACTGTCTATTAATTTTAATACATTAAACCACAAAAAAACCCTTGAATTATCAAGGGTTTTATAATATCTAAGAAAGTGTTTTGCTTAAAACAGATGATTCAATCTAGTTTTGTAACAATCCTCTAGAAATAACAATTTTCTGTATTTCTGAAGTACCTTCATATATCTGTGTAATTTTTGCATCACGCATTAATCGTTCTACGTGGTATTCTTTTACATAACCATTTCCACCGTGAACTTGAACTGCCTCCACCGAAACGTCCATTGCAACTTGACTAGCGTAAAGTTTTGCCATTGCACCGCTCATATCGTAGTTGTTTCCTTGGTCTTTATCCCAAGCAGCTTTCATTACTAAATGGCGTGCAGCTTCAATGCTAGTGTGCATATCAGCTAGTTTAAATGCAATAGCTTGGTGATTGCAAATTTCTGTACCAAAAGCTTTACGTACTTTAGAATACTCACGCGCTAAATCGTAAGCACCAGATGCAATTCCTAAGGCTTGAGCAGCGATTCCAATACGTCCGCCAGAAAGTGTTTTCATGGCAAATTTAAAACCGAAGCCATCTTCACCAATTCTATTTTCCTTTGGTACTTTTACATCGTTAAAAATTAAAGAGTGCGTATCACTACCTCTAATTCCTAATTTATCTTCTTTAGGACCAACTTCAAAACCTTCCCAGCCTTTTTCAACTATAAAAGCATTAATACCTTTATGTTTCTTCTCTTTATCTGTTTGGGCGATTACTAAATAGTAATCGGCAGACCCTCCATTGGTGATCCAGTTTTTTGTTCCATTCAATACGTAGTGGTCACCTTTATCTATTGCAGTAGTGCGCTGCGATGTTGCATCACTACCTGCTTCTGGTTCGCTTAAGCAGAAAGCGCCAAGCTTTTCTCCAGTAGCTAACTTGGTTAAGTATTTTTGCTTTTGCTCTTCAGTTCCAAATTTTTCAAGACCATAACAAACTAATGAGTTATTTACTGAAACAATTACTGAGCAAGAAGCGTCGACTTTGCTCAACTCTTCCATAACTAGAACGTATGAAATAGTATCCATTCCGCCTCCACCGTATTTTGGATCTACCATCATTCCTAAGAAACCGAGTTCGCCCATTTTTTTAACTTGTTCGGCAGGGAATTTTTGTTGGTTATCACGTTCTATTACACCTGGTAAAAGTTCGGTGCGTGCAAAATCACGAGCTGCGTCGCGAATCATTAAATGTTCTTCGGATAGACTGAAATCCATAGGCTTATTATAAGTGAAATTTGTGTTTTATAAGAAAGGGCAAAGATACTTATAAAATGTAAATACCAAAAAGACAATTCTTAATTTATAAAGAAACATCAAGCGCTACTTTTCAATAGATTAGAGCAAAATTCTGTCGATATTTATCTTATCTCAATATTATTTAGAATTTGGTTCTCTTAATATGAATTTTTTAGTATCATCATTGGTATCTTTAAATTTGTAATATTCTCTAAATTTTGGCAAAAAAAACGTATCGTATAATTGGTGTAATGAGCGGCACATCCTTAGACGGGATAGATTTGGTGGAATTAGAACTATATGTTTCAATTCAAAAAAATAACCTAGGGTCGCTTCAGGGTATAAGTCATTATGAGAGTGACTTTATGGGAAATTCTTGGAGTTTTAATATCCGTGCAGCTGAAACAGTGCCATATTCTATAACTTGGAAAAATAATTTACAAAAAGCAATTAACTATTCTAAAGATAAACTTGAGGAATTAAATCGTAGATACACCGAAAAGCTTGCCGAAGAAATTACAAAGTTTATTGAAAAACACAATATTCAAAATATTGACGCTGTGTGTAGTCACGGACATACAATCTTACATCAACCCGATAAAGGAATAACTTTGCAAATTGGTAACCTGCCTCATATTTCAAAACTAATTGGTTTAAAGGTTGTTTGCGATTTTAGAGTGCAGGATGTAAAGCTTGGCGGGCAAGGCGCGCCTTTGGTTCCTATAGGCGATAGGTTGCTGTTTTCAGCTTATGACTATTGTTTGAATCTTGGAGGTTTTGCAAACTGTTCCTATGAAGAAAATAATAAAAGAATCGCTTTTGATATTTGTCCAACCAATATCGTATTAAATAAATATGCAGAAAAGCTTGGCAAAGCATATGACGAAGGCGGTAAAATCGCTGAAGCAGGTGAGGTAAATCAAACTTTGCTTCAGCAGTTGAATTCACTGTCATTTTATTCTGAGAAGCCTCCAAAATCTTTAGGATTTGAGTGGGTGAAAAAAAATATCTTCCCTTTAATAGATTCGTTTAACATTTCAACTCAAGATGTTTTACGAACTTTTACCGAACATATAGCTATTCAACTCAAGGCGCAATTCAACCACAATGCTTCCGTTTTAATAACGGGTGGCGGAGCTTATAATTCATTTTTGATTAAAAGATTAAAACAGATTTCAACTGTTAATGTTATAATTCCCACTTCGGAAATTGTTGAATATAAAGAAGCGTTGATATTTGGGCTTTTGGGAGTCTTGAAATTACGTGGCGAAGTTAATTGTTTGGCTAGTGTTACTGGGGCTTCAAAGGACCATTCTTCTGGAAAAATCTATCTTCCATAATTTTTCTTAAAATCCACTTATAAACTCTTACAAGTTTTATATTTGCTTTTGCCGAAATGGTATAAATAAATAAATAGTAAATACGCTCCTAAGCAATAGCACGGGAGAATTTTAATGCTAAATATAATAATGAAAGAACTGCTTAAAAAGTACGAGGAAAAAGATCCTGAAATTGTATTCCATTGGAAAGACCCTGAAACAGAAGCCGAAGGCTGGACGGTAATCAATTCATTGCGAGGTGGAGCAGCTGGTGGGGGAACTAGAATGAGAAAAGGACTTGATATGAATGAAGTACTTTCTCTTGCTAAAACTATGGAAGTGAAATTTTCAGTTTCTGGACCTGCAATTGGAGGTGCTAAATCTGGAATTAATTTTGATCCCGCCGATCCACGTAAAAAAGGAGTTTTAGAAAGATGGTTTAAAGCTGTTTCTCCGTTATTGAAAGGATACTATGGTACCGGTGGCGATATGAATGTTGATCAAAAAACTGAAGTAATTCCATTTACTGAACAAAGCGGTTTATGGCATCCTCAGGAAGGAGTTTTTAATGGGCATTTTACACCTTCAGAAGCTGAAAAAATTAATCGAATTGGTCAATTGAGAAATGGTGTAAGCAAAACCTTAGCGAGTGCAGAATACTGCCCAGACGTAACAAAAGGTTATAAAGTAGCCGATATGGTTACTGGTTTTGGCGTTGCTGAAGCTGTTAAGCACTACTACGGAATTTATGGTGGTGATGTAAAAGGAAAACGAGCAATAGTTCAAGGTTTTGGAAATGTAGGTTCTGCTGCAGCCTATTACCTTGCGCAAATGGGTGCTAAAATTGTGGGTATTATAGATCGCGATGGTGGAATCATCAATAAGGATGGCTATTCTTTAGAAGAGGTAAGACAACTTTTCCTTAATAAAAATGGAAACGCCTTGGTAGCAGATAACATGCTATCTTTTGATGAAATAAATGAAAAAATTTGGAATCTCGAGGCCGAAATATTTGCGCCTTGTGCTGCATCAAGATTGATTACTAAAGAGCAAATTACTAATATGATTGATACCGGTCTTGAGGTAATTAGCTGTGGAGCAAACGTTCCTTTTGCTGATAAAGAAATTTTCTTTGGTTCAATTATGGAATACACAGATGAGCGTATCAGTTTAATTCCAGATTTCATCAGTAATTGTGGAATGGCACGTGCGTTTGCATATTTTATGGAAGGCAAAGTTGAAATGTCTGATGAAGCTATATTTAATGATATTTCAAATACTATTAAAAAAGCAATCCAGAATACATTCGACAAAAATAACTCTAAGACGAATATAAGTAAAACAGCATTCGAAATTGCTTTAAAAGAGTTACTATAACTTACTGAGTAGCGAAAGGAAGAAGTTTGCTGTTTTGAAATTAATTGATGCAATTGGGCTATGTTTTTTTGCATTAAACTTCTTCTTATTTCGATAAATTATATTTCGCTACTTATAACAATTTCTATTATCAATTTCCGTTATTCACTAAAACAAAACTTTATTTATGTTAAACTTCTTTATTCAAGAGGGTGCTGATATAGCACAAGATACCGATTCTATCGCTGAAGGCATACCAGTCGAGGCTCAAGAAAAAACTTTATCAATAATGGATCTGTTGTTAAACGGAGGCGTTGCAGGACAAATAATAATAGGTGTTCTGTTTATCCTTCTTTTTGTAGCAGTTTACATTTATTTTGAACGCTTATTTGCGATTAAAGCAGCGTCTAAAATGGATAACAACTTTATGAATCAGATTAAAGATAATGTTAGCTCTGGTAATATTCAAGCTGCAAAAGTTTTGTGTGCGCAAAACAATACCCCGGTTTCACACCTAACAGAAAAAGGAATCTCTAGAATTGGAAGTCCTTTGGAAGACATAAATACGGCAATTGAAAATGCTGGACGTTTAGAAGTTTACAAATTAGAGAAAAATGTAAGCGTTTTAGCGACTATTGCTGGTGCTGCACCCATGATTGGTTTCTTGGGGACTGTAATTGGTATGGTTTTGGCTTTCCATCAACTTGCAACAAGTAGTGGTCAGGCTGAAATGGGAGCTTTAGCAGAAGGTATTTATACAGCGATGACAACTACAGTAGCAGGATTAATAGTAGGTATTATTGCCTATATGGGTTACAACCATTTAGTAGTGCGTACAGATAAAGTGGTTCACCAAATGGAAGCCACTGCAGTAGATTTTCTAGACATGTTAAACGAACCTGCATAATGAATTTAAGAGGAAGAAATAAAGTTAGTGCCGAATTTAGCATGAGCTCAATGACAGATATAGTATTTCTGTTGTTAGTTTTTTTCTTGCTTACTTCGCCTGCCATTACACCAGATGCTTTAGATTTAATTTTACCTAAGGCAAAAGGAAAAACTTCTAATGTGCAAAAAGCTTCTGTAAGTATTACGAAAGATGGAGCCTATTATGTAGATAAGGAGCGTGTAAGCGAGTATAGTATTGAAAATGAACTTAAAAAAGTTCTTGCAGGTCAAGATGAACCCACAATTATTCTTAGAGCCGAAGAAGGGGTGCCTATTGAAGATGCTGTATTTGTAATGGATATTGCAAATAAAAATAAGTTTAAGGTAGTCCTTGCTGTAAGACCTAATTAAAAGTGAATATTGTCCTATTAGAGTAAGCTGTCTACTTACTATTAAAATAATTTTTACTACAAACCCTAATCTCGGTTACAAAGCGAAATCGAAACATGAAACTTTTAGATACAGAACATAAACGTAAAAGTATGATCATCACGGTAATCGTGCATGTGATTATTTTAATTCTTCTGTTTTATGTGGGGATGAAGTATCTCGACCCACCACTAGAGCAAGGAATTGCAATTAATTTTGGAACAACTGAAACTGGAAGTGGGGAAGTACAACCTGTAGATAGAATTCAATCTGCGCCAAAAGACACAACTCCCGAACCCGTTTCTCAGCCTAAAGCTGAAATACGAGAAGAGGTAGTTACGCAAGACACGGAAGAAGCTCCAATTATTAAAAAGGAGAAGCCGAAGAAGGAACACACCCAGACTCCAGTAAAAGAAGAACCTAAAAAAGAGGTAAAAAAGCCAGATCCAAAACCAGATAAGTCAACTACTGATGCACTTTCAAGCATATTAAACGGACCTAAAAGTGATGGAACTGCTAAAGGTGGCGAAGGAAACGATGGAAAGCCGGGAGATAAGGGTAGTCCAGATGGTGATCCTAATGCCAGTTCTTATTACGGAACAGGTAAAGGTCTAGATGGCGATGGAAATTATATGTTAGGTGGAAGGAAAGCACTCAATAAAGAAAAATTTATTCAGGATTGTAACGAGGCTGGAACGGTGGTAGTGAGCATAGAGGTGGATAGAAGTGGAAAAGTAATAAATGCTACTCCTGGAGTTCGTGGAACAACCAACAACTCTCGCTGTCTTATTGAGCCTGCTAGACGTGCTGCTCTTGCAACCAAGTTTAATGCAGACGATAAAGCACCTGCCAAACAGGTGGGAAAAATTATTTACAGATTTAGTCTGTCCGAATAGATTGTTTTGATATAAAAAAACCTTCATTTATAGTTATCTTTAAGCCTTTATTGGTGCAGTAAAAAATGCATTTGTAAAGGCTTAATTTTTTTATTCATTTTTAAATCTCTTTCTTATCAATTATTCTGAAACCATTGCATGGCTTTTTAACCAATTGCCAATGTACCAAAAGGTAGGGCAGTCTGCTTATAAAGCAGATTTGACTGCTACCATTACTCTTGCTAACTACTTAAACAATCCAGAAAAGAGCTTTAAAAGTGTACATGTAGCTGGAACGAATGGAAAAGGTAGTACGAGTCATATGATAGCTTCCGTACTTCAGGAGGCTGGGTATAAAACTGGGTTATATACTTCTCCCCACTTGAAAGATTTTAGAGAACGAATTAAGATTAACGGTAATATGATTCCTGAAGAATATGTTTCAGGATTTGTAGAAAGGCATAAACCGTTTTTCGAAAGCAATCAACTATCTTTCTTTGAAATGACAGTAGGTTTGGCTTTTGACTATTTTAGAGAGGAAGAAGTCGATATTGCTATAATTGAAGTGGGAATGGGAGGAAGGCTCGATAGTACAAATATTATTTTACCAGAGGTTTCTGTGATTACAAACATAGGATTAGACCACACAAAGTTTTTAGGAGATACGCTAGAAAAAGTGGCTTTTGAAAAAGCAGGAATTATAAAAGAAAATATTCCAATAGTAATTGGAGAGACCATTTCAGAAACTGAAAATATTTTTAAACGAATTGCTGTAGATAAAAATTCTGTAATTGAATTTGCCGAGACAATAGATTCGTCTAACTATATATCTGATTTAAAGGGAATTTATCAGCAGAAAAATATTAAATCAGTTATAAGTGCTTTAAAGATTTTACAAAACAAAGGTTGGGTGATTTCAGAAGAAAATATTCGAAACGGACTTTTAAATACTGTCAACAATACAGGCCTAATGGGGCGCTGGCAAATTTTGAATAAAAGCCCAAAAATAATTTGTGATACAGGTCACAACAAGGAAGGTTTAAAATTAGTTCTTAAGCAATTAAAAAACGAAGATTATCAAAATCTACATATAGTTTTGGGAGTGGTGAACGATAAGGATTTGACATCTGTACTTCCTTTGTTTCCTAAAGAAGCTACCTATTATTTCTGTAAACCTAATATCCCACGTGGTTTAGATGCCTCATTATTATTATCGCAAGCAAGAGGTTTTGGACTCAAAGGAGATGACTATTTTTCTGTTAATAGCGCTTATGAAGCAGCAAAAAATGCCGCTTCAAAAAACGATTTGATTTTTATAGGAGGAAGTACTTTTGTAGTTGCGGAAGTAGTATAAAAAAACCCTTTCATCTTAAAGAGAAAGGGTTTTGCAACTATAATTATAATCACTAATTATTGAGTTTTATTCCATTTAGCGTATTGCTCCTCGGTTAAGGTTTTCTTCATAATACCATCTAATGAAGAATCAAATTTTTTCTTATTTGCGATTACTTTTGCGTCAGTTGCATCTTTACCTTCAATGTGCTTTTGGTAGTTTATTTCTTTAGCAACAAGAGCTCTGAAAATGGTTCTACTTTGTTCCCCGTTAAGGCCTAAAGTTTCAGTTAATTCAGCAGTTTCTGCTTTTGCAATTACTTCAGGTCTGTTTTTGTCAACAGATAGAGACTGTGCTGATATGTTTTGAACACCAAAAAGCATAGTAGCTGCAAATGCAATTATTGTAAATAAATTTTTCATTTTTTTTATTTTAAATTTTAAAGTTACTAAAATAGTATATTCTATTTATAATAGAACAATTATTACGCCAAAATTAACTAATACTTTTTATTTTTCATTACATACTAGGCTTCATTGTCTATGAGACTACTTATAAAACGTGAAAATGCATTTAAATCATTAATTCTCTATAACTTCTTAGAAGAATCAAGATGTTTTTATGACCTATCCATATACCCTAAATAACGCTATTATTCACTATGTGGATGATTATAGAAAGAACAATATTCTTTGCTGGCTTGTCTTTTGAAAATATAAAATACCCTTATCTTTAAGGAGAAGCAAAATAGAATACTTAAGACTACCGCTATGCCCTATATTGGTAACTCATCATACGAAACAGACTTCATTTTTCAAAATGGGCATATATCAACTATATATGCAGGCATTGTTAGTAAGCTAGAAGCGCCAGCGTATCAGCGACAACGATTACCCTTAGCAGATGGTGATTTTCTGCTTTTGGATTATATAATAAAGGATTCTAAAAAAGCAATTATACTGTGTCACGGGTTAGAAGGCAATTCAAAGAAAAACTATAACAATGCTTGTGCTAATTTTTTTTTAGAAAAAGAATATACAGTCTTTGCCTGGAATAACCGGAGTTGTGGAGGAGAAATGAATTTGCTTCCCAATTTATACCATCATGCATCTATAGATGATTTGGAAGCGGTAATAAAGTATGTTTTGGCTCAGAATTTTCAAGAAATTTTTCTAGTGGGCTTTTCGTTGGGTGGCGATCAAATTTTAAATTATATAGGTAGAAAGGTAGTTTCTGAGAAAATAAAAGCTGCCGTGGCTATTTCTGCACCTTTTCAATTAAAATCTAGTGCTGAAAAAATTCAGGGAGGGATTAGTAAAATTTATTTAAGCCGTTTTATCCGCAAAATACGAGGGAAAATTCAGCATAAAGCAATTCAATTCCCTGGTTTGATTTCAAAAGAAGTTTCTAAAAACATTAAAAGTTTTGAAGATGTAATCGACAGGTTTATCGTTCCCGTTCACGGTGAATATGCAAATCTAGCCGACTATTACAAAAGAGCATCCCCAGCATATTCTATTGATGGTATTAATCTACCAGTACTGGTGATAAATGCGTGGGACGATCCCATTTTAGGGAAGGAGGACCATCCAATTGCTATGGCAGAGCAACATAAATATCTCTACTTAGAAATTCCTCGTCACGGAGGGCATTGCGCCTTTCCTTTAAAAATTTCAAAGCATCCCTATTCTGTAGTTCGTGCCTTTGAATTTATTGAGATGCATACAAAGTGCAAACGATGGGATGCGAATTAGCTTACGATTTCTGCTATTAATTTGGATGAATTAATTGTTGGATTTACCAACCTCCGCTGGCACCTCCACCACCAAAGCCTCCACCGCCGAAGCCGCCGCCGAAGCCTCCTCCGCCACCGAAGCTACCGCCGCCTCCAAAGCTACCACCGCCACCGCCAAAACCTCCACGGCCAAGGCTACTCAGTACAATAATATCTAGGAGGGTTCCACGTCCGCCTCCACGGCCACCACCACGACCACCTTTATTCATAAGGGCGATAATAATAATGATAAATAGGAAGATTAGAAAAAACGGAATAGGAGTAGCATCCTTTTTTCCGAAATCACGGTCTTCTTTAAACTCACCTTTTAATGCTGCAAAAATGGCATCACTACCTTGATCGAGACCAGCGTAGTAGTCGCCGGCTTTAAAATTTGGGATGATAATTCGATTAATAATTCGCTCAGCCATTAGATCGGTTACTCGATATTCTATTCCATACCCGGTGTTTATATCTACTCTACGATCGTCTTTTGCTAACGTTATTAAAATTCCATTGTCTTCACCTTTTTGACCGATACCCCATTTCTGTCCCCATTCGGCACCAAGCATAGAAATATCCTCACCATTGGTAGAACCAATAATAATACAAACAATCTGTGTAGAAGTTGAGTCGGCATAACGAATTAATTTACTTTCCAACGCCGATTTTTGGGAAGGCGTTAGCAAGTTTATATAATCGTAAACCGAGGTTTCAACCGCAGGCTTAGGCGGAATTTCGTATTGCGCCAATACATTTCCAGAGATAAGCCAAGCAATGAAAAATACGAGAATTGTTGAATATTTCTGAATTCTAATCATTAATCTTTCTTTTACAAACTATCCAACAGAGATGTCGTCTGGAAGTTCGTTTTTATCATCTTTTTTATAAGGGAAATGTTTTTTCAGCTGTTGTCCAGCTTTTAAAATTCCATCTACTAAACCTTGTTTCATATCACCATTTTTAAAGTGGTTAATGATTACATCTTTAGTGCCTTCCCAAAAGTTTTGACCAACAACATCATTGATGCCTTTATCGCCCATAATAACTAATGTGCGGTCTTCTACAGCTACGTAAATTAACACTCCGTTACTTTCCTTTGTGTTGTGCATATTAAGCATGTCAAACACTTCAGTAGCTCTATCAAAAGCATCAATGTGTTCATTTGGTTCTTCAGAAGAAATTGATTTTGCTTCAAGATGAACCCTAATTTCACCTGATGTGTTTTTTTCTGCTATACGAATAGCTTCAACAATTGCAGATTCTTCTTCTGAAGTAAGAAAGTTTTCTACTCTAGACATATTTTGTTTGGTTTAAATTATCTAAATAATATTCAGCCAGTCAGGTTATAGCATGCAATCTCGCTAAACCGAGCCAAAGTATTTTTAGAAAAAAGATTTTTACTCTTCCGATCCGAAGTCAAAATTCACCTCAGGAGCGCTTTCGGTTCCATCGTCTGCTTTAAAATAGGCCTTTTCATTGAAACCTAAGATGCCAGCAAAGAACTTTGTTGGGAATTGTTTTACTTCGGTATTAAAAATCCTTGCTTGTTCATTAAATCTGTTACGCTCTACGTTAATTCTGTTTTCTGTACGTTCCAATTCGTTAATTAATTCCTTGAAATTTTCATTTGCCTTTAAGTCTGGATAGCGCTCAAAAACTGCTAACAATCGTGAAAGTGCAGAAGTAAGCCCTTGTTGAGCTTGTTGGAATTGTGCTAATTGTTCAGGTGTAACATTAGAAGGGTCGATGTTTATGGAGGTAGCTTTACTTCGTGCTTCTGTAACTTTTATCAAAGTTTCCTGCTCAAATTCGGCGTATCCTTTTGCGGTGTTTACAATGTTAGGAATAAGATCTGCTCTTCGTTGGTACGAGCTCTCTACGTTAGACCATTGAGCAGTAGCTTTTTCGTCTAATACTACTAATTTGTTATTTACTTTTGCTAGGTATAATCCAATTAATAGGATTCCACCAAGGATTATAAGTATTGGTAACCATTTTTTCATAATAAGGTTGATTTTTAGAGTTGTTCTTTAATTTTAATTAGTTCTGCTTTAACCGATTCCAATTTGCGAATAATTTCAAATTGATCTAGTATTTTCTTTTTATTTTCTTTTAAATGAATTTTTGCACCCTCCAAAGTAAATCCACGCTCTTTAACCAAATGATAGATTAGTTCTAGACTTTTTATATCTTCTTGTGTGAACTTTCTATTTCCTTTAGCGTTTTTTTTGGGTTTTAAAACGTCAAATTCCTTTTCCCAAAACCGTATTAACGATGTATTCACATCAAAAGCCTTGGCAACTTCGCCAATGCCATAATACATTTTTTCTGGGAGGTCTATATGCATTATTTAATTAATGAGTTTAGTAGTTATGTTTAAGTTAGATTATGGCTTAGATTAATCGAGAGATTGGTTTTCTTCTTGCGATTTTCTCAAGATGTCAGCAAATTCTTCCGAAGTTAAGCTTCCATAATAAAAGTTTATCGGGTTAATGCGTTCGCCGTCTTTAAACACTTCATAATGGCAATGTGGCGCCTGACTTCTACCGGTACTTCCTACAAATCCGATGATATCACCACGCTGCACTTTTTGCCCAACTTTCACATTGTATTTATATAAGTGCGCATATAGGCTTTCATATCCATAGCCGTGATCTATAACTATGTGATTTCCATATCCGCTCGCCCTGTTGTCGGCACGTACAATTTTTCCATTTCCTGTTGCGTAAATTGGAGTTCCCCTTGGGGCGGTGAAATCCATGCCATAATGAAACTTACGTGCTTTTGTAAATGGATCTGTTCTATAGCCATATCCAGAAGCCATTCTAGTTAAATCTTTGTTTTTAACCGGCTGAATTGCTGGAATTGCCTCTAGTAACTTTTCTTTTTCTTCGGCTAGTTTAGCAATTTCATCCAACGATTTAGATTGGATGACGATTTGTTTTGTTAATATATCAAGGTTTCTAGACGAGTTTGTAATTAGCTTAGAATTATCAAAACCTTCTAGATTTTTATAGCGATTTATCCCACCGAAACCTGCTTTACGCTGTTCCTCTGGAATAGGGTTTGCTTCAAAATATATACGGTACAAATTGTTGTCTCTTTCTTCAATTTCAGATAAAACCACTTGTGCCTGCTCCATTTTCCTATTTAAAAGCTCGAACTGTAATTGCATATTGTGAAGTTCGCGCTGTAAGGACAACTCTTTAGGAGTTTGAACAGATGGAAGGTTTATATATACAATAAGAAGTAAAAACCCACTCAAGAACATTCCAAGAATACTTAGAGCGAAGATTTTAATTTTTCTCCCTTTTTTCTTCTCTATTTTTTTATACGAAAGTGTTTCGCTATCGTAATAATATTTAACCTTAGACATGCGTTAAAAAATTGCTATTTTTGCGCGTTGATTGTCAGCGCGAAGTAAAGGTAACGTTTTTACAAATATAGAAATTGTTTACTAGTGCGCCTAACCAATAATTTTAGTATAATTTTATAATAAATTGAAACATCTTATCTGAAATCTTAAGATAATTAAAAAGTTTAGGCCAAAGATGAGACAAGACCTTCAGAATTAAACATAAACAAAGCATGAAGTCAAAGGAAATACGTTCCAAATTTTTAGAGTTTTTCAAGTCGAAAGAACACCTTGTAGTTCCATCGGCGCCGATGGTTGTGAAAAACGATCCAACATTAATGTTCATTAATAGTGGGATGGCCCCATTTAAAGAATATTTTTTAGGTAACGGTAAGCCAAAGAGTAATCGTATTTCTGATACACAAAAATGTCTTCGCGTTAGTGGAAAACACAACGATCTTGAAGAAGTTGGGATGGATACCTACCACCATACCATGTTCGAGATGTTGGGGAACTGGAGTTTTGGAGATTATTTCAAAAAAGAAGCAATCGAATGGGCCTGGGAACTATTAACCGAAGTTTATAAAATAGATAAAGACATTCTTTATGTAACTATTTTTGAAGGTGATGAAAGCGAAGGATTAGAGCGTGATACTGAAGCATATAACCTTTGGAAACAATTTGTTCCGGAAGATCGAATTTTAAACGGAAACAAGAAAGACAACTTCTGGGAAATGGGTGATCAAGGGCCGTGCGGACCTTGTAGTGAGATTCACGTAGATATTCGGTCAGACGAAGAAAAAGCTAAAATTTCAGGAAAAGAATTAGTTAACCAAGACCATCCACAAGTTGTTGAGGTTTGGAATTTAGTTTTTATGCAATTCAACAGAAAAGCAAATGGTAGTCTTGAAAAATTAGCTGCGCAGCACGTTGATACAGGAATGGGCTTCGAGCGTTTGTGTACAGTTTTACAAAACAAAACTAGTAATTATGACACCGATGTATTTACTCCGCTAATTCGTGAAATTGAAGCTATAACTGAGACTAAGTACGGAAAAGACGAGAAAAAAGATATCGCAATTCGCGTAATTGCAGACCACGTTCGTGCAGTGGCGTTTTCTATTGCAGATGGTCAGTTACCAAGCAATACTGGTGCTGGTTATGTAATACGAAGAATTTTAAGAAGAGCAATCCGTTATGGTTTTACTTTCCTAGACAAAAAAGAGCCATTTATTTTTAGGTTGGTGGCAACACTAACAGACCAAATGGGAGAAGCTTTCCCAGAACTTGTTTCTGAAAAGAATTTAATGACAAATGTTATCCGCGAGGAAGAACAATCGTTTTTAAGAACATTAGACCAAGGACTTATTTTACTTGAAAATATAATTGCATCAGCAGATTCTAAGATGATTTCTGGTAAAAAGGTTTTCGAACTTTATGATACTTTTGGATTCCCAATAGATTTAACCGCTCTGATTTTACGTGAACGAGGATATTCTTTAAATGAAGAAGAATTTAATGCTGAGCTTCAACAACAAAAAAATCGTTCTCGTGCTGCAACTAAAGTTGAAACTGGCGATTGGATTGTCTTAGAAGAAGATGAAGTTGAAGAGTTTGTAGGGTACGATACTTTAGAAACTCGAGTTAGGATTACGAAATATCGCAAAGTGGAAAGCAAGAAGGATGGTGAAATGTATCAGCTTGTTTTCAACCTAACGCCATTTTATCCTGAAGGTGGAGGCCAAGTAGGGGATAAAGGATATTTAGAAGCTGCAGATGGAGGGGTAACTTATATTGTTGATACGAAAAAGGAGAACAATTTAATTATTCATTTCTCAAAAACACTTCCGCGTAATATAGAAGATCCATTTTTAGCCGTTGTAGATGAAACACAACGCCTTAGAACTGCGTCCAACCACACAGCAACGCATTTGCTTCACCAAGGTTTAAGAAATATTTTGGGCGACCATATTACTCAAAAAGGGAGTATGGTACACAGCCGAAACTTGCGATTTGACTTTTCGCATTTTGCAAAAGTTACAGATGAAGAGTTAAAACAAGTAGAAGATTTTGTGAATGCTAGGATTCGCGAAGGAATTGCCTTAGAAGAAAGAAGAAGTATTCCTTACCAAGAGGCTATAGACGAAGGTGCAATTGCACTTTTTGGAGAGAAATACGGCGATGCTGTTCGTGCAATTAAGTTTGGAAAATCGATGGAGCTTTGTGGGGGTACTCACG
This sequence comes from Aequorivita sediminis, assembly GCF_032080575.2. NCBI lineage: Bacteria > Pseudomonadati > Bacteroidota > Flavobacteriia > Flavobacteriales > Flavobacteriaceae > Aequorivita > Aequorivita sediminis. Next base: position 132,550 of record NZ_JAVLSO020000004.1, on the reverse strand, counting down.
TTAGTAATACCAACGATATTTGGCACTTTATTATTACTTCAGAAGGGGCTGTTGCATCTGGAATTAGAAGAATAGAAGCTATTACTGGTGATGCTGCAAAACAATATTTTATTGATAGAAGTGAATCGTTTGCATCGCTTCAAAAGGCACTGAATAATACCAAAGATCCGGTAAAGGCTGTAGTGAACTTACAAGAAGAAAATAGCAATCTGCAAAAACAGATTCAGCAGTTGTTAAAGGACAAGGCTCAGAATTTAAAAGGCGATTTAAAATCTGAAATTCAAAACCTAAACGGCATCAACTTTCTTGCTAAAAAGATAGATTTGGATGCAGGCGGAATGAAAGATTTGGCTTTTGAAATTGGCGGAGAGTCTGAAAATTTATTTCTAGTTTTCGGGGCAGAGAATGACGGTAAAGCCTTGCTCGCTTGTTATATTTCAAAAGAATTAGCTACAGAAAAAGATTTGAACGCTGGTAAAATTGTTCGCGAACTTGGAAAATTTATCCAAGGAGGTGGAGGTGGCCAGGCGTTCTTTGCTACTGCAGGAGGTAAAAATCCAGACGGAATTGATGAGGCTTTAGAAAAAGCTAAAGATTATTTAAAATAATATTATCACTTTGCATACTCTGCGTCTCTGCGGTAAATTTTATACTGCAAAGACGCAAGATATGTGGAGGGTTTTTTAAAATATTATGAAACTTCAAACCGAAATACCCTTAACGCCTGAAGAAAATCAGATGGATTATTCTTCAAAAATTCTTCTGTTAGGAAGTTGTTTTTCGGAAAACATTGGGGCGAAGTTCGATTATTTTAAATTTCAGAATATTCAAAATCCATTTGGAGTAATTTTCAATGTTGTTTCACTTGAGAAATTGGTGATGCGAGCCATTGAAAACAATCTTTTTTCAGAAGAAGATATTTTTCACCACAATGGCATTTGGAAATGTTTTGAAGTGCATTCAGAATTGAATTCACTAAACAAAGTTGAGTATTTAAAGAATCTCAATGCTGCGCTTCAGAAGTTAAGAAGCGCGGTTTTAAATTCAACTCATATTATTATAACCTTAGGTACGTCTTATGTTTATAGATATGTGGGGGATTCGTCATTTAATATCAAGACAGATTCAGATACGCTTGCCAAACATCAAATTGTAGCCAACTGCCATAAACTTCCACAGAAAAACTTTAAAAAAGAACTTCTATCAATTGAAGAAATCACAGAAAGGATTCAGAAAATACTAAATAAGATTTCGGAAGTAAACCCCAAGACCATTGTGTTGTTTACTGTTTCTCCGGTAAGGCATATTAAGGATGGTTTTGCAGAAAACACCTTAAGTAAAGCGCATTTAATTTCGGCCATCCACCAATCCTTGTCATCGCAAATACAGTCGAAAAGTTTCTACTTTCCATCTTTTGAAATTATGATGGATGAACTTCGTGACTACCGCTTTTACGCTGAAGATATGCTTCATCCTAATAAAACCGCCATTAATATTATTTGGCAGAAGTTCTCTAAAGTTTGGATTTCTTTAGAGACACAATCACTTCAAGCGGAAATAGCAAGAATACAAAGTGGACTGCTTCACAAACCTTTCAACGCTGATAGTGAGGAGCATCTTCAATTTTTAGAAAAGCTTCAACAGAAAATTTCTTCAGTTAAAGAGCAATTTCCCCACATTCATTTTTAAAAATCTGCCGTCTCTCGCTAAAATTAAACATATCATTATACGTCAATTGCCTTATTGATATGAGTTGCTTTTTGATGCAACTTTGTTTTTATAATAATAAAACTTCCAATTCGGAAACTAAAACCAAAAATTATGAAAACATTCAACAAAATTTTTTTAGTCTTAATGTCAGTGCTAGCAATAAGTTTAACCTCTTGTAGCAAAGACGACGATGGGGGACAAGACCCAAGTGGGGGAACAGGAACTTTTAAAGCAAAAGTAGATGGAGGTTCTTTTAACCCCTTAAACGGAACCATTGCCGGAGAGATTACTGAATCTGGTCCAACTAAGGTTTTTGCTATTAGTGCAGGTACCTCCAATTCGGAAAATTTACAAATGGTAATCACAACTTTTGATGGGGTGGGGACTTACGATTTAAATTTCACAAATATAGGTACGTATAGTTATTTGCCAGACCCAAGTAATCCAGATCCTAATACCGTTGTTATTTATACTACTGGTAACGGACAGCCTACAAATGGCGAAATTAAAGTTTCGAGTTTTGAAAATAACATTGCTAAAGGGACCTTTAGTTTTACCGCCTATAATTTAGATAATCTATCGCAATCTGTTTCTGTTACAGAAGGTGAGTTTAATATTGAAATGACTGTAAATTAGAGTACTGTAAAACCTAATGTTAGTTTAAACCGATTTCAAGATGCAAGTTTTGTATTCGGTTTTTTTATTAAACTACATGTACGGGATAAGTCTACTCTATAATTGCTTCTAACTTAAGAATACGTCAATTGCCTTATTGATTTTTCCCTCATACATGATCATATTTGAATAATAAACTAATAACCAAAATATTATGAATACCTCAAGAAAATTTTACGTGCTTTATGCTATTTTGTTCCTAACGTTAAACACTGGGATTGCACAAAGAGCTGAGCAACCTGACTTTAGATATGACACAGGTGCCAAAATAAATGATATGATATTAACTCAAGGTGGAACAATGGTTGTTGCTACTAACGATGGTTTGGTGGGGATTAAGCCAGGTAGCAACCAACTGTTGTTTAATTTTACCGAATACGGACGTGTAAAACCTGAGGAACTTACTTTTGTTCCAAATGCGCCATACGTTATAGTTGCACAAGGTGGGTTCGCTAATTTGACTGCAAAAAAATCTGTTATCGATTATATGTCTGGACAAGTACTTTTTAATACCGAAAGTAATGGTTGGAAAGTTGCTTACAGTTGTGAAGTTAAAATGCCACAGAACAAATTAGTAGTTACAGGCCAACGGCGAGCAGATGAAAAATATGCAACTGCTGTGGCGGTTTATGATTTAAATACTGGGAAGGAGGATTATCGTTTTAATCTTGGAGATCCTGGAAAAGTTACTGTGGGTGCAGGAATGCAACCGAGCGGATCTGTGTTATTGTTGAAAGATTACCTTATTGTACCAACAACTAAAGGATTATTGGCAAAAAAAGCACAGACAGGTGAAACTCTTTGGCAAAATGATATGAAGAATATAAATTGGATGGTAGCTGATGCTACTGAGAACGAAATTTATGCCTTCGAAGGTGTAAATCAGGGGAAAAACACTCGAATTCACAAAGTGGGTGTAAACGGTCTAGAGCTTTGGAAGGATGATCATAAAGTAAAGGGTCAAGTGGTAAATTTTGAAATCTTGCCAAAAGGAATAGCAGTAGTTAGCAATCAAAATGACGGAGGAAATAACAGCATATTTGCAACCAAAAACGAATCCAACATTGCATTTTTAAGTGCTACTAATGGGGAAGATCTTTGGGATAAAGCCCCCAAAACTAAAGGTTACGTACAACATTTTTATGTAATGGAAGATGGAATTCTCTTCGGAATATATCAAGGTGGAATTAATAAGATTTCATTTGATGGGCAAACGCTTTTCAAAAAACCATTAAAAACAGGAGAAAACATTTTAACTATGGCGCATACGCCACAGGGATTATTTTATATTACTTCCGAAGATGCCAATATTGTAAATCTAGAAAATGGGGAACAGGTTTGGCAAAAGCCGCTTAAGTATAAAAGAGCAGGAGCGGTAAGTTCAACTCTCGACAAAAGAAACAACCGCTATTTAATTAGCGCAGATGAAACTTTGTACGCTGTAGATGCAACCTCTGGGGATGTTAGCACTTTAACCGAAACTAAATTTGATGGCAAGGAAGATCCTTCACACGTTGAGATTCGCGATGGCGGTATTTTGTTAACCAGTGATCAAAATATGCAATTAATAGATTGGGATGGCAACAAACAATGGCATGAATATTATCGCGCACCAGGTAAAAGTGCAATGGGTGCCGTTTTAGCCGGAGTTGCAGCCGTAGCAACTGCTACAACTGCTGTTGCTGCTGCAAATTCATCCATGCAGAATAAGCTTGCAGGCTATGATGAAGAATCTGAAAGCGATGCAAGATTGGCAGGAGGAATGGCTGCGGCAAGTGGCGCTTCGGTTGCCGAAATGTTAAAGCGATTTAAGGCTACTGCCGCAACTAAAAACGACCAGTTTATTCTTACAAAACTAGACAAAGGTATAGGTTTGGTGAAAGTTAGTAGAGACACAGGAGCAAAAGAAAAAGAAATTGTATTAAAGGATAAACAGCCGGAGTATATTGTAGATGAAATTGGAGGTTTGCTGTATTACAAAGCAGATAACAATTCTATTTTCGCGTACGATCTTAACTAGTAAAACGAAATTAAAATCACTATTTAACCACGGACGAGGTGAGGAGCGTTCAAGGTTTTGAAACCCCATGGTAATGCATGGGGTTATTTTTTTTGAAATAGTAAATAGGGCAAATGCCTTATATAGTTGATTTAATATTAAATGTATCTTTATTTATTAAAAGCCTTATGGAAATAGATTTTACAATTCTTTTTGTTGCCATTCTTACATTAACTATTTCGGGATTGTTATGGTGGCACTATATTGTTCGAAAAATGGCTATTCAATTACATTCACAAATTAAGGAGGAATTACATGAAACTATTGAGCAGCATAAAAGCCAACTTTTTTGTCGAGCACAAAATTTGAATAATTATAATTTTTTAATTCATAACTTAGAGCAGGCTTTAATTATTCAGCCCGAAATAACTTTAAAATATGATTAGAATGTTATTTTGCTTCGTTGGTCTAATACTTATAGAAGCTAACTTATTTGCACAACCTAAAAAAATCGATAGTCTTAACGATTATGCTATTTCAATCTATAAACAATCCCCTCAGAGAGCTATAGAGATTTTAAATGAAGCTCTACGATTAGCTCAAGATGGTATGTATAAACCGGAATTAGCTAAAACAAAAAATAACCTTGGTATTGTACAACGAGATTTGGGTGCCTTGGAACTAGCACTGTCCTTGTCCAAAGAGGCTTTTGAAGCCAGCCCAGATTCTCTCGTGAAAGCTTCGGCACAAAACAACTTAGGGGTAATAAATAGAAAACTGGGCAATTACGAAGACGCTCTTGAAAACTATATTTATGCCGATAGGATATACGAAAAGATGGGCTTGGAAAAAGAGCAGGCGACGGTGAATAATAATATTGGGATGGTATATAGCATGCTGCAGATGAATGAAAAAGCCGTTGAGTATCACGAAAGAGCGCTCGAATTTTTCAAAAAGATTGCTGACAAAAAAGGCATTTCAGAGGCAAAGAACAATATAGCTATTATCCATGCATCTGAAGGTCGATTCGAAGAAGCACTTTCATTTTTTAAACAATCTTTTGAGATAGAGAAATCCTTGGGTGATAAAAAAGGAATGGCTGAATCGGTAAACAATATTGGGGGTGCATATTACTATCTGGGACGTATAGATTCTGCGGTTTATTACTTTAAAAAGTCTGCCGTGATTGAAAAATCTATCGGTAATTTTTCGGGAGTAAGTGCTAGTTATAACAATATTGTTCAAGTTTTGCTTGACAAAAATGAATTAAACAAAGTTGAAGTTTATTTGGATTCTGCCTATCAATTCGCAAGACAAAGCCAAACCGCCGAGGACATCGAAATGGCCTTGCTTAATTATTCAGATTATTATGCAGCTAAAAAAGAAACCGGACCATCCTTTGAATATTATAAAAAATATGTAGCCTTTAAGGATAGTGTTTTAAGCAAATCCAATATAGAGACCTTGCAGGAAATGGAGGTAAAATATGATACCGAAAAAAAGCAAAATGAAATTTTACAACAACGAGCCCAATTGGCAGAAAAGGAAATGGAGGTACGCCAAAAAAATACTTATATTTTCGGCAGTCTCGGCCTAGCTTTGGTTCTAGGACTGCTAGGTTATTTACTCTATAATCAGCAGAAGCTTAAAAACCACCAACTTCAAAAAGAAGGTGAGTTAAAAACGGCTTTGGCAAAAATTGAAACCCAAAATAAACTGCAGGAGCAGCGTTTGCGTATTTCTCGAGATCTTCACGACAATATTGGAGCTCAGCTCACTTTCATCATATCTAGTATTGACAACCTAAAATTCGGCTTTACAGATATTGGTGAGAAACTTGGCAATAAACTCAGTGCTATTAGCACCTTTACCTCCCAGACCATTTATGAACTTCGCGATACCATTTGGGCAATGAACAAAGAGAGAATAACCTTTGAAGATTTACAAGCGCGAATAGCAAACTTTATTGAGCAAGCAAAAAGCGCATCGGAAAATATTGAATTCTCATTTAACATTGAAGAAAGTGTTGAAGAAACGCACGTATTTTCGTCTGTAGAAGGTATGAATATTTACAGAATCATTCAAGAAGCAGTAAACAATTCATTGAAGTATGCCGTTGCCGACGAAATCGAGGTCAATATTTCAAAAGAAGGTGAACAATACCAAATTGAAGTTATCGATAACGGCAAAGGATTTAATCCCGAGACCATCGCTATGGGCAACGGCCTTAATAATATGAAAAAACGCGCACGGGAGATTAATGGTACACTTGAAGTTCAAGCCTCTAAAAAGGGAACTTCTATTTTGCTGAGGTTGGCAAAACCATTTACAGTAGAATAGATTAATACGGCAAATGCCTTATTTTACGGTTGTCTTTTTTGAGCTAAATTCATTATCTTTAAACGACTAACCGAATATAAAATGTTGAAACTCGCTATTGTTGACGATAACTCCTTCCTCATACATGCCATAAAGGAAAAACTATCTTTTTTTGAAGATGTTTCGGTGAAGCACACCTCTTTGAATGGCAGTGAGCTGCTTACAAAACTACAGGAAAACCACAACCTCGATTTAATATTGATGGATATTGAAATGCCTGTTTTAAACGGTATAGAGACTACACAGATGGTAAAGCAGAAATATCCGCATATCAAAATAATTATGCTAACTGCTTTTGATAATGACGAACATATTTTCAATGCTATAAAAGCAGGTGCCGATGGATATTTGTTGAAAGAAATTAATCCCAAAGATTTATACGAGGGAATTTTGGAAACACTAAATGGAGGTGCTGCCATGACTCCTTCTATTGCTATGAAAACTCTAAAATTACTTCGAAATCCTATCGATATTCAAAGTTTAAGAGATAAAGAACAAATATCTCTCTCCGCTCGTGAGGTTGAGGTTTTAGATCAATTAAGTAAAGGTTTGACCTATACTGTAATTGCTGAGCATCTTTTTTTGTCGCCTAGCACTGTACGAAAACACATTGAAAATATCTACAAAAAACTTCAAGTGCACAGTAAAATTGAAGCTGTTCAAAAAGCGAGAAACCACAATATTATCTAATACTTTAGATCTTCCCTATGATTTAATACTTAGAATCGGGCATTTTCTATTTCTGTGGTTTGTTTGTAAAACTTTTCTTAATATAAAATATATTGTAGTTTTAGCTTTTACATTTAAAATTTGATACCGAACACAAACCCCTCATTATGAAAAAACTATTAACGCTTGCCTTTTTAATTTCGGCAACCTTTACAATCTCTGCACAAGAGAATGATCCTGTAATTGATAACATTTTAAAGGAGGCTTACGAAAACTCACAACTAGAAACTCTAGGTCACCAATTAATGGACGACATTGGGCCGCGATTGGTCGGAACTCCACAAATGCAAAAAGCACACGATTGGGCCGTTGCAAAATACAAATCTTGGGGAATTGATGCCGAGAATCAACAGTATGGTGAATGGAAAGCTTGGGAACGAGGCATTACGCATATAGATATGGTTCACCCTAGAGTACAATCTTTAAACGGAACGCAACTAGCTTGGAATCCTGGAACATCAAAAAATGGTGTTACGGCCGAATGTATTATTCTTCCAGAAGTAAAAGATTCTTTATCATTTCAAAAATGGCTTCCTAAAGTAAAAGGTAAGTTTGTTATGATTGCTATGAAACAGACCACTGGAAGACCTGATTATAACTGGGAAGAATGGGCAACTCCAGAGTCTTTTGAGAAAATGAAAAATGAAAGAGAAGCTCAAACTAAGGCTTGGAATGAAAATATTAGTAGAACTGGTTACAATAGAAGAAGTATTATTTCTGCATTAGAAGATGCAGGTGCAGCTGGAATTATCGATAGCTATTGGTCTAGAGGTTTTGGCGCTAACAAAATTTTTGCAGCCCGTACTAAGAAAATACCAACTGTAGATATTCAATTGGAGGATTACACTATGTTATATAGAATGGTTGAGCATGGTGATAAACCTAGAATAAATATAATAGCACAATCTAAAGATTTAGGTGTAGCTCCTGCTTTTAACACTATTGCTGAAATTAAAGGAACCGAAAAACCAGACGAATATGTAATTCTTTCTGCTCATTTCGATTCATGGGACGGAGGAACAGGTGCTACAGACAATGGTACTGGAACACTTGTGATGATGGAGGCAATGCGAATTTTGAAAAAAGTTTACCCAAATCCTAAACGTACAATTCTAGCTGGACATTGGGGAAGTGAAGAGCAAGGACTAAACGGATCTTCTGCCTTTGTTGCAGATAATCCAGAAATCGTAAAAAATATGCAAGCAGCTTTTAATCAAGATAATGGTACAGGAAGAGCAGTTAAAATTAACGGAGCAGGATTCCTTCACTCTTACGATTATATATCCCGTTGGTTAGCTGCAGTGCCAGACACTATTAGCAAGCATATTGAAACAACTTTTCCAGGATGGCCGTCAAGTGGAGGGTCAGACAATGCTAGCTTTGTAGCCGCGGGGGCACCTGCCTTTAATTTGAGCTCTTTAAGCTGGAGTTATTGGAACTATACTTGGCACACCAACTTAGATACCTACGATAAAATTGTATTTGACGATGTGCAACACAATGCTATTCTAGCTGCAATTATGGCTTATAAAGCTTCGGAAGATCCAGAGTTTACCTCTAGAGAGCAAATAAATCTTCCTATTAATAAAAGAACTGGAGAGCAACAAAAGTGGCCTACACCAAGAACTCCAGAAAGAAAAGGTGGTATGTAAATATTAAAATCACCAAATAAAAAAATCCCAAATTCCAAAAAAATAATTTCTGGAATTTGGGATTTTTTATTGTTATCAATTCGAAAACTATAAATATAAAGGGTTTATATCTTAGTTCTTCCTAAACAAAGTTGAAGGGCTCAACCTGACTTTGTTAAATGTTAAAAGCTTTTTTTACTTCATCAACATACTCCAAGTTTTCCCAAGTGAAAAGTTCAACTTCTTTTTCTACTTTCCCGTTATACGGGCTTTCGAAAGTTTTAGTGATTTTTTGTGGAGTTCTTCCCATATGACCATAAGCAGCCGTTTCAGAATAAATTGGTTCTCTAAGTTTTAATCTTTTTTCAATTGCTGCCGGACGCATATCGAAAATCTTTGCAACTTTTTCAGCAATCTCACCATCAGTAAGGTTTACATTTTTAGAGTTGTAAGTGTTTACTAAAATTGAAGTAGGTTTTACTACACCAATAGCATAACTTACCTGTACCAAAATCTCATCAGCCACCCCTGCGGCAACAAGGTTTTTAGCGATATGTCTAGCCGCATAAGCAGCACTTCTATCAACTTTACTCGGGTCTTTTCCACTGAAAGCACCACCACCGTGAGCACCTTTTCCACCATAAGTATCAACGATTATTTTTCTTCCTGTTAAGCCTGTATCTCCGTGGGGCCCACCAATAACAAATTTTCCAGTTGGATTAATGTGGTAAGTAATACCATCATTGAATAATTTTTGAACATGCTCCGGGAATTGCTTTTTAACGCGAGGAATTAGAATTTCCTTTACGTCATTTTCAATTTTTTTGAGCATAACTTTGTCGTCTTCATCAAAGTCGTCGTGCTGTGTAGAAACAACAATTGTAACAATTTTTTGTGGAATATTGTCATCGCTGTATTCAATTGTAACTTGGCTTTTTGAATCGGGCCGCAAATATTTTATTTCGTCCTCTTCTCTTCTAAGCGCTGCCAATTCATACATTATTTTGTGTGAGATATCCAATGCCAATGGCATATAATTATCTGTTTCTTTGGTAGCATAGCCAAACATCATTCCTTGGTCTCCCGCACCTTGTTCCTCTTTATTTTCGCGATCTACACCTTGATTAATATCTTGAGATTGTTCGTGAATTAATGAAATTACGCCACAAGAATCCCCACTAAATTGATACGCTCCTTTAGTGTAACCAATTTTATTAATAACATCACGGGCAATCGTTTGTACATCTAGATAAGTATTGCTTTTTACTTCTCCAGCAAGAACAACCTGACCGGTGGTTACTAAGGTTTCACAAGCAACTTTACTTTCGGGGTCGAATGCTAAAAAATTATCTAAAAGCGCATCACTAATTTGATCTGCAACTTTGTCTGGATGTCCTTCAGAAACACTTTCTGATGTAAATAAATAAGCCATAATCTGAATTTAAATTTTTAAAAAATATTTAAACAACTTAGGATAAAATTTTTAAGACTTGCATATGGCGTACACTAATAATTAAGTGGAAAGCCTAAAGTCCTATGTTTTATAGTCTTAAGTCATTTATTTAAAAAAAGATTTGACGGGTCGCGACCTTGGGAAGTTCTCACTGCCTTTAGCATTTTTTAGGGAGGTTGCAATCAGTCAAATCTTTCCTCTTAAATAATCTGCAGCAAAAGTATATAATTAAAATGAACTGAAGATTTGTTTTAAAAAATTTTGACAAAAAATTAGGTTATTAAATTATCGACTTTAGGGGAGAAACCTGATTGAATTATTTTATCAAATAAAAATTGTAATAAATTACGATTGTTTAGTTCAGTTCTAAGATCGGCAATTGATAATGGATATACAGAGCTAGACCTAAAGGAAAATCTTTGTGGTAATGACGTTGGAAGGAAATTGCTTATCTTGGCGCGTGAATTAAATTTGCATAATGAATTGAAAGATATTACGATTTAAAACTTAATTCCAAAGGATTTACGGAACGTTTCAAAAAAATAATTTTGGAGCAATTGAAAGAGTTGGTTGTTCCATTTCAGATTAAAAAGAAAAACCAGCCAAAGAACTTTGTTTTTCGATATGAACAGATTTACACGACCATTTGTCTGAGAAAACAGGCGCTCTTTTAAATGTAAGTTTAGTAAATGTTTCTAAAAATAGCATGTTAGGTGTTTTAAAAGGAAGCTTTTCAATTTTCGAAAAATATACAGAGAGTTACGGTGATAATCCAATTGTAATTTGAGGCGCAGGGGCTGATAAAGCAGTAACTGCTCGTATTGTTTTTGAAGATATTTTGAGAATAAGTGATAAGGATTAAAAAAAGACCTGAGACTAAAAGTATGAAAATAGTTTTAGGCCTCAAGTCATTAAAAATAAAAGAAAACTTATAAATATGAAAGTAAATTTAGAGCGTAAAAACGATAAGTTTTTATTTGAAGCAAAAGGAAATTCTGAGGTTCCAGTTTATATCGATAATAAAACAGATGAAGCTTCAAAAGGAGCAAGTCCTATGGAACTTTTATTAATGGGAGTTGGAGGATGTAGTGCCATTGATGTTATTTCAATATTACAAAAGCAAAGACAAGAAATAACTTCTTATAAAATGGAAGTAGAAGGTCAACGCGAAGAAGTTCGTGAGGCAAAACCATTTAAAGCTATTCACGTAACACTTTATTTGGAGGGAGATATTGATGAAGCTAAAGCGGTTCGCGCAGCAAAATTGAGCTTTGAGAAATATTGTTCAGTTTCAATAACTATGGAAGCTTCGGTAAAAGTGACCTATAGCATTGAGTTAAATGGAAAGAACTTAAATATTCTAGTGGCTTAGGCTAAACTTGTATTTGCTTATATCTAATTTCGATTTAAATGATTCCATCCCAGCGTGAAGTAGAAGAGGCTTATAGACGTGTAAAGCCATACGTTCACAATACTCCTGTGCTAAAGTCTTCTTTTTTAAATAAATTTTCAGGTGCTGAAATTTATTTTAAATGTGAAAATTTTCAGCGAATGGGAGCATTTAAAATGCGTGGTGCTGTAAACGCAATTCTTCAGCTTACTGAAGCTCAGAAAAGAGCAGGAGTTGTAACACATTCTTCAGGGAATTTTGCACAAGCTTTGTCCTTAGCAGCAAAAATTTTAGGGGTTAACGCATATATCGTAATGCCTAAAAATGCACCCCAAGTTAAAAAAGATGCCGTTATAGGTTATGGCGGAATCATCACAGAATCTGAATCAACAACAATTGCAAGAGAGCAGCAGGCCGAAAGGATTCAAAAGGAAACTGCGGCAACTTTTATCCACCCTTCAAACGATAAAAATGTAATTTTAGGGAATGCGACATCAGCTTTAGAATTGTTAAAAACACATCAGGATTTAGATTATCTGTTTGCGCCAGTTGGGGGTGGAGGATTAATTTCGGGTACTTCTCTTGCTGTAAAATATTTTGGAAAGAATTGTAAAACAATTGGTGGAGAACCTTATGAGGTAGATGATGCTTTCCGAAGCCTTCAAACTGGGAAAATAGAGTTGAACGAAACCACAAACACCATTGCAGACGGGCTTAAAACATCTCTTGGGGATGTTAATTTTCCTATTATTAAAAATTTAGTTTCAGAAATAATTAGAGTTGAAGAAATCGAAATAATTTCAGCAATGAAATTTATTTGGGAGCGTTTAAAAATTGTTGTAGAACCTTCTAGTGCTGTGGCCTTAGCTGCTTTGCTTCGCGAGAGAGAAAGATTTCAGAACAAGAAAATTGGAATAATTATTTCAGGAGGAAATGTGGATTTAAAAAATTTACCATTCTAAATTTTATTTGAAATTAATACTGTGTAACGGCCTAGGTGTTAACGGTAAAGGTAGAAGCAAAGAAAAGAAAAGAAATGCTCTATTTTATTGTTTATAGTTTAGTTTATCTTTGTCGCCGACAAAATAAATATGAGGCATTTTCTTTTAAAATTTACTGTTCTCTTAATAAGCCTTCCATTTTTTTCTCAAGAAAAAGAGTTGAAGCCTGTTTCTTTAGAAGCGGATTTTTTCTACGGAACTATTTTAGAACACAATTCCGATATTCAGCATGTAATTACGGGGCATCCCACGGGTTTTATATTTTCGTTTAATCGAAAAACATATGGTTTTAACGAATGGGAGCGTAGATATAATTATCCAGACTGGGGATTTACGTTGGCGCATCAAAATCTTCACAACGAATTTTTAGGCAAAGCTGTAGGTTTTTACGGTCATTTTAATTGGTATTTTTTAAACAGACATTTAATGTTGCGTGTTGGACAAGGGGTTGCTTATGCCTCAGATCCTTTTAACCCCGATACAAATTATAACAACAGTGCCTACGGAAGCCATTTGCTAAGTTCAACATTTTTGAAAGGAAATTTTGTACGTGAAAATATTTGGAAAGGTCTAGGCTTCCACGCTGGTTTTACTCTTATTCACTACAGTAATGCAAATTTAAAAGCACCAAATAATAGTACCAACACCTTTGCTTTAAACGCAGGTTTGAGCTATCAACTGGATTACAAAGAATTTCCCGAGTATATCAAGAAAGATGATTCCCTTAGTAGAACTTATGCCGAAAAATTTAAATATAATCTTGCTTTTAGAACAGGTATAAATGAAAGTGATGTGATAGGTTTAGGGCAGGAGCCTTTCTATGTAATTTCAGCATTTGTAGATAAAAGAATCAATTACAAAAGCACTTTTACAGCAGGTGTTGATATATACTTTTCAATGTTTTTAAAAGAATTGATTAATTATCGCTCCATAGCCTATCCTGAAGACGGGTTATCTGGAAATGAAGATTATAAACGAGTTGGAGCTTTTATAGGTCACGAATGGCGTTTTAATAAAGTTGCTTTTGTGAGTCAGTTAGGGTATTATGTATACTGGCCTTATGAGTTTGAGAATAGAGTTTATAATCGATTAGGATTAAAACGATATTTCTTTGACGATAAAGTATTTGTGGCCATAACCTTGCACGCACATTGGGCAAAGGCCGAAGCTGTTGAATTTGGAATTGGGTATAGGCTTTAAGTACGAAAATAATGAAGAAAATAGCATATCTATTAATAGTGTTACTAACGGTAAGCTGCAATTCAGATTCGGGTTGGGACTGTATGCAAACTGCTGGAGATATTATTCAAACTGAAATTGAGGTTCCCGAGTTTACGAAGGTTTTGGTTGCGCAACGAGCAAAGCTTATTGTTCAGCAAGGGGAAGAGCAAAAAGTTGTGGTGGAAACAGGTGAAAACTTGTTAAGCGATGTTGAGGTTTCGGTTGTGGATGGTGTGCTCAAAATTTATAATCACAATTCCTGTAATCTAGTTCGAGATTACGGACTGACAAAAATTATAGTAACCGCTCCAAATCTTACTGAAATTCGTAGTAGTACTGGCTATTTAACCGAAAGTATTGGTGTTTTGAAATATCCCAAATTGAGTTTGCTTTCGGAAGATTTTGGGATGGAAGATGAGTATCATACAAATGGCGATTTTAAAATTAATCTGGAGGTTGAAAACCTTACAGTTTCGGCAAATGGGCTTTCTAAATTTCACTTAAGTGGAAAAGCTACAAATGCCAGTTTTGGATTGTATGCTAGTGATTGTAGAATTTATTCAGAAGACTTAGTGGTTCAAAATTTAAATGTGTATCATCGAAGTACGGGGCCAATGGTTGTAAATCCTCAACAGTCAATTAAAGGAATAATTGTCGGTTTAGGCGATATTATTTCTAAAAATAGACCGCCTGAAGTGGAAGTTGAAGAGTTGTATAGCGGCAGACTTATTTTTGAGTAGTAAGTTCGGTAAACAACTTTTCTAAGGTTGTGTTTTTCTGATGCAGTTGAAGGATTTTTAAGCCATTGTCGTGCGCAAAATCAAAAACTTTTCCACGCATATCTTGTTCAGTATTGAAGTATAGCTGATATACAAAACCTATGGAGTTCTCAACCTTATCAATTTTTGGTAGTTGTTGTAAGGCAACATCTTCAACACGATAGTCGAATTCTACTTCAATAATTTGTTGTTTGTTCTTTTTTAGGTCGGCGAGTTTTTTGTCTAAAACAATTTGTCCTTTATTTATAATAATCACACGGTCGCAAATAGCTTCCACTTCCTGCATAATATGGGTAGAAAGCAGCACTGTTTTATGCTCTCCAACGTTTTTAATTAGCCGACGTATTTCAATCAACTGATTAGGGTCTAAACCGGTTGTAGGTTCGTCTAGTATTAAAACATCTGGATCGTGAAGAAGTGCATTTGCCAATCCAACACGTTGTCTGTATCCTTTTGAAAGTTGTCCAATTTTTTTATTTGCTTCTGGAGTAAGGCCGGTTTTTTCAATAACATTTTCGACCTCAGATTTTGGAATATTATATATACCTGCATTAAACTGAAGGTATTCTCGAACATACATATCTAAATAAAGAGGGTTGTGCTCAGGCAAGTATCCTACGCTCTTTTTAACCGAAATATCGTCTTTAGATACTTCAAAATCATTTACAATTGCAACACCTTCCGAAGCAGGAATATAGGTGGTTAAAATCTTCATCATTGTAGATTTTCCAGCACCATTAGGGCCAAGAAAACCAACAATTTCACCTTTCTCTACTGAAAATGAAACATTGTTTAGCGCTTTTTGTTCGCCGTAGGTTTTGGTTATATTTTCGACTTTAATAGACATATTGAAATAAGTTGAGCAAAGTTACACAATGAACGCATTTAACCTTTTTAGATTGTAGAAATTTTTAAAGAGTTTAATAAAATGGCAAATTAAGTCTTTTTAACAATACATAAATGTTTACCTTAGCACTATATTATCACAAGATGATCTCGATTTTTAACTTTAATAACCATTGGCACTTCTATTTAATAAAATAGAAGAGGGATGGTTGTGTAGTTATTTGTATTATAAAACATTTAAAGTCTCGGAAAATTTCTGGGACTTTTTTGTTTAAAAAAAACAGTAATATTTTAATATCAAGATAACCAATATTATAGTTGGCTAATAATCTTTAAAACATTGTAATGTGTTTACTTTGTAAATGTTTTGTTTGAAGGTGCAAAGCCCTATTAATATTTAAAGATTATTAAATGGAAAACACTAAATCATTGCGCAATTGGTTGAACGCTATGGAGCTCTCTCATCCATTGGTGATTGCAGGACCTTGTAGTGCAGAAACAGAAGAACAAGTTTTGAAAATAGCGCATCAGTTAAAACAAACTGACGCCACAGTGTTACGTGCGGGAATTTGGAAGCCTCGTACAAGACCTGGAAACTTTGAAGGTGTTGGCGCTTTAGGACTAAAGTGGCTTCAAAAGGCAAAACAAGAAACAGGTTTAATGACTGCTACCGAAGTGGCAAATGCCAATCACGTAGATTTAGCGTTAAAGCACGATGTAGATATACTTTGGGTAGGAGCAAGAACTACTGTTTCACCATTTATTGTTCAAGAAATTGCTGACGCTTTAAAAGGAACCGAAAAAATTGTTTTGGTAAAGAATCCCGTTAACCCAGACTTAGCCTTATGGTTAGGTGCTGTTGAGCGATTTTACGCATCAGACGTAAAGAAACTTGGGGTAATCCATCGTGGGTTTTCAACTTATGAGAAAACACGCTATAGAAACAATCCCGAATGGCAAATCCCTATCGACCTTCAAAATAAATTTCCAGATTTACCCTTAATATTAGATCCTTCACATATTGCGGGACGAAGAGACATTATTTTTGAACTTTGCCAAACAGCTTTAGATTTAAATTACGATGGCTTAATGGTTGAAACACATTACGACCCTGATAATGCTTGGAGTGATGCTGCACAACAGATTACGCCAGCAAATTTAGATAAGATGACGGTCGATCTTAGAATTCGAAAACAAGAAGGTGATGCC
The DNA here is from genome assembly GCF_032080575.2 of Aequorivita sediminis. Classification (NCBI taxonomy): domain Bacteria; kingdom Pseudomonadati; phylum Bacteroidota; class Flavobacteriia; order Flavobacteriales; family Flavobacteriaceae; genus Aequorivita; species Aequorivita sediminis. Next base: position 115,528 of record NZ_JAVLSO020000004.1, on the reverse strand, counting down.
GTTGAGTTTAACAACAAGCTAGCGACACTGCGTACACAAATAGATGTAATAGATCGTCAATTAATCGATTCATTAGGAAATCGTATGAGGATTGCCGATAAAATAGGCTTGTTAAAAAAGAAAAATAATGTAGCTATTTTGCAAACAAAGCGATGGAATGAGATTTTAGGGAAAATGATTTTAGAAGGAGAAGAAAACAACCTTAGTGAAGAATTTATTTTAAAAATATATAAAGCTATTCATCAAGAATCTATTAACCATCAGAAAAAGGTGATTAATGAATAGAGTCGTAGAAATTATTGAGTATTTTCGTAAATCTTGAATAGTAAACGTTGAATCAATGAATTATAATGAAAGGTATTGTTTATAAATCTACCGGAAGTTGGTATTCTGTTAAGGCAGAAGATGGAGCTTTTTACGATTGTCGTATTAAAGGGAAATTTCGCATTGGCGGCATAAAAAGCACAAACCCCGTTGCGGTAGGCGATCACGTATTGTTTGATGTGGATAAAAAAGGAGATGAAACGGTAGGCGTGATTAAGCAAATTGAAGAGCGTGAAAACTATATCATTCGTAAATCGGTTAATCTTTCAAAGCAAACACATATTATTGCATCAAATATCGATGTTGCTTTTTTATTAATTACTCTTAATAACCCGCCAACGTTTACCACTTTTATAGATCGATTTTTGGTTACGGCAGAAGCTTATCACATTAACGCTGTACTTCTTTTTAATAAAGTTGATACGTACAACGATGACGAATTGCTTGAAATAAAATACCTAGCAGCAGTATATCGAAATATTGGTTATGAATGTATTGGTATTTCTGCCACTACAGGCAAGAATATCGATAAGGTAAAAGCTATCATGAAAGACAAGGTAACAATGTTTTCAGGGCATAGTGGTGTTGGGAAGTCTACTTTGGTAAATGCAATTGAGCCTGGATTAGATTTAAAAACTTCAAAAATTTCTGAACAGCACTTACAAGGGCAGCATACTACAACTTTTGCCGAAATGTTCGACCTTTCTTTTGGTGGGCAGATTATTGATACTCCTGGAATTAAAGGATTTGGGGTGGTAGAAATTGATAAAGAAGAATTAGGAGATTACTTCCCAGAGTTTTTCGAATTGAAAGAACATTGTAAGTTTAACAACTGTCTTCACTTAGAAGAACCCCATTGTGCTGTAAAAGAAGCATTAGAAACAGAGGAAATAGCCTGGTCTCGATATAAGAGTTATCTACAAATTTTAGAAGGCGAAGAAGAACACTTTAGAAAAGATATTTATAATAACGAAAAGTAAATATTTAATTACAAAAATTATTTAATTATAATGCGTGCATTAATTCAAAGAGTTAAAAAAGCATCTGTTACCATTGACGGAAAAATTTATTCTGAAATTAATCAAGGCTTGCTAATTTTACTTGGAATAGAAGCTGAGGATACTCAAGAAGACATCGAATGGTTAGCTGCTAAAATAGCTAAAATGAGGATTTTTTCGGATGACAACGACGCTATGAATCTCTCTGTTCAAGATGTTGAAGGTGAGTGTTTAGTAGTAAGCCAATTTACACTTCACGCAAGTACTAAAAAAGGAAATCGCCCATCGTTTATAAAGGCAGCTAGACCCGGAATTGCAATTCCGCTTTATGATGAATTTATTCTACAGTTGGAAAATAACACAAATAAGAAGGTTAAAACTGGAAGTTTCGGTGCGATGATGGAAGTCGGGTTAATAAACGACGGACCGGTTACAATTTGGATTGATTCAAAAAATAAAGAATAATGCCTTTAACCTTTTTTTAACTTTTATAAGTTTCATATATTGGTCCGCTGTAAAGCCGATTATGAAAAAAATTACCTGCCTTGTATTACTTCTTTGCACAGCTATAACATTCGCCCAAAACGATTTTTCAATAGCCTCTATTAATAAGGAGTTGTTGGAATATTCTAATAGTGTGTTAATAGACGAGAGTGTTGCCTTAGATGTTACTAATATTAATACAGTTAAAACAACGAAGCGTCGTGTTATTGCCGTTTTAAATAAAATGGGCAATGGCGATACAAACCTGTATGAATTCTACGACGACAATTCTAAAGTAAAAAACATTAGAGTTTGGATTTACAATGCTTTTGGGAAAGAAATTGCCAGTTTTAAAAAGAAAGATTTTAACGATGTAAGCCGAACTGGGATAAGTATTTATAGTGACGATCGTGTGCTTTATTTAAATTACACACCTACAACTTACCCTTATATCGTGGTTTATGAAAGTGAAGCGGAAAGTGGCGACTCTGCTTTTATACAACCTTGGCAACCCTTAGGTGGATACGCTGAAAGCACTCAAAAGAGTGTGTTTACAATTAAATACAATCCATTAAACAAGCCAAACTACAGCGCAAGAAATATTGATGATTTTGATATTTCAATTTCAGATGCCGACAACGAACTTACTTTTACAGCTGTGAACTTGAAGGCAGTTCGCCTGGAAGAGCACAGTCCGTCGAGTAGAAACATACTACCTCACGTTTTGGTGGCATTGCAAAATTTTAAATTAAAAGGTACAGCCGGAACAAGTGAGAACTGGCAAAAATTTGGTAGTTGGTTGGATAATAAGCTCCTTGCCGATGTTAGTGATCTTCCCGAAGGTACAAAGGCAAAGGTTAGAAGTTTAGTAGCAAACGAAACTACAAACGAAGGAAAAGCAAGAAAAATATACCAATTTGTTCAGGATAAAGTTCGATATGTAAGCATTCAGATAGGAATTGGCGGATGGAAACCTATGCCAGCATCGGACGTAGATAAGCTAAGTTATGGCGATTGTAAGGCGCTGACGATGTATACAAAATCTCTTCTTGAAGTTGCAGGTGTACCTTCCTATTACACATTAGTTAATGCAGGGGAGAACATAATGGAAATTGAGAATGATTTTGCCACGCCTTGGTTTAATCACGCTATTCTAGCTATTCCTGAAGATGATGGTTATACTTGGTTAGAATGTACAAATCAAGATATTCCCTTTGGTTATATTGGTGATTTTACCGACAATCGCGATGTATTAGTTATGACACCTGAAGGAGGGAAGGTTACACGTACGAAAAGTTATAAAACTGAAGAAAACTTACAGACCAACTTCACTAATCTTATTGTAGATGCTCAGGGGAATGTTACTGCGCATTTTAAAGGTGTTTCCGAAGGGATTCAATACGACAGTAAGTATCTTCTTCCAAAGCAAAAACAAGAAGATATAGATAGATTTTACAAAAAGAGATGGAGTTATGTAAATGGATTTACGGTAGACGACATTAAATTTAAAAATAATAGAGAAGAAGTGATTTTTACTGAAAATATTGAAGTTTCAGTTCCAAGTTACGCTAACCCTGTTGGAGAAGATTTTCTTTTTTGTCCTAATATTTTCAACCAAAATAAATACATACCTCCACGAATTGATGATAGGAAACAAAACCTATTTATCCGTCACGGATTTATTGATGTAGACACTGTTGAAGTAGCTCTTCCAGAAAATTTCAGCATTGACGGCCTGCCAGAAGATTTGGCTTTGGAAACCAAATTTGGAAAATACGAAGTTAGCTTCAATGAAACCGATGAAAATAAATTAATATACAGTCGAAAGCTTCGTATTGAAGAAGGAGAGTATCCTCCAAATGAATATGAAGAATATCGTGATTTTTTAAGATCTATTGCGAGGCTTGATAAAACCAAAATTCTTTTAAAACAAAACGTTCAATAACTAACTATCATTTATGAAAACTAATCTACTTTCAGTAATAATTACTATGTGCTTTTTGAATATTTCAATAGCGCAAGACTATAGGTTTGGGAAGGTTTCTAAAGAAGAAATACTTCAAAAAGAACACCCTACAGATCCTTCTGCAAACGCTGCAGTGTTGTATCGAGAAGTAAAAACCGAATTTCAATACAATCAAGATTCCGGATGGTATATGGTTACCGATTACTTCGAAAGAGTAAAGATTTACAACAAAGAAGGTTTTGATTGGGCAAACGCCGAAATTAATTTGTACAAGGGTGAAGGGGAAGATAAGCTGCTAGGACTGAGAGGAAACACGTATTACTTGGACGAAAATGGAAAGGTACAAGACGAAAAACTCCGAAAAGACGGAATTTTTGAAGAAGAAACTTCTAAGTACCTAACTCAGACAAAAATCACAATGCCAGCCGTTCGCGAAGGTGCTGTAATAGAGTATAAATACACAATAAATTCACCATTTATCTTTAATATAGATGAGTTTAGATTTCAGGAAACAATTCCGATAGAGAAGGTGAATATGGTTTTTAAAACTCCAGAATATTTCATTTATAAAACACACCAAAGAGGGTGGGTGCCATATAAAGTAGATAAATTTACTAGAGAAAGAAGTATGAGTTTTAGACAACTAGAACCAATGGATACAAGAACTTTTGGAAAAAGTATGCGAGAAACTATAACTAGAGAAATTAAGTTTAAGGAAGATACTTATACGGTAGATTTGGAAAATGTACCTGCTTTAAAAGAAGAAGCGTTTGTAGGTAATTTAAACAATTACACCACAGCCTTACAGTTTGAGATGAGTTATATAGACTTTCCTGGCTCTCCGTTAAAAACGTATGCTACTAATTGGGAAGATGTTTCAAAAAGTATATATAGAGTAGATTTATTTGGAGCTGAATTAGAACGTAAAAACTATTTCGAAAAAGACTTAAACAATATTCTTCAAGGGGCTAGTTCTTCTGAAGAAAAAATTGGGCGTATTTTTTCTGTCGTATTAAATAAAATGACTTGGAATGGTTACAATGGTTATTATACCAATGAAGGAGTTAGAGAGGCTTATAAAAAAGGCTCAGGAAATGTAGCCGATATTAATCTGATGTTGGTAGCAATGCTTCGCCACGCCAATTTAGAAGCTAATCCAGTATTGGTTAGTACAAAATCACACGGAGTTCCTCTTTTCCCAACGCGTAATGGTTTTAACTATGTAATTGCTGGGGTACAACTTCCTCAAGGAACGTTGTTATTAGATGCAACAAATAAAGATGCTGAAATAGGAGTTTTAAAGTCTAGTATTCAAAATTGGCAAGGTCGTGTTGTAAAGAAAGATGGCACTTCGAGTTGGGTATCTTTAAGCTCAATGATTCCTGCTGTAAAAAGTACGATGATAGCTGCTGAAATTACTCCAGATTTAATGCTTACTGGAAAAAACCAAAGTAGATTTACTGGAAATTATGCATTTAAATATCGTTCAGATTTTAAAAGTTTAAATGAAGATGCACAGCGAAAAAAAATAGAAAAGGATTTAACTCCAGCAGAATTAGCTAACCTAGAGTTCGAAAACTTGGCTTCTCCTGGTGCACCGGTATCTTTGAAATACGATTTTGAAGCTATGGATTTAGTAGAAGATGTTGCAGGAAAACTTTACTTTTCGCCTATGGTATTTTTAGCTACAGAAGAAACTCCTTTTAAAACTGAAACTCGCTTGTATCCTATAGATTTTGGGTATCCGATGAAGGATAGGTATATTGTTACTATATCGCTGCCAGAAGGTTATAATGTTGAGTCGCTACCAGAAAATGTGGTTTATAATTTAGGTGAAAATCAAGGTACTTATCGTTATTTAATATCACAGGCCGGTAACAAACTTCAGCTATCGGTTGAATTTGCAATAAATCAATCGTATATCGCTGCGGAAGAATATGGGAACTTAAAAAAATTCTTTGAACTTTTAATAGCAAAAGAAAACGAAAAAGTAGTACTTTCAAAAGCATAATGGATATAAAAAACGCGCAAAAAGCAGTAGATGCTTGGATAAAAGAACATGGTGTTCGCTATTTTAACGAGCTTACTAATATGGCTCAACTTACTGAAGAAGTAGGGGAAGTAGCTAGGATTATTGCCCGTCGTTATGGGGAGCAAAGCGAAAAAGAAAGCGATAAAAATAAAGATTTGGGCGAAGAGCTGGCAGATGTTATTTTTGTAGTGCTTTGCCTTGCAAATCAAACAGGCGTAGATCTTGAAGAAGCTTTTAGTAAAAAACTAGATATTAAGACGAAGCGTGATCACGATAGGCACCACAACAACGAAAAATTAAAGTAAATGTTTAAGAAGGTAATAAACACCAAAGGTTTTTGGAAATCGGTAATATCGCTAGCTGTGTCCTTTGCTATTTTGTTTGCTTTAATTAAGTGGGCAATAGAAGGTTTTGACATGGCTTATTTTACCGAAAGAAATCCATTGGTGTTTATGCTTACACTTCTAGGTGCGGGCTTTGTTTATGGTTTCTTTGTAACTTTTGGAAAATTTCGAGCTAAGATTAAAGAGAAAGACCAACACTGATGAAGGCTGTCCTAGAATCAGGAAATTTTCACACTCGACCCATACAGGCGAGTAATAATTTTGTTGAGATTAATATTAGTGGTTCTAAAAGCGAATCGAATAGATTATTGATTCTTCAAGCGCAGTTTCCTAATATTTCAATTGAAAATCTCTCAGATAGCGACGATACAGAGGTTCTTAAGAAAGGACTTCAAGTTGCTAATGGAGAAGTAGATGTACATCATGCCGGTACGGCAATGAGATTTCTTACAGCTTTTTTTGCTGTAAAAGAAGATTCTGAAATCACACTCACTGGAAGTAAGCGTATGCAAGAACGCCCTATAGCTATTCTTGTAGATGCGCTTAGAAGCTTAGGGGCTGAGATAGAATATCTTAAAAATGATGGTTTTCCGCCTTTAAAGATAAAGGGAAAAAATCTTCAGAAAACCAATGTTGTAATTCGATCTAACGTTAGTAGTCAATATATATCGGCATTAATGCTGGTGGCGCCAATGCTTCAAAATGGATTAAATATTACATTAGAAGGAAAAACCACTTCACTTCCTTATATCGAAATGACACTTTCATTATTGACCAGAATAGGGGTAAAGACTCAAATCAACAAAAATGAAATAATTATTGCTTCAACAAATAAAATCCAAGATATATCATTAGTTGTAGAATCTGATTGGAGTTCTGCCTCCTATTTTTATAGTTTGGTTGCACTCTCAGGTGCAAATGTTGGAAAAAGGGTCGTATTAAAGAGTTATAAAAAAGATTCTCTACAAGGTGATGCAGCTTTAAATGAAATATATAGGGCGCTGGGCGTTAAAACTGTGTTTAATGATGCAGAGAAGTCTATCACAATTTCAAAAATTGAAACCCTATTACCAGATTGTTTAAGCCTCGATTTATCCAACACCCCAGATCTAGCTCAAACAATTTCGGTAACGTGTTTTGGCTTGGGAATTGCTTGTAAATTAACTGGACTACACACCTTAAAAATTAAAGAAACCGATAGACTTTTAGCCTTAAAAGCTGAGCTAGAAAAATTAGGTGGTACAGTAGAAGTAGATGAAAACTCCTTAACCCTTAAGCGTGCTACTTCAATAAACGCGAATGTTGTAATAGAAACCTATCAGGACCATAGAATGGCGATGGCGTTTGCACCGTTATTTTTAAAGACTAATCTCACAATTAATAATGCAGAGGTTGTATCAAAATCTTACCCAAATTTTTGGAATGACATACAAAAATTTGGAATTGATTTAGCTTTAATTTCATAAATGGCCTTTGATGTGTTCTAACTAAAAAGAATTTAAATTTTTAGCTCCCGTAATATTGGCAATCATTTAACAAATAAACGTTGTCACGACTCTCTGTAAGCGTAGCAAACATAGGATGTAATCAAAATAAAGTGCTAATTACTTGACAACGCCTATCTTGAGGTTGTATATTTGCAACCTTTTAAAAACCTTAAGACAAGACGCATTATGGGAATGAAACTATCACATTACAATTTTGAACTTCCACCAGAATTATTAGCAGAATATCCTGCAGAAAACCGTGACGAATCTAGATTGATGGTACTCGACAGAAAATCGAGAACTATTGAGCACAAATTATTTAAAGATTTAATCGATTATTTTGAGGAAGACGATGTGTTGGTAACAAATAACACTAAAGTATTCCCAGCAAGATTATTTGGAAATAAAGAAAAAACAGGGGCACGTATAGAAGTTTTTCTTCTTAGAGAATTAAATTCAGAAACGCGTCTTTGGGATGTTTTAGTAGATCCAGCTAGAAAGATTAGAATTGGAAATAAACTTTATTTCGGTGATGATGAAACGCTTGTAGCTGAAGTAATTGACAATACTACAAGTCGCGGAAGAACATTGCGATTCCTTTTTGACGGATCATATGAAGAATTCAGAAAAAAGTTAACTGAATTAGGAGAAACACCACTTCCAAAATATATTAAGAGAGAGGTTGAGCCAGAAGATGCTGAACGTTATCAAACGATATTCGCAAAGGTTGAAGGTGCTGTTGCTGCTCCAACTGCAGGATTACACTTTTCAAAACACCTTTTAAAGCGTTTAGAAATTAAGGGTGTGAATATGGCTGAAGTTACGTTACACGTTGGTTTAGGTACTTTTAGTTCTGTTGAAGTTGAAGACCTTTCTAAGCACAAAATGGACTCAGAAGAAATGAGTGTTAGTCAAGAAACAGCAGATATAGTTAATGCAGGTCTAGAGCGTAAAAAGCGTGTTTGTGCTGTAGGTACTACTGCTATGCGAGCTTTAGAAAGTTCTGTTTCATCAAACTTCCGCTTAAATCCATATACTGGATGGACAAATAAGTTTATTTTCCCTCCTTATGATTTCAGTATAGCAAATGCGATGATTACGAATTTCCACACACCAAAATCTACTTTAATGATGATGGCTGCAGCTTTTGCTGGTCACGATTTCCTTAAAGAAGCTTATGCGGAAGCAATTAAAGAAAAATATAACTTCTACTCTTATGGTGATGCAATGTTAATCATCTAATAACTGTTTAAGATATCAGAAAAATCCCGACCTAAAATCGGGATTTTTTTATTCCTAATTTTTAAATAATATCCTAATCCTATCACCATGATTGTGGGATATCTTGAATATTTTGCAAATAATTAAAGTTAGTACAGCGTATTTGTAAGTCTTTGGTTTTCAAATGTGGAAATAAAAAATTACCTTAGTCTCTTCTATTTAAGACTAACCGGATATTTGAATGAAAAAAACTACTCTTTTCATCATTCTTTGCTTTTCCTTTCTTTACGCCTTTTCTCAAGGGGATGGAGAACCGCTACCTGTTAGTTGGGGATTGAATATGGAATCCACACCCAATGTAGTGGAATTGCCTGCCATAGATTTAGAAACTATAATAAGAGAAGATCAGATAAACGATCGAGATAAAAGTATGCCTTGGCGATATGGTATTGAAATTCCAGTTAGATTGGATATGCAACATGATGGTCTTTGGACTGTATTACCTAATGGAGGGAAGATATGGCAAACCACGATACAGTCATCAGAAGCAGTAAATTTGAGCGTGAATTTCGATCAGTTTTATTTGCCTACTGGTTCTAGATTGCAACTTTTTAATGGTGAACATACCGATATTACTTCTACTTTTACTAGTAATCAAAATCGGGATGATGGCCGAATAGGCACTTGGTTTGTTGAAGGCGATGTGCTATGGATAGAATATTACCAACCCCCAAATGTAAAAGGCGAACCGGAACTACAACTAAGGAGTGTGATTCACGGGTACAGAATGACTGCGGTAGATAACATGATTAATAACTCGAGAGGAATAAATGAGTCTGGCGATTGTAATTACGATGTTAATTGTTCAGTTGGTAATGACTTCGATCAGAAAAAAGACTTATTAAAAAAATCTGTTGCCTTGCTAAACCTCGGGAATGGATTGTTATGTTCTTCTGCATTAATCAATAACACCCGAAACGATAAAACTCCTTATTTGCTTACTGCCAATCATTGTCTAGATAATAGCGACCCTTCCTTTTGGACTGTACGTTTCAATTGGGTAAGTCCAAACCCTGTGTGTGGAACTGGAGAAGACAGTAGCGATATACAAACAAACTTTACCATAAGTGGTGCAGAATTAAAAGCCAACAATAGCTTAAGCGACTTTGCTCTTGTAAAATTATACGATGATATTCCAAATTCATGGGATGTTGCATTTGCTGGTTGGGACAATTTGGACGCCGACCCATTGTTTGGAGTAGGGATACATCATCCACAGGGTGATATAATGAAGGTGTGTAGAGATGATTCTGGGGCTCAAAAAATTGATGCCAACGGAACTAAAGCATGGATTATTGGAGGTGGGTCTCAAGGATATGGAAATGGTTGGGAAATAGGAACTACAGAAAGCGGTTCTTCCGGTTCACCATTATTTAATGAGAACGGTAAAATTATTGGTCAGCTATACGCTGGGGAAGCAGCTTGTTTAGGGTTAGAAACTAATAATGGATATGATTTATATGGTAGATTTGGTGTGTCTTGGAATACCGGGACATCTGCTGAAAATAGATTAGTCGATTGGTTAGACCCTATTGAATCTGGACAAACAAGTATAGAAACACTACAAAACAATCTTAATGTACCTGATTTTGAAGATTTAGGGAAACTGTTAATCTATCCAAATCCTGCTAATACCACATTAACAGTTTTAAACAATCGCTATCCTAATTTAAGGTATCAGTTGTTTAATGTAATGGGACAAGAAATAAATTCTGGCTCACTATCAAATACAATGAATACAATAATAGTAGATAATATTTCGGAAGGTATTTATTTTCTGTATCTTGTAAACCAGGATAACAATGATTCAATAACAAAAAAAATTATTATAAAGCACTAACCTCCTCTAATTTCTATATAATCGAAAGTCTCTAATCCAAATCGGAAAAGAGGCTTTTTTGCTTTAAAAACCCTAATTTTGCAACATGAAAGAACAGAAGAAAGATATACGAGCTTTATCAAAAGAAGAACTTAGAGATTTCTTTGTTAGTATTGGCGACAAGGCTTTCCGTGGGACGCAGGTTTATGAATGGTTATGGAGTAAAGGAAGTCATAGTTTTGACGATATGACTAATCTTTCAAAAGAACTGCGAGCACATCTTAACGAGAATTTCGTTATAAATCACATTAAAGTTGATCACTTTCAGAAAAGTAGTGATGGAACTATAAAAAATGCCGTAAAGTTGTTTGACGACTTTGTGGTGGAATCTGTGTTGATACCCACTAAAAATAGAACTACTGCTTGTGTTTCTTCGCAAGTAGGGTGTAGTTTAGATTGTACATTTTGTGCAACCGCTAGGTTAAAGCGAATGAGAAATCTAAATCCAGATGAAATTTACGATCAAGTGGTTACTATAGATAGAGAAAGCAGGTTGTATCATAATAAGCCGCTTTCCAACATTGTTTTTATGGGAATGGGTGAACCGTTGATGAACTATAAAAACGTACTAGAGTCTATTGAAAAGATTACTAGTGACGAAGGTTTAGGGATGTCGCCTAAACGTATCACCGTTTCCACCTCTGGGGTGCCAAAAATGATTAAAAAACTAGCTGATGATGAAGTGAAATTCAACCTTGCTGTTTCTTTACATTCTGCAGTGCAAGAAACTAGAGAGCAAATTATGCCATTTGCTAAAAGCTTTACCTTAAAAGACCTTAGAGAGTCACTGGAGTATTGGTACAGTAAAACCAATCGCAAAATTACATACGAGTATATTGTGTGGAAAGACATAAATGATAAATGGGAAGACATTCAGGCATTAGTGACTTTTTGTAAGTATGTACCCTGTAAAGTAAATATTATAGAATACAATCCGATAGACGATGGTAACTTCCAACAGGCCTCATCAACTGTTATCGACGATTATATAGAAGCTTTAGAACACAACCACATCCCTGTAACAGTACGCCGAAGTAGAGGTAAAGATATTGATGCCGCTTGCGGACAATTGGCGAACAAACAGTAAATAAAAAGAGCGGCTTTAGGCCGCTCTTTTTAATATATGATAAACTGTAAATTAGTTTTTTATAATTTTAAATGACTTGCTAGCTCCATCGATAGATACAGTAGCGATGTAAATACCTGATTGTAATTCAGAAATATTTACAGACTCATTAGTGTTGTTTAATTTTTGAGAAACAACTTGCTGTCCTAACATATTGTATAGTGCAACGCTGTCCATTTGTGTATTTGCAGAAAGGGTTAAATGGTCGCTTGAAACAAAGTGTTTGAAACCCTTAAATGAATTGTCGTTTAAGCCTAAAGCCCCTGTGAGACTAACATCGTCAAAGTTAATGATGAATTGATCAGTTGAATCATGATGTCTGAAGGCTATATAAAGAGTAGTAGCTCCAGCTAGAGATGAAAGGTCAAGGGTTCTTGGTACAAATGTTCCTCTTGCCCAAGGATCATCACCAATGTTCTCAGAGAAACTTATAGTAACTGTAGGGTCAGTATTCATGAAATCTGCAATAGTGTTTCCTGTAGATACGTAAACTGTATAAGTTTCATTATAATAAGAGGTGTCTTGTGTGCCAACTAAAAAGCTTACTGAAAGTGATTCGTTCCCTGGAACAACGATTGCAGGGGAAATTGCATAATTGTTAGGGGTTAAGGGGGTGCCATCCCAGGATTGTGATGACAAATAAATTTCTTCGCCATTTTGAGAGACAGTGGGATCAAAAGGCATAAAATAATAACCATCACCGTCTTCATCTAGTAAAGTCCAGTCTGATATGTCTGCATCTTGAAAATCATCGAAAAAATAATTAGTCTGTGCTTTCATAACAAAGCAAAAAAATATTCCTACCAATAAAGTAATTTTTTTCATATTTTTAATTTTTAGGGGATTAAAAGTAATTTACCAAATCTATGACATAAGCCTGATATTTAATTAAACTTCGTACAGTTTAACAAATTTTTTAAAGGGTTTAAATAATATACTTTTTTGATGTAAATTTTATTTTTTATCAACTTTATAGCGATTTGTGTAAGTGCTTAAGAGAATGAGATTTCAAAAGATGTGTGAAATATTGGATATTTGCTTATTCCTTTGAAACATTCACGGCTAAATTCACTTGAAAATCATCACTCATTTTTAACTATCTTTGGAGCTTTATGAAGATAGTCTCACGCATAAAACTTCCGATTGAAAAAGAAATGGAGCTTTTCGAAAAAAAGTTCTCTCAATCTATGTCTTCAAAAGTTTCCCTACTCAACCGAATTACTCACTACGTAGTAAATCGAAAAGGGAAACAAATGCGACCGATGTTTGTTTTTCTTATCGCGAAAATGACTGGTCAGGGTAGTGTAAACGAACGTACTTATCGCGGAGCTTCTGTTATCGAACTTATACATACAGCAACTTTAGTGCACGACGATGTGGTGGACGACAGTAACCGCCGACGTGGGTTTTTCTCCATTAATGCCCTTTGGAAAAATAAAATTGCTGTACTGGTTGGGGACTATCTCCTCTCCAAAGGTTTGTTGCTTTCTATTGATAACAATGATTTCGATTTACTTAAAATTATATCTGTTGCTGTTCGTGAAATGAGCGAAGGCGAATTACTTCAAATTGAAAAAGCACGTAAACTCGATATCACTGAAGAAGTTTATTTTGAAATTATCCGACAAAAAACAGCGACTTTAATCGCCGCCTGTTGTGCAATGGGTGCTCGTTCGGTTATGGCTCCGGATGATGAGGTTGAGAAAATGCGAAAATTTGGAGAACTTATAGGAACCGCGTTTCAGATAAAAGATGATTTATTTGATTACGGAAATGAACGTATCGGAAAACCTACAGGGATAGATATTAAGGAACAGAAAATGACACTACCTTTAATATATGCATTAAATAATGCTTCTCCTAAGGATAAGAAATGGCTTATCAATTCGGTTAAAAATCACAATAAAGATAAAAAGCGTGTAAATGAAGTGATAGCTTATGTGAAGAACAACGGCGGACTTGAATATGCGGTTACCAAAATGAAAGATTATCAACAACAAGCTCTTCAACTATTAAATACTTACCCTAACTCTCCTTATAAGGAATCGCTTGAGCTGATGGTTAATTACGTTATTGACAGAAAGAAATAGTATTCCGTGTTCAGAAAACAGTAGCGTAACGGCTAAAATTCAAACTTCAGTCCCAATTAGGTACTGTAAACTAGAAACTTTTTAAGCTTCTTACTGTGCAATACACTGAAAACATTTTTTTTCATCCCTCAGGCAACTATTTCTTAAAAACCTGCGTCTATATAAATAGAAGCCCTTATCAGCGAAGCGTATTTTGAAAATTATCCCATTACATAAAAATTATTCAAAGTTAATTGCCAAAGCGGGCAATGGCGATCGCCGAGCTCAAAAAGAGATGTATGAAATGTTTGCCCCTAAAATGTTAGGCGTGTGCAGACAGTATTTAAAAAACATCGATTTGGCTGAGGAGGTAATGCTTACAGGTTTTTTTAAAGTCTTTACCCATTTAGGCAACTATAACAATGAAGGTAGTTTTGAAGGGTGGATTCGTAGAATTATGGTAAACGAAAGTATTTCGCAACTTCGAAAGGATAAAAAATTACACTTTGTTTCTGAACAGGAAATTGATAATACAACCCAACATTCAACGTATATCGAAACGGAGTTGGAAACTAATGAAATTCAGGAAATTATAGATAGTCTTCCTGATGGTTATAAAACTGTTTTTGTGCTTTACGCGGTTGAAGGATATAAACACGGGGAAATTGCAGAGTTATTGCAAATAAGCGAAAGCACATCTAAGTCACAGCTTTTTAAAGCTCGAAAAATACTTCAAGATTTAGTGAAACAACAAAACAACTTAAGTTATGGCGCCTTATAAATTAGAAGATAATATTCGTGAAAAGTTAGAGTCGAGGGAGTTAAAACCTTCTAAAAGAACTTGGGAGAAACTAGAAGCCAAGCTAGACGCAGAATCACCTAAAACGAAAACTGTATTGTGGTATTACATTGCCGCTAGCCTTATTGGTATACTTATTTTAAGCTCAGTTGTCTTTACTAGTACAATTGAAATTAATGATGAAATTACAACGGAAGGTGTAGATGAAAAATCAATTGATAACAAGGTAAATATCATTCCGAATACTCAAAATGCTGAAAGAATTGTTTCGACACAAAATAATTCAGACGTAATCAAACCTGAAGAAAAAAATGGTAAAGAAAAGTCGCAATCAAATTCAAGTTCAAATTTAATCAAGTCAAGCCCAAAATCACCTATGTCAACGGGTGCTAAAAAATCTGAAATTGATAAGAAAATTGATAAAACCAAAGTTCTTGCATATACTGAAAAAGAGAAGTCGTTTGAAGAAGAGCTTATCAATGCCAAGGTAGATGAGGTAATTGCATCTGTAAAGGAATTACAGCATAACAATAATGAGGTAAGTATAACTGAAGTTGAAGATCTGCTAAAAAAAGCACGCCGTGAAATTCAGACACAAAAAATTCTCAACGCTCCTAAAGTTGATGCAACGGCCTTACTCCAGGAAGTGGAATTGGAACTAGAGAAGAGTTTTCGCAATAAAGTTTTCGACGCTTTAGGCGAAGGTTTTATAAAAATTAGAACGGCAGTTATTGAAAGAAACGATTGAGTAAGTGATACCTCGAGCGCAGTCGAGAGGTTCTTGAAATTTTTAATTTTTTAATCAAATTTCAGTATTAAATATATAAAACTACCCCAACCATCGTCTACCATCCAAAGACTACCGACTAAAAAATATCATTCATCAATAATCAAAAATCGAACAATTATGAAATCATTAATCACAATTTCAACAGCCCTAACTATGTTTTTTCTTGCCAGTAATTATTCACACGCTCAGGAAAAACAAGTGGACTCACTAAGTGTCGTCGAAAAATTTTCTCGTGTTAAAGAACAGATAGTTCAACAGGAAAAGAATGCGTTAAAGATTGAGGTCGAAAATATTAATAAAAGTCTTGAAGCAGGAAATATCGTCCAAGCTGAGGCCGAAATCTTAAAAAATGCCGCGGCTAAAAAACACGCATTAAATATAGAAAATCGACTGTCTATTGTTGACAATAAAATGGAATTGTACAAGCGTAACGGGGAATCAGGAGAAAATGAAGATAAAGCCTACGTGGCTATCAGTTTTGGTAATGAAGATGCTAATAACACTCGGGTTTTTGGGGTTTCGGTTAAAAGTAAAGAAAAGAAAGTTGTTTATGACAGACGCACAACTTCAGATGGATATATAGCCGTTGGACTAAATAATGTTATAACTTCAGGAGAATCCTTGGAGGATTCAGATTTTAAAGTTGCTGGTAGTCGATTTGCCGAATTAGGGTGGACTTGGAAAACTCGTGTTTTCGACAATTCTAATTGGTTGCGAGTTAGGTATGGTCTAGCACTTCAGTTTAACGGACTTAAACCAACCGATAACAGAATTTTTGTAGATACAGGGGAGCAAACGGAACTTCAAACCTATCCGTTAAATTTAAAAAAGTCAAAATTTAGGATGGACAACCTAGTAATTCCAATTCATTTTGAATTTGGACCTTCAAAAAAGATTGAACACGACGATTATTTTCGATATGCAACTCGCAATCAGTTCAAATTTGGGATTGGAGGTTACGGAGGAATTAATTTAGGCGCTCGTCAAAAACTTAAATTTGAAAAAGATGGTGAAAATCAGAAACAAAAATTGAAAGCTAATTACAACACTAATAATTTTATTTATGGATTAAGTGCTTATATAGGTTGGGGAGCCACTTCAATTTATGCTAAATACGACCTTAATACCATCTTTAAAAATAACGTTGTGGATCAACACAATGTTTCATTGGGCCTAAGGCTTGATTTGGAGTAGCCAAAATCTCCTTTTTATTCGTTTGTTTATTAACCTGCAAGGTATCTCCCGTTTTTGCGAGGCTCCTTGTGGGTTTCTCTTTATTTTAACTGAAATAGTAAAGGCTTAGGTTTTTCATTCTTAATATCCCTATTTTTACAAATCCAAAATTGGTAACAACAAACTATTAATTCACCATAAATTGATAAGTAGAACTACTATAGATAATGTTTTTGAAGCTGCTCGAGTAGAGGAGGTAATTGGCGATTTTGTACAATTAAAAAAATCTGGTAGCAACTACAAAGGGCTTAGTCCGTTTACAGATGAGCGTTCACCAAGTTTTATGGTTAGTCCTGTTAAGCAAATTTGGAAAGATTTTAGTAGTGGAAAAGGTGGAAATGTGGTGTCATTTTTAATGGAACACGAACACTTTACCTATCCGGAGGCAATAAAATTTCTAGCTAAGAAATACGGAATTGAGATAGAAGAAACCGAGCAATCTAGCGAAGAGAAAGAACAAGCAAATGAACGCGAAAGTCTGTATTTAGTTAGTGAATTTGCTAAAACCTATTTTCATAACACCTTATTAAAAACTGAGGAAGGTAAAGCCATCGGACTTTCTTACTTTAAGGAGCGCGGATTTACTGATGAAACGATTAAGAAATTTGAATTAGGTTACTCACCAGATTCCTGGGAAGCATTTACCAGTCACGCAATTAAAAAAGGCTACAAACTTGAGTTCCTTGAGAAAACAGGCTTATCCATAGTAAAAGGTGAAAAACAATTCGATCGCTTTAAGGGAAGGGTGATGTTTCCAATTTTGAGTATGAGCGGGCGTACTCTTGGTTTTGGAGGACGTATTCTAACTTCAGATAAAAAAGCAGCAAAATATCTCAACTCTCCTGAAAGTGATATTTACCATAAGAGTAAAGTTCTTTATGGAATTTTCAATGCAAAGCAAAGCATATCAAAAGAAGATAATTGCTACTTAGTAGAAGGATACACCGATGTAATTCAATTTCATCAAACAGGTATCCACAATGTTGTTTCATCCTCTGGAACTGCCTTAACGCCAGAGCAAATTAGATTAATTAATAGGCTTACCAAAAACATTACGGTTCTATTTGATGGTGATGCGGCAGGACTTCGCGCGTCTTTACGAGGGATAGATTTGATTTTGGAGCAAGGAATGAATGTGAAAATCTGTACTTTTCCAGAAGGAGAGGATCCAGATAGCTTTTCACGGAAAAATTCTCTGGAAGACTTAAGCCTTTACTTGGAAGAAAACTCTAAGGATTTTATCACTTTTAAAGCTTCATTACTAGCAAAAGAAGCTAAAAACGACCCGATTAAAAAATCTGAAACCATACACGATATGGTTAACAGCATTGCTAAAATTCCAGATGTCATAAAACGCGAAATTTATATTAAAGAGTGTTCGCGTATTATGGATATTTCGGAAGAGGTGCTGTTTAATACCTTAGCACAATTACTTCGAAAAGATAAACAGGATTCATCAAAAAGAGTTGATGTAAAGAAAGAAACGTTTCAAGTAGTCTCCTCTGAGAAAAAAGCCAAGAAAATAGATGTTCAATATGAATTGGAGCAAAAAATTATCCAACTTCTTCTACTGTATGGTAATGTTGAAGAAGATTTTGAAGATTTAATTCTTGAAGCTGATGAAAAAGGAGAAATTTCTTTAAAACCTGAAATCCATAAAGCTCGGGTGTATGAAAAAATTTATCTTGACTTACAGGATGACGAAATTGAATTTACAAATCCTGAGTTTAAAAAGATATATTATGAGGTAGTAAATCGTTTTAATCAAAACCCTGAAGCCAAGGCAGAAACTTTTATTAACGATTTAGAGCCAGAACTTGCAACCGCTGTAACGCACGTGTTGATGGAAGAAGAACGCTATGAGCTTCACAATTGGGAGCGAATGGAGATCTATGTGAAGGGAAAAGAAAAAACCATTGCCCAAATTGTTAGTGAGACCATCTTAAATTTACGACGTCATTTAGTTTCTCAAAAGATAAATGACTTATCAGAAATGATGAAGGATAATGACAACCCTGAAAAAGAGTCAAGTTTACAGGAAATCGTGGATTACCTAACCCTTAAAAAAGTGCTTTCAAATAAGCTGAATAGGGTAATGTAAGCACATTTAATTTATTGATTTCATTTCCAAATACAATTCAAGTTTTGAGAATCAGTAAATTGATATAATGTAGTTGAATATATAGTGTCTTCTGATTATTTCTATGAATCTCGAATGCTATATTAAAAAAACTTTAGAGTAATTCTTTTGGAATTTCACAAACTGGAATTGGAACCATTTTATGTTTGTTGGCACGATTTAATCGCGTGTAAATTTCGAATACAGTTTTTTCTCTTCCGTTAAAATCGGCACTAGATTTTCCTGCCTCTTCCATTTTCATTGCCCATTCCAATTCATCATAACTTGCACCTAGTTGGTCTTCGTCGGATCTGCTATCGCCAAACAAACCATCGGTAGGGGCGGCTTTCATTATAGAATCTGGAATATTTAAAACTTCACCAAGCTTGTAAACTTCACTCTTCATCAAATCTGCAATGGGGCTTAAATCTACACCACCATCACCGTATTTAGTGTAAAATCCTACACCAAAATCTTCAATTTTATTTCCCGTGCCAGCAACTAAATAACGATGTAAGCCTGCAAAGTAGTAAAGCGTGGTCATTCTTAACCTCGCTCTAGTGTTTGCTAGGGATAGATCGAGGAAACTATCATCTTCAGTTTGGGGAACTTCTTTTTTAAATTTTTCAAATACTGAAGTTAGATTTACCTCGGTATTTCTAACATTTGAATATTTATCTTTTAAAAACTGTATGTGTTCTCGACCACGACTCACTTGATTTGGAGCCTGATGAATAGGTAATTCTACACAAAGGGTCGGCAAACCTGTTTTTGCACATAAGGTTGAAACAACGGCAGAATCAATTCCACCACTTATACCTAATACAAAACCATCAGTTTTTGAATTTACAGCATAGTCTTTTAGCCAATTTACGATATATTCGATTACTTTCTCGGTTTGCATTTTCTCGATATTTATAAATTTTTATTGATTTAAGGTCTATTTATTTCCATAGCAGAGATGTTACTACATAAAACTTTTAAACCCTAAACTTTTAAACTCATTCAACAATAAGGTACCTTTGCACGTCAAAAAGTTGATAAAGATAAAATTAATTAAAATCAATGGCGTTAACCAATAGAAACATTTTTAATTCTATGCGATATATTTTTCTACTTCTTTTTGGAGTTCTTTTGTTTTCGTGTAATAGCGACAGTAAGATAGAAAAGGAAATTCAACAAATCCCAATGGATGTACAAATTGTACGTTTCGACAAGGAGTTTGCCGATGCCTCGCCTGCCGATTTACCAGTTTTAAAGCAGCATTTTCCTGAGTTTTTTCCAGTACAATATCACGATAGCATTTGGGTGCAAAAATTAACAGATACCCTTCAAAATCAATTGGAAGATGAGGTTTTTAAGATTTTTCCAGAAGCTCAAGCTATAGAAGACGATATCATTCCGCTTTTTCAGCATATAAAATATTATTTCCCACAATTTTCGGCTCCCTTGGTGGTTACAGTAACTTCTGATGTAGACTACAGAAATAAAGTTATTCTTGCCGATAGCATGTTAGTTCTTGCACTAGACAATTATTTAGGTAGCGAGCACGAGTTTTATGGAGGGATTGATAATTATATTAAAAAGGAAATGAAGCCTTCACAACTTATTCAGGATGTAGCTGAAGTTTATTCAAGAGAATATATTAAGCCACCAACTAATGCTACATTCTTAGGACAAATTATTTACTATGGAAAAATGCAGTATCTAAAAGATGTATGGCTTCCAAAAACTTCAGATGCTGATAAAATGGGGTATTCTGAAGAAGAAATACAATGGTCTGAGGAAAATGAACTCTATATGTGGCGCTATTTTGTAGAAAATGAATTGCTGTATAGTACCGATCAAAGACTAGGTGCACGATTTATTAATCCGGCTCCTTTTTCTAAGTTTTATTTAGAAATAGATAATGACTCTCCAGGAATGTTAGGACGATATATCGGCTGGCAAATAGTGCGTGCATTTATGGATAATAATGATACAACTGTTCAGCAATTAATGATTACCGATGCTGACGAGATATTTAATAATTCAAAATACAAACCAAAGAAATAATGGCTGTAAAACACAAATCTGAAATAAGACTAAACGTTGGTTTAGACGAAAATAAAATTCCTGAAACTATACATTGGACAGCCGAAGACGGCGGCATTACCAATGAAGAATCCAAAGCTGTAATGTTATCGGTTTGGGATCATAAAAACAAAGAGTCTTTGCGTATTGACCTTTGGACAAAAGAGATGCCAATGGATGAGATGAAAATTTTCTTCCACCAAACGTTAACTGCAATGGCTGATACTTTTCAACGTGCTACCAACGATGACAAAATGAGCGATACAATGCGTGACTTCTGCGATTATTTTGCAGAAAAATTAGAGCTTAAGAAAACAAAATAAGATTTGGTTTATAAAGCAAACCTTACTTCGTTTTTGCAGGGTATATGGTTTGCTTTATAAAATCTTTTGGGAATTCTTCATCTCCATCAAAACCTAGTTCAATATCTCTACCATCGTGGGGTACGTGACTAGTTTTAAATAGGTAATCCCACAAGCTTAAACTGATTCCAAAATTTACTCCGTATTGGTGATTTTTAGGCAGTTCTTTTGCGTGATGCCAAATGTGCATTTTTGGATTGTTGAAAATATATTTTAACACACCGTAATCCCAACCCAAATTTGCGTGGTTTAAATGCCCAATAGTAAGCGCAGAAAAATGTACAATGGCTACAGATTGTACATCAAACCCACCAATTACTGCTAGAGGAATATACAGTAAAGACTTATATACTATGGGTTCCATCCAATGATATCGCAGATGTCCAGCAAATCCCATTTCTTTTATTGAATGGTGTACTTTATGAAAATTCCAAAGAAATGGAGAGTAATGAAGTAAACGATGTGTATTCCACTGTACAAAATCTGTAATTAAAAAGAATACAAGCAGGCCGAGTCCGAATGGGAGTGCATTTAAATCTAGAAGCTGAAAATCTGAAATCTTTACCCCTATTAAACTCAGTATATCATTAAAAATCTCAGCGGTTGCATTTGAAAGAAAAATAAGAACAATCAGATTTAATAAGAAAAAGTTGAAGAACATATAGAATGTATCCATCCAAAAATCTTTTCTAAAAATTTTCTGGTCTTTTCTCCAAGGAAAAAGTAGCTCTAACGACCAAACAATAAGGGAGACAAGAATAAGTCCGTAGAAGTAGTTTTCCCAGTGAAAATGAGTGATTTCCTGCCACAAATAGTTAAAGTATCCGTAGTAAGAATTCTTGAAAATTTCTATGTATTTCTCCATTGTTTATCTACTAAAGCTTACAGTTTTCTAAAGCGAAAAAGGTTTGAAATTGGATTATTCTATTATAAAATCTAAATTTTCGTTTATTGGTTTTCTTTGTCTGTGTATAAGTTTGAAATTTTCAATATCATTGAAAAAATCAATTACCTCTGTTCTTTTTAAAGCTGTTGGTTTTGGGGAGATTATTGAATTATATGAGCTGAATTTATAATTTTCAAAATTATCAATAATTCTGTGGTTTTCAGGATTTAAATGGATGTATAATATTAATTGCTTTAAATATTTTTCTTCAGAAATTCTTATTCTTTTAAATGGTCGTTGAAATAAACTCCCAACTCTTTCATATTTTTTATTGAATGCTTTTGAATATGCATTAAACATATTTGAAAAAGCTTGAGATGGTTTTTCTGCGTTTTCTTTAATTTGAATTAGTAAGTGAAAATGGTTTTTGAGAAGGCAATAGCAATAGATATCTGCAATAGGAACAATGTGTTTTCTAACTAATTTTAAAAAATAATAATAGTTTTCATCTTCTTTAAAAATATCTTGTTTATTATTCCCGCGATTGAAGATGTGATAGAAATATGTTTCTTCTAAAAAATCCATATTTTACGTGTTGAAACCTGACAGGTCTAGATTGTGAAATACAATTTACTGTTGAACTTATTAAATTAATTAATTATATCGGGTTCTGTATTAGATGCAAACCCAATAAGTTTTATATGTTTAAACCTTACAGGTTTTTAAAACCTGTAAGGTTTGGTGTTTGAATTAAATTTTTTTATTGAGTTTGCTAAATTTAGTTATTATGTAAGATTTTGTTTTGGCTGCAAATTCAAAATATTTTGGATGTTTAGACCTGTCAGGTTTTTGAAACCTGACAGGTCTGGATTGTGATATACAACATTTTGTTGAACTCACTAAATTAAGTAATTATATTGGTTCCTGTATTGGATGTGAATTCAACATGTTTTGCGTGTTTGAATCTAACAGGTCTCGAATAGGTATCGCAAAATAGCTTACAACTGCTTAATTAATTCAGTGAATAATGTTATCATATCTGGTTCTGCTTTGTTGGCAGCAGCAATGATATCTGGAATATCTACTGGTTTTAGGTTGTCTGGATCACATTCGTCTGTTAAGACAGAAATTGCCGAAACTGGAAGTTGTAAATGATTAGCCACAATTATTTCTGGCACAGTACTCATTCCAACGGCATCGGCGCCAATAATTTTTAAATACCGATACTCTGCTCGGGTTTCAAGTTGCGGACCTACAACACTTGCGTAAACGCCCTTGTGAAGCGTTATGTTGTTGTCTGTAGCAACTTGTTCAATAATTTTATTCATTTCTGCATTATACGGGGCGCTCATATCTACGAAACGTTCGCCCATTTTTTCTACACCTCTAAAGGCTAAAGGAGAATCACCTTGTAAATTAATGTGATCGTCTATGAGCATTATTTCACCTTTCTTGAAGTTTAGGTTAATTGCTCCCGCTGCATTGCTTACCAAAAGGCGCTTAATTCCTAAAAGATGCATAACTCTTACAGGGAATGTTACATCTCGAAGTGAATAGCCTTCATAAACATGAAATCTACCTTGCATTACCACGATTTTTTTCCCTTCTAGTATGCCGTAAATTAATTTTCCCTTGTGAAACTCTACAGTTGCAGTAGGGAAGTTAGGAATGTGATTATAACTAACTTCGGTAATTATATCAATTTTCTCAACTATTTTCCCGAGACCAGTACCTAGTATAATCCCTATTTCTGGTTTTTCAAATCCGCGATTTTGAAGGTATTCTGCGGCTTCTTTTATAAATTTTGATACGCTCATATCGTTATTTTTTTATTGTTTAAATAAAATTATTATCTAAATGAGGTGGTAAAAATCGCTGAAACGCTTCTACTTCTTTTATGTCCTCATAGTAATCAATATCATTTTTTTCATCTAATAAGGTGTACTTAAATTGTCTTAAATCGTTTAAGGTCGATTTCAAAACACTATCAGTACCCCAAACTTTATTTTCAAAAACTTTGGTGTTGAGTTGTTTCATTCCTAATAGATAATAGCCACCATCAGAGGCAGGACCAATAACATAGGATGATGTTTGTAGTGATACAAAAGCTGTTTCTAAATCTTGAGTATCTATGTCATACATATCGCTTCCAATAATAATTGCGCTTTCATAACCCATTGAAAATATATCTGAAAACGCATTTTTCATCCGCTCTCCTAATTCATTTCCAGATTGCAATTTTTTTCTAAAGATATCTGGAGTCCATAAATCGTTACGTTGAATGTTTTCTGAATAAAAAACGTATTTATCTACATTTAAGTTTTCAGTAATTTCGGCAGTGTGCTTTAAAAGAAACTTATAGACTTTCAAAGCATTTTCATCGCCAATTGTTTTAGCTAAGCGGGTTTTTACCCTTCCCAATTCTGGATTTCGGGTGAAAATAAGCAAAGCGCTTTTAGAAGTAGGAAAGTGATAATCGGCAGCCATGCTATTGGCGTCGTCTGAAGTATTTGGGTTAATTATTGCCATTTGTTAGTCGTCAAAATAGTTTTCTTATAGCTTAGTTCTGCTTTTTTATTTTTTTAAACTGAAGAGAAATAATAAGCAAACTTATGATAATTCCAAAGCCAGCCGCAAGGTTTTGTTCCGAGGCAAAACTTTTCCAATTCACCATTCCAAAATTAATGCCTAATAGAATAAAAGCTCCAATTAATAATAAAACGTTTTTATTTGATTTCATTTTTATTCAAATTTAATCTAAATCCTCTGACGTCTTTAATTTAGTAAACTGGATTACCAGCTTTTAAATAATGACTCCAACGTCGAGAAAACGTGTGGATATTTTCGGTTTCCGTTCCTTTAGAATTAAAAACCGTTAAGCCTTTATTCTTCCATTCAAAGATTCCACCATAAAGGTTCTTTACATTTGAAAAGCCCACTTGTTTTAAGTTTTCACCAATTCTCTCAGAACGTATTCCAACCGAACAATAAACAACAATCTGTGTATCTTTATCTAAATGTTGAAGAATCTTATCTTCCGAAGAAAACTTATCAAAACCGATATTTATTGCTGAAGTTATGTGGCTCACATTAAATTCTTTTGCTTCTCGCGTATCTAAAACAACTACTGAATCTTCTATTAATAAATTCTGTAGTTCCTCAACAGAAATATAAGGAATGCTACCTGTGTTGTTTTGTTTCAATAGAATATCTAAACTTTTTTGATTTTGACTGCTTACAACACTAAATCCGAAGAGAAAAAATAGGATAATAGAACGTTTCGTAAAAAGACAAAAACCTATACTTAACTGTTTCATCATTTATTCAGTTACTGTACCTTGACAACTACTTCCTGCACCAGCTGTACAACCATAACAGTGCTGAGAAATTACAATGTTTCTGTTGTTAAGTATTTCCTCATTGTATTCAGAGATGTGCTGGATTTTGCTAGCTACTTTTAACTCTAACATTTGGTTAAAATCACAGTCATATAAAAATCCGTCCCAACTGATAGAGATAGTATTCCTACACATTACATTTTTTACAGCAGTGGGATTGTATGCCTCAACTAATGAATACATATAATCTTCATAGTTATCCGAAGCTATTAAGTAATCTAGAAACCTTGATATGGGCAAGTTTGTAATTGCAAATAGGTTATGAAACTGTATATTAAAATCTTCGAGTAGCGCTTTTTTAAAATCTTTTTCCATGCTAGCTTGATTGCTAGGAAGAAATGCTCCACTAGGATTATAAACTAAATCTAACCGTAATTCGCTGTTTGGCATTCCATAGCCCACAGCATTGAGTTCTTGTAGCGCTTTTATAGATTGGTCGAAAACACCTTCACCACGTTGCTTGTCAGTTTTACCACGCGTCCAGTGTGGCATACTACTTATCACGTGAACATTGTGTTTTTTAAAAAATTCAGGTAAATCGTAATACTTTTTATT
This sequence comes from Aequorivita sediminis, assembly GCF_032080575.2. Classification (NCBI taxonomy): domain Bacteria; kingdom Pseudomonadati; phylum Bacteroidota; class Flavobacteriia; order Flavobacteriales; family Flavobacteriaceae; genus Aequorivita; species Aequorivita sediminis. The sequence continues at coordinate 89,324 of NZ_JAVLSO020000004.1, read as the reverse complement.
GGCTCGAATAATGGTGAGATTACTTCTTACTATAAAATCCTTAATACCTACTTTACTAGCCTCTTCTACAAACCAGCGAAAATTGGGATTCATTTCTGGCGCTCCACCGGTGAGGTCTAAGGTATGTGCGCCTGTGTTTTTTATTACATCCAGGCACTGCTCCATAGTTTCCCGCGTCATTATTTCTTTTCTATCTGGCCCTGCGTCTACATGACAATGTTCACAAACCTGATTACACATATAACCAACATTGATTTGTAAAATTTCTAAACCTTTTGGTTGTAGCGGAAATTGATTTGTCTCATTTATTTTTTCAGAAAAAGTAGGGAGTTCTCCGTTAGCAAAAACTCCATTGGAGAGTTTTTCGAGTTGTTTATTCGCTACAGCAAGATCACTATTGCGTTTATGAAGTGATTGTTGTTTTTTCTTTTTCTCTTTCAGCATAAATTGTTTTAATTGAATTCTCATAAGAGAATCAGGAGTCGTTGAAACTTACCCGTCTAACTTATTTACTTTATTCATCATCATTACTCCATGTACAAGTGTTGCGCCACTTTTAATTGCTGCGCCAACATGTACGGCTTCCATCATTTCTTCTTTAGTAACACCTCGTTGAAGGCTGTCTTTTGTATAGGCATCTATGCAATAAGGGCACTGTTCTGTATGTGCAACGGCTAGCGCTATTAAAGCTTTTTCACGAGCGCTAAGTGCGCCTTCTTCAAAAACTTTTCCGTAGTATTCAAAAAATTTCTCACCAAGTTCTTCACTCCATTCCGTGATTTTACCAAATTTTCTTAAATCCTTAGGGTCGTAATAATTATCTGAAGCCATTTTATTATAAATTTTATGTAATAGAAGAGGTCGAATCTTGATTTAATGTAAATATATATAAGTAGTTTTTGAAAACGATAGATGTTAACTAAAGTTTCAAATCTTTTAATCGAAAGAATAAACTATCCCCGTTGTTAGTTCGTATTGGGAGTTAGGAATTCCTTCGGCAGGTATTTCATCGTAATTAAAAGTGTAGGTAGTTTTAAAACTAAAATTTTTGAAAAGATGAACCAATAATGATGTTTGAGAGGAAACTCTATAGTCGTCTGTTATACTTTTTAGCATAGGTTGGTAATAGGTGGTGCTGATTACTGTTAGGTAGTCTTGTGGATAAAGACTAAATGAAAAGTAAATAGAACCTCTTATCCCTTCTTTAATTGGATTGAGAATGTCATCTCGTTTTTCGTGTTCGTACATCAGTAAAGTTCCTAAATAGAATTTATAGTCTTCTAGCTGTGTTAGTTTGAAACGTGGTCCCGTTCCTACTAGACCGCGAAAGTCGATTTTTGAAACTCTATTGTATTGCCCTTGACCAAAAACTTCCCAGGTTATGTTTGGGTAGAGTTTGTAGTTATATCGTAGGTGTTGAATACCTCTGTTTTCAAATTTATCACCTTCAATTCTTTGAAATTCTATTTCGTTTTTAAGAAGGATTAAATGCCGATTCATTTTGTATTGTACGTGAATGTTATTCTTGATACTCAGCTTGTCATTAACATCGCGTTTTAAAGCAAAATCTAAACTAGTTGAGCCTGAAAATCCAGATGTGTCTGTAACTCTTCTAAAGGATTCGGCATTTATAACTTGGGCGCTTATTTTGAAAGATAATAGAAGGAATAAGGGTAATAAAATATACTTCATAGTCAAGAAAGTAATTGGTTACGATTATTTGTCTACTTTTTTTTCAAGGTGCTGCTTTAATACAATTGCTTGATTGTGTTTTGTGTTCTTAGCGCCAAACAAAAGAGTAAGTTTATTTTTTTTACTTTTTTGAAGAAGCTCAGTTACCAATTCTGAATGCTTTTCAAGTTCTTTATTGTATTTTTTTGAAAAGTCATCAAAGCGTTCTTCTTTATGATTGAACCATTTTCGAAGATCTGATGTTGGAGCAATTTCCTTCATCCATTTGTCAAGTTTTGCTTCTTCTTTGCTTACGCCTCTAGGCCATATACGGTCTACTAAAACCCTATAGCCATCATCCTTAGATGCTTCTTCATAAATTCTTTTAATTTGAATTTCCACAACTATAAGTTTTTGTATTCCAATGTCAAACCTCACTATTATCCTCTACCAACCCATTGTTGGTTAACAACCCAAGTTACTCACCCCAAGAAGCAAGTTCTTCTTTAGACCAAAGATTAGGGAAAAATTTGCGTTGCTGGTATTTTGGATGCAGGTATTTTTTCCACTCCGAACCACCAGTAGCGGCTTTATTTTCACCTTTGCTATTTAAATAATGTTGTGCAGTATCCAAATGAACTAATGGCCAAGCTACATTATAAAAATGGTCAAATTGTTTTAATTTTTCCTTTAACTCATCAGAAGGGTTGTCCATTTGCATCACTCTTTCTTCAAGAGTTTTCCCTTTAAGTTTCTTGGCTAAAGATTTAAAATCGTCTTCGTATTTTTCTATAAACTGGATAAGGGTTAATGTTTTTTTACCTGTTTTCCTATTATATCCAGCGTCTTTCCAATATAGGTTTTCAAAATAATCGTCTAAAGTTGGGTTTTCAGGTAATCTTTCTTGCCCCTTGCTATTCACCAAGTTCTCTAGTTTAGTGCTATATAGTTCTAGATAGCGAAAGGAAGCACTTTGGAATCCGCTAGCAGGTGTAAGTGTAGTTCTAAAGATGTTATAGTCTTCATAACTCATTCCTTCTTTCATAATATCGAAAGAGGTGATAAGCATCCTTGTATATCTTTTTAGTCTATCTAGTTTTGTAATCCAAACTTCTTCTGAGAGGTTTTCACCTTCTGAAAGTTGTTTAATTTCGTGTATCATCATTTTTAAAGTAAGCTCTGTTACTTGATGATACATTACAAAAATCTCTTCGTCTTTATAATCAGTTCGAGTTTTTTGCAGCGATAGCAGTGTGTCTACTTGTATATAATCCCAATAATTAATTGGTTTGGCTTGTAGCAATCCTTTTAGGTATGTTTCAGGATTTTCACCGAGATTGGTGTATTTTTCTACAAGGGCTTCAATAAGTTCTTTATTATCCATGATGATTAGATGTGTCTTTTTCTTTTTTTAAAAATAAAGAATTTTTATAGTATGGTTTGTTAAAATGTGGTTTTTAAAGAAAAGCCCTGTTACAAAAAATTGCAACAGGGCTTTTAAAGGTTATGTGATGTTAGCGACTAGTAAAAGTTAGCGCGGTTATCTTCTATTTCTGCTTTCTTTTTAAGTGCGTTATAAACTGCATTCTGAGCACCAGGTACAGCTTGATTGCTCATTTGGTTTGCATAATTTGCATATGATTCCATTTTTGGAGCAGGGTTGAAGGCAGTTACTTTTATTTTGTAAACACCTTTGTTCCCATCAATCAATGCAGTTGTTTCACCAGGTTTAGTACCAAAAGCAATTCCTACAGCTTTAGGTTCTCTGCTTGCACCAATTGTTGGAGCAGCCATATTTACACCTGTTGCAGTTTGAACAATTACTCCTTGACTTTTAGCAATTTCATCTAAAGTAGTTCCCGTAATTGACTCACGAATCATTTTCGCTTTTTTCTCGTTGCGTAAAATTGGAATAACTCTAGTAGAAGCTTCTGCAGCACTCATTAATCCTTTTTCGTTCTTACGTGTAACTTGAGCGATTACATATCCGTTTGGTACACTAAAACGTTTTGTGTCACCAACCTTAGTGTCTTTTTCAAAAGCCCAGTTGATAATTGATCTGTTATCTCCAATTCCAGGGATATTAGAATCCATTTTACCTAATTTGTTTACTGGTTTTACTTCAAGGTTACTAGCTTTAGCTAATTCATTAAAGTCACCGTCTTTTGCAGCTAGCTCAAATTTAGAAGCGTCAGAAAATACGTTGTTTATTGTTTTGTCTGAAGGCTCTACAGCTTTTACAACCGTCGCAAGTTTAAGAGCTTTTTTAGCAGCTGATTGCTTGCCAACTTCAACAATATGGAAACCGAAATCTGTTTCTACTAAACCTACAGTTCCTGTTGGGTTGTTGAAAATAAACTCGTCAAATGGAGGAACCATTCTACCTGGAGTAGAGTTTCCTAAATCTCCTCCGTTATCTGCAGATCCATCATCAGAAAATTCTTCAGCAAGTTCAGCAAATTTAGATTTGTCTCTTTTAACAACACTTAGAAGGCTGTCTGCTAATTTTCTAGCTTCTTCTTTGGTTTTAGTGATTGTTTCTGGAGCACGCATTGTACCAACATATCTAATTAAAATGTGCTTAGACTCAGTAGAATCTGGCATTTGCTTAGTGTCTAATACCTTGGTAAGGTAAAGAGAGTGATCTACTTTAAATGGGCCGTAAACATCACCTTTATTAAGGTTTATTAAATTTTCTGCCTCTGATGCAGGAAGGTCTTTTTTAAATAACCATTGGTCGAAGAAAGGAACGTCTGAATTTGCATTTACAAATTCTTCGTAATCGTTAGTGTTTCTAAAACCAGGAATAGTATCGTTGGATTTTGTGTCTTGGTTAAATTCTACTTTATCATTTAATAAAGCATTGATTTCAGCCTTAGCTTCTTCAGAATCAGATTCTGAAGGAGTTTCTTCGTAAAATACATATTGAATATCTGCTTGAGCATCTACCTCATAGTCATTAGCGTGAGCTGACACGTATTTTTTAATCTCATCCTCAGACACTTTAACTTCTTCATCTGCAATTTTAGTGTAAGGCACTAAAACATACTGAAGATTTAAATTGTCGTTTTTATAATGGTATTCTTGTTCACCTTCAGCAATAGTAGCGCGTAATCCGCCCATAATCATATTGTTGTAGGTAGTTTGAACTACATTATTAGCTATATTTTCTTCAAAAGTTAGCCATTGTGCATACATTTGAGGTGATGAAGCTTTGATGCTGGCAATGTATTCTTGAATTTTAGCGTCATCTACCTGTCCTGCTTCATTTAAAAATGTAGGGTTATTTGCTAAAGCAGTTTTTAAAGCATTATCTATTTGCGCCTTTTCTGCAGTAATTCCTACTTTCTCAATTTGCTCTTCCATGATTACACGGCGTAATTCACGATCCCAAACCATATTCATAGCTTGTGTAGCATTCGCATTAGGTCCCATATTACGCTGGGTCGCTTCTACTTGCTCCATAAAGCCTTGTCTTGGAATTTCGTTACCATTTACTGTTGCAATGGTATCTTGACCTTTAGGTCCTGTACTTCCTTTTGATATAATATCGCTTAAAATAAAGGCGAAAAGTGCCAATGCGATAATAAGGATAAGAAATATCCCTCTTTTTCTAATGCTGTTTAAGATTGCCATTTGATGTTCAAATTTATAGGTGGCGAAAATAGCATTTTCAACTCATTAATAAAAACTAAATTGAAAAAAGTGGTGATTATTTAATTTCTAATCTTCGCCTATGTTTCTAACTTCCACTAGTTCTATCTTGGTGCTAGATACTTCTAGTATAGTGAAAAGGTGATTATCTATCGCTACGGTTTCGCCTTTATCGGGAATCTCTTCGGTGAAATTAACTATTAATCCGCCTAGTGTTTCGTAGTTTTCACTTTCGGTTAGATTTAAGTCGTAATTTTCATTTATATAATCTACTTCTAATCGTGCAGAGAATTTGTAGTGGTTTTCTCCTATTTTTTCCTCGATTAAAGCGATGCTATCGTGTTCATCTTCAATGTCGCCAAAAAGCTCTTCAATAATATCTTCTACCGTAATAATTCCACTTGTTCCACCGTATTCGTCAATTACAACTGCAATACTTTTTCTTTTTTTACTAAGAACGGCAAGCACATCTTTAATAAGCATGGTTTCAGGAACAAAAATCACAGGCATCAAAACCTTTTTGATGGTCGATGGCTTTTTGAAAAGTTCGAAGGAGTGAATATAGCCTAAAATGTCGTCTATGTTTTCTTTGTATATTAAAATTTTAGAAAACCCAGTTTCAGTAAAAATTTTAGCTAATTCTTTTGGAGGAGTGTCAATATCTACGGCTACAATTTCAGTTCTTGGAATCATAGCTTCTCTAGATTTTACTTCAGAAAAGTCTAGGGCATTTTGAAAAATTTGAATTTCCGAATCCATTTCTTCTTTGGTTTCGGCGATATCCATTTGCTCAGAAATATAATTTCCTAATTCTAATTTACTAAAGCTTAATTGAACTGTATCTCCTTCAGTTTTAAAAACAAACTTCAAAACCAAGTCTGAAATCCAAATTATAAATTCTGAGATTAATGAAAAAACAACATAGAAAAAATAGGCGGGAACCGCGAATATTTTCACCAAATTGTTGGCGTAGATTTGAAAAAATACCTTCGGAAGAAACTCCGCCGTCATTAAAATTACTAAAGTTGAAATAATGGTTTGAATTAGTAAACCGCTAAATCCAGCCAGCGGAATATAATTCATGAGTAAATCCCCCATATAGAAACCATATATAACTAGAGCAATATTGTTTCCGACGAGCATTGTTGCAATAAACTTTGAAGGGCGTTTGGTGATTTTTTTTAAAACTCCAGCTAAAAAGTTGTTTTGCTTTTTTTCAATTTCGATATGGATTTTATTGGAAGAAACATAGGCTATTTCCATCCCCGAGAAAAATGCGGAGAGAATTAACATTGTAAAAATTATTAAAATGCTATAATCCATAGGTTATTCAAAGGTCAGAATTTAGAATCCAATATTCAAAATTACGAGTTTGTAATTTTAAAATGAATTATTTGTCTTGGTTATTCATCTTTTTTCTAAAGTTTCTTTTAAAGAAAAACATTCCAATTGCAACTACAGCAAAAAATAAATATAAGTAGGCACGGCTTCTATCGTCACTCCAATTGTTTACGGTCTCGTATATAAAAAACAATGCAACGGCAAGGTAGGCGTATTCAAAAAACAAGTAAGCTTTACTTAACATCTTCAGTTTTATTTTTATCGATTAATTGAACGCCTTCATTTTTTCGTGAAGAAAAGATTGTGAAGTCTTGATTTCCATCAAACCTTCCTCCATTGTTATAGGAACCGTCCTTAAATTTTATTTGGTAGGGTTGGTCTGTAAATACCCATTGGTTTTTTTGATCCCAATAAAGCTGCTGAGCTTTAAGTATAACACTGTCTGCTGTTACAATAACAACATTCTCACGCAAATCTACTAATCCAGTTCCATCGTATTGAATAGCGTAATCAGAGTTTACAGTACTTTTTTTACCTTCCTTATCCCAGAATCTAACTTCAATTCCATTTGGAAATTCTTTGTATGGAAATTTTTGGTTTGAAAAATCAAGTAGTTTTTCTGCCAAAAGGTTGGTGATAAGTTTGCCGGAATCTGTGTATTTAAAATTTATTCCTTCCCCTTCTGCGATAGGTGCACCATCAGAAAGTGTGAGTTTTTTTACGTTCTTGTAATTGCTTTCACATGCAAAAAGCGTGATGACCATAATTGTGGCCATCACGCTTTTAACAATATTAATCCTTGTGATCATTCTTATAAGTTAGGAACCCTAACGCTACCGCCAACCCAGCAGTTAAAGGTAACTGTTTTTCCAGCCATTCCTTCGCTAAAGATATCACTTTTTTGTGGAGCACGCCCTCTGTAGCTACTTGCAGCAGCTCTAGCGTTTCCAGCGATAGTTCCATCAACACGTGCAGCTTTATCCATCATATCTGCAGCTAACCAGTACATAGCTCTCTTTTCGAAAACAGTAGTTCCACAACCGTTTGCGCTGTCTGCATACATAGCTCCAATTTTGTAGTAAGCAATACCCGCAGATGGCTTAGCACCTAACATTTTGTTGTAGTAGTTTCTTGCAGTACTAAAGCTTCCTTTTTTACGATAGTTTTCGGCAATACTGTAGTAAATACGAGCTTTCTTAGAGTTGTCTTTTTCAAGATCAGCGGCTTGGTTGAAGTACTCTAATGCTTTAGATGACTTTCCTTCAGCCTCGGCTTGCTTTCCTAATAGGTAAGCAGATGTTGAACTTGGCTCTAATTCGTGAAGACGAACAGCTAACTTGTTTGAGAGTGGGCTATCACAATCTTTTGCATCCAATCTATTACTTGCAGATTTAATCCAATCGATATCGTTTTTCTTCTCTTCGTAATCTTTTTCGTAAAGTGGAATTAAGTTAGGGCAATCAGCTAACTGACCTAATTTACCATTTACGCTTTCTTCTACAGTTGTATAAACACTTAAGTTGTTTTCGTAAACAGCCTTAGCACGTTCTTCTTTACTAGTAAGTGTTGTTCCGCTTTCAGCTTTGTTTAATAAAACAGTAAGCTTTTCGGCTAGTGAGTTTTTTTGAGAATCAATTTTAGCAGTTACTTGGTCGTAAAGATCAAATATTTCTTGAAGCTCTTTTTCTCCTGAATTGTGTAAATCTACAGCTAAAGAGAAGTAAGTGTACAAGCTCTTACCGCTAGTGAAATCTTCTGGGTGCTTGTTAAAAGCGGTGTCAAAAGCGTTAAATTGTTCCTTTTTAGTTCCAATATTGTTGTCGTACTTTAACTGTGCGATAGTAGAAAGAACATCTCCTTCCTTAGTTTTAGCAGGGAAGTTTTCAAGCCTCAATTCCCAAGCTTGAATAAGGTCTTTAACTTTACTTTTATCACCTTTTTCGTCAATAAAGTATTCAAACATTTTTACACCATATTGGTAAGTAGCGATATGGTAGTTTGGACATTCTTTAATTAATTGCTCGTAATAAGGAAGTGCGGCTTCGTAATTCTTAATTCTAGCCGGCTCGGTAAAGTAAGATAAAGTAATTGCACAATCATCAGGAGCTTGAGCAAATGTTTTTGCTGAAGTTGCTAATAAGACAATGGTAAATAGTAAAATGAATTTAGTTTTCATGGAATTGCTGTTATTGTATTAATCGTATAATCTTTTTTCGAACCAACGGTCATTTAGTGAGAAACTCAAATATGTATTAAAAAAGTTTTCTTGTATCAATCCAAAGTCGGTGGTTCCGCGTTTGCCAATTTCAAACCCTAAGTTCATGTTAGAGAATAATCGACCTACAGGTAGTCCTAATCCAAAAGATATGCCAAACTCGTTTATGTCCTGACCGTTTACAGCTAAACCTGTCTGTTCAAAACGTGCTCCCGCTCTGTAAACCACTCTATCAAAGTAGTTTCCGAATGAATTGTAGTTAGGAATATAATATCCACCTAATTTAAATTTAGATGCATTTTTGTAAGTTACTTGATCTATAGTAAAAGTGCGATTTGAGAAATTGCTAGTTTGTTGGTTGGTGTATTCAACACCAATTCCCCAATATTTTGGCTTGCTTAATCCTGCTCCTAGAGTTAATTGTGAGGGGAAAGTAAAGTCGGTTTCCGCTACAGCAACTTCTCTTTCATCAACTGGAATTATCCCAACAGGAGAGATGTTTACAGTTCCTATTCTTCTAAAGTTTTCAGAATTAAAACTAGTACCAGGAGAGTACGTTACAGAACCGGTTAATTCAAGCTCATCTGTAATCATTTTCTTGTACAGGGCACCAAAATTAAAGCTAAACCCAAGTAAATCTGAGCTGTTGTAAATTTGAGTTCCATATTGTAAATTAGATTTCTGAGTCGTAGCAGTATTTTCTATCTTTCCGAAATTGTAATTGGTATCAACACCTAAACTAAACTCAGGTGTAACTTGATAAGCTAACGAAAGGAATACTTTGTTTAAGCCACCACTTCCAGAGTATTCTGTAAGACCGTCTGGCACTTCCGAATAAAAGTCATATCCAACTGCAGTGTAAGGTAGAAGTCCAAATCCCATTCCGAATTTACCCATAGGAATTCCCATAGCTAAATAATCTAACGATGTAGATGAAGTGTTTTGGCTACCAGTGTCGCTTTTTTGCTTTTGAGCTTTATGGCTCGCGCCTACGGAAAAGTTCACTAAGCGTAGTCCCGCATATCCCGCAGGATTCTGTAGATTTATATGAATGCTATCTGTGAAGACACCAATTCCCCCCATTGATCTGTTTTCGGCAGTTCCGCGAAATTTTAACGATCCTATTCCATAAAAAGAATACGGCGAGGTGGTTCCTTCTTGAGCTAGCATTGTAGAGCCGGCTATTAGCAAAAATAAACCAATTACTATTTTTCTAAACATGAATGTTTGTTATATTCTAAAATATGGTTCAATCCCTCCAATAAAAAATTTGAGTTGGCAAAGATGTCATTTTTTATACTATCTCGCAAAAAATGTGTGTCTCCACCTGTTAAAATAACTGTTAAATTCTCGTATTCTTTTTTATACTCAGCTATATAACCCTCAATTTCAAACAAAACAGCATTTACTATACCCGAGTGTATAGCGTTGGCAGTGTTGTTTCCTATATATAAACTTGGATGAGCTTTTTCTAATAACGGAAGTTTATCGGTAAACGTATGTAGCGATTTATAGCGCATTTCAATTCCTGGAGAAATTGCGCCCCCGAGATATTCATTTTCAGAATTAATAAAATCATAAGTGATGCAAGTGCCAGCGTCGATCACTAAGACGTTTTTATTTTTATGCTGAAAAGATGCTGCGCTCATTAATGCTATACGATCTATGCCTAAAGTTTGAGGTGTAGTATATCTGTTTTTGAATGGAACTTTTGTTTGATGATTTAATATTAAAACATCAAAACTATCTTTTAATTGAGATAAATGTTCCCTTGAAAGATTAGCGACAGACGATATAATACAATTTCTAATAGAAGGAAACGTTTTTGAAACTTCATCCAAGATTGGCAGAAAACTATCTTGGTTAATAGTCGTTTTCCACTTAATTGCTTCCAAATCAAACACTCCGAATTTTATTGAAGTGTTTCCTACATCAATTACAAGATTCATAATTCTTATTAAGTGCGTAAAAGTACACACATGCTAATTAACTTATTGTTAAGGACATATTAAATAGAGCGAAAAAAAATCAATATTTTTTTCAAATAAAGTTTTGTGAAATCGAAATATGCTTTATATTTGCCGTCTCAAACAATGGTGCCTTAGCTCAGTTGGTAGAGCAACGGACTGAAAATCCGTGTGTCCCTAGTTCGATTCTTGGAGGCACCACTTAAAAACTCGAAACGCAAGTTTCGGGTTTTTTGTTTTAAAATGTGTTTCTAATTCCTGCGAATCCTAAAGCTTTAAGAAGAGCCTAAGCTATTAATCTAACCGAATTATTTTGTCAAACCACGGAAGCACGGAGGTGCGGTGAGTAACCAATAGAATGGTGACTTTTGTTTTTAAATTAGCCAATAGTTCCATGATTTGCTCTTCGTTATCTTCGTCTAATGAAGATGTAGCTTCATCCAGCAGTAGAATTTTGGGCTCTCGCAATAGTACACGCGCCAAAGCCAGTCGCTGACGTTCGCCGCCTGAAAAGTGAAATTGGTAATTAACAATTTCCTCATCAAGCCCTCTTTCTAAACGATCTAATAGATGCAATCCATTTACCTGCTTTAATACATTTCTAATTTCCGTTTCCGAAATGTTCCTGTGGCTGTCCCAAACCAGATTTTCACGGAGAGAGCCGTCAATAAAAAAAGAGTCTTGGGGTAAATAACCTATACTTTTCCGCCAGTGTGGTAAATTTTTTCGATTAAGCACTTGTCCATCTACACTTATTTCGCCTGAGAGTGGCAATTGCAATCCGGCAATTAAATCTATTAAAGTGGTTTTTCCACGACCAGATTGCCCTATAATTCCAACCAAATTGAAGGCTGGTATTTTTGTATTAAAATTATTAAAAAGCTTCTCGTCACCGGAATAAGAAAAATTCAAGTTTTTGATATTAATTTCTTTCTCAAGTGGAATTGATAGGCTGCTATCGTTAGATTGAATATCCGTATCAGGAAAATCATTATCCAGTTGCATTACTAGTTTTACAGAGGAAAATTTAGTGACAATGATATTTATTTGTGTGTTGATAGAGGTGAATTGGGGATAAATTCTAGAAAAAAGAATAATAAGAATAAAAAATGAGGTAATGGGTATTAAATCAAACCGATAACCAATGTAAACTATAAGCACAAGCATTAGGATACCAGAAATCCTGTAAATAAATTGTGGTAACGAATGGTTCTTTTGCATCTGATACTCTAAATCTAAAAGCGAAGATGATACAGATCTGAATTTTGTATAGTAGAAGTTTTCGGAACTGTGAACTTTTGCAATTTTTACTGTGAGCCAGAAATCGTCAATATATTTTAGTAAACGATTGTACGAATTTAAAAACTCCTCTCCAAGATGGAATGCCTTAAACAGAAATTTACGCAGTAGAAAAAAGAGAATAAACCCGATAACAATTATTATGAGGGTAAACTTTAATGATACAAGCATTGCCCATACAATGTAGGAAACGGTCATTATGAGCCCTGTAAGCACACGCATGACAAAGAAAAAATAATCTGACATGCTGGGAACCTCTGTAGTTAATACCTGCAAATGATTGGTTTTGCTTTTATTATTTAATAATTTCCAATCTGCCATTATAATTTTACGAAACAGACGACTACGTATTTGATCAATAAAAGTTTGTTGGTATTTGGTATCCAATAAACTTTTCCACAATTCTATCATTGCCATTACTGAAAGCAGAATAACATAGGTCATCAATATGGTTTCTAAGTTTAACTCAACACCAGCTCTTTCGGCTAATTCATTTAATGTTTTAGCTATCTGACTAGTTTGACCATCGGTATTTTGCGTAAAAATTTGTAAGAGAGGGATAAGTAATACAATAGAAAAACCAGAAAAAATACCTAAGAATAGCGTAAGCACAAAAAGTAGAAAAAGCTTTCCGGGCTTGAAGCTTAAAAGCATTTTAAAACTCTTAATAAATATTGGGTCTATTTTCATAGTTTAAAATGATAGTAGGAACACTAAAATTATAATATTATTTCTGTCTAGCTTAACCTGTATATACCTGCTAAAAAGTACGTTGAAATTTAAACGTATCATTATAAATAGAACGAAAAGCACCTGCTAATATATTCCATTTATAGCGAATACCTGGGAAACAGTGAAACCTAAACCAAAAATGTTCTATTCTCTCTAAAACAGATCTAGTGTAATAATCCTCTTTTTCAATTTGTGAGATTGTAAATTTCAGCCTTTTTTTGGTGCCAGGAACTTCTTTGCAAGGGAGTAGGGCGCTGCTTGGAAAATAGTGAGCGAGAGTTGCATTGCAAAGGGCAACCATCCTAGAAGCATTTAGTTTGGTAACCAATTGCGAGAACTTCTTAGAGTTAATAGTAGTATTCTCCAAGAAATCTTTTATATCTACCAGCCATTTTAACCGAAACCAACCGTGTAGGCCACCGTGGATAATAAGGTATAACAATTCCAGTTCTTTATTGAATCCTTGAAAAATTCGATTGTTAAATTTAATGCTTTCGGCATTTTTTTTGAGCACCTCATCTATAACTTTGGAATCGACCATATTGCGACCAAATAACCGCCAATGAAGTTCAATGCTAATTTGATGCTCTGGGTGTGAAAATAATATTTGATTGCTACGCTTAATCAACCGCTGTTCCTTTATTATATTGGAAGGCCATGGAAAATAACCAGGTTCATAGCCTTTGTTTTCTAAAATATAGATCGCTTTTTTAATGTCATGACTTGCCATTAAAAAATCTAAATCATGAGAGTATCGCAAACTTGCGTCATTATGTAATTTATACGAGAGAATGGGACCTTTAATTGGGGTAAATGGAATATCTGCCTCCCGAAAGGCATCGGTTAGCTCCATAAACTCCCCCACTTGAAATAACTGGCCAAGTTTTTCGGCTATATTGTTTTTGGCGTATTTTTCATTTAGCAAGGTATCAATCTGCTGATGGGAAAGACGATGCCGACTACTTAAATACTCACGGTTTTTAATTGGAAAATCTGGCACTATTGGACTTGTTTAAACAGCAACCATTATTTTACTTCTTGAACTAAGCCCAACTTAATCATTTCTTCGATATAAGTATTGGTTTCTGCTTTGCATTTATCAGACTCAACATTGTATTCTTCTAACAGTTTAACGCAAATTTCTTCTGTGGTTAAAGGTTTTTTTAGTATATCCCAAATTTTTGTAGCCACTGGGTTAAGCGAAAAATAATTGCCTTTTTCAATATCTAGTATTACTTGCTCGTCTTGCAATCTCCCAGAAACGGAGTTGCTGTTTTTTATATATTTTTTCATGCTTAAATTTTAATTGTTTGTTACTTCATTACCAGTTTTTGGTATTCATCTGAAGGTTTAAAGTATTTTATTAAAAGTATTTCCAAAATATGAGACTTAAACATCAATAAATCCAATTGTGGGTCTTTAATATTTTCTAATTCGTTTTTTTCAGTTCTTACTCTTAAATCAAAAAGTATATCTCTAAAAGACATAGGTTCCTTAGTTGTATTTACCTTCTCGTAAAGTGCAAAAATTTCACTCCGTAATTCCATCGCATTTTCTACAATTTGTGCGGCATCAACTTTGGTTGTTTTTTCTTTTGATAAATTTTTTAATAGTTGACATCGAAAACTAGAACAAACATCTGGTTTTTCTTGATCGTAGATGGTGCATTTTTTATCAAAATAAGGACAGGGAAGTTTAAATGCCTCTCCAGTTTCGGTTTGCATATATCTTTTCGCGATAAGAGGTGGCAGCGATTCTTTTTCGTCCTTTCGAAGAACGGCATGATTAAAAAGTGTTCCATCACAACACAACCCACATTTTATGCAAATTTCCTGTTCAGGAGTTATATTTGAATTTTCTAAATTCATTTGTTGTGTTTGTATTTAAAAATAATTGCTTATCCGCCGCTTCACAAAAACTTCGATTTGTTGAAGTATTAACTTTTATAGGCCTCTATAAACTTATGCATTTTTTTGATATATAATACTGTTCTACAATGTGTGCCGGAATAATTCATGTCCCCTTTCTCAAACGCATTACGAGTATCTTTAAATAACACTTTAAAATTTATAAAATTTAAGAGAGGATTAGATTCCATTTTTATTGGATTGTCCATTATAGTTTTACAATAGCCATCTAGCAATTTCTTTTCCCCAGCAAATTTTACTTCATCGAATTTGGACCTGTGCCAGCGTACTGATTCTGGGAGTAGACCTTCACTAATCTCCCGTAATATTATTCGTCTATACCCATCTTTATAAAGTAATCTAGAAGGTACCTTTAATATATATTCGATTATATCTTTATCAAGTAACGGATATCTGTATTCAATACCTTTTCTAGAACCATTTACCGCCCAATCTTCTGTTCGATCGGCAAGATGATTTTCCTTAAATAATTTTAGATGAACCTCTTGTCTTGATTTATAAGACATTGGATAATAATTAACCTTTCTCCTTTCCGAACGTGATAAGTGAAAATACCGTTGAATATTAAAATTTTCAGAATCTCTTAAATATAGTTGAGGATAAAAAACAGGAATTAATACATTGACTAATAATCTTTTCACTAAACTTATTGGGTTATAAGTTCGATGCTTTTTTAAAAGAGCTGCCCATTGTAAATTAAAAAAAAGATCGGCGTCTATTCCTCTATTGTTTATACTTATAAATTCATCGCCTCCCCAACCACTAAAAATTAGGTTGACACCAAGGTTTTGCGCATCTTTTCGCGTTTTTACTTCTTCATATAAATAGGTTGCAATTCTCCAATCATCTTCATATTCCTTATAATCTTTATCTGTAATAAAAAATGGAACTTCTTTTATTCCAGTAAGTTCACAGGTGTCTTTAACCAATTGTCGCTCATCGAAGCTAATATTCTCTGTCCCCTCTTCCGCAGCAGACCACGAAAAGCCGTAAAAATCTTTTTGTTGTGCATATTCTTTTTTTGCCAAACTCGCTACTATACTCGAATCTAAACCCCCGCTTAGATGCGCCGAGGCAAAAAACCGTTTATCGGCACGAGTGCTAACCGCTCTTTGAAGCAAAGCTGTGATTTCAGATTTAACAGTGTCTAAGGTTAGATGTTTATCTATTTTAATTTTTTCGGGGAACCAGTATTTATTTTCTTTTAAAGAATTAGCAGAAATACTTAAATAATGCCCTGGTTTTATTTTTTGAACTCGATTACTAGGTAGTATAGAGTACATCCCATAGGCTCCAGATAACCATTTTAATAAATAGCCTTTGTCAACATCCTTATAGAGCGATTTACATAGTGCAATCGCATCTGAAGAAAAGAAATAATCTCCGCCCTTTTTGGTGTAGGCTAAAGGTTGAACCCCCACGTGGTCTCGGTAAAAATATAAGGCGCTTTTTGCAAAATCATAAATAACGATTGCAAAATCCCCGTTTAGTTTAGAAACAAATTGCTCACCCCAGGTTTTATAAGCACATAAAATTAAATTGGCAGTTGACATAGTATCGTCCGCTAATTTAAATTTTGATAGTAAATCTACTTTATTATAAAGTGTACCAGAAAACAATACTAGAGTGTCTACACTTTTGTCTATTGCATAGTAGTGGGTAGGAGAATATGGATGATTTTCATGAATTAAAATACGTCCCTTAAAATCTTTGTAATTTACTTCATGAAATTGTGCGCCAACCCAGTTTAAATTGTTTTGAATCGAAAAAAGGTTATCGTTAAAATTTTTAGAATATTGATTTTGTATTCCTCCATAAATTATTGCCATAAGGTAATAACACCGTTTGTTTGTAATAAGATATATATTCCTAAAACAATGTATAATTCTAAATCTGGATATTTAGTTAGAATTATCTATTTATTAAAATTTAGAAAGGGAGCCTTCTGGCATTAAATGAAAATAAATAAGTTAGGAACTATGAAGGTGACTTTGAGTTGCCTTTTTCAACTCCATTTTTTATCCCTGTCTGAGTTAATTCCTTTACAGATAATTTTGTTACTGCTGGAGTCTCCCAGTTTTTCTTTTCAATATTATTCATTTATTTATAATTTTTATAGGTTGAATCAGTTAAAAGCTAAAGATAACTTTGTGAAAAATAACTAATTTATTAAAGTAGTACAAAGGTAGTATTTTTTTTCTTAAAAAATTACCTAAAATTAATTAGCTCTTTATAATCGTTACCTTTATGAGTAATTTCAAAATCAAGAACCTTAACCCAAGCGTGGGCTATAACTTTTTTGTTCTTATCGTGGGCAACCCCTAAGGAAAATTGGGAGGCAATGTTGCGTCTTTGCAACATCCATCGTGCCGCAACACTCTGCACCAAGCAAATGTTTTTCCAAAAAGCCAATTTGTTAGCTCTATGCAGCGCGGATTTTATACGTTTTAAATATTCTAAATCCATATTAGTATCGCGGCAGTTTTTGCATTTCATTAATCGAACACAAAATTTAAAGGGGAAAATTAAAAGAAGAATTTTTGCAGTAAATAGGTAAAATACAGCTTCAAAAAACAGTAATTTTTCAGCAAAGGATATTTTAAAAAATCTTTTTATATGTGCGCCAATTTTAGTCAAGGCTTACATGGTTTGTATAGCTTTCTATCTTTTTTGCTAAAATAGAACGTAGGGTATCAATTTTAATTTCTTCTGGTCTAAAAACCTGTATAACTTTTACGTTGGTGCTAATATCTATTAAATTATTTAAATATTTCGCCTCAGATGCTGCCATGCCTTGCAGGTATTCCCAACGGTATATTTCATTTCGTAGCGCTGTAAAACGTGCTATGCCTTCCAATTCTGTAAATTTGACTTCCCCGTTATCGTGTTCATCAATAACAAATATAAGGTGTAATGGATAGGGGTTGGTTATTTCAGAATCAACAGGTAAATAAAATTTTTGATAATCTTGATAGATTTGCGCGAGCTCGCCCTTTTCAAGTTTTAATTGTTCTAGGCTATCATCCCAAAGTTTAATCCTGTCCGACAATGGCAGGATAAAAGGCAAGCCTTCAGAAAATACTATCGGGGTAACGTCATCGGTTAAAAAAGCACTTCCGTTGTGGCAAAATGAGGCAGTTAACGAAGATTTTCCTGCGCCCGATTCTCCGCAAAGCATAATCCCCATATTGTTATATGTAAAACAACTACCATGTATTGGCATAATTTTGCGTTGATGCAAAATAGCACCGTAGGTGGAACCGTTTAAATAAAGTTCAATAGAGGCTTGAGAAGCCTGAGGATCGAGAACTAAGGATATATAATTGCCGCTAGAGGCATAGAATGAACCCACACCATCTACGGTCATCGAAAATTCGTTTTGGTTTAATTTAAAAAAACCATCATCGTAAAGCGGATTTGCTACTTCCTTTTTAGTGTTGCTTATATCAATGGTAACATCTGCGAGTGGAAACTTAAGTTGCATTAGGTTAAATAAAATAAACGATTGTAATTTTTAATATAAAGTTTTTAAAAATTTTGAATTTAAAATTCACTTGCAGCAAATGTAGTTTAAACTAGCGTTATTCGCTATAAAATCACCTTTTATGGATTTATAGCAAGTATTAATTAGTGCAAAAAAATGAATTATTCTTAAGCTATTTTAAAACACGTATTTATAAGTGTGATAAATCGCGACAAATTCTTCAATAGTAACGAAGTCATTTATTGTAAAAAGAATGTCGCCACTGTAATTGGAATTGCCATTGTAAACCTTTCCATCCCTTATATTCACTAATATATCTCCAGAATAGGAGGAGTTTTTATCATACACTTTCCCATCTTTAATAGTCATAACAATGTCTCCAGAATAATTTGAATTGCCTTTATAAATCTTTCCATTCGAAATTGAATAAAGAATATCTCCAGAATAACTTGAATTTTTATTGTAAATTTTATTATCAGAAATGTTACAAATTATGTCTCCTGAATAATTTGAGCTTTTCTTATAAACTTTGTTATTTTTAATTGTGCAAATAATATCGCCGCTGTAATTGGAATTTCCTGAATAAACTTTTGTTTGTGAATTTGATATACCTACAGAAAGCAGCGTAAAAACGACAATTATTATATGTTTCATACAGATTTAGGATTTAATCATATCTGAAAAAGGTACGATAATTTTAAATCCTTTTTCTTTAAAATATTCCATTTCTGTTTTGTTTCCCGTAGCCAAAACAAAATCGCCACCCCAAGCACCTAAACTTTTTACCGTGCCTGAAAAATCACTAAATAACTTCGACTTTACTGTAGGAAGGTTTATTATTTCTGAAATAATTTGCTCGTGTCTATGCATCAAGCTCTCAAATTCCTGAAGTGAACTACAGACTAAAAGTGAATTTGTAATCTCCGAAATTCTCTTAATTGTTGCCTTAGTGACAGTCGCTTTTTTAAATCTTGAAATCCCTTGCTTACTGTCTTGTTTTTGATTCAGATAAACAAAAAATATCGAATCGGTGAAATCCCATGGAAGATGTGCTTTATTTATTTCGGGAATATTATTGTTTAACCTATATACTATAGGAGTATCAATTTGAGCCGCGGCAATATCGTATCCGCTGCCTCCAAAACTATTTTTAAGCAATTGAAATGCATCAACACTGGCCCATTGGGCAATGTTGTTTATTAAAGTAGAAGAAGTGCCTAAGCCCCAATTACGAGGAAAATCGAGTGTAGTAGTAACGTGAAGCCCTGTTTCATTTAAAAGAAATTCAGGATTCAAACTTCTAGCCTCAAGTAAAATATTTGACAAGGTTTTGGAAATTGAGTTATCTAAATTTTTACTTTTTAAACTTTTAAGTTCGAAAATGTCTGAAAACCAAATAGCATCATTTTCATCATAGCTTTCCCATTGGAGCCCCTTGATTTCTGAAAATTCAATTTTTAAACTTTGTCCATAAGCTGTTGGAATCGCTAAAGCAGACGCCTCACGAAGAACGACATATTCTCCTGTGAGTAGTAATTTTCCGTTGCTATGAAAGTTATTAATCAATTTTCTATTCTTCTAAAATCCTCAGCTTCTCAAATCTTTCAAAAATGTTTCTACCGAACTATGGGAAACAGCATTTTCTTTAAAATGCTCTAAGGCTTTACTTTTTTCATCCTTAGTAGCCTGCATTTGATTCATAATATTCATCAAGTGCATTTTCATATGTCCTTTTTGAATCCCTGTAGTAACTAATGAACGTACTGCAGCAAAATTTTGCGCTAAGCCAGCAACTGCAATTATCTTCATCAATTCTTTAGCATCTGGTTTTTGTAGAATTTCAAAAGCAAGTTTTGTCATTGGATGTAACGAAGTTAACCCTCCAATAGTTCCAATTGCTAAAGGTAATTCAATCCAAAAAGTGAATGTATCGTCTTCAATTTTAGCGTGAGTCAAGCTTCCGTAGTAGTTGTTTTTTGCAGCATAGGCATGAACTCCAGCTTCAACAGCACGGAAATCATTACCAGTAGCCAAAACCACTGCATCTATGCCATTCATTATTCCCTTGTTGTGAGTAACTGCTCGTCTCGTTTCAGTTTTCGCTATTTCAATAGCTCTTACAAACTTTTCAGCAAACTGTTTCCCATCGTGGTGTTTTGTTGTAAGTTCATTTACTTTACAACTCACTTCAGCTCGAACTAAACATTCAGGAACATAGTTAGAAAGAATACTCATTACCACTTCGGGGTAGGTGTTTTCTTTTTGAAATGCTTCAAAATTTCTAGCCTCATTCTCAAAAACCTGAGCCATCTGTTCCAAACAACTGTTGATAAAATTAGCTCCCATGGCATCCAAGGTTTCAAAGGTAGCATGGATGTAAAAATAGCCTTCTAAGATATGCGACTTGTCTACAAAAGAAAGTTCTAAAAGACCACCACCACGAGATTTCATGTTTTTTTGAATGGACTGAATGCTCTCTCGGAGTTTAGGTTTTATTTCTTCAAAAAACGTTTCAAGACTCTTTTCCTTTCCGTAGAAATTTAAATGGATTTGTCCATTTTTTTCTGTTGAAAGCACTTCAGCTTTAAAACCTCCACGTTCCAACCAAAATTTTGCAGCATTACTAGCTGCAGCCACTACTGAGCTTTCTTCTATTACCATTGGTAAAGCATAAAACTTTTGATTTATTAGAAAATTAGGTGCAATTCCAAATGGGAGGTAATAATTTGAAAGTGTGTTTTCGATAAAATCGTCGTGAAGTTGCTGTAAAGAAGCATCTTCATTCCAGTAATCTTTTAAAATTTGAATGGAATTTGGATTGTTTTGCAGAAAATTTTCTGCTAACCATTCAATTTTTTCGGCTTTGGTTTTTTTAGAAAATCCAGAAACGGGCTGATTCATTTACTTAAATATAAGTTCGCTGCAAAGATAGTATTTCGACTTTGTTTCTTAAGAATCATTTAAAAAAGAAAAGGTATTTAGAACAAACTGGTCATTCTAAATACCTTAAAGATGTATAAATGGTCACATTTATAGTTTAACTGATGAGATTTTACTCTTATTTTAATTGTGTTCCCTTAGTGGGCATACTCCTGATTTTAAATTTTTTGCGCTTTGGTCTCAATTTTCCAAAAGAGCCAATATTAATTTTTCCACGTTTGGTTTTCTTATCTCCTTTTCCCATTATCAAAATTTGATATTATATTTTCATTTGCACAAATGTTGTAAGCCTGACAATATTTTAATTTTTATTTTGTTGTTTTTTGATTGTCTTCTTGTCAATATCAAAATCATTGGTTTCGCGTTTTGTCTTCCCAGTTGGGTTGGTTGGATTCTTTTGCTCTTTTTTCCTTTCAAATTTCTTTTCCATAATCTCTCTGTTTTTTGATTTACCACCAAATTACAGAAATCTTTGTACAAATTATATTAAACTCTTGCTAAATAATGGTTAAACCTCACGGATAGCAGCTATAAATTTTGAAATTCCACTTTTACCATCCCGAGTAAGTGTTTTTATAAAAGCACTACCAATTATAGCCCCTTGAGTTTTTGAAGTTGCCTGTTTAAAAGTAGTAGCATCCTTGATTCCGAATCCTACAATTAGAGGGTTTTTTAGCTGCATGTAAGCCACACGATTAAAGTAATCTTCTTGTTTTTCATCGAATCCATCCGAATTCCCCGTAACACTTGAGCTGCTCACAAGGTATATAAATCCATCGGAAGCTGTATCGATTTGCCTAATGCGATCATCAGAAGTTTGGGGTGTGATTAAAAATATATTTATCAAATTGTACTTTTTAAAAATTTCGTGGTAATGTGCTTTGTATTCCGACAAGGGAAGATCGGGTAGAATAAGGCCGTCGATGCCCACTTCAACACATTTTGTACAAAAATCTTCAACTCCATATTGCAGAATAGGATTAAAATATCCCATAATTATTAGGGGAATTGAAACAGTTTTTCGAACATCTTTTAGTTGCTGAAAAAGAATTTCGGTAGTCATTCCATTCTTTAAAGCTAATTGTGAACTTTCTTGAATAGTGGGGCCGTCTGCCAAAGGATCACTAAAAGGTAAACCGATTTCAACCATATCGACACCGTTTTTCTCCAATTGCTGAAGAATTTTAACAGTATCATCCAATTTTGGATAACCAGCAGTGAAATAGATTGATAGTAGTTTTCCTGCCTTGTCGGCTTGCAGGTTTTTTTCTGAAAGTTTATTTTGAATTCTATTCATAGCTAAAAATTAAACCAAATAGGTTTAGATTTATTTAGAGGTTGAAATATTTTATAAAAGTGTCAAGGTCCTTATCACCTCGGCCACTTAAATTCACAACAACCACATCGTCTTTTTTAAATTTTCTAGTTTTAAAAATTGCAAGAGCATGACTACTTTCTATTGCGGGAATAATGCCTTCTAGTTTGCACAATTCAAGACCTGCTTTCATCGCATTATCATCGGTAATTGAGATAAATTCTCCTCGGCCTGAAGCAAATAAATTGGCGTGCATGGGTCCGACTCCAGGATAATCTAAACCAGCAGAAATGGAGTAGGGCTCTGTAATTTGTCCGTCTTCTGTTTGCATTAATAGCGTTTTACTACCGTGAATAATTCCCACTTTCCCCAATGCTGAAGTTGCAGCACTTTCACCACTATCAATGCCTTTTCCAGCAGCCTCTACAGCAATAAGTCCTACGTCTATATTGTCTAAATAATGATAAAATGCTCCTGCAGCGTTACTTCCACCGCCAACGCAAGCCACAATAAAGTCTGGGTTTTCTCGATCTTCTTTATCACGTAGCTGTGTTTTTATTTCTTCAGAAATTACACTTTGAAATCTCGCTACCATATCTGGATATGGATGCGGCCCTACAACACTTCCAATAATATAGTGTGTATTAACAGGGTTGTTAATCCAATCGCGAATGGCTTCGTTGGTAGCATCTTTTAATGTTTTACTTCCACTTGTTGCTGGAACCACTTTTGCGCCAAGCATTTTCATTCTAGCAACGTTTGGGGCTTGACGTTTTATGTCAACTTCTCCCATAAAAATAATACAATCTAACCCCATTAAAGCACATACGGTAGCTGTTGCAACTCCGTGCTGACCTGCACCTGTTTCAGCGATTATACGAGATTTACCTAGTCGCTTTGCCATTAAAATCTGCCCGATGGTGTTGTTTACTTTATGAGCTCCTGTATGACAAAGATCTTCTCGTTTTAAATAAATTTTGGTATTGTATTTTTCTGAAAGACGTTTTGCAAAATAGAGTGGAGTAGGGCGTCCTACATATTCTTTGAGTAATTGGCGGAATTCTTTTTGAAAAGATTCCTCCCTCATAACTTTTAAATAATTATGCCTAAGCTCTTCCACATTTGGATAAAGCATTTCTGGAATATATGCTCCGCCAAAATCGCCGTAATACCCTTTTTCGTTAACGTTATAATTCATTTTTGAACTTTTTTAAATCTTCAATATTTTTCAACCCTGGTTTAGTTTCAAATCTGCTGTTTACATCTATTGCGTAAATTGGGAGGTCGGTTTGTAGAAGCTCTTTTAACGATTCGATTTCATCCAAACCAATGCCACCACTTAAAATGAAAGGTTTTGTTAATGTATAGTCTTTCAAAACCTTCCAATTGAAGGTGTAGCCGTTTCCTCCTTTTTCTTTTCCTTTTGTGTCGAAAAGAAATTTGTCTACTGTATTTTGATAACTCGATAATTCACTAAAGTCGAATTTATCATCAAGACTAAAAGCTTTCCAAACAAGAGTGTCTGAAAACTCAAGATTAGATTGTAAATCCCGTACATACGCATTGGTTTCGTTACCGTGAAGTTGTATTATATCTAATGTATATTTTTTAGTCAATTCAATAACTTTTGAAATGTTTTCATCTACAAAAACACCAACTTTCTTAACGCCTGGAGGTAGCTGCGGGATTTCTTCCGCATTGAAAAACCGAGGACTTTTATCATAAAAGATAAATCCCAAATAAGCTGGCTGAAGTTTTGCTACTTCAGCGAGGTTGTGTTTCATGCCGCAGATTTTCAGCTTAACATTCATAGGTGTGTTTTATTTTACCTTGTAGGTTTTAAAACTTCCAAGGAGCTTATAAAAAGTTTAGCAGTTTTTCCAGGGTTTTCGGTTTTCATAAAGTTTTCACCTATTAAAAACCCTTGAAATCCATAAGTTTTTAGTTCTGAAATGGTTTCAATATCGCTAATTCCGCTTTCAGAAACTTTTACAAAATCATCGGGTATATGTTCCGATAATTTTTTACTTGTTTCTATATCTACTTTAAAGTTTTTTAGATTTCGGTTGTTTACACCAATCATATCTACATTGGGTAATAATGATTTTTCGAGTTCTTCTAAATTGTGAACTTCCAACAACACTTCGAGATTTAAAGATTTTGCTAGATGGGAATACTGCTTCAATTCTTCAGAAGAAAGACAAGCAGCAATCAATAATATTGCATCTGCGCCGTAAGCTTTCGATTCGTAAATTTGATAAGGATCAACTATAAATTCTTTTCTTAAAATTGGAATTGAAGTATGCTTTTCAGCAACCAATAAATCATCTAACGAACCTCCAAAAAAGTTAGAATCCGTCAATACTGAAATTCCTTTAGCTCCAGCTTCTTCATAAGTAGTTACTACTTCCTGGATTAAAACTTTATCATTAATAACCGATTTGCTAGGGGAGCGACGCTTGTGTTCGGCAATAATTCCCGTAGTTGAAATCTGTAAAACCTTAGCTAACGACTTCGTTTCTTTTTTAAACAAAGGATATTTTTCCAATAGACGAGTTGGAATTGCATTCTTCTTGGCAGCAACTTCTTTTAGCTTGTAAGCTGTTATTTTATCTAAGATTGTCATTTTATTTATAATTAAGTTTTCCGTTTGACTTCAGGTTTTAACAGCGCTTGAGCAGATGTTTATTTAAATTTTTATCTAGAAAGTTCTTGTAATTTTCTTAATGAATTCAAAGCTTTTCCAGATTGCAGTGATTCTTTGGCTTTTTCAAAACCTTCAAGAATTGTACAATTCTCAACAACTGAAATTGCCATTCCTGCATTTGCACAAACTACATTGTTTTGAGCTTCGGTACCTTTGCCGTTTAAAATATTCTGAAAGATTTCTGCCGATTCTTTTACTGTTTTGCCACCATAGATTTCTGATTCCTGAATTTTATTCACTCCAAAATTTTCAGCATTTATAAAACCTTCAGAATTATTTGAAATTATCTTAGTGGGTCCTGTTAACGAAATTTCATCGTAACCATCAATTGCGTGTAACACAGCATAATTCTTTTCACTTTTTTGATAGAGATAACCATAAATTCTTGCCATCTCTAAATCGAAAACTCCAACTAATTGATTATTTGGATTCACAGGATTTACCATGGGGCCGAGCATGTTAAAGAAGGTTTTTACGCCTAACTCTCTTCGAATGGGAGCAACATTTTTCATTGCAGGATGAAATAATGGAGCGTGTAAAACGCAAATTCCCGCCTTCTCTAAACAGCGCTTTAAGCTGTCTTCATTATTTGTAAAATTAATTCCTAGGGCTTCCATTACATTACTACTTCCGCTAACCGAGGATACTCCGTAATTTCCGTGTTTTGTGACTTTTACTCCAGCTCCAGCAGTAACAAAAGACGCTAAAGTTGAAATGTTAAACGTGTTTTTTCCGTCGCCCCCGGTGCCGCATAAATCTATGGTGTTGTAATCGCTAAAATCTACAGACAAACAAAGGTCTAGCAAAGCATCACGAAACCCTTCTAACTCTTCAAGGCACACATTTCGCATCATATAAACCGTTAAGAAAGCAGCTATCTGACTGTGATTGTATTTGCCTTCCGAAATATTTACTAGGACTGCTCTCGCTTCTTCTTTTTCAAGATGCTCGTGATTTATTAATCTGTTTAGAATTTCTTTCATATTAGCTTTCAATCCAATTTTTTATAATCTGTTTTCCCATTGGGGTAAGCACGCTTTCAGGATGAAACTGAACCCCACAAACATCGTATACTTTATGACGTAGCGACATTATCTGTCCGTTTTCATCCAATGAAGTAATTTCTAAATCTTTAGGAAAGCCTTCTATTGAAACAACCCAACTGTGATATCGTCCTATTTCAAATTCTTTTTCCAATCCTTTAAAAAGGGGGTCATCGGTCTTTACAATGGTAGCGGTGGTGGCAACTCCGTGAAAGACTTTGCTTAAATTTTCTAATGTTCCACCAAACACTTCGCCAATTGCTTGTTGCCCTAAACAAACGCCTAGTATCGGTTTTAAGGAAGCATACTTTTGTATTACTTCCTTCAGCAAACCTGCTTCATCGGGAATCCCTGGACCCGGTGAAAGCAAAATTTTATCGTAATTCTCAACTTCTTCTAAGTAAAACTTATCGTTGCGCTTAATAGTTACTTCGCAATCTAATTCCTCTAAATAGTGGACTAAATTGTAAACGAAACTGTCGTAATTATCTATTACTAGTATTTTCATTTTAAAATTGATCTATTCATTTAAATTATTGTATACCTAATAGTTTAGAACCATTTTTAAGTTAGATGGATTCTGCTAATTCCAGTGCTTTAGTTAGTGCGCCTAATTTATTATAAACTTCTTGTAGTTCATTTTCTTCATTACTTTCAGAAACCACACCAGCTCCAGCTTGATAATGTAAGGTGTGGTTTTTACTCACGAAAGATCGGATAATAATAGCGTGATTAAAGTTACCGTTAAAATCCATAAACCCTATGGCACCTCCGTAAAATTCACGGCTCCTGTTTTCATATTTTTCTAGTAACTGCAAGGCTTTGTATTTTGGAGCGCCACTTAAAGTTCCCGCAGGAAATGTGTCTGCCACAATCTGCATTGTGGGTGTATTTGTGTTTTTTGTTGCAGTAACTTTACTTACTAAATGTATAACGTGTGAGAAAAACTGAACTTCGCGGTAGATTTCAATTTTTACATTAGAGCCGTGACGACTTAAATCGTTACGCGCTAAATCAACAAGCATAACGTGTTCGCTATTTTCTTTTTTGTCTTCAGAAAGCTTTCTTGCCAATTCGGCATCTTGTTCGTCATTTCCAGTACGTTTAAAGGTTCCTGCAATGGGATGGATTTCGGCAGTATTTCCCTTAACTACTAACTGAGCTTCTGGAGAACTTCCAAAGATTTTGAAGTTTCCATAATCAAAATAGAAAAGGTATGGTGATGGATTCACACTGCGTAACGCCCTATAAACATTAAAATCATCCCCTGTAAATTTTTGCGAAAATCGTTTACTCGGAACAATTTGAAACACATCACCACGTTGGCAGTGTTCTTTACATTTTAACACTAAAGTTTTAAAATCATCATCATCGATATTGGTGGTTCGTGCCCCACTCGTTTGAAATGAATATTCGGCAAAACTCTTCGATTTTAATATTTGCTCAATCTCAGGAATGTTATTTTCAGTATTATAGGTATGTGCGAAAATATACGCCTCGTTATTGAAATGATTGATGGCTATTATGTTTTGATATACCGCGTAATAAATATCAGGGATACCAAGGTTCTGTTCTTTTTTTGTGAGCTTAATATCTTCAAAATAACGAACTGCATCAAAGGCCATATACCCAAAGAGCCCATTGTTTATGAATTTATAGTCGTTAGATTCTGAGGTAAAAGAAGAAGCAAATTCATCGATTATTATAGGTAGTAAGGTGTTTTTATTAATCTTAATGTTAGTCTTTTCTCCATCCGGAAATTGCTGATAAATAGTTTCGTTCTCAACTTTTATTGAAGCAATAGGGTTGAAGCAGATATACGTGAAACTATTGTCGTTGGCGTGATAATCACTGCTTTCAAGTAAAAGACTATTCGGAAATTTATCGCGTAGTCGCAGGTAAATACACACTGGGGTTAGCGTGTCTGAGAGTAACTTTTTTGAATATGTTTTTAACTTGTATATCATAAGTCTTCGTTTTAATTCTAATCAACGACTATTTGTATTTATCTTATTATAAAATTTGGCGGCTTAGCGGAGGCGAAGCCAAAAAAAAAGGCTTGTCGTGAATGACAAGCCTTTTTGTATATAATTTATACCATAGGTGTTTCGCTCACGACGTTTTCCGTAAGTTTTTCCACCACCAAGTATTTGTTGTAAATGTGTTCATAATTTTGAAAGTTTAAAGATAGAAAGTTTTTTTACAAAAATTGTAATTCTATTTATTAATATTTGAAATTTTGTTTTGCTTAGAACATATTGCTTAATTTTACCAAAAAAATAATTTACTATGGCAGATCTTACACAAGAAGAGTGGGCTGAACAACTCAAAAACGACGATAAAGGAGTAATAATTGACGTTCGTACCGACGCAGAATTTGAGGAGGGTCATATTCCTGAAGCAAAACAAATTGATATATACAACGGAGCCGAATTCCTGAAGCAAGCAAAGGAATTAGATCCTGAAAAAAACTATTACGTTTACTGCCGTTCTGGGGGTAGAAGTGCTCAGGCTTGTATGTTGTTAAACTCTGTTGGAGTAAAGAACGCATACAATCTTAAAGGTGGTATTACAGAGTGGGAAGGCGAAATTGTTGAATAAAATTAGTACAATGAAAAATATAATAACCTTATTCGGGCTAACCTTGCTATTGCTTTTTACTTCATGCAAAGATAAAGCTGAAAATCAAGAAGTAAGCGTAATTCCCCCACAGGAATTTGAAATGGCTATTTCAAAAAGCGAAGTGCAATTATTAGACGTTCGTACTTCCGAAGAATTTGAAGCTGGACATATTGAAAATGCACTGAATATCGATGTTCTACAAGATGATTTTGCAAGTAAAATAAAAGACTTAGATCCCAAAGAGCCTGTTTATCTTTATTGCCGAAGCGGAAGAAGAAGCGAAAAAGCATCAACGATTCTTAAGGGTTTAGGATTTGAAGAAATATATGATTTAAAAGGCGGTTTTCTTAACTGGGAAAGTGAGGGGTTAGAGGTAGGTAAGTGATTTCTTTTATAATTTTTTAACTAACTGACTCTCTTGGCGTTAAACTAACGCCAAATTGTTGTTTTAGCATATTACTTTTTACCAAACCTTCGTATCTTCATTGTATTGAACAAAAATACAATACGTATGGAGAGCGATGAGATGCTAATTTTAAAAGAAATAAAAACCTTAATTAATAAGAGTTGTAAATTCGAAGATATACCTAATAAGCGATTTCAGAATTTTCACAAAGAATTTTTTAAGTTTTCTTTTGAAGCGGTAAATGTAAAAATAGATTACCAAACAAAACAGATTTATACTTCAAATGCTAAGCCTCTTACTAAAGATCCAGTTCGACTTTTTGATATGAATACTGCCTTAGCAGATATGCTTTCATATACCGATTTAGAAGAAACATTGTTAGGCTGTCTTAAAACGGGCCATCTACAACTCCATAGGTATCAACTTTTTCTTCAAGAATACGGCGGTAAGTCTTTTGATGATTCAGGGTTTTTGTGTGCTTAACCAATGATTTTTAGTTTCTTAATAATGGCTACTTATTTTTAGCTATTTTCTTTATAAAAAGAAGGTTTCTTCCCCGGTTTTTCTTATCATTTAACTAGTAAATTTACATTGTCAAAACCGTTTTTTATCTGTTTTATTTCACTTAAATTTGCAGCCTAAAATTTTTTCAATTGGCAAAACAAATTACAGATACAATTTTAATGATTCGCCCAGTAGCGTTTAGGATGAACGAAGAAACGGCGGTTAATAACTTTTTTCAGGAGGATTTAGCATTAAAAAATGCTGAAATTAATTCAAATGCTCAATTCGAATTTGATGCCTTTGTAGAGAAATTACGCGCAGTAGGTGTTCACGTAATTGTGGAAAATGATATTAAAGAAATGGATACTCCAGATTCTATCTTTCCAAACAATTGGATTAGTTTTCATCAAAATGGTGATATAGGTTTGTATCCTATGTTTGCTGAAAACAGACGTCGCGAAAGACGAGAAGAGATTTTGGAGCGTCTAGAAAAAGAAGGATTTGTAATTAACAATATCTACGATTATACCTCTGCTGAAGATGAAAGTGTTTTTCTTGAAGGAACAGGTAATTTATTGCTTGATCGTGTGAATAAGAAAGCATATTGCGCGCTTTCTCCACGTGCTCACGAGGAGTTATTGATTGAGTTTTGTGAAGACTTTGAATATACACCAGTAATTTTTACAGCAAATCAAACCGTGGATGGCAAACGATTGCCAATTTACCATACAAACGTAATGATGTGTCTAGCAGAAGACTTTTGTGTTATTTGCCTAGATACCATTGACGATGCCAAGGAAAAGAAAAATGTACTTCACCATTTAAAGGAAGATGGTAAAAAAGTAATTGCTATTACTGAAGAACAGATGCATCATTTCGCAGGCAATATGCTACAAGTTCAAGGTAAAGATAAGAAGTACTTAGTAATGAGTACGGCAGCACACAAAAGCTTGACTAAAGAACAGATTTTAGAAATTGAAGAGCATTGCGAAATTTTAAGTAGCAAACTTACTACCATCGAAACTTGCGGAGGTGGAAGTGCCCGCTGTATGATGGCTGAAGTTTTTCTTCCAAAAGAATAAGCTAATTTTTCGGCTGAGTTTTACTGATATTGCGAATCATTCCATCAAATATAAAATAGTGAAACGGAAGCATTGCATACCAATATAACCTTCCCCAAATACCTTTGGGTCTAAAGGTTGCTGTTTGTATGAGTTCATCTTTTTCGTTGATACAAAACTCTAACCAAGCTTCACCAGGTAGTTTCATTTCAGCAAATAGAAGTAATCTTTTATTTTCTTTATCGGCATAGAGTACACGCCAAAAATCTAAAGCATCGCCCGTATTAATTCTTGTTGGGTCGGTACGGCCTCGGCGCAACCCTACACCACCAAATAAGCGATCTGCGAAACCACGTATTTTCCAGAGATAATTTCCGTAATACCAGCCATTTTCACCGCCGATAGCCCAAATATTTTCCAAAACCATTTCAGGATTTTCTACTTCAACAACTTTTTCATCTTTTAAACACCCGTATTTTGGAACCTGTATGTATTGTTTCAAATTTGTGATTCTTCCAGCGACTAAGGAGTCTTTCCAGCTCGATACAACAAGATTCTGTTCGATTTTTTCAAAAGCTTTTTTAATTGCTTCTTCATAAGATATAGGCTGCATATTCAAAATTTCTTGAAGCTTATTGTCCTTAGCAACAACTTCCATCTTCATGCTATCTACTAGGTTTACGGCCAACTTATATGAAGTTGAGGTTACAAAATACAACCAATAAGAAGAGAGTCTTGGAGACATAATGGGAACTGGAATAATCCAAAGTTTTAAACCTCGAATCTTGGAGTATTTCATCAGCATTTCTTTGTATGTTAAAATGTCTGGCCCTCCAATATCAAAAGATTGATTGTAGCATTTATCATTATCTAAAACTCCGTATAAAAAGTTAATCACATCGCGAATTGCAATAGGTTGTATTCTTGTTTTTAACCATTTTGGTGCAATCATTACAGGTAACTTTTCGCATAAGTCTCTTATGATTTCAAAAGAAGAGCTGCCGCTTCCAACTACTATTCCGGCACGTAGTACCGTTAAATTATAATTTCCTTTGTACAGTATTTCTTCTACCTTTTTTCTTGAAGAGAGATGTTTAGATAATTCTTCTTGATTCACAATTCCACTTAAATAAATAACCTGCTTAACAGAAGTAGTAGCCATATATTTATTAAAGTTAATTGCCGACCTCGCTTCCATTTCGTCAAAATCTGTAGTGGAGCTACTCATTGAGTGAATTAAGTAGTACGCAGCATCAATATCTTTTGGAAAATCGTCTGTGTTTACCTCTTCAGCAAAATCTACTTCAACAACTGAAACTTTTTTTGTGGTTTCAGGATCTAAAGGAAGTCTGTTTTTATCTCGAACGGCGCAAATTACTTCGTGACCGTTTTGTAGAAGTTCGGGTAGTAATCGCATACCAATATATCCATTGGCACCAGTTAGTAGTATTTTCAAAGATTATAGTTTTATTTAAAAGTAATTGAAAAATATTTAAAGCTATGCTAATTTGAAGTTAACATATTAGACATTTATAAGTAATACCCTATCTTTAAGAATTCAACCAAACAAATATCTTTCTATGAAAATTTTAAAAGTAGCCCTTCTTGTTATTGGAGTAGCTCTAATAATTATTGGTCTTTACAATGCATTTGTTCCTCAATCTGTTCTAGAACTAGGTCCTTTAGAAGTTAATGCAAAAGAAGGTATGTCTAATCAAACTTTAGGGATGATAGGTATAGGTGTATTAGCACTTGTAGGCGGAGCACTATTGAAGAATAGAAGTTAGATTTTAGTTGTATATAGTTTTCAAAGTTGAAATAACTGCAGAACTGATATATTCTACACCAATAGAAATTACAATAAATCCTACTATTCTAGAAATAGCATTAATTCCTGAAGCTCCTAATATTTTGCTTATATAATGGGAGCTTCTTAAAATAAGTAGCGTAGCGATACCAACGGCTGCTACTGCGAGGATAACGAATGCCATTTCACTCCATTCTTGATATTCTTGATTAAATGTAATTAATAAAGAAATTGATCCAGGCCCGGCAAGCATGGGTATTGCTAGTGGTGTAAGCGAGAATTTTTCACGCTTGTCTAAATCTTTTTTTACGCGTTTGTTTTTCATTCCCTTGTGTTTTGAAAAACTTCCTGTTAACAAGGCAAATCCAGAGGTAACGATTATCATTCCCCCTGCAATTCGCAAAGCGTTTAAACTTATTCCGAAAAAGTCTAATAAATAGGTTCCTGCAAAAAATGAAATTATTAAAATCACAACCACATTAACGGAAGTTAATAATGCAGTTTGATTGCGTTCTCGATTTGTCTCTTCAGTAGTTAAGCCAGCAAATATTGGAACAGTGCCTAAGGGGTTTATAACCGAGAAAAGTGCTGCAAATACGTATAAAAAAATGTCCATAGTTTTTTCTGCAAAGGACGCACGGCTTCTCGACTTAGACTTTACCAGAAGTTTAAATAAAGGTTAAGTGATAGGTTTGAAAATTTCAGAAATATCAATTCGGATTTAAGATTTCAAAAAAGTATCTTTGCCGATTAACTCTTAGGCATTAGCGAAAGAGTTTTCCACTTTATATTCGATGTTATGACACTCCAAGAAACCCTTGAATTTAAAATTAAAGAAGCAGTTAAAAGTATTTATGATGCTGAACTTCCATCGGTAGAATTACAGCCAACACGTAAAGATTTTGAAGGCGATATTACGGTAGTTGTATTCCCTATGCTTCGGGTAGTTAAAGGTAATCCTGTACAAATTGGTACAGCCATCGGTAATTATTTAGTTGAAAATGTTGAAGAAATTGAAAAATTTAACGTTGTTCAAGGATTCTTGAATATCGTTTTAAGTGATTCGTATTATCTGAATTTCTTTAATTCAGTGACCGATTTTTCTGCTTACGGAAAAGCGCCGCAAGGAAGTGAAGCTTTAATGGTTGAATATTCTTCACCAAATACAAACAAGCCTTTGCACTTGGGACATGTTCGAAATGTTCTTCTTGGATATTCAGTATCTGAAATTGAAAAAGCGGCAGGTAAAAAAGTCTATAAAACTCAAATTATCAACGACCGTGGGATTCATATTTGTAAAAGTATGCTCGCTTGGGAGAAGTTTGGAAATGGTGAAACGCCAGAGTCTACCAATTTAAAAGGCGATAAGTTAGTGGGTAACTACTATGTAAAATTCGATCAAGAATACAAGAAGGAAATTGAAGCTTTAAAAATTGAGGGTAAAACCGAAGAGGAAGCTAAAGCACAAGCCCCACTCATGCTAGAAGCGCAAAATATGCTTAGAAAATGGGAAGCAGGGGATAAGGAAACTGTTGACTTGTGGAATAAGATGAATGGTTGGGTTTACGAAGGTTTTGAGGAAACTTATAAATCTATTGGCGTAGATTTCGATTTCTATTATTACGAAAGTGATACTTATTTATTAGGAAAAGATATTATAGATGAAGGTTTAAAAAAAGGCGTTTTCTTTAAAAAAGATGACGGCTCTGTTTGGTGCGATTTAACCGAAGATGGCCTTGATGAAAAGCTTGTTTTAAGAAGTGATGGGACTGCGGTGTATATGACTCAAGATATAGGAACAGCCGTACAACGTGTAAAAGATCATCAAGATGTTGGTGGGATGATTTACACTGTAGGAAATGAACAAGACTACCATTTTAAGGTATTGTTTTTAATTCTTAAAAAACTTGATTATAAGTGGGCTGAAAACCTGTTTCACTTAAGTTATGGTATGGTAGATCTTCCATCTGGTAAAATGAAAAGTAGAGAAGGTACCGTTGTGGATGCGGATGATTTAATTCATCAAATGACAGCCACTGCTCGTGAGATTTCTGAAGAACTAGGGAAAATCGACGAATTTTCTGATGAAGAAAAAGAAGATTTATACAGAACTATTGGTTTAGGAGCTTTAAAATATTACATACTTAAAGTGGACCCAAAAAAGCGGATTTTATTCAATCCAGAGGAAAGTGTAGATTTTCAAGGAAATACAGGTCCTTTTATTCAATATACTTACGCTAGGATTCAGTCTATTTTGCGAAAGGCGGAAACTACTTCACAAAGCGTGGATTCTTCCCAAGTGACGATGCATCCAAAAGAAAAAGAGCTGATAAAAATTATAAAGCAATACCCTGAAGCAATACAGTTAGCAGCACAAAACTATAGCCCAGCGTTAATTGCAAATTACACCTACGATTTAGTAAAGGAATTTAATAGTTTTTATCAGAATGTGCCAATTTTAGCAACAGACAATGAAGTTGAAAAAGCTTTCCGTGTAAAGCTTTCTGAAGCAGTTGGTGAAGTTATAAAAAGTGCATTTAGGCTATTAGGAATTCAGGTGCCGGAAAGAATGTAGTTTTAAGGATTCACATTTTATTATAATAGAGTTTCAGTTATATAATTTACTGATTCCCACTCTAAAAGCTCAAAGATAATCTTTGAGCTTTTTAGTTTGTGGAATTAATTGTATTCAATTGTTTATAGGAGCGAAATAAAATCATTTGCAAAACTGTTTAACTTTTAAAGAAAAAGATTAAACAAAAGTTAAAGTTCTTTTTGAACGCTATTCCATGCCTTAGTTTTGTTTTCATATTAATCTTAACTCAAACACAATGAATAACTTACTAAAAATTTCGCTTCTTGTTTTTATTACATTTGGTATAATCTCTTGTAGTGACGACGATGATACAATAGTAGACCCGCAAACAAATACTATCGCAGATTTTGTTAGCTCTAATGACGATTATTCGTCTTTAAAATCGGCATTAGATAAAACTGGACTTACAACAACGTTAGAAGAGCCAGGCAATTATACTGTATTTGCACCCAATAATGACGCATTTTCTACGTTCCTAGCCGCCAATGGATTTTCATCTTTAGATGAAGTACCAACAGACCTACTTAAA
This sequence comes from Aequorivita sediminis, assembly GCF_032080575.2. NCBI lineage: Bacteria > Pseudomonadati > Bacteroidota > Flavobacteriia > Flavobacteriales > Flavobacteriaceae > Aequorivita > Aequorivita sediminis. The sequence goes on along the minus strand of NZ_JAVLSO020000004.1, from coordinate 53,503 downwards.
AATGTGTTACTCAATCACGTGTTGGGGATGAAGTTGGTAGCAACAGACTTAACAACTGGTTATGTTAATTCACTAGCATTGCAAACAACCTCAGGTAAGAACTTGAGTATGTATGTTAATACTTCTTCAGGAGTTAAATTGAATGGGATTGCGGATGTTACAACTGCAGATATTATGGCTGATAATGGTGTTATACACGCAGTAAATTCTGTAATTGGTTTGCCAACAGTTGTTACTTTTGCAACTGCAGATTCTACATTTGCAACTCTAGTGTCGGCATTAACACGTGATGACCAACCAGACTATGTAGGCGTTTTGTCAACTGCAGATGGTACGAGCCCTGCACCTTTTACGGTTTTTGCTCCAACTAATGATGCTTTTAGCTCACTATTGGCAGAATTAGGCGTAAATAGTTTATCGGATATTGATGGTCCTACGTTAACGGCAACTTTGAATACTCATGTAATTGCTGAGGCCAATGTGCGTTCTGAAAATTTAGTAGATGGGCCTGTTAGTACCTTAGGCGCAGATATTATAATAGATGCCAACAACGCTACACTAACTGATCCTAACGGAAGAGTGAGCAACATTATAGTGGTTGATGTACAGGCCGAAAACGGGGTAATTCACGCTATTGATAAAGTTTTACTTCCAGAACTGTAGTAAATTAAATAGTGTATATTAAAAAGCCGCTTCATTTTGTTGAAGCGGCTTTTTTTATTTTGACTTAATTTCATCTTTGTCTAAATGATAAATTTCCATAATTCCTTGTAGAACTTTTTCGAAATCGATATTCAGATCTATAAGCTTTCCTGTACCTATATCCATTACCCATCCGTGTACAGATAACCTTCCTTGTCTAACAGCAATTTGAACATCGGCTGTTTTAATAACGTTTACACACTGTTCTTGAACATTAAGTTCTACCAGGCGTCTGTATTTTTCTTCTTCACAACTTATTTTATTTAGCTCATCGCGATGTATGCGGTAAACATCTCTAATATTTCTAAGCCATGGATTTAATATTCCTAAGTCTTTAGACTCCATAGCAGCTTTTACACCTCCACAGCCATAATGACCACAGATAACAATGTTTTTTACTTTTAAAACACTTACAGCGTAATCAATTACACTCATAGCGCTTAAGTCTAAGTTGGATACCATGTTCGAGATGTTACGCATTACAAAAACATCTCCAGGCTTAACACCCATTACCTCTTCTGCAGTAACCCTACTATCGCTACAACCTATATAAAGAATATCAGGATTTTGTCCATTAGCTAGGTTTTTGAAATATTCTGGATCTACTCCTAGTTTTTTGTTGACCCAGTTTTGGTTGTTTTTAAATATTTGTTCAATGTCCATTTATTTCGGTAATTATATTTTGGGGTAAAAATAATTTTAAATAATTTTTACCTAAAAGTAAAAGTGATGTTTTTTTAAATTTCTAACACTCTCCTAAACGAAACAAATGCCTTTTTCCAATAAGTCTCATTTAATGAGGATATTATAACTCCTGCGCTCGTTGAAGAATGAATAAATTTTATATCCCCATCTAATGTTTCAACTATTATACCTACGTGGTTAATTGTATTTTTACGGCTGGTTTTAAAAAATACTAAATCTCCTTCTTCAACTTGATCTTTTGTAATAGGAATGCCTTTGGTTGCCATATCTCGTGAAATTCTTGGCAAGCTGATATTTTCTTTTTCAAAGGCTACACATACCAATCCAGAGCAGTCCATTCCAGCTTCGGTAGTACCTCCAAACTTATAGCGCGTTCCTTCAAAAGTTTTGGCGTAGCTAATAATTTTGTGCTTAATAGCTTCTAATTTATCTTCAGCACTATCGAGAAATGCTTCTTCTTCAGATTCATCAATGGTTAATGCATTGCTTTTTTGGGCTGTTATATTCTTTACGGGTTTCTTCTTATTCAAATTAACTTTACTTGTATCAGTAACCGGGTAGCTAGAAGTATTTCGTGTAGTACCACACGATACTAGAAACAATGTGAAAAATGATAGCAGCAGTATTTTTTTCATTTCAAGAATATAGTGGGTTAGCCTCTAAAATTAATAAAAATTTCTAGTTAAGCTTTATAGAAGAGGTAATTAGTTTGGCGGTGTTTTCACTAGCACCTCTCCCGCCAAGAGTTTTTTCAAGTTCGTAATAGTCCAAAAACATCGCATTTCGTTTTTTTGGCTCTAATATTTTAGTGAGTTCTTCTTTTAAACGTTTTGTATTAAAGTCGGTTTGAATTAACTCTGTAACAACTTCTCTGTCTAGAATTAGGTTTACTAACGAAATGTATTTAAGGTTTATTACACGCTTTGCAATTTCGTAGGAAATTCTTCCACCTTTATAGCAAACTACCTGAGGTACTTTAAATAGTGCTGTCTCTAATGTTGCTGTTCCAGAAGTTACTAATGCTGCATTTGCAATACTTAAAAGTTCGTAGGTTTTATTGGTGATAAAGTGAACGTTTTTAGTGGTTAAGAACGATTCATAAAACGATTTTTCTTGACTTGGAGCACCTGCAATAACAAATTGATACTCTTTAAAATCTTTAGCCACAGAAATCATTATTTCCAGCATCTTGGTGATTTCTTGCTTTCTGCTTCCCGGTAATAGTGCAATTATAGGGCGTTCGTCAAGTTTATTTTCTTTTTTAAAGGAATGTGGGTCAACCTGTTCTTGATTGTAAATTGCATCAATAAGTGGGTGACCTACAAAATGAACTGGGAAATTGTGTTCGTTTTCGTAGAAATCCTTTTCAAAGGGAAGAATAACGTACATTTCATCAACATCGCGTTTAATGTCTTTAATTCGTCCTTCTTTCCAAGCCCAAATTTGCGGTGAAATATAATAATGTGTTTGGTAACCTTTTTGTCTTGCCCATTTTGCTATTCGTAGATTAAAACCAGGATAATCAATAAAAATTATAACATCAGGGTTAAAACTTTCAATGTCCTGTTTGCAGAATTTTATATTCTTCAGAATAGTTCGCAAATTCATTAACACTTCAGTAAACCCCATAAAAGCAAGGTCGCGATAGTGTTTTACTTCGGTCCCCCCAGTAGCCTTCATTAAATCCCCACCCCAAAAACGGAAATTCGCATCGGAATCCTCCTTTTGAATGGCTTTCATTAGGTTGGCGCCGTGTAAATCTCCTGATGCTTCGCCTGCTATGAGGTAATATTTCATTGTTTATAGGTTTGGCTGAATCCTTATACTGTAAAAATAAAAGTCTGTTTTCCAATTATAGTAGTTAAGATTCATCAATTTATTACATTCTGAATTAATATATCGAAAAATTGTGTTAGTGTCATTCCTGCTTCACGTACTTGTTTAGGAACAATACTTTCGGTAGATAGCCCTGGATTGGTATTGGTTTCTATAAAATAAGGCTTCCCTTTTTCTATAATAAACTCACTACGTGCAATACCTTTCATTTTTAGCAATTTGTAAATGCGAATTGCTTCTTTTTTTACTATATCCGTTTCCTTATCTGAAATTCTAGCTGGGGTGATTTCTTGCGATTGGCCAAGATACTTGGCTTCATAGTCGAAAAATTCATTTTCACTTACAATTTCAGTGACTGGTAGGGCAATTATTTCATTGCCATCGTTATAAACTCCAACCGAAACTTCAACGCCAACCAAGGCGGTTTCGATAATTATCTCAGTGTCTTCTGAAAATGCCTTTTCTATAGCAGGTAAAATTTCGGACATTTCGTTTACTTTACTTATTCCGAAGCTAGAGCCAGAACGGTTCGGTTTTACGAAACAAGGTAGGCCGGTAATTCTAACAATTTCTTCTACATTAATATCACTTCCTTTATTAACGTAGTATGAGTTAGCACAAAGCACTCCAAAATTCTTTAAAACAGAAAGACAATCACGCTTGTTGAAACTAAGGGCGGCTTGATAATAATCTGCACTGGTATGTGGAATTCCAAGTAAGTCCCAATATGCTTGTAAATACCCATCTTCTCCAGGAGTACCATGTATGGTGTTAAAAACAATATCAGGAACAATTGAAGTTTCTGAACCATTTTCAAAACTGAAATCAGCTTTGTTAACAGGATATTTTGTGCCATTTTCGGCTACATAATACCATCCCGATTCCAAAATATGGATTGGATAAACGTTGTATTTATTTCTATCGAGTGACTCGCAAACCACTCCGCCACTTTTAATGGATATTTCAAATTCGCTTGAATATCCGCCCATGGCAACTGCAATATTTTTTTTGCCCATAAAGAAAGATTACTATTCCACTAAAACCATTAACATAAAGGGTGGAAATCTACGTTTACAAAAGTATTAAAAAGTTAGTCTTGTATGTTATGCGAATCAAGTAATATCTATAAAAAGCTATTAAAAATTGATTTTGATTTCATTTCCCAATTAAATTTAATTTTAACCAAAAGATACTACCTTTGATTTTTATATTTTTGTGTCTTAACTAAGAAGCATATGACCTTTTTTCAGTTCTTGTTTACCAAAGCATTTGTCAAGCAGTTACTACTAGCAGTAGTGGTTTTAATAGCTTTGATATTCTTAACTTTATGGTGGTTGAAATTCACCACTAACCACAACGAAACTACCGAAGTTCCAAATCTTGCTAAAATGTCTTTAGATAAGGTCGAGGAAAAGTTAGACGAAATGAGTTTGCGTTACGAAATTTTAGACTCTGCAAATTACAACCCCGATTTTCCGAGGTATTCTGTAATTGAACAAATACCTAAACCTGGTAAATTTGTAAAAGAAAACAGGAAGTTATACTTAACACTTAATCCGTCAGGATATAGAAAAATTGAAGTTCCAAACATTTTAGGAAGAACCCGTCGTCAAGCAGAGCCTACACTCTTAGCAATGGGTTTTGAAATGGGTAAGATAAGCTATCGTCCACATATTAGTGATAACGTATTGGAAATGCGTTTTAACGGTGAGAAATTAGAGCCAGGCACTAAAATTCAAAAAACATCTGTGATAGATTTAATAGTCGGAGATCAATCATTAAATAAAATCCAGACTGAAGGCGAAGAATCTTCTGAAGAAAATCAAGATACGCCAATAGAAAATATAGAAGAAAACAATGGCGAATTTTAACGAAGAAGAGATTGAAGAAAATGCAGGTAATGATGATCTTTACGAACATTACCGATTTCAAGCTGATAAAGGACAAAATCCATTAAGGGTAGATAAATACCTGATGAACCTTATTGAAAAGGCGACTCGAAACAAAATACAAAAAGCGGCAACTGCAGGAAACATCTATGTTAATGATGTTCCTGTGAAATCTAATTACAAAGTAAAAGGTGGCGATATAGTTACTGTATTATTTGAACATCCTCCTTATGAGTTTTTATTAGTACCCGAAGATATTCCCATCGAAATAGTTTATGAAGATGATGCTGTACTTGTGGTTAACAAAGAAGCAGGAATGGTAGTGCATCCCGGACATGGGAATTATAGCGGAACACTAATAAATGCACTGACTTATCATTTTGAAAACCTGCCAAACAACAGTAGTAATCGCCCAGGTTTAGTGCACAGAATAGATAAAGATACTAGCGGACTTTTAGTAGTTGCGAAAACTGAGGAAGCTATGACACATCTAGCAAAGCAGTTTTTTGATAAAACTACAGAGCGAGAATATGTTGCTTTGGTTTGGGGTAATGTTGAAGAAGACGAAGGAACTATAGAGGGGAATATAGGACGTCACCCTAAAAATCGTTTGCAAAATACAGTTTACGAAAATGACGACGAAGAAAAAGGAAAACCAGCGGTTACGCATTATAAAGTGTTAGAACGTTTAGGTTATGTTACTTTGGTTTCTTGTAGGTTAGAAACTGGACGTACACACCAAATAAGAGTGCATATGAAATACATCGGGCATACGCTTTTTAATGACGAACGTTACGGAGGTGAGAGAATATTGAAAGGCACTACATTTTCTAAATACAAGCAATTTGTAGATAACTGTTTTAAAATTCTACCTCGTCAAGCCTTACACGCACGAACGCTAGGATTTGTACACCCAGTTACTGAAGAATTTATGCGTTTTGAGACTTCTATTCCAGAAGATATGCAAACGTGTTTAGAAAAATGGCGCAGCTATTCTAAGAACGTTATAGAGTAGTCTTAAATCATTAGATTGTTTATACAAATAAAATAAGTCCCTTTTCATTAGCTGAAAAGGGACTTGTTATTAAAGGTATATTTTAATTAATTATTTCTTAATCCACTTTGCAGTAGAAGTGCTTTTACCATCAGAAACTTTAACGAAGTATAAGCCGTTGTTAAAGTGTTTCAAATTGTATGTTGAAGTTTTTTCTAAAATTCCTTTTTTAGAGAAAACCATTTTCCCATCAATGTTGTAAACTTTTACCTCAGCATTCTGAATAGTAGTAGGAATTGTAAAACTTAAAATTCCGTCTGAAGGATTAGGAAAAACTGAAATTTGTGAAATAGAATTAAAAGTAGAGACTCCGGCAGTATCATCTAACTTTACTAATCCGTCTCGAGTATTATTTCCTTTATAACCATTCCTTTTTATGCTCTCAGAATTGTATGGTACATTTAAATTATAAACACTAACAAAAGTTGAATCTACACCACTTCCAAAAGTTTGTGTGTAACTGTTCGCAGTTAAGTCTAGTTGTCCGTCATTGTCAACATCTCCTAGAACTACTCCGTTTAGAAAAGTAAATCCTCTTGGTCTAATTGGGAAGCCATCAACTTCACCACTTCCATCCAATGAATAGGCGTGAATGTACCCAATACCATCTGCGTCAGTCATGGTGCTTGGAAAAACAATGTCTAATACACCATCGTTATTTACATCTGCAATAGAAAGTACACCTTCAGTACCTCCATATTTTTCAAATGGGAAATTAGGTAAGTTGCCGCCGTCTGGGTCTAAGCCATAGATTACTGGCAACTCTTCTCCAGGGGTGCCACTTGAAATTCTATCAGATAAAAATATCTCAAATGTACCATCGTTATCTAAGTCAAGAACTGTTGCTGGAGAATATGTCCATCCGCTAAGTGTAATTGGCCAACCCGCTTTATAGGACCCGTCGTGCTCCATAACGTAAAAGCCTGGGGAGTCTCCGTGATTACTACCAATTATTTCTAAATCATCGTCTCCATCTAGATCAGCTAGAATAGGAGATTGGTAAGAGTATTTTACATTTGGATCTACAACAGGGAAACCTGGAAATATCTGACCTTGATTGTCAAAAATGTACATTCCTCCTGAGGAAGCAGAAATTACTACATCAAGATTTCCATCATTGTCTACGTCTCCAATTGAAGGTGTAAAACCAGGAGTAGCTCCAACTTCAACTGGCCAATTTGCGTTAACTGATGTTCCGTCCATTTTAAGTGCGTGAATTTTCCCCAAAGTGCTACTTACACGTTCACACGTAATAATATCTAGAGTACCATCATCATCAAGATCTGCAACGGCAGGTGCGTTTATCATCCAATTATTATCAAAATTCAATGGCCAGCCAGGAAGATCATTTCCTTGATTATCTAACAAATAAACTCGACCAGCGTATGGAATACCTCCTGTATTAACGATAATTTCAACGGTGCCATCATTATCTAAATCTACTACTGTGGGAGGTAGTAAAATACTGCCGCTTATCGGTTTTTCCCATAAAACCGATCCGTCACCTTTTAAAACATATAACGTGTCCCAAAATCCGTATATTATTTCGTCTACCCCGTCATTATCAACGTCTGCAAGAGTAACACCTCTTGAGTTTTTAAATGTTGGATTAGCTGCTTGGCCAAATTGCCAGAGTAAATCAAAATCTTGAGTTTGTTCGGTGTTGTTGTGTTTTTCTGGAAGTAAAACTGTTTCTACCGAAATCGTTCCATCTTCGTTTAAAGATGCCTTTTGTCCTTGCTGTTGCGCAATAGATGTTGAAACCAACCCTAAAAATAGCGTTGATAATAGTACTAGTCTTTTCTTCATATGGTGTTCTTTAGTGATTAGATTTTAAAGTTATTGATAAATGTTGAGTTTGCAAAAAAGCATAAAATTAATCGGTGAACTTATCTATATGTTTTTCACAAACAGCTCCTTCCCCTTCAAAATATTCTTAATGAAATGTTCTAAGTTTCTTGTAGGGGAAGGTGTCCTTTTGCTTTTGCGTAAAAATACGGAAGCAGGTGAGAGCTAGATGGTTTTTAGGTTTTACACGTTATTTTATTATTTTTAATGTATTGAAAAAGAGGGTTATGAGAAAAAAGAAGATTCATGATAAACCTGAGTTGAGAACTTTTAGGCGTAGGTTGCGTAATAATGCTACGCCAGCAGAAGCTTTTTTATGGAAGTATTTACAAAGAAGTCAGCTAGAAGGTAGAAAATTCAGAAGACAACATAGTATTCAAAATTATATTATGGATTTTTATTGTGCTTCAGAAGGATTGATTATTGAACTCGATGGCCAGGTACATATAAACCCCAAAGCTGAAGAATATGACAGAAAACGTGACACTTTTTTAGAAGACATGGGGTTTATTGTACTTCGATATGAGAATAAGATGGTATTTGATTTTTTGCCGTAAGTTTTAAAGGATATTCGAGATCATTTTAAAGAAAATAGGAAGTAAACCCACCCCGCCCTTCGGGCACCCCTCCCTTTTAGGGCGGGGAACTTTTCTCATACTTGCGTACACGAATAATATTTTTTATACAAACAGCTCCTTCCCCTTCTAAATAATTTTAATAAAATGTTCTAGGTTTCTTCTAGGGGAAGGTGTCTTTTTACTTTTGTGTAAAAAGTCGGAAGGGGTGAAGGCTTAGAAGGTTTTTTTATGTTTTCACCTCGCCCATTGGGCAGCTCTCCCTTTCAGAGCGGGAACTTTTCTCATACTTGCGTACACGAATAATATTTTTTATATAAACAGCTCCTTCCCCTTCTAAAAATTTTTAATAAAATGTTCTAGGTTTCTTCTAGGGGAAGGTGTCTTTTTACTTTTGTGTAAAAAGTCGGAAGGGGTGAAGGCTTAGAAGGTGTTTTTTATGTTTTCACCCCGCCCGTTGGGCAGCTCTCCCTTTCAGGGCGGGGAACTTTTCTCATACTTTTGTACTCGTTTAATAATTTTTCAAACAAACAGCTCCTTCCCCTTCTAAATATTTTTAATAAAATGTTCTAAGTTTCTTGTAGGGGAAGGTGTCTTTTGGTGTTTTGCCAAAAGACGGAAGGGGTCTTATTTTCAATTTACCCATTCATAATAAAAAGTTAAATTTTACTGATTGCAATTCTTTTCAACCGTAATTCCGCAGTTAAAATGGTTAATCTACTATATTTACAAGCTGAAAATTTTTTGTGATAACAAGATTATTTTCAATTCATATTTAATCAATAATTACATTCACTAATGAAAAAATTTATTCTTTCTTTATTTATCGCAATCTTCATTTTGCCGGTACAAGCAAATGAAGGTATGTGGTTCTTAATGCACATTGAACGGTTGAATTACCGTGATATGCAAAAAATGGGGCTTCAACTTACACCAGAAGAAATATACAGTATAAATAACTCTAGCATAAAAGATGCTATTGTTCAGTTTAACCGTGGTTGTACTGCTGAAATAATTTCTGACAAAGGTCTTGTGTTGACTAACCACCACTGTGGATATAGCCAAATTGCTGAGCTATCTACTGCCGAAAACGATTATTTAACTAATGGATATTGGGCTGCAAACCATAAAGAGGAATTAAAGCCAAAGAGTCTTTCTGTTCGTTTCTTTGTAAGAATGGATGATGTTTCTAAACGTATTTTAAGTAAGGTTAACGATAAAATGACCGAACTTGAACGCGAAGCAGCAATCAATAAAGAAATAGCACTAATCGAACAAGAGAATAACGAAGGTGGAAAATATACTGTTTCTGTAAAATCATTTTATGAAGGAAATGAATTTTACTACTTCGTTTACCAAGATTATAACGATGTTCGTTTAGTTGGAACACCTCCTGCTAGTATAGGAAAATTTGGTGGAGACACCGATAACTGGGAATGGCCAAGACACACAGGTGACTTCTCTCTTTTTAGAGTTTACGCCGATAAAGATGGTAACCCAGCAGAATATTCTGAAGATAATGTTCCTTTAAAGCCAAAACATCACTTAACTACAAGCATCAAAGGATTTGAAGAAAATGATTTTGCTATGATTCTTGGATACCCAGGTCGTACAAATCGTTGGATGCCTGCAGGTGGTATTGAGCAAAACGTAGAATATGCTTACCCTGCTTGGGTTGAGGCTTCAAAAACATCTATGGATGTAATGAAGGATTATATGGACCGCGATCAGCAAGTAAAATTAGACTATGCATCTAGCTATGCGTCCATTGCCAACTATTGGAAAAACCGTCAAGGGATGATTGATGCTTTAAAACATCACAAAACTGCAGAAACTAAGCGTGAAACAGAGGCGGAATTTCAGAAATGGGCTTCTAAAAAAGCTAATAAAAAATATGCTAACGTAATTCCAACTATAAATGATTACTACGCAAAAACAAATGAAGCAAGTAGTCATAACAATTATTTAGGCTTGTTGTTGAGAACAAGAATGGCAACACTTCCTTATCGCTTAGGAACTGCTATTGAATATTACATCGAGCAAAATGAGGCGAAAAGAGCGGAATTAAAGCCAAAATTGGAAGCAGAAATCAACAACCTTTACGACGGACTTTACCTTCCATTAGAAAGAGATGTATTGGCTGCTCAGTTTAAACTTTACTCTACTAAGGCTACAAACATCGCTCCTATGATAGCTGAGATTGCTACAGAAGCTAATAAAACCGAAGATGGGTGGAAGGAGTACTTAAACAATGCACTACAAAACAGTGTTTTTGAATCTAAAGAAAAGCTACAAGGCTTCATGGCTAACCCAGATGCTGAGGTTCTTAAAAATGATCCATTATATCAACTTTCTGTAGATTTGTTAAAGCGTTATCGTTTCAAGTCGGAAGAAGAAACTCAATTAGGTCACGATTTCGACCGTGCATTTAGATTGATGGTTCAGGGTATGAGAGATCAAAACCCTGATGAGAAATACTACCCAGACGCAAATAGTACTTTGCGTTTAACGTACGGAAAAGTTATTTCGTTGCCAGAAGATAAGCGTAACGACGCTGACAAAAACTACTACACTACTTTAAAAGGAACAGTGGCTAAGTATCAGCCTGGTGATGATGAGTTTGATATGCCTAAGGAGCTAATCGATCTTTATGAAAAGAGAGATTTTGGTCCTTATGCAGATAAGGATGGATACCTTCCAGTAAACTTTTTAACTGATAATGATATTACAGGTGGTAACTCTGGTTCTCCTGTTCTTAACGGAAAAGGAGAATTAATTGGTCTTGCATTTGACGGTAATATTGAGGCAATGGCTGGAGATGTTATTTTTGACGACCAACTACAACGAACTATCAATGTTGATATACGTTATGTGTTATTTATTATAGATAAATTAGCTGGAGCAACTCATATTATTGATGAAATGACAATAGCTAAATAAGTAAATTTTTAATTTTTACAGAAGCCCACAGGTCTTATAATAAGATTTGTGGGCTTTTTTATTACTAAGGTTTATTATAAAAAGATTAACCATCAACACTAAAGTTCTTTACTACTTTTACCGCCAAATAATATGTGAATGAAAAACTTTAAATTTCTGTTGATCTTTCTTACTCTAGCATTATTTACTGCTTGTAAAAACGAGTACGACAAGTTTTCTAAAAAGCCTGATTACATTACTAAGCCTAGTAAAAAACACAAAGCATATTTTGATGCTTATGATGAAACTATGAAGCAATGGGGGGTTGATTATGAAGAGCTTTATATCACCACTTCTCACGGTATAGCACATGTTGTGGTAAGCGGAAATAGAAAAGCAACTCCAGTTGTTTTGCTACACGGAATGAATGCTAGCTCTACTATGTGGTATCCCAATGCTAAAGCCTTGGTGGAAGATTATCGAATATTTGCAATCGACTTATTATCTGAGCCAGGAAAATCTTATAAGACAGCCAATTTTAATAATATAGATGAAATTACTGAGTGGTATCAAGAGGTTTTATGGGCCCTAAAATTAGATTCTTTTCATTTAATTGGCGCTTCAAGAGGCGGTTGGTTTGCCGTTGATTTAGCAACGAAAAGCAAAAGAGATATTAAAAGCCTTGTTTTGTTGAGTCCTGCACAAACTTTTATGTGGATTCCGCCTAGTACCGATTTAATAAAAAATATAATCAACGCACTTTCTTCTGATGAAAAGAAGTTAGAAAGAGAGCTTGAAACAATGTCAAGCAACGTAAACGCAATAAATAAGAACTATTTAAAACAATATAAAATTGGGGTGAAAAATGATACTCTACCTAAGTTTATGATGCAAATGACGCCATTTCCAAATAAAAGTTTACAAACTTTAAAGATGCCTACACTTGTATTGATAGGTGATAATGATATAATTAACGGCAATAAAACTCTAGGTGTTGTAAATAGAAATATAGCAAGCAGTCACGCCGAAGTCGTTCCAAATGCAGGTCATTTTGTATCTGTGGACCAAGCTGAAGTAGTTAATAAGAAAATTTTAAACTTTCTCAATAACGTTGATAAAGCTGAGTAGTAGTTAACCAAAAGTCTTCATTAAACGTAATTGTTTCTATTTGTAGTATTTAGTCGATTATTATCTTTTTGAAGATTCATTATTACTTATTACATATTATTTCTTCAAAGAAAATCTAGTTGTTACTGCTTTAATAGTAATAGAATTTTTATTCAATTTCAAAATATACAGAAGTATTTGAAGGGCTATCTTTGCGCAAAAGTGAAATAGGAAAATGCACGATAAACCAGTAAAAGAAATGCGTAGAAATTGGGTGCTATTTGCACTCATGATTACTATGATGTTAGCAGCAATGGATAATACTATTGTTGCTACAGCCATTCCTCAAATAGTTGGGGATCTTGGTGGTTTCTCACTTTTTAGTTGGTTATTTTCAATCTATTTACTTGTTCAAACAGTTACTATTCCCATTTATGGAAAGTTAGCAGATATCTACGGACGGAAACCAATCCTCATTTTTGGAATCTTAATATTTCTTCTCGGCTCTGCTGCCTGCGCCGCAGCTTGGAATATGCATTCTCTAATTTTTTTTAGAGGGCTACAAGCTGTCGGAGCCGGGGCAATAATGGCTACTGTAAATACCATAGCAGGAGATATTTATACTATTCAAGAACGTGCTAAAATTCAAGGTTGGTTGTCTAGTGTTTGGGGTGTTTCTGCAATAATGGGTCCTGCAGTAGGTGGAGCTTTGGCAGATTACGCATCGTGGCGATGGATATTTCTAATTAACCTCCCTATCGGTGCCGGAGCGATAGCATTAATAATCATTTATCTACACGAGAAAAAACCTAATAATCGTCACAAAATAGATTGGGCAGGAGCCTTGGCGATGTTAGTAACAGGAACGGTTATCATGTTTGGTGTACTACAAGGCGGACAATCTTGGCCTTGGTTATCTCTTTATACTTTGGGGATTTTATTATTAGCAGTTTTATTGATATTTATTACAATAAGAATAGAACGAAGAGCCGTTGAACCAATATTACCAGCGTGGGTATGGAAAAAGAAGGTTATCCTAAGGGCTAATTTAGCAACCATAGGAATGGGGATTGCTACCATGGGGCCAAGTATGTATCTTCCTGTTTTTGCCCAATCAGTTTCTGGAGTTGGTGCTATGGCGGCTGGGTTTATTTTAGCAAGTATGAGTATTACTTGGCCATTGTCTTCGTCTTTATCAGGAAAGCTTTATCTACGCGTAGGATTCAGAAATACGGCACTTTGTGGAATTATAATAGTTATAATTGGTGCTGCAAGTTTCCTACTAATTCCCTTTCCTGGACCAGTGTGGAGTTTGGTTGCAATTCAAATGACATTAGGAGCAGGTTTTGGGTTAATTACAACCCCACTTTTGGTTGGAGTACAGTCCACTGTGGTATGGGGACAAAGAGGCGTTGTAACGGGTACTAATATATTTTCTCGTTATTTTGGGCAGAGTATTGGTGCAGCTGTATTTGCGGCTGTCTTTAACGCTACAATATCCAGTAAGTTGCAAAACGCTCCAGAGGTTTTACAAGGAAAACTGCCAGGAGTAAATAAAATGGTTGAGGTCTTACAAACTCATACTTCTGTTTCAGAAGTAAGTCTTTATTTAAGAGAATCTTTCTTTTACGCTACTAATAATGTTTATCTAAGTATGGTAGTAGCGGGCTTGGTTACTTTAATTATTCTACTCTTTACGCCAGCTAAATTTCCTTCAGTAAAAGAGTAACAACTGATTTCTCACACCTTTTAATTTTAAAATCAATACCTCGTTAATGTTGTGTTAATGACTTATATCATAGTTTCTTACGTTTATATTGGTTATGTTAGTATTTATGAACTTTAATTGAATTCTTATTAAAACTACACAAAAATTAAAGTTGAATTTTTGTGACTTAAAATAGTATTAACATAAAAAACATATAATATGAACATAACATTGAAAAAACTAAAAGACATTCGTTCTGAAAATTGTATCTCAATAATAGCAACTACGCATAGAACAAAACCAGATTACTTAAATGATGGATTACGTTTAAAAAATCTCATAAAAGAGGCTGAAGATAAGTTAATGGCAGATACTACAAAACGTAATGCTACAAGTTTGATAGAGAAACTAAACAACTTAGCCTCGTCTATCGACCATAGCCAGAATTTAGAAAGTCTGTTACTTTTTGTAAATGATGATATTGCTGAGTTTACTCGTTTACCGATAAAAGTGGAAGATCGTGTAGTAATAGACGACACCTTTGCTACTCGTGATTTAATTAGGGCTATGCACTTAGAAACTCATTATTATATTTTAGTTTTAAGTCAGGAAAAAACTAGACTTCTTGAAGTGATGAATGACAAAGTTATTCAAGAAATAGGAAATCCATTCCCTTATGAAAACACCCAGTTCTTCTCAAAAAATAGGGCTGCCGCTGCAATAGCTTCCAAACAAACAAGTTTAAATGCTGAATACTTTAATCAAGCGGATAAATTGGTGAATGAGGTAAGAAAAGATAACCCGCTACCAGTTCTAATTTGTGGATTAGAAGAAAACCATAAGGAATACCTAAAGATTGCCGATAATAAAAATAGTATTTTTGAGGTGTATCTTAACAAGAGTATGATTAATGAATCTGCTCACACTATAGTAGAAGAAAGTTGGGAAGTTGTAAAAGATTATATTGTTGATAAAAATAATGCGCGAAAGGAAGATTTAAAAAATGCAGTTGGGCAGAATAAGTTTTTGAGTGATACGAATGAAATTTGGCGAGCAATTGCTGAAGGGAAGATTCAAACACTATTTATTGAACAAGGTTTGTTTCAACCTGCAGTTTTGAAAGATGATGAAATAGTTTATGTTTCTGAGGAGAAGAGAAACGATAAGGGAGTAATTGATGATATTTATGACGAAATGATTGAAGCCAATATGGACTTTGGCGGAGATGTGGTTTTCCTTCCTAAAGGGGAATTATCAAAGTTTAATGGATTTGGAGCGATAACACGTTATTAGTCTTTTAGTAGTTTTTGTTTAATAGACCCGATTTGCTTTCAATTTAGAAAGTAAATCGGGTTTTTATTTTCATACAAAAGGAGAAATTTATTTACGTACTTGATGTCTTGCAGCCATGAGATAAGTTGATTTTACTGATATAGCTAGATGTAAAGTAAATTGGGCAATAATTATAAGAAGTTTAATGTCAACTTGCCTATTTTTGCTAAAATTTAAAAGAAAATTTTATGGCTTCAGGAATCTTCGCAATACTTGATGATATAGCAGTTTTACTTGATGATGTGGCAGTGATGAGTAAAGTTGCTGCAAAAAAAACAGCAGGCATATTAGGTGACGACCTAGCTGTGAATGCTGAGAAAGCTTCAGGTTTTGCTTCTTCCAGAGAAATTCCAGTTTTGTGGGCTATCACTAAAGGTTCTTTTATTAACAAGTTAATTATTCTTCCAATTGCATTCTTATTAAGTGCTTTTATACCGATTGCCGTTACAATTATTTTGCTACTTGGAGGGCTATATCTAGCTTATGAAGGAGCAGAAAAAATATATGAATTCATTTTTCCTCACGCTCACTCCAAAAAAGAGAAAGTGGACGTAGAGATGAGTGAAGCTGAAATATTAGCTTACGAAAATGAGCGTGTGAAATCTGCCATTATAACCGATTTTATTCTTTCGCTAGAAATTGTGATTATTGCATTAGGAACTGTTCTTACTCAGCCCCTTGCTACACAGATAATAGTTGTAAGTATTATTGCTTTATTGGCTACTGTAGGTGTTTATGGTATTGTTGCACTTATAGTGCGTATGGATGAAGTAGGGTTTAAGCTTATAAAAAGCAGCAAAGAAGGTAAAAGCTTTAAAAAATCGTTAGGGCTATTCTTAGTACAGGCATTACCAATTATAATTAAAAGTTTAAGTGTAATTGGAACTATTGCTTTATTATTGGTTGCTGGAGGGATTTTTGTTCATAATGTAGATTACTTTCACAGTTTCCTACCAACATTACCTTCTTTTGTAGGTGAATTTATTGTTGGCTTAATTATTGGCTTTATTTGCTTACTTATTGTAATAGGAGCGAAAAAGCTTTGGAAGGTTATCAAAGGAGATAAATAGCGCAAATTTTAATTTAAAGTATTTAAACATCTGAAATAAGTTTTTACTTCAGGATTATAACTATGAGATATATTTTCCCTTTAATTTTATTAATAGGTTGTGCGATTAATGGCTTTGGTCAAACAATAACTATTAAGGAAGAAGAATCTAATGAGCCTATTGAATTGGTTACTCTTTCAAATGTAAAAATGAATTTATATACCACTACAAATGCCAAAGGACAAGCTGATATTTCAGCTTTTAAAAATATTGAAAAGATAGAGATTCGAACACTAGGATATAAATCTATAACTAAAAGCTACGCTGAATTAGAGTCTGAAAATTTTGAAATTTATTTAAAATTATCAAACTTCAACTTAGATGAAGTAGTTATATCTGGCTCGCGTTGGCGACAAAGTAGTGATGATGTAGCTTCCAAAATTATTTCTATTTCTGCCAAGGAAGTTGCACTTCAAAACCCTCAAACAGCTGCAGATTTACTGAGTACTTCAGGTAAGGTTTTTGTGCAAAAGAGTCAGCAGGGAGGAGGAAGCCCTATAATTCGTGGTTTTGCTACTAGTCGTTTACTTTATTCTATAGATGGTGTACGAATGAATACCGCAATTTTTCGTTCTGGAAACCTTCAAAATGTTATAAGTCTAGATCCTTTTGCAATTGAAAATACCGAAGTGCTTTTCGGTCCAGGTTCTGTAATTTATGGTAGTGATGCTATTGGTGGAGTAATGAGTTTTCAAACATTAACCCCAAAATTCACCTTCACTGATAAACCTTATATCACAGGGAAAGCAAGTGCTAGATATTCTTCAGCAAATAATGAAAAAACGGGACATTTAGATGTAAATCTAGGTTTTAAAAACTGGGCGTTCATTACAAGTTTTACTTCTTGGGATTACGATCATCTTCGTCAAGGGAGACACGGTCCAAACGATTATATAAAAGATTTCTATGTTCAGCGACAAGGAGATTCGGACATTATCATTAAGCAAGACGACGAATTACTCCAAATCCCTTCAGCCTATTCACAAGTCAATTTAATGCAAAAAATTCGCTTTAAACCAAATGATAAATGGGATTTTCAGTATGGATTTCACTATTCAGAAACTTCTCCATATGGCAGATACGACAGGCATAACCGCTTAAAAGATGGATTTCCAAGATATGCCGAGTGGGATTACGGGCCACAAATATGGATGATGAATAATTTAAATATTAACCATACCGCCAACAATGCAGTATTTGACCAAATGAGCATACGATTGGCGCATCAATGGTTTGAAGAGAGCAGGCTAAGTAGAAACTTCAATAAAACTTCTCGTAGCAATCAAGAAGAAGAAGTTAGCGCATATTCTGTAAATTTAGACTTTGTAAAAAGTACCAGCGATAATAACACCTTCTTTTATGGTGTGGAATACGTTATAGACGATGTGAATTCTAAAGGGAAAGCTAAAGATATTACTACAGGTATTACAGAGGCCGCTCCTTCAAGATACCCCGTTTCAACTTGGCAATCGTTAGCGGTTTACTTCACAGATGAATATAAAGTTTCTGAAGAATTTACTTTAAGTGCAGGAGCGCGTTACAATCATATTTTGTTGGATTCAGACTTTGATACAAGCTTTTACTCTTTCCCTTTTTCAAAAGCAAGTATCAGCAAAGGTGCACTTACTGGGAGTATAGGAGGTGTTTACAGACCAACCAAAACATTAGTATTAAGTACAAACTTGGGTACAGCATTTAGAGCTCCAAATGTGGATGATATCGGTAAAGTTTTCGATTCGGAACCAGGAAGTGTTGTTATTCCTAATCCCAACTTAAAACCAGAATATGCTTATAATGCAGATTTAGGGATTGCTAAAGTATTTGGCGATATTGTAAAACTTGATGTTACTGCATACTATACTTCACTTAAAAATGCATTAGTTCGAAGAGATTTTAAACTTAATGGCCGTGATAGTATAATTTATGAAGGAGAACTAAGTCAAGTGCAAGCAATTCAAAATGCTGCAGTTGCACATGTTTATGGAGTTCAGGCGGGAGTTGAATTAAAACTACCAAAAGGGTTTGGATTTTCTACAGATATAAACTTTCAGAAAGGAGAAGAAGAATTAGATAACGGGAAAACTAGTTCCGCACGTCATTCTTCACCATTTTTTGGAGTATCACGTTTAAATTACAAGAAGAATAAATTGAGAATGGAGTTGAACGTGCTCTACCAAGGAAAACGCGATTTTGACGACTTACCTGAAGGAGAAAAAGGAAAAACTGAAATATACGCTTTAGATGAAAATGGCAACCCTTATGCCCCGTCTTGGTATACATTAAATTATAAAGCCCTTTATAAACTTTCACATACATTTGATATAAGTGGAGGGGTTGAAAACATTACAGATCAACGTTACCGTTCTTATAGTTCGGGAATTTCAGGGGCAGGACGAAATTTTATTTTATCGTTAACTGCTCACTTTTAATCGGTAATAATTGCTGTTTCTTTATTGATGAAGAAACATAGACGTATTTTATAATATGAATAGAAAAAAACACGCTGCCATATTGCGATCTACTAGGAAAATTCATCGTTTGATGGGAATTTTTCTTGCAGTACTGTTTTTGATAATGGCTGTTACGGGGTTGTTATTGGGATGGAAGAAGCACAGTTACGGAATAATGCTTCCGAAATCGGAAAAAGGAATCTCCACAAATATTGAAGAATGGATGCCTTTAGATAAATTGCATAGCATAGCGACAAAAACTCTTCACGAAAATGTTGATTCTAACCTATCTTTAGAATTAGACCGGATTGATGCTAGACCGGACAAGGGAATGATGAAATTCATATTTGAAGAAGGTTATCACGAAATACAACTAGATGCCACTACTGGCGAAGTTTTAAGTGTAGACAGAAGAATATCCGACTTAATTGAAGAGATTCACGACGGTTCAATAGTTGACGATTGGTTGAATATAAAAAACGGAGCATTCAAAGTTTTTTATAACACCTTAATGGGACTTTCTTTATTCTTATTTGTTATTACCGGAGTTTGGCTTTGGGTTGGTCCTAAAATTATGAAACGAGCCAAATAACATTTCTAATAGAAATGAAAAAGGGCCCGTCAAATTAATCGACATTGGCCCTTTTCTTCATCAAACCAACTATTTAAAAAAACAAACTAATATTAATTTTATGAATCGCTAAAAAATTTAGCCTTTGAATTTTAATGTGAATCGTTGTCTTATACACCTAAACTTTTTGATGTAAAATTTATTTTAAAGCTTCAAATACCTTAAAAATATTATCTCGTATAACACACAAATGGTGTGATTATATCGGAAAGATGGTAAATAATTTATAATAAGAAATTAAGGATTTTCTTAACTGAGAAGTATTCCTATCGCATTCATTAAAATTACTAAGTCTAATCATAACGGAGGATTTTTTTGATAGAAGGACAAACATATCAATTTATTTATTGATAAACAAGTATTTATAGTCAATAAAAAGTGGGTTTAAATATTTGATTTAAAGATTATTAAGTCTTTAATTTTTTCTACAACATAGACTCTGAATTATTTAATTAAAAAATCTAACTTGGTGAAAATTCATCTCACATTATCTCGATTTACTTTACTAGGGTTATAACTTATAATCCACTTTCTTTTAATAGTTTTGCAGCCTTTAAAAAAATATGACGATTGGACGTGTGACAAATGTTTTGACGATAAAATATTTGTCTTTAATTTAAGTTCAACGTTCTATTAAACACCTATCAGAATATGATTTCAATAGATAATTTGGCGGTTGAGTTTAGTGGAGACACGCTTTTTAGTGATGTGTCATTCGTAGTAAACGAAAACGACAAAATAGCCCTAATGGGTAAGAATGGTGCTGGTAAAAGTACTATGATGAAAATAATAGCAGGGGTTCAAAAACCTACACGAGGGAATGTACGTGCTCCAAAGGATACGGTAATTGCGTATTTACCTCAGCATTTATTAACGGAAGATAATTGCACTGTATTTGAAGAAGCGTCTAAAGCTTTCACTCAGATATTTGAGATGCGTGATGAAATAGATCGCCTTAATAAAGAACTCGAAACTCGAACAGATTACGAAAGTGATGAGTATATGAATATCATAACTAAAGTTGCAGAGTTAGGTGAAAAGTATTACGCGCTTGAAGAGATAAATTATGAAGCTGAGGTTGAAAAAGCGCTTCGTGGTTTAGGATTTAAAAGAAGTGATTTACATCGACAAACTTCAGAGTTTAGTGGTGGATGGCGTATGCGTATTGAACTTGCAAAACTCTTACTTCAAAAACCAGATTTAATTCTATTAGATGAGCCAACAAACCACGTAGATATTGAGTCGGTTATTTGGTTAGAAGATTTCTTGCTGAATAAAGCAAAAGCGGTAATTGTTATATCCCACGACAAAACTTTTATCGATAATATTACAAACAGAACCATTGAGGTAACAATGGGACGTATTTACGACTATAAGGCCAATTACAGCCACTATTTACAATTACGTGCCGATAGACGTGCTCATCAAATAAAAGCATATGAGGAGCAACAAAAATTTATAGCAGAGACAAAACAGTTTATAGAACGTTTTAAAGGAACTTATTCAAAAACCAATCAAGTAAACTCTCGCGAACGAATGCTGGAAAAGCTTGAAATTATAGAGATAGACGATATCGATAATTCGGCCCTAGCTTTGCGTTTTCCACCTGCACAACGAAGTGGGGATTATCCTGTTATCGTTGAAGGGCTTACGAAAAAATATGGCGACCACGTGGTATTTCAAGATGCTAATATGAGTATTTCTCGAGGTCAGAAAGTAAGTTTTGTTGGAAGAAATGGTGAAGGAAAATCAACAATGATTAAAGCCATAATGGGCGAAATAGATTTTGAGGGAACTTGTGCATTAGGTCACAATGCTAAGGTTGGGTATTTTGCTCAAAATCAAGCCGCGCTTTTAGATAAGGAACTTACTGTTTTTCAAACGGTAGATGAGGTTGCTAAAGGTGAAATTAGAACCCAAATTAAAAATATTCTCGGTCGCTTTATGTTTAGCGGCGATGATATCGATAAAAAAGTAGGCCTGCTTTCTGGAGGTGAAAAAACACGTTTAGCAATGGTAAAATTACTGCTGGAACCCGTAAACGTTTTAATTCTCGATGAGCCAACAAACCACTTAGACCTAAAGTCGAAAGACGTTTTAAAAGAAGCCCTGCTTCAGTTTGATGGTACCTTAATTTTGGTTTCTCACGATCGTGATTTCCTTCAAGGTCTTTCTGAAAAAGTTTTTGAATTTAAAGACAAACGAGTAATCGAACACTTTGAAAGTATTGACGATTTCCTTGAGCGTAATAGAATTCAAAACTTAAAAGAAATTGATTTAAAAGCGTAAATTATTTCGTCTAATATTGTAGTCTAAAACCCGAATGCGGTATAATTGTTGTAATCTTTGAGACTCTAAAAAAAATAAATATCATGAAAAAACATATTCTAATATTCACAGCACTGTTTGCTTTTGGATTTGCAAGCGTACAAGCTCAAAGTAAGATTTCAAAAAATAAACTTTCTATTTCAC
This sequence comes from Aequorivita sediminis, assembly GCF_032080575.2. Classification (NCBI taxonomy): domain Bacteria; kingdom Pseudomonadati; phylum Bacteroidota; class Flavobacteriia; order Flavobacteriales; family Flavobacteriaceae; genus Aequorivita; species Aequorivita sediminis. The sequence continues at coordinate 31,166 of NZ_JAVLSO020000004.1, read as the reverse complement.
CCGAACAGAATAGTATAGAAGCTTTATTAAACTCGAAAAATTTTGAATTTATAGCAAATACAGCTTATCCTACAGGAGGAACTTCAAAAAACTTAGTTGGGAGTGATTACGCTATTATTTTTACTCCAAAAATGGTGAAGAGTCATTTGCCGTTTTATGGACGTGCATATAGCGGAATGAATATGAGTAAGGATAAAGGAATGCGTTTTAGCGGTAAGCCACAGGATTTTAAAATCGAAAATAACGAGAAAGGATATCACGTTCAAACTAAAGTTGAAGAGGATAACGATACTTTCTTAATATCAATTTCAGTGAGTAATTCTGGATATGCTACGCTTACCATTAGCAGCAACAACAGAGGAACTATAAGTTATTACGGAGAAATTATTTCAGCGAAATAATTAACAACTAATTCTTTACTATATCATTTATGAGTCTATTCAATAAAATACTTGGGAACGCAAGTGAGGTTTCTTCAGAAAAATTAACCGATAAATATAGTCGACTATTAATAGAAGGAGAAGTTATAGAACTTGGTTTTAAGCTTTTTCGTGATGTCTTTATGTTCACAAATAAACGATTAATTCTAATTGATTTACAAGGTGTAACTGGAAGCAAAGCAGAATTTAAATGCTTGCCTTATAAGCATATATCTCGCTTTTCATTAGAGACGGCCGGAACTTTTGATTTGGATGCAGAACTAAAAATTTGGATTTCAAGCGAAGATACGCCAACGGTAAGTAAGAAATTTAACAAGAGTATTGATATTTACGAAGTGCAAAAATATTTAGCAACCAAGGTATTGTAGGGGGATTCACAATTCGATAATTCTGAAATCCTTAGCGTTTACAAAACTAACTCGTTAAACAATCGCTCTAAGGTAGCATCTAGGTCATTGCTGAATCCATTGTGAGGACGTGAGGTTTGCAATGATGAACTTCGTTGTGCGGTAAGCCATCGAAATCTGTCGGAAGTCTCCCATTGTGCAACCAGCCCGCCTTGTTTCACTCCCATACAGATTTTCTCAAAAGCTTTAAGGTTGTTTTCAATCTCTTCAAATTCTAATTCGCAGGAAAAGGCTTTAAGTTTTTTAGTGTCGATATGGTACTTGCAGTTCAAGTATTTTGCACTTTTACTGAAAAGTATAATACCTACATTCAAGAACTCCTCACGTTCAACGCGGGGTACCAAACGTATTACCGCATATTCATATAAGTGTTTTCCTGGCATCTTGAATTTGTTTTACAAAATTATTTGCATTGTCTCTTCTCAGTACTAAAAACTGATAATATACATTTCTAATTTCCTCTGGATTCATATCAGTGCCTTCCCAATTTAGCCAATCTAAAGGGATAAGATTAGTAATTTCAAAGAGTTTATCATCTGGGAAAAGAGAAATCATTTGACTGTTTATTTCTTCAACTTTAGTAGCTTGAGGTAATAAAACATGGTCTTTAATATATGGAAACGGACTTTGTGCCGCTTTTTTCCAATCGCCCCAAGAATGGTGAAAATAAAATGTTGCGCCGTGATCGATAAGCCACAGTTCTTTATGCCAAATAAGCATATTGGTGTTTTTTACCGTACGGTCTATATTGGTGATAAAAGCATCCAGCCAAACTATCTTTGAAGCTAGCTCTTCATCAACTTCTGTAACTATAGGGTCGAATGTTAATGCACCTGATAGGAAATGTAAAGCTAAATTTAGCCCTTGACTTCCTTTTAATAAATCTTGAATTTCTTCATCTCCTTCACTACGTCCAAAAGCTTCATCTAGGTTTGCAAATACTAACTCAGGTACTCGTAGTCCCATTGTTCTTGCAATTTCGCCCCCTAATAACTCTGAGATTAAAGCCTTAACTCCATGTCCGGCGCCTCTAAACTTTAAAACGTATTTAAAATCGTCATCGGCTTCTGCCAATGCAGGTAACGAACCACCTTCCCTAAGCGGGGTAATGTAGCGCGTTACGTTAACGGTGCGGAGATCAATTTTCTTCTTAGTCATCGCTTACAAAATTAGTGTTATTTGTGAATATGCTATTGGAATACACAAATGAAGTTATTAGTGAATGTTTAAAATTTTATAAAGCCTTGAACTGCCAATGATAACAGATTTTAGAGTTTTATATTTGAGGAGTACCTTTACGTAGTTTTTGTTGCGAATTAAAAATTTAAATAGCAGATAATTTTACAAATTTTAATTTGTATTTTGCAATCTTCCTAACATTTTAAAAGATAAAGTTATTGAATCTAACCATTGAAAACATTCTGCTTGTTGGCTCAATTCTACTTTTTATAAGTATTATAGCAGGTAAAACTTCGTATAAATTTGGCGTTCCAACCTTGGTGCTTTTCTTGGGAATTGGAATGTTAGCAGGAGAAGATGGGATAGGGATTAGCTTTAACAATCCTCAAATAGCGCAGTTAATAGGAATTATTTCACTGAATTTTATTCTATTTTCTGGAGGGCTTGATACCGACTGGAAAGCTGTAAAACCCATTATGAAAGAAGGGTTTGCTCTTTCTACAATTGGAGTTTTTTTAACAGCTATTGGTTTAGGAACATTTGTATATTACGTAACAGACTTTACAATATATGAAAGCTTACTTTTAGGGAGTATAGTTTCCTCTACAGATGCAGCTGCAGTTTTTTCAATTTTAAGATCTAAAAACCTTGCGCTACGTGCCAATTTACGACCTACTCTTGAAATGGAGAGCGGAAGTAACGATCCAATGGCTTATGTGCTTACAATTGCATTTCTAGGCTTAGTGGTTAATCAAGACCAAGGTTTGGTTTCTATGATTCCTTTGTTTTTTCAGCAGATGATTCTTGGAACAATTGCAGGTTTTGGCTTTGGGAAATTAAGTAAAATTATTATAAACAGAATAAAGTTAGACTTTGAAGGTCTGTACCCAGTGCTAGTAATAGCATTGATGTTTATCACTTTTTCGGTAACAGATTTTGTGGGAGGAAATGGTTTTTTAGCTATTTATATATGTGCTGTATTTTTAGGAAATCAATATTTAATTCACAAAAAGACTATTTTAAAAATGTACGACGGTCTAGCCTGGCTAATGCAAATCGTACTATTCTTGACCTTAGGGCTTTTGGTATTTCCTTCGCAAATTGTCCCGGTAATTGGTATCGGACTTGTAATATCATTGTTTTTGATTTTTGTTGCGCGTCCCGTTGCAGTTTTTCTAAGCTTAATTCCATTTAAATTGAAATTGCGTAGGCGATTTTATATCTCTTGGGTTGGATTACGTGGAGCAGTGCCAATTGTATTTGCTACCTATCCGCTTTTAGCTGGAATCGACAAAGCAAATATGATGTTTAACATAGTGTTTTTTATCTCACTTACATCAATTTTAATTCAAGGCACTACGCTTTCGGTAGTGGCAAAATGGTTGAATGTAAGTATTCCAAGTAGTCAAAAAATACTAACACCTTCCGAGAAGTTTTTAGAAGAACATCCTAAAACAGAAATGCGCGAAATTGGAATTGCTAATGGAAATAAAGTAGTTGGGAAGCAGATAGTAGAGATAGAATTTCCTAAAACTGCTATTATCGCAATGATAAAAAGAGGGGATAAATATATTACACCTAATGGGAATACTGTAATTGATGCAGATGATGTGCTTATCGTGCTTTCAGAAAATAAAAAAGGAATTAAAAAAGTGTTTAAAGCCTTAAATATAAGAGAGTTCTCAGCTGCGTAAACGAAATTCGTATAGTTAAGTTTGAAACCAATAATTTATCGTAATTTTATGGTTATAACAATTAAAGAAAACCTAGTTGAGTATTAAGCAATTCTTCATATTAATTATTCTGTTTGGATTTTTTTCGGCTTGTGAAGAAACTACTGAAATAAGCTCATTTAGCCCTAATCATTGGGAAGATCATTATATTGAAAACAATTCGTTTTTTCCGAAGAATGACTCGTTGCAAAAGGGAAAAACTTATCTAAGTGTATATTCTCACATTTATAGTATTTCATTAAAGAAAACTCAGAACCTTACCGCTATGATAAGTTTGAGAAATGTAAGTGAAACTGATACTGTATTTATATCTAAAGCCAATTATTACAGTACCAATGGCGACCTGATTAGGCAATATTTTAAAAAACCGATTTTTTTAAAACCACTTGAAACAGTAGAAATTGTTATTGATGAAGCTGATAATTATGGGGGTAGTGGTGCCAACTTTATTTTTGAATGGTCTTCTAAAATGAAAACACCAGAGCCAATATTTGAAGCAATAATGACATCGCTACGCGGCGCTCAAGGCCTAAGTTTTACAACAATAGGAAAAAGAATAAAGTAGTTCTTCTACTTCACATCTTTTGTTAATATATAACTATTTAGTTATAGAAGTATCTAGCTGGTAACATTTTGTTTAGTTGTGTTTCTTTTCGTTATTTTTGAAGCAAAAGCTAAGAAAATGAAAATAGTAGTTTCCCCTGCAAAAACGTTGGATTTTGAATCTAAACTCCCAACCCCTCGTGCCACTCAACCACGTTTTTTAGAAGAAGCAGCGCTAATTAATAATAAACTTGAAAGAAAAAGCAAAAAAACCATTGCTGAATTAATGAATATTAGTGATAAGCTTGCTGAGCTAAATTACCAACGATATAAAGAATTTAATACTCCTTTCACGACAGAAAATGCTCGCCCGGCAGTATATGCTTTCGCAGGCGATGTTTATACAGGATTAGACGCTTATTCTATTTCGTTAGAAAAAATCGATCTTTTACAAGATTCACTCCGTATTCTTTCAGGGATGTATGGAATGTTACGACCTTTAGATTTAATGCAGCCTTATCGCTTAGAAATGGGAACTAAGCTTTCTGTTAATAGAAAAAAAGACCTTTATGAGTTTTGGAAGAAAATACTTACTGAAGCCCTAAATAAAGAATTACAAGATGATGAGCTATTTATAAATCTTGCCAGTGTTGAGTATTTTAAAGCCATAGACGAAAAAAATTTAAAAGTTCCAGTGATTTCACCAGTTTTTAAAGATTTCAAAAATGGAAAGCTTAAAATAATTTCGTTTTTTGCTAAAAAAGCTAGAGGTAGTATGACTCGTTTTGCTATAGATAGGGAAGTAAAAACTTTAGAGGATTTAAAAGCTTTTGATTACGATGGTTACGGTTATAGCGAAGAGTACACCGAAAAAGAAAAAGAACCAGTTTTTATAAGATAGCATTTTAAAATCCCTGAATTGATAGTAGTAATTTAAGATAGTAATCTAAATTTTTCAGTGCATTTGTTTCATCATATACATCCATATCCTCCATTTATTCCTGAAACAGCAACTAAGTTGATTGTTGGAACGTTGCCACCACCACGGTTCACTACAGGGGAATTAAAAGAAGGAGACGTAGATTTTTGTTACGGAAGTCGTGATGGGCAATTGTGGGTTATTTTAGACAAAATATTCGATTTGAATTTAAAATTCGAAAATACTGCTGAAGCCATAGAACAACGTGAACGATTTCTTATAAATCGAGGAATTGGTGTTTGTGATATGGTAGCCTCAGCAAAACGAGACAAGGTAGATGCTTCAGATATTGGAATGAGGGATGTAGAGCTACGTGATTTGGTAGTCATACTCCAGCAGAACCCAAAGATTGATACCTTGCTTTTTACCGGAGGAAATAGTAAAAATGGTCCAGAATACTTCTTTAGAAGAAAACTAAAAGAGTACAATATTTCACTTAAGGTAATTTCAAACAAAGTACCCCGCATACATACTTTTCAATTGCCAAATAACGGAAGAGAAATAATAACAGTTTCACTCATAGCTCCATCTGGAGCTGCAAATAGGGCAGTAGGAAGTTTAGCTTCGTATAAAAAAATGAAAGCAGAATTCCCCCAAAAAACTACAATAGATTTCCGAGTACAACAGTACAAACCATTCTTCTAGTTTTACTGTTTACGTTACGTAAATCGGTTAGCTCATTTTATGTAAACTCGTGTTTTGTTTTGGAGCCTATAATAATTAAAGAACAACTTGTTTTAACAGTGAGCTAATACAAAATTGATTTTAGTCGAGATATTGTAAAATTTTTAGAGTTGATTCTCCTGATTTCATAAATATCTGTAAAGAAGATATTTGTGTGATTATTTTAGAAAAACAGCTTAAATTATTAATAAAATTGCGACTTGTTTAATATTTTAATTATGCATTTCAGAATAATTTGTCAATTAATATAAAATGCTGTACATTTAACGTGATTTTAACTATTAACTTAAATTATGTTTTATGAAAAAAATTACCTTTTTAACCTTAATGGCATTATTTCTTACCTCCTTGGGGTGGCAAGCCAATGCCCAATATTGTGCTGCTGCTGGAAACAGTACCACATATGAAAAAATTACAAATGTTACCTTTGCGGGCATAAATAATTCTACTACCGTTCATCCAGGATATAGCGATTTTACAAGTATGGTTGCAAGTCTTAGCCCTGGAGGAACTGAGCAATTATCAATCACCATAGATCCTGATGGTGGTGATTACTTATATGCATTTATCGATTGGAATCAAAACGGTGTTTTAGACGATGCTGGTGAGGCGTATAACATCGCTGGTCCTATTGGAACTAATGGACCTCATACTATGAATATAACGGTTCCTGCTTCTGCCGCACTTGGGGCTACTCGTATGAGAATTAAATTGAAATGGGGAGCATCAGATCCTGGACCTTGTGGTACTTTCTCTTTTGGAGAAGTTGAAGATTACACTGTAAATGTTGGAACCGTAGTTGGTAATCCACCTGTTATTTCTTGTCCTACGGATATCACAGCCTATACTGAGGCTGGCGTATGTACTGCAGCAGTGAATTTCAGTGATGCGATTGCGTTTGATACTGAAGATGGTGCGATTCCTACAACTCAAACTGCTGGTCCTGCTAGTGGAAGTGACTTCCCTTTAGGGGTAACTGTAGTTGAGTATTCTGCAACTGATAGTGATGGAAATACTGTTACTTGCCAGTTTGAAGTAAATGTAATAGATGACGAAGCTCCTATTGCGGTTTGTCAAGACATCACAGTAGATCTTGATTCTGTAACTGGAATGGCTTCAATTACAGGTGCAGATATTGATAATGGTTCTACCGATAATTGTGGAATTGCTTCCTATACTCTAGATGTTTCAAGTTTCGACTGTTCAATGATTGGAGAAAATACGGTAACCCTAACGGTAACTGATAACTCAGGAAATTCATCAACCTGTACTGCTACCGTTACTGTTCAAGATACTACTGCACCAGAGGTTTTCTGTGTTGGAGGATTTGGAAACTTTTCAGAATCTGAAGATTTTGAATCGGCTTCTGTTCCTGCGGGATGGACAACTAATATAATTTTAGGTTCTCAAGATTGGACTTTCGGTTCAGGTGAGATGCCAACTGGAGGAGACTTCCCGACTAATGCCGCCATTTTTGATGACGACGCAGCTGGAAGTGAAGACAATATTGCAGAGTTAATTTCTCCAGTTTACGATTTAACAGGAGCAACTGCTGCAGATATTTCATTCGATTATGCACTTCAAGATTTCGCAGGTTTAGGTCTATTGCGTGCCGAAGTTTGGGACGGAGCTGCTTGGCAAGAAGTTTTCTTAGCTGATAATGCAGATATCGACCCTACAAACACTGGTGCAATTGATGTAACTGCATATATAAACAATGCCTTCCAAGTTAAATTCACTTTTGATGATGAAACAGGATGGAACTGGGGTGCCGGTGTAGACAACTTCTTACTAAACTATCAAGCTGCTTCAGGTGGTGGACTAGACGTATATCTTGATGCTAATGGTGTAGCAAGTATTGATCCTAGTGATCTTGTAACAGGTGTTACAGAAGCTTGTGGATACACAATTACCGCTGGAGGTGTTGGTGGAGGAGCTCAAGGCTCTTTAACAAGTCTATTTGCTTCTGGAAATAATGGAGCTATGGGTGGTGCTGTATATTTTGATATCACAGTTGGTCCAAGCGACTTAGATGTTACTGAAATTGATATCAATACCGCAGACCCAGGTGCATTTACTATGGATGTTTACACTCTAGTAGGGACTTATGTTGGCAATGAGACCAATGCCGCCGCATGGGGAACAGCTGTTGCAGTCGGTTCTGGAACAGGTGCAGGACAAGACGCTCCATCTAATGCTGTATTAGATAATCCTATTACATTAAGTGCAAATACTACTTACGGTATTGCATTGGTATTAGATGCTACTCATGGTCATTATTATACAAATGGTGATGGAAGTAATCAAAATTTCTCTAATGCTGATATGTCTATGTCTTTAGGGGCTGCCTCTAATACGCCTTTTACAACGCCAATTTTTGCACCAAGAGTATTTAATGGTACAGTTCATTATGTAACAAGTGGTGGTTCAGGACTTGATTTTACATGTGCCGATCTAGGTGAAAACATAGTAGAAGTTACTGTAACCGATTCTAGCGGAAATACTGCAACTTGTACAGCCGTTGTAAATGTTATTGATAACATCGCACCAGTAATTACATGTGGTGTTGTGCCTGTAACTACAGAATTAGAAGAATTTGAAGGATCAACAATACCTTCTGGATGGACAACTGAGGTACTTAGCGGTAACGCAGATTGGGCATTCGGATCTGGTGATATGCCTACAGGAGGAGATTTCCCTACAAATGCAGCAATCTTTAATGACGATGCAGCTGGTAGTGGGGAAGTAAACATGGCATCATTAATCTCTCCAGCATACGATATTACTGGAGCTGTTACTGCATCTGTATCATTTGACTACGCATTACAGGAATTCGCTGGTGATGGTACACTTACAGTAGATGTTTACGATGGTGCAGCTTGGCAGCAAATTCTTTTTGTTGAAGTTGATACCGATCCTACAAACTCTGGTAGTATAGATGTTATGCCATACGCAAATGCCAACCTTCAAGTTCGTTTTACTTTTGACGATGAAGGTTCATGGGGATGGGGTGCTGGAGTTGATAACTTCGAGATTACTTACGAGACTTCTGCAACTGGTAACATGATAGATGTTGCTCTTGGCGCGGATGGAACTGCTACCATAGATCCATATGCATTACTTTCAAACATTGATGAAGCTTGTGGTATAGATACTATTGCTACTGATGTAACAACTGTTACATGTGCAGATATAGGTACTCCAGTAATGGTAACGGTATTTGTGAGTGACGCAAGTGGAAACGTTGCTTCATGTGTAGCAGAAGTAAATGTTGTTGATCTATTAGGCCCAGAAATTACTTGTCCTGCAGATCAAACCGTTGACCCTGGTGTTGGAAACTTATATTATATCGTTCCAGATTACTTTGCAAATGGTGAAGCTACTGCTATAGATAATTGTACAGACCCTGTTACTATTACTTCGCAAGACCCTGCTCCTGGAGCAGCCTTGCCAGATGGAGTACATACAATTACTTTAACTGCGACAGATGAATATGGAAATTCTTCTACTTGTAGCTTCGAACTTACTGTTGAAACAGTGCTTGGTGCTAATGAAAACTCCTTAGAAACTGGAGTTACACTGTATCCTAACCCAGCTAGCACAATGGTAAACCTTGTGAATAAGACTAATATTGCTCTTGAGTCGATGACAATTTTCGATGTGAGTGGCAAAATGGTTAGCCAGATAAATCTAAGCGCAATGCAAGGCGAGAAAGCAGTTGATATTTCGACTCTTGCTACAGGAGTGTATGTTGTTCAGATTGTTGGGGACAACGTAAGTACTGTTAAGCGATTGATTGTAGAATAATTCAAACTATAAAATAACCAATCAAAAAAAAGGAGACCCCTTCAGCTTTTGCTGAAGGGGTTTTCAATTTTGTAGCGAAAGGTTATTACGTATCTTTACAGTTATATTATAAAAAAATCAACATAATGAAAAAAGTTATTCCGTTTCTTACCCTAGCGTTGCTAGTGGTAGGTTGTAACAATTCTAAAGAGAAAGAGAATAAGAGTAAAAGCGAAGATGAAATGAGTACAGAAAATCCATTATTTTCTGAAAGCACCTTGCCTTATGGTGCTCCAGATTTTTCAAAGTTAAATGATGATCACTATAAGCCAGCGTTACTTAAGGGTATCGAAGAGCAGAAAAATGCAGTTCAGGCTATAGCAAATTCTGAAGAGGAACCTACTTTTGAAAATACAGTTCTGGCATTGGAAAAAAGTGGAGAATTGTTAGAAAGAGCTTCACAAGTGTTTTATGCGCTAACAGGTTCACATACTAACGAAACCTTACAAGCTATTCAAGAAGAAATGGCTCCAAAATTTGCTGCGCAGAACGATATGATTTATTTAAACGATAAGTTGTTTCAACGTTTTAAAACCTTATACGATAAGAGAGAATCATTAAATTTAGATGCTGAATCGTTAAAACTTTTAGAAGAGTATTACGAGAATTTTGAAATAGCAGGGGCAAACCTTTCTTCAGAGGATAAAGACCAGCTAAAGCAGTTTAACGAAAAAATTGCAACGCTAACCAATAGGTTTGGTAAAGTGCTTTTAGATGCAAACAATGCAGGTGCAGTTACTTTTACCAATAAAGAAGAGTTGGCTGGATTAGATGAAGATTATCTTAAGTCGATTGAAAATGAGAATGGAAAAGGTTGGACAGTAGCTTTGTTAAATACTACCCAACAGCCGCTCTTGTCGTCTTTGGAAAATAGAGCTACACGTGAGAAATTATTTAAAGCTGCATATCACAGGGCAGATCAGGGTGCAAATAACACTAGTGAAATTATAAAAGAATTAGTTGAGGTTCGCGCACAAAAGGCAAAACTATTAGGATTTAACAACTATGCTGAGTGGAGTCTACAGAAAACAATGGCAAAAAGTCCAGCAACAATTAATAAGTTTTTTGATGGATTAATTGCTGCTGCAACTGCTAAGGCTCAAGTTGAAGCCGATGAAATTCAAAAAATGATTAAATCTAAAGGTGGAGACTTTACCTTAGAACCTTGGGATTGGAATTATTACGCTGAAATGGTACGTAGAGAAAAATACGATCTAGATGAAAATCAGATTAAGCCATATTTTGAAATGTATAACGTGTTGGAAAATGGTGTTTTCTATGCTGCAAACAAACTTTATGGCATTACTCATAAAGAAAGAACCGACATTCCTGTGTATCATGATGATGTAAAGGTTTATGAGTTATTCGAAGAAAATGGTGACCAACTTGGGCTCTTTTATGTAGATTACTTTGCTCGCCCTAGCAAAAGAGGAGGAGCATGGATGTCTAATTTTGTAACACAATCTAAGCTTTACAACAAAAAACCAGTTATATATAATGTATGTAATTATCCAAAACCAGCTGGAAATGAACCTGCACTATTAACCTACGATGAGGTAGAGACTATGTTTCACGAATTTGGTCACGCGCTTCACGGGTTTTTTGCAGCCCAACAATACCCTTCACTTTCAGGAACAGCAGTTGCTCGCGATTTTGTTGAGTTTCCATCACAGTTCAATGAAAACTGGGCTTTGTATCCAGAAGTATTGAAAAACTATGCAATGCATTATAAAACTGGAGAAAAGATTCCACAGGAACTAATTGATAAAATTAAAAATTCTGGCACTTTTAATCAGGGGTATAGTCTAACAGAAAACCTGGCAGCTTCAAATTTAGATATGCAATGGCATACTATTGCAGCTGATAAAAAGATAGAAGATGTTGCTAAATTTGAAAAAGACGCCTTAAATAGAACTAAATTGGATGTAGTTCACGCTGTGCCTCCTAGGTACCGTTCAACGTATTTTGCACATATTTTTGCTGGAGGTTACGCTGCAGGTTACTATTCGTATTCTTGGACCGAAATGCTTCACCACGATGCTTACAACTGGTTTGAAGAGAATGGAGGGATGACACGTGAAAACGGACAGCGCTTTAGAGATATGGTAATCTCAAGAGGAAATACTATGGAGCTAGAATCAATGTACAAAGCTTGGAGAGGTAGCGATCCAAAAATTGAGCCTATGCTAAAAGCAAGAGGATTAAAATAAGAAGTAGTTATTATGGGGTAATCCAATAACTTATCAAATTATGCTTAAACCACAACATTGTATTTTGTGGAATAGAAATTAAAAAGCCCCCAACGAAAGTTGGGGGCTTTTTTTAACTAATAATTGTAGTAACTAACCGTAGCTCATTACTTCCTTTTCCTAGATTTCTTATTTCCTTTTTTGGGGTGAACAAGTTTCATTTCATCAATAAGATTTGTTGCGCCCGCATACTTATCTACAATAAATAATACGTAGCGAATATCAACCATAATGTTTCTTGAAAGAGAAGGGTCGTAATAGTAATCACTCATTGTACCCTCCCAAACGCGGTCGAAATTAAGACCGATAAGGTTTCCATGGGCGTCAATAGCAGGGCTACCGCTATTACCACCAGTAGTGTGGTTGGTACCGATAAAATTCACAGGCATTTTGCCGTTTTCAGCATACTGGCCATAATCTTTAGCTTCGTATAGATCTATTAATTTTTGAGGTACGTCAAATTCATAATCTCCTGGAATGTATTTTTGCATAACTCCTTCAAGATGCGTTACTGGCTCGTAATAAACGGCATCAGCGGGAGAGTAACCCGCTACTTTTCCATAAGTAACACGTAGTGTTCCATTTGCGTTAGGAAAAATTCGATCTTCCTTAGGGCTTAATTCAATCAACGCTTTCATATAGTCACGTTGCAATCCAGTAATGTTTAGTTGAATTTCTTCATATTTAGGCGCAATTTTTTCGAAATATGCTTCTGCCATATCTTTTACAACATTAAAACCAGGGTCGTTGTTAAGATTTGAAATTACAGTTTCGGCATCACCTTCTAATAATTTCTTCAATGAGTCGAAATCTACAAAAGCAGACTTGCTGTAAACCTCTTCAGTTAATGCTTTTGAATCGAGGTTATTAAATGAAGCAGGTAAAAACTCCTGTGGAACTTTTTCAGCATAGATAGCAATTAAAGCTTCAAAAACCTCTTTGTCAACTTTTGCACTGTAGTCTTTATAATGGCCAGACATTCTCTCTATCATATTATCTCTTCTATCTTTAAAAGATTGAGCCCCTCTAGCATCATATACCTGTGTGAGCTGGTAAGCTTGAAATCCAGTGCGAAGTAACTCCACATTTCTTAAAACCGTTTCAAAGAAATACTCACGAGCTAAGTTGTAAGGTTCAATTTCGGCGTAATACTTCTCAAATTGTGGTAGCAAATTTCCGTATTCATTTTGCTTTCCTTTTTTGTTTATTTGATTAGTAAGCGCTTTTTCTTGTTTCTGTTTAATACCAACGGCATTACTTTTTGTCAATCCAAGTGTTTCTCCTTGCCACTTTTTCCAATAGTTTGCGATACGTGCAAATTTTGATGCATATTGAATTTTAATCTGTGGGTCAGCACGCATATATTTATCCTGTACAGCTAAGGCAGCATCGCGAATTGCAATACGAGCAGGGTTTACTGTATTAATAATTTGCTCAATAGCAAATGAAGGTAAATATTCGTCGGTTGTTCCTGGAAATCCAAAAACCATTGTAAAATCGTTTTCAGCTACGCCATCTAATGAAATTGGAAGGAAGTGTTTTGGAGTATAAGGTACATTGTCTTCCGAATATTCTGCTGGGCGATTGTTTTTGTCTGCATAAATTCTAAAAAGTGCAAAATCACCCGTATGGCGTGGCCAAATCCAGTTGTCGGTATCGCTACCAAATTTTCCAATAGATGAAGGTGGAGTTCCTACTAGGCGAACGTCCTTAAAAGTTTCAACTACAAATAGCATATATTGGTTTCCTTCAAAGAATGTACGCACTCGGTTCTCTTGCCATGCTTCTTTCGGAAAGCTCTGTGAAACCTGAGCGATATTTTCTTCTATTCTTTTCTGTTTATCGGCTTCAGGCATTGATTCTGTAACCCCATTCATCACCTGAGTGGTAACGTCTTCAATTTTAATGATAAAAGTTGCTGTTACTCCTGGGTTTGGCAATTCTTCTTTTAAATTCATTGCCCAGAAACCGTTTTCTAAATAATCGTTTTCTAATGTTGAATGACTTTGAATTTGTGAATAACCACAATGATGGTTAGTTAGTAAAAGTCCTTGGTTACTAATAACTTCAGAAGTACAACCACCATTAAAATGTGGTACCGCATCTTTTAAGCTAGCGTTGTTTACATCGTAAATATCTTGGGCTGACATTTTCATTCCAAGATTTTTCATTTCAGACTCATTCATTCCTTCTAAGAGTGAAGGAATCCACATACCACCTTGCTGCGCAAAGAGCGGGACGGATAAAAAGATAAAAAGTACACGTAATAATTTCATAGAATAATTTTTAAAGAATAATAGTCTGCAAGATAAGAATACCACAACAAATATGAAGATTTTTAAGTGCGATAACTTATTTAACCTTCACTTTCGCTGCTTATTTCATTGGTATACATTAGGATATATAAGCCATTTTACATTTTTTAAAATCTCTTGTTTTGTAAAATTTTACAAGGAAATTTTGATTAGTTTTGCGCCACATTTGGTTTGTTGCTGAAAAATTTCAGTACAATTAAAAGGGAATCAGGAAAAGTGAATTTTGCACTTAATAAAAGCCTGAGCTGTTCCCGCAACTGTAAGCTTAGTCCCAAGATTGGGATGTCTGTAATTAAAACTTCAAAATCCACTGTTGGGGAACCAATGGGAAGGAAAATTACAGGACGCGAGCCAGGAGACCTGCCAAATGCCAAATAACTTAAAACAATGGCTTTCGGGTAAAAAGCTTCAGGTTTATGAAAGATTACTGCTGTAAACTAACTACTTGTATTACTATCTATTTTCTGAGATTCGCTCAGAGAAAAGACCTGACTGCACTTAAATATATTCTTCAGAAAATCTATCCTAAGCTGTTGTTATCACTGCTTTCAATTAGCCTAAGTTATAGAAAATATCACAACAAACATTTTCAAAATAGACACTTAGATATAATCAAATTAATCAACCTAAATGCGTTTAAAAACTTCTGTTTAAGTTTTTGTAAATCAAAGCAGATCAATAATGGTTTAATCTTGATTTGAAATTAAGTTATTGAATATGAGTAAACAAAATCTGAAATAAATTCAAATCTAAATAAATTTTAAAAAAGTGAACATGAAAAATTATTACAAAAACTTACTTACCGTAGCGGCTACATTATTATTTAGTATTTGTAGTTTTTCTCAAAACTATGAAGATGGAATATTTATCTTAAATGAAGGAATGATAGGAACTGAAACAGCTTCAGTTTCATTTCTAAATTCAAGTGGAGTATTAGAAAACAACGTTTTTTCAAATCAAAATCCGGGTATGATATTAGGGGATACTGGTCAAGGAATGGGGTTTACAGAGGATTTTGCTTATGTAGTTTTAAATTATAGTAACGAGGTTAAAGTGATGAATAGAACAACTTTTGAGATGGTGGCCAGCATCACAGACCAAATGGTTTATCCTCGAAATATTGCCTTTTCCGGTGACAATGGATATGTCACAAATTGGGGTGATCCAGGAAATAATTCCGACGATTTCGTTGCTGTTATAGATTTAACTACAAATGAAGTTACTTCAACTATTCCTGTTGCTGAAGGACCAGAAGAAATAGTTGAGAAAAATGGTGTTCTATTTGTTGCACATCAAGGAGGCTATGGTTTTGGGAATTCTATTTCAATTATTGATGCTGCTTCTAACGAGGTTACTGAGGTAGCTGTGGGCGATGTGCCTTCAGCCTTACGCGTTGACGATGACTTCCTTTATGTTCTTTGCACTGGAAGTCCAAGTTATTCAGGAAATGAAACATCTGGAAAGATTGTAAAAATTAGCCTAAACGACTATCAGAACACTACAGAATTCACATTCCCTGGTTTAGATCATCCAGAATTTCTAGGTCTAGATGCTACTGACCTTTATTACGTATTAAATAGAAATATCTACAAAATGTCATTGATGGATACTGAACTTCCAACTCAGCCATTTATTATTACATCCTCAAACAACGTTCTAATTCCCTATGGGTTTAATAAGATAGCTGATAAGTTGTATTTAACCGATGCCGTAAATTATGTGAATGATGGGAAAGTATTAGTCTATAACGAAGATGGAAGTTTTGAAACAGAATACACAGTAGGCCAATTACCAAATGGAGTATATAAATTTGAAGACCAAACAGCATCGGTGTCAGATTTTGTAGCGAAAAACATCGCGATCTACCCTAATCCTGCGACAGATGGTTTTAAGCTAAATATTAAAGGAAATGCCGAATTCTCCATTTACGACACTTTAGGAAGACTAGTAAAAGCTGGAGTTTATAGCAATGAAACAGTAAAGGTAAACGACTTAAAAGCTGGAGTTTACTTAGTGCAAATAGCTTTTGAAGGTGCTGTTTCGACAGAGAAATTAATTGTAAAATGAGAGTGATTTTTATCTTTTTTCTTATAACCACTTGTTCGCTGCAGTCGCAAAGTTATGCGCCTGCAGCCGGCCAGGTTGGATCAACTGCAATTGCAGCGGATAGTGCCCTTTTTGTTTCTTGGGCGACAGGTGTTAGTATTGAAAGAGGTTATGTAGATATTTCGAATCCGGATTATCAGGCTAACGGTAGTAATTATGCAACCTATGGAGAACCTTATAACGCGCTAGGTCCTGCAACAAATAGTGCAGTGAGCTTAGGGGATGGTGGGCAAGCCATATTAACTTTTGATAGACCCATTAAAGATGGCCCTGGCTTTGATTTTGCGGTTTTTGAAAATAGTTTTAGTGATTTTTATTTAGAATTAGCTTTTGTTGAAGTAAGCTCCAACGGAATTGATTTTTTTAGATTTCCTTCTCATAGCCAAACTCAAACAGAGATTCAAGTGGAAGGGTTTGATGAATTAGATCCTACCTATATAAATAACCTAGCAGGTAAATATCGGGCAATGTTTGGAACTCCATTCGACCTTGCGGAATTACAAGAAGATCCCCTACTTGATAAAAATAATATTACTCATATTAAGATAATAGATGTTGTGGGAAGTCTAAATTCTAATTATGCAAGTTATGATAGTCATGGAAATATTATAAACGATCCTTTTACAACCCCATTTCATTCAGGTGGGTTTGATCTGGATGCTGTAGGTGTTATAAATGAACAGCTTTTAGGTGTAGAGGAAAAAGAAAGTAAGAAGTTTCAGGTATATCCTAATCCTGCAGTTACACAACTTTTTATCAGAAACTCAAATTCTTCTCAAGCTAAAGTTTATGATATGGGTGGGCGTTTGGTTTGTTCTAAACAATTAAATAAAGATGATTTTATTGATGTTTCCAACCTTCCAAATGGGGTATATGTATTAATGTTGATTTTTAATGATACTGTTAGTCAGCATCGTTTCCTGAAACAATAAACCTGTTAATCTTGATTGAATAGGAAGCTAGATTGCTTTTTAAACCAAATGTGGAGAAATTAAATATGTGAAGTTTTGCTTAAAACACTACTTCTCGCAGCCAAATCAAAATTTGAATTGTCTATATTACATCCTTAATGTTAAGTTTATGATAATTAAGGCATAAGAAAATGTTATGTAGGGTAAATCTAATATTATTCGTGTTAATTTTATTGCCGAAATAAAAACTAATAAATTAAATGCTATGAATAGGATAGATATACTTCGCAGTACAACTGAAAGTTTGATAGCTCAATTAAACTTGCAGCTAAAGTTATCCAAAAATGAAACCCGTGATGAAAATAATAGTAAATCGAAATCTACAATAGAAGGCAGGAATAAGAAAAAAAATACAACTGTAAAAAAGAAAAAATCTAAAAATATACGATATACATTTTAATTCAATAGATTACTCTATCCCTTAGTTTAAGAAACATCTTAAATATTCTAGATATTAATAAAGCTTCTAAGAATTTGGAAGCTTTTTTTATTTTACTAAATTATACTTAATCAATTGAAGTCTGGTCCACAAATTATTTGCTAAAATTTAAGCTTTTCCTTTTGTTAATATTAATTTAAAAACTGGAGACAAAATACATCGATATATTTTGATTTATATTTTAATAATTGAGAATTGTCTTTTTATATTATCTATGGTTTTGTTGGAAACTATTGATGTTTTCTTATGAAAGTCAAGGTGAAAACATATGATTTTAACCTAACCTAATTTGTATTCAATCAATTAGGATAATTGCAAGTTAAAAGGGTGTGATTTGGTTGTTGAATAGGTATTGAATAATTAGTTTTGCTCTTTTATTCAGTTAAGTAGAAAACTTATTATTGTTGAATTAATAATTACAGTTATTTTGAAAGGAATCTAAGTGAATTAAAGTTTGCGGCATTTATTTATCAATTAAATTAATGCATTTAAAAACTCTATTTTCATATTAGTATCTTGAGAAATAAGTTGTAATTTGGTCCTTAATATTTAAAATCTACAGCTTGCTGATTATCAGAATTTTATATTTTATAAGAGCTAATATATTCTATAAAACATAGACCCAATTTCAATAAATCCCAATTATGCGTACTCAATTCTTTATATTTTCGAGTGTTTTGCTTATAATAACTTTTGCATTAGGCTACTACCTAGACCCTTCATGGTATGTGTTTTTTGTAATCGTTTTCTTATTTACTGCTTTAGGGTATTACGATGTACTTCAAACGCGGCATACAATTATGCGAAATTATCCCGTTTTCGGTCGTTTGCGTTATGTGCTTGAAGAACTTCGTCCAAAATTGTATCAATACTTTATTGAATCTGACATTGATGGTCGTCCTTTTAATAGAGTAGATCGTTCAACTGTATATCAAAGAGCAAAAGGGGTAAGAGATACTATTCCTTTTGGAACGCAATTAGACCTATATGCTGAAGGCTACGAATGGATTTGTCATTCAATAGCACCAAAGGCTTTTGATACCTTAAATAACGATCCACGTATAATGATCGGTAATAAGGATTGTACACAACCGTATTCTGCTAGTATTTTAAATATTTCTGCGATGAGTTTTGGAGCACTCAGTTCCAATGCTGTAGAAGCTTTAAACGCTGGTGCCAAAATTGGAAATTTCGCCCATAATACTGGAGAAGGAGGTTTAAGTCATTATCACTTAAAGCACGGAGGAGATTTAATCTGGCAAATTGGAACAGGTTATTTTGGTTGCCGTACCGAAGATGGTAAGTTTAACCCTGAATTATTCGCAGAAAAAGCTAAACATCCTAATGTTAAGATGATTGAGCTTAAAATTTCTCAAGGAGCAAAACCTGGGCATGGTGGAATACTTCCTGCAGAGAAAAACTCTGAGGAAATTGCTAAAATTAGACATATTAAACCTCACGTAAAAGTTGTGTCGCCACCTTACCATTCTGCGTTTGATACGCCTATGGAAATGGTTAAGTTTATTCAAAAACTAAGAGAGTTGTCGGGAGGTAAACCAGTTGGATTTAAACTGTGTATTGGCTATAAGAGTGAATTTATTGCAATCTGTCAAGCAATGGTTGAACTCGATTTGTATCCAGACTTTATTGCGGTAGATGGAGGAGAAGGAGGAACTGGAGCTGCACCCCCAGAATTTAGTAATTATGTAGGTGCACCGTTGTTAGATGGTTTAGATTTCGTTCATAACATCTTAAATGGTATGAATATTCGTAGACATATTAAGGTGATTGCTTCAGGTAAAATTACTTCTGCGTTCCATATTGCTCGTGCTATTGCTTTAGGAGCAGACGGATGTTACCAAGCGAGAGGTATGAAAATGGCTATTGGGTGTATTCAAGCTTTACTTTGTAACACCAATAAATGTCCTGTAGGTATTACTACTCAAGACCCTAAGT
This sequence comes from Aequorivita sediminis, assembly GCF_032080575.2. NCBI lineage: Bacteria > Pseudomonadati > Bacteroidota > Flavobacteriia > Flavobacteriales > Flavobacteriaceae > Aequorivita > Aequorivita sediminis. Next base: position 11,319 of record NZ_JAVLSO020000004.1, on the reverse strand, counting down.
TAACAGTAGGTTTGGTTCCAGAAGATAAGAAAACTCGTGTTGCTAATTATCACGAAAAAACAATTAAGAATTTCGTGGAATTATTAGGAGCTACCGGTGTAGATGAAACTAGAAATCTTACACGTACTCATATTTATAGAAGAGTATCATTAAATGAAATGATTACTTACGAAGAGCTATTCCCGTCTATTAAGGAAGGTTCTATGCTAAATGGTGATATTCCTAAAAAATATCAGATGGATTTCGCTTACGCCGATAAAAACCGTTGGGGAATTCACCCATAATCGATAATAAGTTAAAGACAAAAAAGAGTCTGATTCTATTGTAGAATCAGACTCTTTTTTATTTCCTAAATAGGTTCATTATCTTGTCTAATATCGTTGGTTCTTTCTGGTTCTCTTTATCATCATCTTCATTATCATCACCAAAAGTGTATTCTCTTAAAAAGTCGCTATGAGATTTGCTAGAATCGTATTTTCGTCTCTGCCTATCTATACGGTCCATTTTATCTTGACTATTTGCTATAATAGTCTCAAATAACGGGAGTAACCTTTCATTAAGGGTATTAATAGGTTCTTTTAGAAAAAAACCTTCGGCACCACTCTTTAATAATTTATCCTTATCTCCTTCGTATTTTAAATTTCCTGTGATAACTACTATTGGAATATTGTCGTTATAATTTTTAGAAATTCTAATTACATCAAATGCATTCATTCCTATAAGTTTAAAGTCGGTGATAACCATATCTGGAATGTATGTTTTTAAAGCATTTATTAAACTTATCTCGCTATCTACAAATCGAATTTCAGGATTTACTGAAATTTTTTTAAGCTGTCGTTGAAGTAAAAAAGTATCTGATACTAAATCTTCAACTATCAAAAAATTCATATTATCAGGTAAAGCCATCTTGGATAGGTTGTGGTTAGACTAGTAAATTTATCTAATTATTTTGTCATTTTATACTTTCGGTGGATTAATTGAAATTATTTTTTGGATTATTGTCATGTAAATCTAGTTCATTACCTTTGAAAGGATAGCTGTATTTTTTTTACAACTTATACCATTTGCCTATGAAAAGAATCAGAAAAGTTGGTTTAACTAACTTTATATTACTAGTCTCTTCACTAATTCTTGTGATTATTTTAATAGGATTTTCATTTATGCAAAATGCTGATTCTGCCGATGAAATTGCTGAAAGTTGGAAGGTAAAAAACAATATTGATCAAATTTCTTCAACAATATCTAAAATGGAGAGCTTTGGCTTAACCTATAGATACACTAATAATATTAAGTATAAAGAAGAATTCAGGTTAGCTGAAAAAGAATACGACACATTATTAAAATCGTTAAGATATTTAGTTCGTGAAACAGAACAACAAGTAAATCGGGTAAATACGATTGAGGCTAAAATGGATTCTAACCTTAAATTGTTGGACAGTATTTTATTAAATCCAACTTCTAATTTATCTTCAATTGAGAATGATAATCATCGAGATGTTCATTTTAATGATGATGTAGCATTAATTTTGAAAGATATGTTAATAACTGCTGATGTTATTCTTGATAAACGAATTAGAAAGTTTACTACTTGGAAGCTTATAATTCTAGCAGGTTTGGGGGTTGCTACTATCATAGTTTTCCTTAGTCTGTTTAACTTAATAAAAAAGATTAGACCTTTAATAGAAGAGCTTCTCCAAACACAGTCCGATTTAGAACGTTCAAATAAAAACTTACAACACACTTTAAAAGATTTAAAAATTTCTAATGCCGAAAAGCAAAAGGAAATTAAAGCAAAAGAAAAGGCTATAGAAGAGGCAGATAAATTAAATGAATCTCTTATCGTAAAAAATCAACAATTAGATCATTTTGCCTACGTAGCTTCTCACGACTTGCAAGAACCATTACGTACGGTTTCAAACTACTTAGAAATATTTCAAGAAGATTTCCCGGAACGAGTAAAAGGGGAAGCTGTAATGTATTTTAACTTCATAAATAGGGCAGTAGAACGAATGCGAAACCTTATTAGCGGACTCCTTTCTTTTTCCAGAATTGGTACAAGCGGTCAGATGGAGGAAGTGAACTTAAATGAAACATTAGAAAAAATTAAAGATGATTTCGCTGTAGTAATTGAAGAACGTGGAATTGTAATAGAGCACGACCATTTACCAACAATAACAGGGTACAGAATTGAGATAAAACAATTATTTCAAAATCTTATTTCTAATGCTATAAAATTCACCAAACCAGAGGTAAAACCTAACATTAAGATATCTTTCGACGAAACAGATAACTATTTCAATTTTCATATAAAGGATAATGGAATTGGTATTCCTGAGAAAGATTTTACTAAGGTTTTCGATATGTTTAGCAGGCTTAATAGCAATAAAGACTATGAAGGTCAGGGGATAGGATTAGCATTTTGTCAGAAAATAGTCGAACTTCATTTGGGTAACATTTGGGTAAGTTCTACTTTTGGAGTTGGTACCACTGTTCATTTTACTTTAAAAAAATAACTATATGAAAAAATTAAAGAATGTATTGCTTATTGACGATTCGGAAAGTGATAATTTCTATCACGCTCGAAAAATTAAGAAAATGGGGATAAGTGATAATATTCATATATGCTATAGCGGACAAGAAGCCTTAACATATTTGAAAAGTGAATTAGACGGAAAACACCCTCAGCCCACATTAATATTTTTGGATATCAATATGCCAGGAATGAATGGATGGGAGTTTTTGGAAGAGTATGAAAAACTTTCGGTGTCTCAGCAAGGAGAAGTTGTGCTTACAATGCTAAGTAACTCTATAGACGAAAGAGATCAATCTAGAGCTAAGGAATTTAAGAGTGTACATGGTTTTTATAATAAGCCTCTTAGTGAAGATTACCTTAAAACTATAATAGATAACTATCTAAAAAAATACCTTATCTAATCGAAGTTTATCGGGTAAAATTGTAACGGTTCCTAGCATCATTAATTTCCAATTCTTCAAATACAGCCATAAAAAAAGGCCAGCACATAAATAGTTGGTCAATTGGGTGCTGGCCAGAAATCCTTTCGGATCTAAATTTATAACTGTTATCCTCGCGTTAACCAGCCTCTTTTGCTAGCTGTAGCGATTGCGTAAGGAGTAATCCAGAATAATGCAAAAGTGTATAATATGCTATATGAATACGCCCAAAATGATTCTGATACATTGTATCGTTTAGCATAAAACAGCATCGGGAAACTTGAAAATATAAGAATTCCGAATAGCGTAGAGCTAAAGAACAATATAGGATGTGTTGCGATAAAGAATAGCATAAACAGAATAAATGGATAGCTCATTATAATCTTCAACGATTGACTTATAAATAATAATCGTATTCCAGATTTTGATTCTTCCCTGAAGTTTGTAAAAACATATTTAGACATTTCAATGTTTTCGCGCACATTACTACGACCCCATCTAATGAACATTTTATATAGTCCCTTATAACTTTCAGGTACGTTAGTATAAGCATAAGCATTACGCTGAAATAACACTTTATTACCTTGTTTTAATATCATATTAGTCATAGCTCTATCTTCGCCTATATCTGATGGTTTCCCCATAAATGTTTGGTTTATCCATTCAGGAAGTACAGCAAAAACAGCACTTCGGCGGTAGGCAGCTAATGCTCCTGGAGTACATAATACTGAGTTAAGACTGCTTTCTGCGGAACGTACAAATTCAAAACTAAGTACGAAACTCACATCCAGCATTTTTGGTAAAAGCGCTTTTTTATTGTTTAATACTCGAATGTTTCCAGCTACTGCACCGCATTTTTCATCCAGAATAAATGGGCTAACCAAATTTCTTAAAGTATCTTCATTTACAACAGAATCGCTATCCACTGTTACAAAAACTTCTCCAGTGCCAATGTTGAATCCACGATAAAGCGCGTGACGTTTACCTTTGTTTTTAGGTTGTTGAAATATAGTAACGCTATCTCCTAATTCTTTTTTGGCTTGTTGCATCCAATGCCAGGTATCATCTTTACTCCCGTCATCAATAGCTAATAATTGTAGTTTTTCTGATGGGTAGTCACTGTTGGCTAGACTTCTTAATGTTTCCCACACTTGTTTCCCTTCATTGTAAGCAGGAACTATTACTGTACAAGTAGGCAATTCCTCGTCACTTACAGAGGCTATAGGTTTATATTTAAAATATCTTACAAGGGTATAAACAAAGAACCCAGCTTTAAAAACTAAAAGAGCAGTGGCCATAACTAAAAATACATAACCAAGGGTTGAGCTCATACGTTCTTCACGAAAATTGGCAAAGTCTGTGTCTAAATAGAAAAATAGATAGGTTGCAATAAAAATTAATAAAAAAGTACTAGCTAGCACAAATACCCCCCAAGGGTTTGTACGTGAAACCGACTTGTTTTGACTTTTGAAATTTGTAGCTATCTGTTCTGTAGATTTATCTAAATGATTTCCAGAAGTGTCTTGTGTGTTGTTGTTCATTTTAAATCCTTAATTGATTTTTATTCGCTTTTGAAAATTGTTTATCAATTCGAGGAAGTGTTTAACAACTGTTGTGCCGAGTGAGGTTTGTTAGGTTTTATTAAGCTTTTGAGGATTTACAGCTACAAAAAGTGTATAGATTTTATACAGTTGGATATACAATTATACAGTTTGGATAGTAAGTGAGTCTATATTGTGTATGTTTTTGTTGAGTTTTTTAGTATGGAAGAATAATTGCTATAATTACAACTTTAGGAAACTAGTTAAAATCTAAATGTTTCGTAAGTTAGTTTTATTTTGTTCGTTTTTTCAATCCTTGGAAAAACGAACAATTTTAATGTTTAAGAGAAAAATAACTTTAAAAAATAACTATGAATACCATTAAAAGCCTGTCATTAATCACTTTATTAGCGCTGTTTACAGCCTGTGGCGTAACGAAAACTGATACCAACACAAATTCTAATTCCAATCGAGTTGAAGCTACTAAAAGAGGAAGAGCAAATACTGATATACCAGTTAAAAGTGATAGATCGAATAAAAGTCAACAGCTATCTACAGAAACTCCTAACAAAGAATTATCAAGTAAACAGATTGAGGAAGCTGCTAAGGCTAGAAATCAAAAAATGTTTGTAGACCTCGCTATGACGGAGGAGCAAGTAAATAGGTTTAATAGTGAATGGAATAGAACCTTGCAAAGTTGGAATAAAAACAACCGTAACAGAGTAATGAATAGTTTTGAGCGAACCGAACTTCAAGACAATATTTTAAGCAAAATATTAAGCGAAACCCAGTTTAAAAATTACCGAATTTATGCACGTGAAAATGCAGGAAGTCGGTTAGATTAATTCAATTTGATAAGGGTTTTATATTGAATTTTTATAGCTAGTGATAAGATGTAAATACTTGATAAGTACGTGGCTATACGTATTGTTTTAATGACTTAGAACATGTTACTTTGATACAAGTATATTATAGTGGGGTATAATATTAATAATATTTACCTCACAGTATTTATACAATTGACTTTCCTGTCAAAATTTAGCTTCAGAAATTTCTGATTTAAATATTAAAATCCCCTTGTTGTAGCATTTCAACATATTTTGGTTTTGATTAAAACCGAGCTTTTGAGTATGAAATTTATTAACTTAAAAAGTTTGAATATTAATTATGGATACATTTTTTTCAGAAGCTTTAAAAGAAGCAGAGATAGGTATAGCAGAGGGAGGAATTCCTGTTGGAGCTGTTTTGGTGCATAATGGAGAAATTATTGGACGCGGACATAATAAAAGAGTTCAAAAAGGCAGTCCTATTATACATGCCGAAATGGATGCCATTGAAAATGCTGGCCGACAATCTGTGTCAATTTATAAAGAAAGTGTTCTATATACCACTTTATCTCCTTGTCCGATGTGTGCTGGGGCGATTTTACATTATGGTATTCCAAAGGTTGTTATTGGTGAAAACACCAATTATCTAGGTGCGGAGGATATGTTGATAGAAAATGGAGTTTCGGTGATTGTGCTTAACGATAAAAGGTGTAAGCAACTAGTAGATTATTTCATTTCTGAAAATCCTGAGCTTTGGAATGAGGATGTGGGGGCGTGATCCTGAATTACTTTATTTTATTATTTGAAGAGACTAAAACGTGTAATAGAATTAAATAGTTATTTAATTCTATAAAAAAACCAAGAGATTATTGTTAAACACTTGGTTTTAAATTTAACTGCTTTTATATAAAACTCTTATTCCATAATAATAAACTCCGATCTTCTATTTTTCTGGTGTTCGGCTTCCGAGCATTTTACAGCGTTACTACAATTATTTATTAATTCACTTTCACCTAGTCCCTCAGATTTTAATCGGCTTGAGTCTATTCCTTTTGATACAATATAGTCCATCGTAGATGTTGCACGTCTTTGAGACAAGGCTTTATTATAAGCATTACTTCCGCGGCTGTCAGTGTGCGCACGTATTTTCAGTTTTAGTTGAGGATACTCATTAAGAACAGCGACAATCTTCTCTAATTCTACTTGAGCGTCAGTACGAATGTTAGCCTTGTCAAAATCAAAATAAATCATAGGAATATTAAGTACCTTAGCTAAATCTGTGTCTGATATGAGTTGTTCTTTATTTTTTTGCAATTGGAAATCTACCGATTGTGACTCTAGACCTGGAGTTGAACTTTTTTCATCGGTATCATAGTTTTGATGACTTGCACGAATGGTATATTTATGAAACTTATTTATCTCGGTTATAAAATACCCACTCGCATCGGTTGTTAGCGTAGTATAGGAATTACCATCAGAATCTTTAAACGTAATAGTTGCACTTTCAATAGGCTCTTCAGTTTGTTTGTCGGTAACATTACCATCAATTGTCGCTTTATATACATCAATAATGGGTGCGGTTTCTAAAAAGGAATATATATTGTCATAAACAAAAGAACCTTTAGTTTGAGTTCGATTTGAACTCACAAAACCTCTTTTTGTGGTTGAATCTATTCCGAAAGCAAAATCATCTGCATAGGAATTTACAGGGGCACCAACATTAAGAACATTTCCATAACCTTTATCCTTAATTTTCACATAAAATACATCCATGCCTCCCAGTCCAAAATGGCCATCCGAAGAAAAATATAGTTCATTTTCTTGTGATATAAATGGAAAGGTTTCTTTTCCTGCCGTATTTATTTTAGATCCTAGATTTACAGCTTCACCTATGCTGCCATCTTCCTTAATTGAAGCCACGTAAATATCAGAACTGCCATAGCTACCAGGGCGATCGGAAGAGAAATATAATTTAGTTTCATCTGGACTTAAAGCAGGATGAGCTGAAGAATAAAGGTCACTATTAAATGGAAGTTCTTCGGGTTCTAACCACTTTTCGTCTTGTTTTTTAACTCTGTATATTTTTAGCTTTTGGTTGTTGTCTTTGTTGTCGGCTGTTAGGTTGTTACGCGTTAAATACATCGTATTACCATCCTTGGTAAACACAGGAGAAGATTCGTGAAACTGACTGTTAAGTTTGCCTTTAATTTTACTAGGTTTTCCTGAAGGTATATTTTCTTCATTAATTTCAATCTGATATAACGATAGGAAGCTTAGGCCATCCCAAGCACTTTTTCTATTTAAAAATGATTGTGTGCTAGAGGTAGAAGCATAAATCAGAGTATTATCAACTTTTGTGTGCCCAAATGAAATTTTGTCTTCATCGTAAAGAGCTGCGATAGGTTGTAATTCATATCTACCAGAATTTTGTGCTATTAATGATGGATAGTCAATTGTTTTATTTGCAGTAGCTTTACTTTTATCCAAGTAGTTATTGTAAACCTCTTTTGCTTTTGTATCGTTAGCGGTGGCTTTCAATGTTTGTGAATAACGCAACAAAATTGACGGCTCTTGGACTGCGTTAAGATTGAATAAACGATTATACCATTTTAAAGCCTCGTCGTATTGTGCATTAAAATAATAAGAATTTCCGAGCTTTGTAAATAACTCTTCAGATTCATATCCTTTTTCAGCGACAGCTAAATATATTTTCTGAGCATCCACATAATTGTATTGCTCATATTTTTCATCAGCTTTTTTTAGCTTTTGTTCTTGGGCATTACTGCTTAATGCAAGGCCCAAGAAACAAGCTAAAATTAGGGATAAAGTAATGTTATTTTTCATCTGTCTATTATTGTTTTAGTGCTATTACTTCATTTAGTCTAGAAGAATCTTGGGTTTAACTTTGTATTTACTTTAGTACCTAACTCAAATCGTAAAAATATTTCGTGAGAACCATCGTTGTACCTTCCAAGTGGTGTAGTGTCATAATCATAAGCATAGCCTATCATTATGTTGTCGTTTACTTGAAAACCAGCCAAGCCACTTACTGCGGCATCAAACCTATAGGCCAAACCAAATGTTACACGCTCATAAAGTAATGCGTTAGCAGAAACATCTATAGCAAGAGGAGCGCCTACAACCGCTTTAGCCATAAACGCAGGTTTCAGTTTAAGGTTTGGGTTCATCGTAAAAACATAACCTCCTGTAAAGTAAAAATGTGCTTTCTCGGTAGCAGTTGAAACCTTCACATCGTCATAGTGTTCTGTTTCTAATAGATTAGGAGAAGATAAGCCTAAATACCAATTATCGGTATGAAGAAATAATCCAGCACCAACAACAGGTGAACTATAGTTTTTTTGCGTCAAGTCGTAATCATTAGGGTCGTAAATAAGTAATTTGTTTGGGTCTATATCAAGTAATGAGAGACCTCCTTTAACTCCAAAAGATAGTTTTGCAGCATCTGATACATTTATTGTATATGAAAAATCTGCAGTTATGACACTTTCTGTAGAAGGTCCAATTTTATCACTACTAAAACCAAGTCCGAGTCCGATGCCTTGAATACCGATAGGGGAGTGAGCTGTAAAGTTTAAAGTTTCAGGTGCACCGTCTAAACCTACCCATTGATTTCGGTAAATTCCAATCATACTTAATGATCCACGATTTCCGGCATAAGCAGGATTTATGCTTACGCCATTATACATATATTGGGTAAACTGTGAATCTTGCTGAGCCTGCATTTGCTGTGAAGCCGAAAACATACATGCCAGTAAAACGAAAACAAATATTTTTGATATATTAATATTCATAGAATTTTTCTTATTAGTTTCCACTTAGGTATAAATAACCTGCTTGCTTGTGTCTATTATTTTCTGAAGGATTACCGTATTGATAATCTAAAATGTAATAATAGGTTCCGGTAGGTAACTGCTTATCTCCATCAACAGTTAATCTACCTGTTGAAAAGCCATCAAAAACATTTCCATTAACCCCGTAATTGTCAGATTCGAAGACTTTTATCCCCCAACGGTTAAAAATTTGTACATTAAGGTCATTTGCACATTCATTATTTGATGTGTCAATTAAGAAGTAATCGTTTTTACCATCACCATTTGGAGTAACAGCATTATATACGGTAATATGACACGGTAAAACTTCTCCAGTATTTAAGCGGCCAAAGGTCACTACTCCATAACCTTTTACAGCTGTAGTAACTGTTTTATTATCGATATCTATAACGCCACCTTCATCTACCCACATATTAGTTTCCTCATTCCATCGCACTATTGTTAAAGCTTCTTGTGAAGCTGCATCAATCATGGATTGTGGAGTTGTTTCTTCTCGCCACGAAAGTGTAATTAGCATATCTTCTTCTGCAGCAGAATCCTTGTTAATAGTCCAATATTCTTGATTGTCAATTTCCTCAATTACACCTGCTTTTAATTCATGAGAGAACATTGGGTTGGAGTTTTCAAAGTGAAATTTCCCTTCAAAAATCCCACCCGAATTAGCAGGAGCAGAAATGCCAGCAAAACGATAATACCCACCATCACCAATAGGAAAGGTAAAAGCTTTATTCCCGAACTTAGTTACAGGTCCATCAATATGGCTGTAATCGGATGTATTGATATGAAAAGCATCAGTATTAAATGTAATCGCACCACCAAAGTTATCGTTGTCTAAAATTCCATTAAATAAGTCAGCTTCTCCACTTATGTTTACATCTCCTGAAATTTGAAATGGAACTGAATTACTAGTATTGTTAAAATACACATTGTAGAGATAACTTACTTTGGATCCGCTAATAGATTGAACAGCACTTCCAATAAACCTAGTTAATCCTGTATTTTGATAGAAATCTACATGTCCGTCATTGTGAAAGTGACTATAGATAAATGCATCACCATCATTAAAAAACGCCCCCGTTTCTAAATTGTTAAAACGCTCTACCGTCGAAAACTCTGTGCCTTCACTTACGTAAAGCATCCCTTCATTACTTGTTTGTGCAAGTGTTGTGAAGGTTAAGAGTAGCAAAACAATTATATGTGATAAAAATATTCTCATAGTTTAATGCTATTTATATTTAGAATGCTTTTCAGTACTTTTTTTTACAATTCAATAAGACTAAGAGCCAATAATTTTTAAAAAGAGCTTAAATACCAATTCAAACTAAACTGCTATTTATATCTTATTAATTACTTTACTTGATGTATTGAAAAATAAGTTTGTGAACTACTTAATACAGATAAAGTGAGTAATGGTGACTTTAAGCCAAACGTAATTTTATCTCCAGCTTTTAGCTTTACTAAAGTTTGTGTAGATCTAGTAGGTGGAGATACATTTATGTTTGTTAGTACTAATTCTATGTTTATACTTAAATACTCCTCCTTAGCAAGTAATGAAATATTATTAGTGGCACCATCAATTTTAAATATAGCTACTCCCATATCTGCAGCCGTAAGTAAACCTGTAAAATCAGATTGAATTGATATATCGTAAATTCCATCCTGTGGGGCTACAAACTCTCCTGTGGAAATATTATAATCATTGTTCTCGTCGAATTGACGTCCACTTGCCGAAAAACTAGCTCGTTTATAGCCATCTAGTAAAGTAAGATTTAATATTGAAAAACCTGTGGAAGCTCTATAACTTAAAAATGACTTAAGAGGTTGTCCGTAAATTGCAATTATTTCATTGTAAATATCGCCCTGGTTTTGAATGTTGGTCACCACGTCGTTAATTACATCAACTGTAATGCTATCGCCATTGGCGTTGGTAAAGACGTAGGTGCCATCTCCGTTGTCCTGCATGCTTGTAGTGTTGGCGTTGAAGATAACTTCAGTACCATCTACCGCTGTATGCTTAAAAGTTCCATCTCCTAAGTCTTCAAAAACATCAGTCCCTGAGGCAGCGATAATGTTTATGATTTCATCGTAGATATCGCCCTGGTTTTGAATGTTTGTCACCACATCGTTAATTACATCAACTGTAATGCT
>NZ_JAVLSO020000049.1:0-363 GCF_032080575.2 Aequorivita sediminis | reverse complement strand
GTTTTATTGTTGAGTTGGTATTAAAAAAAGTTTAAATTAATGTTGTGGGGTTAAAAAACGGGGTTATATTTGCACCCGCTTAACGAAACAGAATTAGTTGTTTCAAGGGTTTAAAAATCGTTCTTTAAAATTTTATAAAAATACTTTTTCAAAAGTGTTGCGGGTATTAAAAATGGTTTTATATTTGCACCCCGCTTTGGAAAACGATTTTTTTAGTTTTAGGGTGAAGCGTAAAAGTTCTTTCAAATCTTTTTTAATTTATTTTCTACAAAGTGTTGTAGGTTAAAAAAAGAGTTGTATATTTGCACCCGCTTAGCGAATAAGCGTGTTCATAGACAAGATGAGAGGTTAAATAAGTATCGG
>NZ_JAVLSO020000048.1:0-371 GCF_032080575.2 Aequorivita sediminis | reverse complement strand
ATTATATGCATTGTTATATTTTTTGCCGACACACCCGAGTGAGCCAACCCGCCGAAAGAGTAGAAGTCCGCATAGTTTTTTAAATGATTCCGCAATATTTTTTAAATTTTAGAGCACTTAAAAAAAATCCGCTTGAGTGAGTCTCGGTTGAGTGCGTTCCCACGCAATTTTTTATCCGAGTCAAAATCCGTACGAGTAAATTGACTGAAGTCCGATCACCCAAATAAAACGCCTCCGAATTAATTCGGATGAATTCAATTCGGAGGCATTAAATATAACGGCAGTCTGTCTCAAAACTACACTAATTTTCTTTTAAATTCAGTTGCAGGGTTAAGATTTCCGTATTTCATGAATTTTATGAAATTTCTCGG
>NZ_JAVLSO020000047.1:0-399 GCF_032080575.2 Aequorivita sediminis | reverse complement strand
CCGTTATATCGAACTTTACACCGAGATTAAAGAGTCGTTTAAGGTTGTAGGCAAGGGTCATCAAGCCGGCATCTGCCGAAGCCACGGCTATCTTTTGCGACCTTTACAGCCCGTGGGCCACCGCTACACTGGCAAGAGCAAATCAAAAAACAGTTAAACAGACCTATATAAAAAAACGTGAATCCTAACGTAATGGGACTCCTATGGCCAAAAAGAAAGTAAACGACCAAACAAATCTAAAAAACAGTGGAGAGAAAATACAAAATGTACAGCGCGCTATAATTCCTTAGCAAAAATTGAGGTAAACGATCCCAAATCAGGGAAAACCGACTCCTGAAAACCCATCCCAAACTAGACCAATCCCCATAAGGGCAAACCGACATACACCGGTTCAGTCAA
>NZ_JAVLSO020000046.1:0-456 GCF_032080575.2 Aequorivita sediminis | reverse complement strand
TACCTTAGCTGTGTTCTCAAACTCACCTGCATTAATATCTGCTTGTGTGATAGTATAGGTAGCTGTGAATGTAGTAGTATCTTCTTGCCCTGGCGCCAATGTGATTGATCCTCCTGATACAGTAACGCCACCAACTAAATCACTTACCATAACATCGGTTAGGGTAACGTTCCCAGTATTCTTAACTGAAAAACTATAGGTAATTACATCACCAACCTCGAGCGTTGAACATCCTGTAGTTGGATCAACTTCAACATCTGATGTTTTAATAAGTGCAATGCTCGCATCAGTACAGATGATTACAACTGTTGGGTTGTTTCCTGCATAACTTGAGTTATCTGATTCATCATCTACTTGTGTGTTGCTAGGCGTTGTACCAACTACCTTAGCTGTGTTCTCAAACTCACCTGCATTAATATCTGCTTGTGTGATAGTATAGGTAGCTGTGAATGTAGT
>NZ_JAVLSO020000045.1:0-460 GCF_032080575.2 Aequorivita sediminis | reverse complement strand
AGCATCAATATCTGCTTGGGTGATTGTGTAGCTCGCTTCGTAAATCCAAGTTTCAGTTACATCTAACTCTCCATCACCATCAGTATCTCCACTTAATGGACCTGCCAATGGACCTCCTAATAGTGGATCGTCCACTATGATGTCAGACAGACTTACATTTCCTTGGTTAGTCACTGTGAAAGTGTAGGTAATAGTCTCATCAACATTTGAACAACCATCACCGTTCTCGTCATTAAACACTCCTGTTTTTACAATTGCAATTTCAGGCTTCTGACATAAGTCGATTATCGTTGGATCATCATTATTAATTTCTGTTCCTGAATCATCACTTACTTCAGTCTGGTCTGGAGCTGTTCCAGTAGCAATCGCTTGGTTTACTACTTCCCCAGCATCAATATCTGCTTGGGTGATTGTGTAGCTCGCTTCGTAAATCCAAGTTTCAGTTACATCTAACTCTCCA
>NZ_JAVLSO020000044.1:0-470 GCF_032080575.2 Aequorivita sediminis | reverse complement strand
CTTCCCCTTAACACTACTAGTACAGTTATTTAAAATATTTCGAAGGGGAAGGAACGCTAAACTTTACTGAATTAGTTAATGTATTTCCTTTTTCAACTGCAATTTCGATCTCGATTTCGATTTCAACTTCAACTTCTTCTTCATCTTCAACTTCAACCCCTTCCGCCAGCTGGGTTTTTAATTTAGCTGTTAATTAACCTATTTCCCAGCAGCCACCTTCCCCTTAACACTACTAGTACAGTTATTTAAAATATTTGGTAGGGGAAGGAACGCTAAACTTTACTGAATTAGGTAATGTATTTCCTTTTTCAACTGCAATTTCGATTTCGATTTCATCTTCATCTTCTCCCGATAACTATCGGGATCATCTTCAACTTCAACCCCTTCCGCCAGCTGGATTATGAATTTAGCTGTTAATCAACCTATTTCCCAGCAGCCACCTTCCCCTTAACACTACTAGTACAGTTATT
>NZ_JAVLSO020000043.1:0-513 GCF_032080575.2 Aequorivita sediminis | reverse complement strand
AAAATCTCACTTAGTTTAGTTTCTTTGTTGACTAATTCTCTTTCGAAAATTAATCTACGCTGTCAATTTCAATATCTCAATGAACTTCCCTTTATTTATTATTAACTAAAAAATAAAGATTCAATTTTTGGTGATGGATCGGAGTCGAACCGATACTTATTTAACCTCTCATCCTGTCTATGAACTCGCTTATTCGCTAAGCGGGTGCAAATATACAACTCTTTTTTAAACCTACAACACTTTGTAGGAAATAAATTAAAAAAAGATTTGAAAGAACTTTTACGCTTCACCCTAAAACTAAAAAAAACGTTTTCCAAAGCGGGGTGCAAATATAAAACCATTTTTAATACTCGCAACACTTTTGAAAAAGTATTTTTATTAAATTTTAAAGAACGATTTTTAAACCCTTGAAACATCCAATTCTGTTTCGTTAAGCGGGTGCAAATATAACCCCGTTTTTTAACCCCACAACATTAATTTAAACTTTTTTTAATACCAACTCAACAATAAAAC
>NZ_JAVLSO020000042.1:0-521 GCF_032080575.2 Aequorivita sediminis | reverse complement strand
TTGACTGAACCGGTGTATGTCGGTTTGCCCTTATGGGGATTGGTCTAGTTTGGGATGGGTTTTCAGGAGTCGGTTTTCCCTGATTTGGGATCGTTGACTGCAATTTTTGATGTGGCCGCTTACCTTTCTATATTAAATTGAGTAACCGAAAATATTATGTTATTTCCTGCAGTGCGCACATTGGCAAATAGCATTGGCAATAATTTGATATTGCTTTAATGGAAAGAGTTTCTGTTTATTAAATTATTGCTTATGTTTCGTCTTTCGACTTCGCTCAAGATAAATTACACCGTAGGCTCTTACGATTAAAGGATTGTAGCCTGCGGAACGAAAGAATGAGTAAGTGCTGAAGGTGGGGTGTTTAAATCGATCTTGAGAATTTAAGTTCAATGAGGAAAGAACGCGAGGGGACTCGCGCACTAGCGGGGCTTTCTTTTACCTGATAAAAAATATCCATATTTAAGAATCGAAAATAATATCGTTTTAAAGCCGCTCTAGATAACAATGGATTCATTATTTTT
>NZ_JAVLSO020000041.1:0-527 GCF_032080575.2 Aequorivita sediminis | reverse complement strand
GAGAAGCTATAGTTAATTACATCACCAACCTCGAGCGTTGAACATCCTGTAGTTGGATCAACTTCAACATCTGAAGTTTTAATAAGTGCAATGCTCGCATCAGTACAGATGGTTACAACCGTTGGGTTGTTTCCTGCATAACTTGAGTTATCCGATTCATCATCCACTTGGGTGTTGCTAGGTGTTGTACCTACTACTAATGCTGTATTGGTAAACGTTCCGTTGTCAATATCAGCTTGTGTAATTGTATATGTAGCTGTGAACGTACTAAAATCTTCCGCTCCAGGCTCCAATGTAATTGGTCCTCCTGATACAGTAACGCCTCCAACTAAATCACTTACCATAACATCGGTTAGGGTTACGTTCCCAGTATTCTTAACTGAGAAGCTATAGGTAATTACATCACCAACCTCGAGCGTTGAACATCCTGTTGTTGGATCAACTTCAACATCTGAAGTTTTAATAAGTGCAATGCTCGCATCAGTACAGATGATTACAACTGTTGGGTTGTTTCCTGCATAACTTGA
>NZ_JAVLSO020000040.1:0-598 GCF_032080575.2 Aequorivita sediminis | reverse complement strand
TTGTCATGGTTTGCTAAGCTTTGTGCTGAGATAAACAAGAGCGATTCTTGTAGGGCTCAACTTAATTGGAATTGAAACCGAAGTCGAAGTCGAAGCCGAAGCCGAAGCCGAAGCCGAAGTCGAAGTCGAAGTCGAAGTTGAAGTTGAAGTTGAAGTCGAAGTCGAAGTCGAAGTTGAAGTCGAAGTTGAAGTTGAACTGATATATGGATAAATAGCAATGCAATTTTAATTGTCATGGTTTGCTGAGCTTTGTGCTGAGATAAACAAGAGCGATTCTTGTAGGGCTCAACTTAATTGGAATTGAAACCGAAGCCGAAGTCGAAGTTGAAGTTGAACTGATATAAGAATATAGAGCAATGCAATTTTAATTGTCATGGTTTGCTAAGCTTAGTGCTGAGATAAACATGAGCGATCCTTGTAGGGCTCAACGAAATCGAAATTGAAATCGAAGTCGAAGTCGAAGTTGAAGTTGAAGTTGGAGTTGAACTGATATAAGAATATAGAGCAATGCAATTTTAATTGTCATGGTTTGCTAAGCTTTGTGCTGAGATAAACAAGAGCGATTCTTGTAGGGCTCAACTTAATTGGAATTGAAACC
>NZ_JAVLSO020000003.1:0-503029 GCF_032080575.2 Aequorivita sediminis | reverse complement strand
ACGGTCGCGTATATCTTCGTGAGTGTATTTTATTCCGTATTCAATATTGTTATCTTCAATAGATAAATTTCCCTTGTGTTCAAAGTTGAGGATCAACGCATCCAAATCATTTCTAGCGTGTGTAAGTTGCCCGCCAATACCTCTTGTAAATTCCACTTGCCCTAAGTCCTCTCCTCCGAGGTCTGTGTTTACCTCTCCTAAGCGATATTCGGCTAGAATGTCGTAATATTCTTGTTCAGTAGTTTGATATACAGAACCTATAAATTTAGCTGTGTAATTATCAGAAACCACCCAAGTTGATTTTAAAGCTCCAAAATAAGTATTGTATCTATCTTCTTCCTGACCTTCATAAAACACAAGTAGCGCAATAGGATCGGAAATTGTACCGAAGTTAGTCTGTCTCGTTAGCGGTCTGTAGTTGTATTCGTTAATTGATATATTACCTAAGAATCCAAGTTCAAATTTATTACTGAATTTATAGGTAAGATACGTTTGGGCATCTGCGAATTTTGGTCTGTAATTCGTTTCTGTTTCTTTTGCTTGAACAAAAAGGCTGTTATCGCGGTAACGAATTCCGAAAATACCTGATAGACGCCCATTCTTTGAAACCCCTTCAACAGAACCACTGGCTCCTAAAAGACTTGCTTCAATAGTAGCACCAAAATTTACGGGACGGCGATACGTAATGTCTAGAACAGAAGATAGTTTATCGCCATATTTTGCTTGAAATCCACCTGCTGAAAAATCTACATTGCTAGTAAGATCGCTGTTTACAAAGCTTAACCCTTCTTGTTGACCACTTCTAATCAAGAATGGACGATAAACTTCAATTTCATTCACATAAACTAAGTTTTCGTCATAATTTCCACCACGAACAGCGTATTGCGTACTTAATTCGTCATTACCATTAACCCCTGGAAGTGATTTTAAAAGGTTTTCAACGCCCGCATTAGCACCTACCATTTTACGAATTACCTCTGGTGAAATAGTAGTTACCCCTTCTACGCGTTTGTTTTCTCTACCCGAAATTACAACTTCGCTAATTTGCTCAATCGTTGTATTCATTACAGGGTTTAACTCATAATCCTCATTTGGAGAAAGGTTCACAGTTAGCTGTACTTTTTTATGACTTAGATGCGAAAAAACAATAGTAACATCTTGATTTGATGGTACTTTAAGTAAGTAAAACCCATTAAAATCTGAAATAGTTCCGGTATCGTTATAGGTTACATTTGCCCCTGCTACGGGAAAGTTGTTTTCGTCAAGAATAATTCCTTTTACAATCGATTTTTGAGCAAACACAAAGGTTGCAAAACATAAAAAGAAAAGTGTGAGCGATAGTTTAATTGTTTTCAAAAGCGTGAATTAGGGGTGTTTTCTGAAAAATTTTGCTTCAAATGTAGCACTATTTCCTACATTATCAATTACTATGAGTTTCAAATTATTTTCAGTTTCTAAGTTTACGTTGTCGTTAAAATTATAAACTAGAACGTCTTTTTTATAATCATATTCTGTTAAAATGAATTTTCCGTTGATGGTCGCTCTATAGGAGCTTATTCCACTTAAGTCATCTTTAATTTTAATTTTTAGAAAATTCTCATTGCTTATCCATTTGTCTTCTGAAAAATTAATAGGCTCTATCTCAGGTGGAATTGTATCTGAAGCAATAATGTACTTTCCAAAGGTTCTTGTTTTGGCTACAAGTTTATCGCCGTTTCTATTGGTAGAAGTGTAATATGGTTCGCCTTTAGTGTTTAATCTACCTAAATAAAGCTTGTCTTTGTCTTCTTCTCTATAAGACGAAATATCTGCCGATAAGGTAATGTTGGTGTGAATTGGCACAATATCTTCGTGAAATACTAATGTATCTCCATCGGCGCGAATGTCTAAATAAGTGTTTTCGTATAAACTATTAGCCGGAATATAAATGCTGAATTTACCCTTTGTAATAGAAGTAGCATGATTTGCATTAATATAATCGTCGGTAACTTTGATGTTTTTGGAGTCGAGGATATCCATTTTAGCTCCTTCAATTGGAATGGTAACAAAAGTTGTATTTCCTTTTAAGTCGTTGATGCTAATAGTATAAATTGATTGAAGACTATCTTTTACCGTTACATATCCATTTTCGTCCTCGTAGGTGATTACGCTTAATGGGTTATTTTTTTCTCTAAATAGCTTTTGAATTCTACTTTTATTTGTCTCAAAGTATTCATAATCTATATACCTGTTGAGGTAGCGAGTTTCAGCAAATGAAAATTTATCGAAGGTAACTTCAAACTTTTCAGAGCCATTAAAATTTGTTTGAATTCTATAACTACCATTTTTATTTGAAGCTCCATCAAATTGGTCGTAGGTAGTTACTCCAAATCCAATTTTGCCATAAGCCTTAATGCTTTCGGTTTTGTAGGTACCATCTTTTTGTTTAATCAATCTTAATTTAGTTCTATTCTGACTTTGATTTACGTGTCCATCTTCATCTACTGTATAAGCGAAAACCCCCATTAATAACGGAGCTTTAGAATCTGGAATATCGATACCAAAATGAAGTGGATTAATTGGTCTTTGCGAAGCATCACGAATTTCATAATGTAAGTGTGGGCCGCCGCTACCTCCTGTGTTTCCTGTGTATGCAATTAGGTCTCCTTTTTTAACAGCTAAGAAATTTTTGTCGGGAAAAAGTTCAATTTTGAAAGATTCTTTTGCGTACTGGGTTTCCTTTACATGTTTTTCAATTTCACCTGCATAGCTTCTTAAATGCCCGTATACAGTGGTGTATCCATTAGGATGTAAAATATATAGCGCTTTTCCATACCCGTAATGGCTAACTTTTATTCTGCTTACATATCCATCTGCAGGAGCGTAAACTGGCATTCCTTCGCGTTGTTGTGTTTTTATATCCAAACCGCTGTGGAAATGATTAGAACGAAGCTCTCCAAAACTTCCGGAGAGGATCATTTTTATATCCAGCGGGTTTGAAAAATAATTTTTAGGAAAATTGTTTTGAGCATAAGTAAAGCTCCCGATAAGTAGGAGTAGCAATAAAATTTTTTTCATAGTGTAAAAATAATAATACGCTAGGAATAAAAAAGGGACAACAACTTAATTAACTATATGTTTGCCGATTCTATAATATTTTGAATTCTTATTTTTTGCAATAATTAATAAAATCAAATTTAAATTTCACAAAATAAATCCTCACAGAATATAATTATAGATCTATTCCAAAATTCAAAAACTGATTCTTCTATATTTTTAAAAAACTAATAACAAATAAGTTATATGTGCTTTGTTGAAAAATAACTTTAAGATTTAAATTCTTTATTTTGTAATAGAACTTGTAGAAGAAAGTAAGTGGCTTGCTTATAATCGAGATAAACTTAGGCTTTAAAAGCTGAAATGTTAATAAACTTATGTTTAGAAACTGCCGTAATAGCGAACTGCAATAAGTTGATTATCAAAGACAGTTTCACAAATTTCTTTCTAATACCATATTTATTTGGTTTATCATTACAAAATACTGAAAAAATAACAGAAAACTGTTTGTGTTTTAGCAAGGGTATGCTAACTTTGTGAAAGAAGTATTGAACAAAAATTTTAATGAGTAATCTTTCTGAAATTGTTGATTCTCTTGAGAATAGAGTGGGTGAGTTGCTTAACAGGCACGAGAAATTAAAAACTACCAATGCTCAATTGGAAGAAGAGATTATCAATTTAAGATTAAAACAGCAACAATTCGAACACGAAATTGAAGCTTTAACCGAAAAAAACAATTCATTAAAACTCGCAAATTCAATGCTTGGCAGTGACCAACATAAACGAGAAACGAAACTCAAGATAAACGCTTTAGTTCGGGAAATAGATCAATGTATTACCCAACTTTCTGAATAATATAACAATGTCAGAACAATTAAAAATAAAACTATCGATAGCAGACAGGGTTTATCCCTTGACTATCAATCCTTCGCAGGAGGAAGGGTTGAGATTGGCGGCGAAGAAGATAGAAGAAATGATTAAGAAGTTCGAGCAAAGTTATGCCGTGCGTGACAAACAGGATGTATTAGCAATGAGCGCCCTCCAGTTTGCCGCCCAGGTAGAGCAAAAACAAATAGATAGATCCAGTGAAACCATGGAAGCAGAAGAAAGGCTTAGGGCTTTAAATCTAATCCTGGAGGAGCAGGTATCATAACGTTCTTTTAATTAAATAAGGTAACTGCCTACATTAATATTATTTTTGGTAAACTCAACACGAATTCTTTAAAAAAGGGTGAGTTAAAGTTGTAAAAGCGGGCCGTCTTCGAGCGGATTCTTGATCAGCTTGTTAGCCCTAAACATTTTTTTAAGGAGTTTATTCAAAACTAATATATTGATGTAGGCTTTTTTTTTATATATAAATCAACAAATAAATGGATATAGTAACTATAATAATTAGTGCCATCGTTGGGATAGCGATTGGTTTTTTTATTGCAAAAATACTGGAGAGAAATAACGCATCTCACGTTTTATCAAGAGCCAAAAAAAGTGCTGCGGCAATTTTAAAAGAGGCAAAATCTGAGGCAGAAAGCATAAAAAAAGACAAAATATTACAAGCTAAGGAGAAGTTCTTAGAGCTTAAAGCAGAACATGAAAAAGTAATAATAAGCCGTGATAAAAAGATTTCTGATACTGAAAAAAGAGTACGTGATAAGGAATCGCAAGTTTCTAACGAATTAGCGAAATCAAAGAAATTAAACGCTGAACTTCAGTCTAAACAACAAGATTTTGATGAGAGGATTTCAATTTTAGATAAAAAACAAAGCGAAGTAGATAGACTTCACCGTAGTCAAGTAGAGCAATTAGAGGTAATCAGCAGTCTTTCTGCTGAAGAGGCCAAAGCGCAGTTAATGGAGAGCTTAAAGGACGAAGCCAAAACTCAAGCTATGGCTTTTGTTCAAAACTCTGTTGAAGAGGCTAAGATGACCGCTCAACAAGAAGCCAAGAAAATCATTATCAATACCATTCAACGTATAGGAACAGAAGAAGCAGTTGAAAATTGCGTTTCTGTATTTAACCTAGAAAGCGATGATGTGAAAGGTAGAATAATTGGTCGTGAAGGTCGAAATATTCGTGCTATTGAAGCAGCTACTGGGGTTGAAATTATAGTAGACGATACTCCAGAGGCAATTATTCTTTCTTGTTTTGATTCTGTAAGAAGAGAAATTGCTCGTCTATCGCTGCATAAACTAGTAACCGACGGGCGTATTCACCCTGCACGAATTGAAGAAGTTGTTCAAAAAACAACAAAGCAGATAGAAGAAGAGATTATTGAAGTTGGTAAACGTACAGTTATCGATTTAGGGATACACGGGTTACACCCGGAGCTTATTAAGGCTGTTGGTCGTATGAAGTATCGTTCGTCTTACGGGCAAAACCTATTACATCACTCACGTGAAGTGGCAAAACTTTGTGGAGTTATGGCTGCAGAACTTGGTTTAAATGCTAAACTTGCGAAAAGAGCTGGTTTATTGCACGATATAGGGAAAGTACCAGAAACGGAAACAGAAATGCCTCACGCACTTTTAGGAATGCAATGGGCTGAGAAATATGGTGAAAAGCCTGAGGTTTGCAACGCTATTGGTGCTCACCACGACGAAATTGAAATGACAAGTTTACTGTCTCCTATTGTTCAAGTTTGTGACGCTATTAGCGGTGCAAGACCTGGAGCAAGACGTCAAGTATTAGATTCTTACATTCAGCGTCTAAAAGACTTAGAAGATATCGCTTTTGGTTTTGGAGGCGTTAATAAAGCCTACGCAATTCAAGCAGGACGTGAGCTTCGTGTAATGGTAGAAAGTGAAAAAGTAAGCGACGAAAAAGCCGCACAATTATCTTTCGAAATTTCACAAAAAATTCAGACGGATATGACGTATCCTGGGCAAGTGAAAGTAACTGTTATCCGTGAAACACGATCAGTTAATATAGCGAAGTAAAATAGATTAACTATTTATAAAATAAGCCGCAATGTACATTGCGGCTTATTTTTTTGTTGTTATCTATTAATCCTTATTCATCATATAGATTTACATATCCCTTAGATTCTTCTTCAAAGAACTTTCCATTGATGTATCTATAATTTCGGTCTAATTTGGCGATTTTCTCCATATCAGAATCTCTGAGTGCCACGTCTGCCGATTTAAAATTCGAAATTATATGGTCTTTGGTTGTAGATTTTGGGATAGCAGCACAGCCTCTGTGATTGTGCCAGGCGATTAGTACTTGTGGTACAGTAGCGCTTCTATCCTTGGCAATTTCTTTTAAAACATCTATATCAAACATATTTGGTTCGTCTTCGGCTTTCATTGCTGAAATTCGATCTCCCGAACCTAATGGAGAGTATGCTGTAAGTAATATGTTTTCACTTTTACAATACTCCAGTAAATCGTTTTGCTGCAGTAATGGGTGAAGTTCTACTTGATTCATTTCAGGTTTTATAGTAGCTTTAGAAATTAGGTCTTTTAGCTTCTTAACGCTAAAATTTGAAACACCGATGTGTTTTGCCAATCCGTTTTTCTTGGCTTCTTCCATTTGTTTCCAAGTTTCTATTAACGGAGCTTCTTCGAGAGTAAGATAATCACTTGGTTTTTTAGGGAATTCAACTCCGTTTCTAAAGGCTACTGGCCAATGGATTAAATATAAGTCTAAGTAATTTAGTTGAAGTTTTTTAAGTGAATCTTGCAAGGCTGGGATTACTTGGCCTTCGGCGTGAGAGTCGTTCCAAAGTTTTGAAGTAATGAATACATCTTCACGAAATATTTCACCTTCCGCAAAAATCTCAGCTAAGGCTTCTCCTATAATTGCTTCATTGCCGTAATTGGTAGCGGTATCTATATGTCTATATCCTGCATAAATAGCGTCTTTTATCGCTTTTTTCAACTCATTTCCAGTTGACTTCCAAGTCCCTAATCCAATGGCGTGCATAGTATCACCATTATTGAATTTTAATGTCTTCATATATAATTTTTCTTTTTATGTTTCACCTTCAAAATACAAAAGGATTGTAGGAAAAGAAAAAAAATGAAGCTGTTTGGGAGTTTTTTAACCTTATTATTCAGAAGAAAAAAGTGTGTGTCGCAATTGAAGTTTCCATCCAATTTCAACACCTACCTTCTAGGGTGAAATTTATTGATAACTTCAGTCAAGTGTTTTCTGTCAATATGAGTATAGATTTCAGTAGTAGTAATGCTTTCGTGTCCTAACATTTGTTGAATTGCACGTAAATCGGCCCCGTTTTCTAGAAGGTGAGTGGCAAAGGAATGTCTAAATGTATGCGGACTAATGGTTTTTTTTATTCCCGCTTTTTCAGCCAATCGTCTTACAATGGTAAATATCATGGCCCGTGTAAGTTGCCTGCCGTGTTGGTTTAGAAAAAGCGTATCGACATCCTTAGGATCTATTTTATGATGAACCCGTACTTGTTTTTGGTAAATGCTTATGTATTTCTCTGTTGTTGGACTAATGGGTACTAAACGCTGTTTATCTCCTTTTCCGGTTACCTTTATAAAGCCTTCATCAAAATACAAATCGGATATTTTAAGGTTTGTTAATTCTGAAGCACGAAGGCCGCAGCCGTAAAGTGTTTCTATTATCGCACGATTGCGTTCTCCTTGTTTAGCACTTAAGTCAATTGCACCTATAAGAGAGTCAATTTCTTCAATGGCCAAAGTATCAGGCAATTTTCTTCCCAGCTTTGGAGCTTCAATTAATTCTAAAGGATTAGTATCTCGGTAATCTTCAAATATTAAATACGTAAAGAAACCTTTTAGGCCTGAAATTAGTCTGCTTTGTGAACGAGGATTTATAGTTTTTGCTGATTCATATATAAACTGCTGAAGCGTTTCTTCAGCAATAGAAATAGGAGACGTTTTTATTTCATTTTTTTCTAACCAGCGTATTAGTTTTTTAACGTCTAACGAATAATTAATTATAGAATTATCTGAAAGTCCACGTTCTAAGCGAAGGTAGTTTTGATAATCTTTAAGAGTTTGTTGCCAGTTCATGGTGCTATATTACTACTATTTATAATAGTTAACAAAATTCTAAATATTTTAATATGTATAAGATAAAAGATAACTTGTCGTTTTATTTAAAAAATCAAAACCTTACACTATGAAGAAATTAATGATTGCATTTTGCGCACTTTTTATGGGAGCTACTGCTTTTTCCCAAAGTCTTGACTTAGGAATTAAAGCTGGGGCTAACTTTGCGAATATCTCAGATGTTAATGATTTATCCAGTAAAACTGGATTCCAAGCTGGTATTTTTGCTGGAATAAAGTTTACTGACAAAGTTGGGATTCAGGCGGATGTTCTGTATTCACAACAAGGAGCGGAGTTTGATTATGGAAAATTCGACTTAAACTATGTAAATGTACCCGTTGTATTGAAATATTACTTAATACAAGGTTTAAATATTCAAGCAGGACCACAATTTGGGTTTATTTTGGATGACGATATTTATGTAGATGTTTTAGGGGCTAATTCTATTAAAGCAAATGCTGAAAAAAGTGATGTTTCTGGAATTGTAGGAGCCGGATACGATTTCCCATTCGGAGTCCGTTTGGATGCTAGATACAATTTTGGATTGTCTGATGTTTCAAAAACTGATGGATTTGAGGGAAAAAACACAGTTTTTTCTCTTGCACTAGGATACTCATTCCTGTAGTTACAAATCCCATAATAATATATAAGCCATCCATTTCGGGTGGCTTTTTTTGTATGATTTTACTTTTGGAAACCAATCTAAAATACTGCTATCCTAAAACAATTTAATACTAACGATATTAACAATTAAAGTAAAAGTATTTTAGATTGTTAGATATACTATATATTTGTTTTCGTTAAAACTAAACCGAATTAATATGAAAAAACTGATTGTTGCAGTTATCATCTTATTTATTGGCGTAAACTCTTATTCACAAGAATTTGATCTTGGCGTTAAAGCAGGAATAAACTTCTCGAACATTTATGGCGTGGAATCGTTAAACCTAGAGTATACAGAAGGAATAGTTATTGGGGTTTTTGGGAGTATTAAATTTTCAGACAGAATTGGGTTACAAGCGGATGCCCTGTATTCTGAGCAAGGAGCAAAATTTACTGGTAGTGGAAATTTTAAATTATCTTACTTAAATGTTCCGATTGTTTTTAAATATTATCTGGTAGATGATCAGCCACTTTATATACAAGTAGGGCCACAAGTTGGATTTTTAATAAATGATGATTTACGAACAGATATTAATAATACCAATATAAACGCAGATGGAAACGATATGGATATTGCTGCTGTAATGGGGATGGGGTACGATTTTCCCTATGGAATTAGGGTTGAAGGTCGTTTTAACGTGGGAATTACAGAAGTTGCAGATACTCAATTGGAAAAAGGGAGACATAAGTATATTTCCTTAACAGTTGGATATTCATTTTTATAAGTAGCAAGAATTTTGGAATTGAAAAACCACCTATTTACGGTGGTTTTTTTATATATAAATTAAGACTAATTACTAAAAACAGCTAAAGTTTACTTGTTTTCAGTTAAAAGAAAATTAAAAATTAGGATGTGAATTGACTAATTTGGGACCTTTGAAGTGTTAACTAAAAAAACAAATAGATATGAAAAAGTTATTTTTTATTGCAGCAACTTTAATGTTATCAGTAACCGCTACACAAGCGCAAGAAGTGCGTTTAGGAGCAAAAGGTGGTGTAAACTTCGCAAATTTAGGTGGTGATATCGACGATGCTGATTCTAGAACAGGTTTCCATATTGGTGCTTTAGTAGAAATTCCAGTTACTGAAAGATTTTCAGTTCAGCCAGAGGTTTTATACTCTGCTCAAGGAGCTAAGTATGAAGAAAGCGGCACAGAGTTGGGTGTTGATTACTTGTTCAGATCAGACCTTAAACTAGACTATATTCAGGTACCTGTAATGGCTAAGTTTTATGTAGCTGAGGGATTTGCAATTGAAGCTGGTCCACAAATTGGTTTTCTTGCATCTTCTAAAGCAGAATCTGAAAGCACAATTGGTGGAGTAACTGTAAAAGATGAAGGTGATATAGAAGATATCTCTAGTATAGATTTCGGTCTAGGTGCCGGTGTATCTTATAGACTTCCAATGGGAGTTTTCTTTGGAGCACGTTATAACCACGGATTATCAAATATTAACGACTCTGGTGATGATAAAGTAAACAACAGTGTTTTCCAATTATCAGCAGGATACTCATTCTAATAACTTAGAATCTTATTAATACAATTTAAAACCACCCATTTTGGGTGGTTTTTTTATATCTAAAAAGCACTTTGAATTTAACACTTACGCTGCTAATATTCTTATTTTCTGTATTTTACAGTATATGTTTCCTTCTATTACCAAATTCTAACCGAAAACCCCCGAATTCTAAATAGGACTTGCTAAGCCTTAGCCAGATACATACGTTTGTATAGACATTTTTGGAGTAGTGAGGTAATATTACATGGAAAAATGTCTATTGGAATATTAAATTAAAAATTTTAACTATTAATTTTAAACTAAATCAATCAATTATGAAAAAAATTCTACTTTTTATCGCAGTAGTAGCATTAACCTGTACCACTGCTCAAGCCCAGGAAGTTCGCTTAGGTGCAAAACTAGGACTTAACGTAGCCTCTTTAGGTGGAGATAGCTATGGTGTTGGAAGTCTAGGTTCTAGAACAAGCTTCCATATAGGAGCATTAGCTGAAATTCCATTAAAAGGAAAATTTGCCCTACAACCAGAATTATTATATTCCTCTGAAGGTTCAGATTGGAGCTGGGGACTAGGGGATAATGCGCTTAAATTAGATTACATACGTGTACCTGTGTTGGCAAAATTTTATATAATCGAAGGCTTAAGCGCTGAAGCAGGGCCTGTTTTTGGAGTGTTAGTTAATGCAAGTGATGATAGTGACGAGGATATAAAAGACGCTTTTAAAAGCTTTGATGCAGCCTTCGGAATTGGAGCGACTTACCGTTTAAATATGGGTGTTTTCTTTAGTTTGCGTTATAACAAAGGTTTATTAGATGTTAATGACATTGACGATTATTCAGGTTCAAACCAAAGTAACGTATTCCAAGTATCAGCAGGATATTCTTTCTAACCAAATTATATTTTTTTAAAAGAGCAGGAGGTGTTATCTCCTGCTTTTTTTGTTTTGTACAATTCATAAGTAATCTTATATTTTTTATGTGTAGATTAGATAAATTAATATAAACAACCAACACATGAAAAAACTATTACTAATTACAGTACTATCGGTAGTGTCGATTGCTACGGTTAGTGCTCAAGGGATAACCTATGGTGTAAAAGCTGGGGTAAACTTATCGACTTTTACTGGAGATTCATTTACAGGATTCGATACACGGGTAGGGCTTCATATTGGGGGATTAGCAGAAATTCCACTTTCGGAAAAATTTTCAGTTCAGCCAGAAGTGCTCTATTCCCAAAAAGGAAGCGAGTTTTTTGGAACGGAAACACACTTGAGCTACATTGATGTTCCTATTATGGCAAAATATCACATAGTTCATGGGCTTAGTGTAGAATTAGGGCCTGTGCCAAGCTTTCTTGTAAATGCAGAACAAACTAAGAGTGGAGTGGAGAGTGATGTAGCAGATTTCACAAAAACTTTCGACTTTGGAATTGGCGGTGGTGTAAGCTATAAACTTCCAATGGGTGTCTTTTTTAGCTTGAGATTTACTAAAGGATTAATGGAAATTAGTGAGCCTGAAAAGTACGATCCAGAAGATGATTATAGATTAAACGTTGAAAACAACGTGTTTCAAATCTCTGCGGGTTATACATTTTAAACTTAATTAGCTATATTGTATTTAGAATTTACGAGGTGAAGTATATATTAAAAAAAATCTGATTATTATGAAAAAAATATTCGCTTTTTCTTTTTTGCTTTTGTTTGTTTCTATTTCGGTAAAAGCACAATCTGAATTAAGATTAGGAGTAAAAGGAGGAGTTAATTTTGCTAATGTTGGAGGTGATTTTACCAATAATACTAAAGGAGTGTTTGGGTTTCATCTAGGTGGTTTAGCAGAATTTCCAATTGTAACAAATTTAACTTTTCAACCTGAAATCTTATTTTCTGCTCAAGGTTCTGAGCATAATACCATGGCTACAGATGGTCCAAGGATAATTACAAATCTCAATTACGTTAATCTGCCGCTAATGGCAAAGTATTACCTAATAGATAATTTTAGCGTTATGGGAGGGCCACAGCTAGGGTATCTTGTTTCTGCTAAAAATGAAATTACCTCCTCAGGATTTTTAGGTAGATCTTCTATTCAAGAAAACGATTTAAAAGACGATATAAGTAATTTCGATTTCGGACTTGGGATAGGTGCAGAATATCGATTAGATTTAGGGATATTTGTTCAGCTACGCTATGTTATTGGAGTGTCTAATGTAAATGAAACCGAAGGTGTAGTTCTTGGATACCATCGTACATCTAATGACGTTAAAAGCACCAATAACGTCTTGCAAATTTCTGCTAGGTATTCGTTTTAATTGCTGTTCATTTTGTTTTATGAATAAGAATTTATTGCTCTTTCTTTAATTTTCTATATTTACGGTATGAAAATAATCATTGTAAACGGGCCGAACCTAAACTTGCTCGGAAATAGAGAAAACGATATCTACGGAAACGAGTCGTTTACTGAATTTTTAGAGAGACTTCAGAAGAAATATGCAAATCTTGAGATTTCTTATTTTCAGTCTAATATTGAAGGTGAAATAATTGATAAAATTCAAGAAGTGGGCTTCAGTTACAACGGTATTATTCTAAACGCGGCTGCCTATACACATACTTCAGTAGGTATAGCCGATGCCGTAAGAGCAATTACAACTCCAGTAGTAGAAGTACATATTTCCAATACTTTTTCAAGAGAAGACTTTCGCCATAAAAGCTACATCTCACCCCATGCTAAAGGGATAATAGTAGGTTTTGGATTGCAGAGCTATGAGCTAGCGTTACAAAGTTTTTTGGAAGAAAGACTTTAGAAGATGATTGGTAGATTTTAGTTTTTTGAGAAGACTAAAAAGGATATGCTTAACATTATTAAAAAGATTTGGGAACAGGAGCCTGAAGCTTAAGTTGTGACGCTTGAGCCATGAACTGGTGGTCTTACTTTTGAAACTGCAGGCTAATCTTACCCCTTCCGACTTTCAAATCGTTTTACGATTTGAAAGCCACCTTCCCCTAAAAGAGGGGAAGGAGCTTTATACTGATTTTAAAATCTCAAATCTGAAATCTTAAATCTCACCTCTCACGACTTAGATTTTAAGTTTAGGTTAATCATTTTGTTTTATTCATTCGATTATGAAAAATATAGTATTTTCGCGCGCTTAAAGCAAACATACTTGACGTCATGATCAACAACTTTACTATGAAAAACAGAATTGTCTTAACTGTTATTTCAGCGTTTTTTATTTCCGTTTCTGCTTTTTCGCAAGTAGGGATTAACAATACAAATCCAACAACTACACTCGATGTTAAGGGTGGAATTTCTTTAAGAGAAAGTGTAGCTCCACTTACAATAAATGACGGTGTTAGTGAAAATATTGATTTAGGAGAAGTGCCTTATTCTCAATACCTAATTGAAGGTCCTACGGGTGCTTTTTCGATAAAGAGTATTAAGCCAATTTCAGGTGCCGATGGTCAAATTGTACGATTGA
This sequence comes from Aequorivita sediminis, assembly GCF_032080575.2. Classification (NCBI taxonomy): domain Bacteria; kingdom Pseudomonadati; phylum Bacteroidota; class Flavobacteriia; order Flavobacteriales; family Flavobacteriaceae; genus Aequorivita; species Aequorivita sediminis. Next base: position 489,304 of record NZ_JAVLSO020000003.1, on the reverse strand, counting down.
TAAATAGTACAGCTTATGATATGACAATTGTAAATGATAAAACGGCAAATCCTTAAAGAATTTTATGTCCAAATGAAAGTAATTTGAATTTAAAAGGGAAAAACTCATCTGTAACCTTACAATACAGTAAATCTCTTAGAAAATGGACAGTTTTAGGTTATGCCACTATAGAAAAACAGGTTACGAGAAAATTTCATGCAATTGGAAAATCTAATATTCATCGGCAAAATTCCTCTTGGGATACTTTTGATGAATTAGATATAGAAATTACTCCGACAAACTCAACAATTTATTTGAATTTTAATGCTGCAGGGCGTCGATATTTATCAGCAGATGCTAAATTCCGAATTCTAGTAAATGGCAGCCCAATTCCAGGACTTGAAATTAGAGCGTCAAATAGTAGTGAATTCTACAATGCCTCACTTCCAATGTATCCATTAGAAGTGACCCCCGGTGAAAAAATTAAATTTAGTGTGCAATGGTTTAGAGAAGGATCAGCTCTTTCTGTCATTTATAATCACCCCTCATCAGACCAATCACATAATAGATATCTTACAATTATAGACTAGGTTTTAGGGTGTAAATTGAAGTGAATTTTATATTAAATCATCATCATAAAAAAAGGGCCAGACTTTTAAGTCCGGCCCTGATAATTATAGCATATAAATTTCGAAAATAGTAATCAATTTTTTAATTTTCATCTAGCATCTAGCATCTATCACCTAGCATTTAGCACCTAGCATCTAACTAAAAATTACAAGTGAATCACCTCCCCATAAGCATCTGCAACGGCTTCCATTACAGCTTCACTCATTGTTGGGTGTGGGTGGATTGCTTTTAATACTTCGTATCCTGTGGTTTCAAGTTTTCTACCCAAAACAGCTTCAGCAATCATATCGGTTACACCGGCACCAATCATATGGCAACCTAACCATTCGCCGTATTTAGCGTCGAAGATTACTTTAACGAATCCGTCTTTATTACCAGAAGCACTAGCTTTTCCACTTGCAGAGAATGGGAACTTACCAACTTTAATTTCGTAACCTGCTTCTTTGGCTTGTTTTTCGGTCAGCCCTACACTTGCAATTTCTGGGCTCGCGTATGTACAACCTGGAATGTTTCCGTAGTCTATTGGTTCCACATTGTGTCCCGCAATTTTTTCAACACACGTTATACCTTCTGCCGAAGCTACGTGGGCTAGGGCAGGACCAGGAACAACATCACCAATAGCATAGTAACCAGGAATGTTAGTTTGGTAAAAATCATTTACCATAATCTTTCCTTTATCGGTTACAATACCTACGTCCTCAAGTCCGATATTTTCAATATTTGAAGCAATACCTACAGCAGAAAGAACTATTTCTGCCTCAAGAGTCTCTTCACCTTTTTTAGTTTTTACAGTAGCTTTTACAGTTTTACCAGAAGTATCAAGCTTTTCAACAGAAGAATTTGTCATTACTTTAATTCCAGCTTTCTTAAAAGAACGTTCAAATTGCTTAGACACGTCTTCGTCTTCAAGAGGTACTAAATTTGGTAAAAACTCAACAATAGTTACCTCGGTACCCATAGAATTGTAGAAATGTGCAAATTCAACACCTATTGCACCACTTCCTACTACTATCATACTTTTAGGCTGCTTTTCTAAAGTCATCGCTTCGCGGTACCCAATAACCTTTTTACCATCTTGCTTAAGGTTAGGTAATTCGCGTGAACGAGCTCCCGTAGCAACAATAATATGATCTGCAGAATATTCTTTTCCGTCAACATCAACTTTCTTTCCAGCTTTTAGCTTTCCGAAACCATTGATAACGTCAATTTTGTTTTTCTTCAACAAAAACTGAACACCTTTGCTCATTCCATCAGCTACGCCACGACTTCTTTCAATAACTTTTCCGAAATCTTTGTCAAATTCTTTTACGCTAAGGCCATAGCTATCTGCATGTTTTAGGTAGTCAAAAACCTGTGCACTTTTTAAAAGCGCTTTTGTAGGAATACAGCCCCAGTTTAAACATACGCCTCCAAGGCTTTCTTTTTCAACAATAGCGGTCTTTAAACCTAATTGTGAAGCTCTGATGGCAGTAACATAACCACCTGGCCCACTTCCTAAAACTATTACGTCGTATTTGCTCATTTTATGTATTTAAGTCTGAATTTTTTTGGAGGTACGAAATTACGAAAACTAAAATGAAGATGAAAACGAAATGTTAGTAAGGATTTGAGAGATTTTTATTGACGTAGGACTGTAGGACGTAAGACGTAGGATGAATTTGGATGCGAAAGTGGTTAATGGGGAGATAAGAGTCAAGAATCTAGAAACTAGAATCTAGATGGAGGGCGGAAGGGTTTTTTTTGACGTAGGACTGTAGGACGTAAGACGTAGGATGTATTCTGGTAACGTAAGTGGTTAGTGGGGAGAAAAGGGTCAGGAAACTAGAAATTAGAATCTAGATAATAGCTTGAGTAGTAGATAATTGAAATTACATTGAGAACCATTCTCTGAAAACAACCAACGACTACAGACCTACACTCAACCTATCATTTCAGAGGTTTTGATAATTTAAAATTTCAGTATGATTTGTAAACTAATTTTACGATTTAAATAATTAATAGTGCTTTTAATCTATATTTTCTTAATAACGAGCTTGATTTAACATTAAAAGAATAATAAAATCAACTATATTTTGTAAATTCATTGATGTTTTAACCAAATATGAATTAAGGGGTAACCCTTACAAAAGCTTTATTATGAAAATATACTTCCAAAAGGTGGGGATCTTTGGGCTCATATTCCTATTTACCTTATTTTATCAAAACACTATAGCTCAAGTAGGGGTTGGAACTACTAATCCAAATACGAATGCTGTTTTAGAAGTTCATTCTTCACCTGGTGCGGTTGGTGGTTTATTGTTGCCAAGTGTAGCGCTTTCATCAACCGATAGTTTTTTACCACTTTCTGCACATGTAGCAGGGATGTTAGTTTATAATACAGTAACAGCAGGTAGTGCTCCAAATATTGTAACTCCCGGATATTATTATAATAATGGATCGAATTGGGTGCGTATAGCTGATGCTTCAGTTCCTAACGATGATTGGACTGTAACAGGGAATAATGGATTAAATGCTACTAATAATTTTATAGGAACTTTAGATGGAACAAATTTAAGGTTTAGAACCTCTAATACAGAAGCTTTTGAAATTTCAAGTGGCAATGCGACTAACCGTGGGAAATTACGAGCTATGACAGATGGTACTGCGGCATTACCTGTTTATTCTTGGTCTCAAGATACTGATACTGGAATTTATAGGGTAGGAGCAAATTCGTTAGGGTTTTCAACAAATGGTAATGAGCGAGTGCGGGTGGGTAATACAGAGACGGTATTTAATGAATCAGGAAATAATTATGATGTAAGGATTAGAAGTGGTGCGCGAGAAAATATGTTTTTTGTAAGAGGATCTACCAATAGAATTGGAATCAATACAAATTCTCCTTCAAATGTAATTGATTTTAGAACTACTGGAGAAAATATATGGTTGACCCATTGGGAGAACAATCACGGTAGTAATGGTGGGATAGGACAATTTATACATTCTAATGCTTCAAACGGGAATAGGGTACTTATGGGGGCAACACAATATACCGGAAGTACTTATGTTGCCTCAGCAGTAATTGGTTTGGCATTAGGAACTAGTGGTTCTGGAGGACGGGGTGTTAACGGATTTTCTAATAGTAACTCTGGAATTGGTACCTATGGAGGATTTGTAGGTGGAACAGATCCATTTTCAACTGGTTGGGCAGTTTATGCAGATGGATGGGCTGGAGGATTAACAGATTGGTTAAATGTTTCAGATTTAAGATTAAAAAGAGAAGTAAAAACCTTGGAAGGAGCATTATCGAAAGTTTTAGAACTTCGAGGGGTGGAATACTATTATGACAAAACAAATTTTCCAGATGTAAATTTAGATACAGGTACAAAAAAAATTGGTTTTATAGCGCAGGAGGTCGAGAGGATATTTCCATTTTTAGTTAAAAATTCCAATATTTACTCTTCTCCCCAAAAGGAAAGTGGTTCGTTAAATGAAACAAGAAATACCTATAATGTAAAAACACTCAGCTATACTACATTAATTCCAGTTTTAGTAGAAGCCATTAAGGAGCAAGAAGAAAAAATTAAGTCGCAGAATGCAAGAATTGAAAAACTTGAAAATTTGCTAAATCAATTAATCGACAAAAACTAAATTCATTTTTTAAAAATTGGTTTTCTGCTTATCGAAATTGAATTGGTTTTAGTATTAGAAAGCTCTAATAGAAAGTGGAATTAGAACGATTTATAGCAATTGAACAGACCAAAAACCTAATTGGGTTTTTAAAAACTTGAAAAGTGTTGTGTGATTGCGGTAATGAAGGGTGTGAACGGACTATAATTTTATTGATTTAGACCTGCGTTGTATGCTTTATTTACAAAAATGTAATTAGGATTGACTATTAGTAGAACATTTACTGTTGAAATAATTCCAACCATTTATCCAAAAACACAGCATTTAACTTTAATGCAGTAAAACTTTTCTCATTGTTCATATTCTATTTATTTGAAAAGTTTCGTCAAATAAATCAGTTATTGATTATCTCACTTAGTGATATTTTAAATGAATCTTAAATTTCCTATGCAGTTTTGTAAATTATCACATAATTTAATATTTAAAATAAAAATATATCAATTTATTATTATTTGTTTTATTTATCTATGGAAATTTTTCTAAAATTAATGATAAATAGGTATTTTATTTTTATGTTTGTTAGTGTTGTAAGTGTTTGATTCAACATAAATTACATGTCAAACTAAAAACATAAAACATATGAGACAAATTTTTACTCTGAACCGAACATTTCTTTTCTGTTTAATTTCATTTTTATCATTGACGACTTTTGCACAAGTTGGGATAGGCACCACAACTCCTAATGGAAATGCCCTACTTGAGATAGATGCATCAACTACTCCTGGAGGGTTACTTTTGCCTAGGATAGCTCTTGTTGCAACTAATAATGTAGCGCCGTTATCTGCTCACATAGCCGGAATGGCAGTTTATAACACAGCAACAACTACTGGTGCTAATGGGGTTTCTCCAGGATATTATTTTAATGACGGAAGTAGATGGGTGCGAATTGCAGCAACTTCTGATGCTAGTGACGATTGGAAGCTAACAGGGAATACGGGTACTGTGCCGGGTACAAATTTTATAGGAACTACTGATAATGTTCATTTTGAAGTTTTTACCTTCAATTCGAGTAGAATGAGGTTTGAAAATGACGGCCAAGTAAGTATTGGTTTTAATGCCTCACCTGTTAATGCTGGTCATCAGTTTAATGTGGGTACTAACTTTATAGATGGTACTGCAATTGGAGGATTTAGTGGTGGTGCAGGTAGAGGTGTGTATGGGCAAAATAGTGGTAATGGATATGGGGTTTATGGAGTTAATAGATATGGTGGTGTAGGTGTTTATGGTGAAAGTTGGGATGGTCTTGGTTTTAGTTTTTATGGACTTGATGGACCTATTTTTAGTGATAATACTTTTTTCGGTGCGGACGCAGTTGTTGGATTTACCGATGATACAGTGTCAAATGGTTTTTGGGGAGTGAATAGTCATTCCGCTGGCACTGGAATAATCGGTGGTTCTAATAGTCTATCAATATATACTGCTAATGGATCAGGAGTATCAGGTTCTGGCTCTAAGCATGGAGTTTACGCTTATGCAGGAGAAGGTAGGATAAATAATAACAATAGAGGAAATGCTGCAGGTGTATTTACATTAGATTCAGATAGTAATCCAAATACTTTAAATAATAGAGCTTATGCGAAACTTGCTGGTATTGATGATGTTACACCAGATGGGACTCAAGGAAATGCAGATAGCTATTATGGAGGCTACTTTTCTGGAGGAAATGAAAATGGAACACCTAGTTTTGCTTATGCGGGTATGAAATATGATACAAATAACCCAGGGAATAGTGGAACAAATTTTAAAATAATAGGGAATGGAACTAACTCGACTTTAATTAATGATGCTCATGGGGTGCCTCATATAATGTTTTCGCCAGAAGCACCAGAAATTCTCTTTCAAGATTTTGGGGTAGGCAAATTAAATAACGGGATAGCTTACATAAAAATAGATCCAATACTTAAAAACGCTCTCCATATTGATGATAAGCACCCGTTAAGAGTTTTTATTACTTTGGAAGGTGAATGTAATGGGGTTTATGTTACTGATAAATCTAAAGATGGTTTTACAGTAAAAGAACTTCAAAATGGAAATAGTAATGTCAGCTTTTCTTGGCAGATTGTTGCAAATCGTGCAGATGATATAAACGCGAGGGGAGAAATTACGTCTAAACATATAGGATTAAGACTTCCTGTAGGTCCTGGTTTGCTTAAAATAAATGAAGCGAAAATGAAAAAAGAAGACAAAAGGTTTGATAATGTAAAGAAAATACAAAACTCCATAAATATTAATAATCAGCAAGAATTAGAAAGTGAAGAAGAAGTAGCTAAAACCGTGAAACAATTAACTGGAAAAGATAAGGTAAAGAGAGATTAATTCTTTTTTAAGGTTACCATTAAACTTAAATAGAGCTAATTTATAAAGGGTATATCTTTTTAATCGTAAAATATTATATCATAAGTAAGTTAATTTATATTGGTTCATTTTATAAACCCTGCTCAGTAATACTTTGTGGGGTTTCATCATTTTACTTTTAGTAATTCATACAATTTAACTTAATAAACCTGAGTACTCCTCAAAATAATTTTTCCCTAAATTTCTATTCTACCATCCTTTGTTTCTGCTAATACGCTAACTTTAAGTATGTTATCGAATTTCTTATATGCATTACTTTAGTAGTCTGTTAGTATTTTAAAAGATTTCTTAATAAACTCTTAAAATCTTATCGGTTTTTTTCCTAAATTTGTTAGTATTAAAGCTAATTTTTACGTTATTAAAACAGTTTATATCTCAACAATTTAACTACATGAAGCATATCCCCAAAATTAAAAAGCGGATCGTAATTTTTATTTTTTTCACACTTCCATTTTCAATTTTAGCGCAAGTGGGTATTAATACTACCACCCCAAGAACCACTTTGGAAGTAGCTGGAAATACTACAATAAATGGGGCCGTTAATGTTGAAAATTTGGGAGAGGTGCAAGATATGGATGTACCTTATTTGTTGACCCAAAATCAAGGAGAAGTAGTTAAAGAACTAAACACTACATACGTTGGGAATGCCTTAGCGTATTTTCAGGAATATAAGTTAACCAATGTTAGAAACGATTGGGTAAGTGATTTCAATACAAATATAAAAGCTTCAAAATATGGTATGATAATTATTTCAGCCTATTTTAGTCATGAACTTGTTATGGATGGTACTCCTGGAAATTTTGCAATTCCAGCGGTTTCTACGGCTGTAGACCCTTTTACCGGAACATGGCGAATTAGAGCCGATTATCCATCTGCAACCACCGATGGCTTTGTAAATGGTACTTGGACAATAAACACAATATTAATTACAAGAAATATAGCCAAGGAATTTCCAGACCAAATTATTGAAATGAACGGCGCAACCACTAAGGAGGCATCCTCCCCAATTATCGACTAATTATGATTAAAAAGACTGTTTTTTTATTTTGTTTTTGTTTTACCTATTTCGGGTATTCCCAAGTAGGAATAGGTACAGATGCGCCTACACCTGGCTATGAACTAGATGTCGATGGCTCTGTTCTAATTCAAAATCATTTAAAGCTTGAAAATTTGGAGAGTGTAAACACTGAAAACTCCAATCTAAATTTATTGTTGAGAAAGAGCAATTCCAATCCTCCTGGAGAGGTAGCTAAATTAAATGTGAAATCAATAAGCGTCGCGCCAGTTAATATCATTGACTATAGGTTTCACAATTTAAGAAGAGACAATGTAAATAATGTAGACCTTCAGTACGACGCGTCTAAATATATTGTTGGAATTGCTAACTTTAAATATGAAGGTCAGCCAATTGTAAAAGGAGAAGTAAATAATTCGTATCGCTATCTTGGATATTTTGTTTCTAGAACTTTTGTGCAAAATGGTACTTGGCATTTGGAGATTAGAAATAGAAAGAGGAATAACACTTCCAACAATAATATCGAGTATAGTGTGAGTGTAATTGTATTCGATAGAAGGTATTTTAAAGAACTACCTCCAATAGTAACAAATCTTTATGGATTAAGTGTGGGGGCTGCTAATGCACCTATAGGTATATAGACAAATAAATATGAAAAAAAACTATTTTGTTTTATCTTTTTTAATGATTCTAAGTGCTGTGGGATTCGCGCAAGTTGGTATTAATAATCCAAACCCCAATGCAACCCTTGATGTAATAGGCGATGTCCTGGTACAAGATAAACTTTACTTAGAAAGTCCTGGTGGAGATTTAAATGTTACAAGTTCTAAACTACTAGTAGTCAAAGATAATGAAACCCAAATAGTAAAATACGATATTGAAACCAGCTCCTATGGCCCTCTAAACTATATTAAATTTTTGTTTAGAGATGTATCCGAATATGGATTAAGAGATGGATTCAATACCAAAATAAGTGCAGATAAATATACTATTGCCGTTCACGGATATTACCTTTTAATCCACGCCGATCAAACTACCAATGTTTCGTTTAGGTCTCAAGCTAATAATAGTGATAGATATATGGAAGGTCATCGGTATTATGCATATATCCAAAATGGGGAGTGGTGGATAAAGGGTTTTGTGCAAAATAGTAGGAGTTACAGGTTTTGGCCAATGAATACGGATATTTATATGGATGTTACTATTTATAAAAATGATTTTATCACTAAAAATTGGAGTGATAGGATAGAGGTTAATATGGGAGGAAACACTACTAGAACGGTGGCAATGCCAGAAGGGTTTTAATTAGCACAACTTATAATACAACTTCAATATTTTCTTTTTAAATACCTATATTAGCTACATTAAAATATTTCTTTTCTAAATAACTATTCTTGGAAACCAAAGTTTACCAAAAAGAAAACAATTTACATCTCGGGAAGCTTTTAACCGACAGCTTAAAGGATATCCAGAAGTCTCGTTTCTTGTCTTATCAATTGGCAAAAAGAGACATACAAGCACAATACAGGCAGAGTTACCTTGGGATAATTTGGGCGTTTGTAACTCCACTTGCTACAGCATTTGTTTGGATATTTTTAAATAGCTCTGGTACAGTACAATTAACCGATACAGGCATACCTTATCCTGTCTATGCTTTTTCGGGAACACTGCTGTGGTCTGTAATCACAGAAGCTATCAATTCGCCAATGAGCAGTACCAATAGCGCAAAGGGAATACTTTCCAAAATTAACTTTCCTAAAGAAGCCTTGGTGATGTCGGGGATTCTAAAACTTCTGTTTAACAGTTCGGTAAAAGTAATCCTACTAATAATTTTTATCTTTTTCTACGGGGTTGGTTTCAATTGGAGTCTTTTACTTTTTCCTTTTGTGCTTCTTGCAGGTATATTTTTTGGAACTACTTTAGGTTTATTTATCACCCCGTTAGGGATGTTGTATAAAGATATAGGAAGAATGATCACTTTTGGCTTACAGTTTTTAATGTATATAACTCCAGTAGTTTATGCCATTCCAAAAAGCGGAATTATGAAAACCGTAATGGAGTGGAACCCATTTACGCCAATTATTTTAACGGCTCGCGATTTTGCTGTAGGTATGCCACCTGCTTACCTCACCTATTTTTTTGTAGTAATCGCTTGTTGCCTTCCTTTGTTTTTTATTGCATTGATTTTCTATAGAATTTCAATACCAATTTTAGTGGAAAGAATGAGTGCGTGATTTTTAAGACGTGAGACGCGAGACTTGAGATTATAGACTCTAAACTCTAAACTCCTGTGCATTGTTCGTCTGTAACATGGAGTGATTGCCTAGAGATTGAAAATTTTGAAATTGATTAGATATAAAATAAGTGATAGAAAGTTGAAGTTTGAAAGTATATTGCTATTTTTCACAAAATATAAATCACAAACAACCCGCAACCAACGATCATCTAATGAACGACAGTGAAATTTTAGTAAAAGTAGAAAACCTTTCCAAAAAGTTTTGCAAGGATCTTAAAACTAGCTTGTGGTATGGAGTGAAGGATTTGGTGAGTGGTGTGCGTGGTTCTGATACCGAACGTTTGTTGCGCCCAAAGGAGTTTTGGGCAGTGAAAGATATTAGTTTTGAATTGCGACGAGGCGAATGTTTGGGCTTAATTGGCCATAATGGGGCTGGAAAATCGACTTTACTTAAAATACTTAACGGACTTATTAACCCAGATGCTGGTAAAGTAACTATTAAAGGGCGTGTGGGTGCACTTATTGAGCTGGGCGCTGGATTTAACCCCATACTTAGTGGACGCGAAAATATTTATAACAATGGGGCTATTTTAGGGTTTAGCCGGCGAGAAATAGATGCCAAATTGGAAGATATCATTGCTTTTGCAGAATTGGAAGACTTTATAGACATGCCGGTACAGCATTATAGTTCAGGAATGAAAGTGCGTTTAGGCTTTGCAGTAGCCGCACAAATGGAACCGGATGTGTTGATTATAGATGAGGTTTTGGCGGTTGGGGACTCAAGTTTTAGAGCTAAATGTTTTAATAGAATGACTGAGCTAAGTAAAACTACTGCTATGATTTTTGTTAGTCATTCTATGCCTTTAGTTGGAAGAATTTGTGATAAAGGCTTGTTATTAGAAAAAGGAAGAGTTCAAAAGTATGATGCAGTAGACAATGTTATTTATAAATACTTAATAGAGCAGAGTTCTGGAATTAAGTCTGTTGTAGGTGAAAGTGTATTAGATGATTTCACTGCTTATTTAGATAAACCTGTAGTTAAACATGGGGATGATTTAACAATAGATTTATCTTTTAAGATGCCACTAGAAATTAAAAAGTTTGTTCTGCATTATACAGTATTAGATCAGGAGATGAAGTCTATTTACCAATGTTTTTCAATTGAAAACAGTATTGTTTACTTTAATAAAGGAGAAAATAGGATTTCTTTCATCATAAAAGGAATAGATTTAACAAATGGGAAGTACTTTATTAATATTGGTTTTTTAGAAAATGATTTTAACGGAAAGAATATTTGTCGATATGACTCAATATTAGAATTTTTTGTAGAAGGAAGTGCCTATAATAGTTTTGCATCAATAGTAAAGGAGACAGAGTGGAGGTAGTTAAAAGAAAAATTGCTTTATTTAATGTTACGGATATAGTAGATCATAATCCTGGTTGTAGAGCAACTGTTCAGGGATTAAAAGAAGCCTTAGGAGTTAATTTGATGAATCAGTTTCCCCTAGGATTTGCTTATAGCTTTTTCAATGAATCGAATCTATGGTTTCATAAGAATACTTTTGAAAAGAGCTATAATCTTTTTAAGAATGATAAAAATATTCTAATACTTTTAAAGTATCTAGATGTCGTTATAATTAATGCAGAAGGAACAATTCATAGCAATTCGATTGGTGCTAAAACTTTACTTGCGTTTATTCGTTTAAGTAAGGAACTTGGGAAGAAAGTGTATGTAGTAAATGGTTCTTTTTATAATTTAAAACCTTCTTTATTAAAGATATTAAGTTGTTCGGATGTACTTTACGTTCGAGAAGTAGAGTCGTATCAATATTTGCTTAAAAACAATATAAATGCAGAGTTAGTTTTAGATTGTGCATTTCTAACTGATTTTATTAAAACAAGATCTATAGAAAATAAAGAAGGATGCATATTTACACCAGGTGTAATTTTTAATCATAATACTTATAAAACAGAAGAGGAGTTAAAGAATTTAATCAAGCTTCAATTTAAAGAAATTAAAAAAAAGTACACAACACCAGTATATTTAAAGATTGAAGCAAGAGAAACTAAATATGCTGATCTGTGGATTGAATTAGGTGGTGAAGTAGTAGATGCCACAAAAATTTTAATTAAAGATCTTTTAGATATACTTGACCAATTTGAATTAATAATTTCAGGAAGATATCATATTTTACTTTTCGGTTTGATGCTTAACTCAAAACTAATCCCTTTAGAAAGTAATACACCTAAGATTCTAGGGTTGTTAAGATCATTTAATGAAAGCAATAATTACCTAATACAGGATATTTTGAATAATAAATTAAATTTAAATAATCATTACCATTTTGATATTAGCGTTAATCAAGTAAAAAATAAAATCCTATCAAGTTACTCTAAGTTGTTTGAAGAATGAGAAATGTGTTAATAATAACATCTGGTAGTAGTCAATTAATGCTTCAAATATCAGTGTTAAAGAAAAAAGGATTAGATATAAAAGAAGCGGTAGTTTTATATAATGGAGTTTATAGAGAAAGTTTAGCGGATTTTTTTAAAAGTTGCTCTGTTTTATATGGTTTTACTTATTTAAAGGATATTAATTTTGATATTCAGCCTAGGTCTTTGTCTGTTTATGATCTTTTTAAGAAACTTGTGTTTAATCGCTGTGAAATCGATAAGCAAATTGAAGATCGTTTTCCTATTCTATTGAGCTTGAGAAAAATTGATGTTTTGATAACAAGTATTCGGGTCAAAATGTTTTCTGATATAGTTTTATTATCATTTCTTAATCCAAAGAGAGTAGTTTATACCGCGGACGGTGTTATAGACTTTTTCCCAAAAAGAGATTTTAAGCGATTCAATTATTTATATCTTAGGGAGTATTTGAAACGGTTTCCAATTAAAGAGATCGTTTACTCACCATTTTATTTAAAGAATGATGTTGAGCGAATAGGAGTTTATAAAAAGATTGACTGTACTCCTGTTTTTAAAGAGATGTTAAAACTTAATTTAGCTAAAGAATTTGAATATACATTCTTAAAAGGCAAGGTAGGAGGCGTTATTTTATCTCAACATTATCATTTGCATGAAGGAATAGCATTTGAAGATGATGTTAATTATTACTTTCAGATGATAGAATTCGCTTTAAAACAAGATAGCGAAGGGGTTATACTTTTTAAGCCTCACCCAAGGGATTTGAATGAAAAAATAGAGCGTATAAAAATGTTCAATAATAGTAGAGTTTTAGTTGTTGATGATAAGTTTAAGGCATTACCTATTGAGGTGTTTTCTAGTTATTTTAAAAACGATAATACTTTATTTTTAACAGGCAATTCAAGTGCGCCCTTATATTTTAAGAATACGAATAGAGTTATCTCAATAAGCTCTACGATATATTTGCATAAGGCCTTAAGGATGCGAATACAGAATTTTGCTCATAACTATAATATTGATTACGTAGAGTTATGAAATTGAAACTCCTATTCATCACTCACGATACCACAAGAACAGGTGCTCCTATGGTGTTGCTTCATTTTTTACGATGGTTACGAAAACATCAGCCTCAAGTTGGAGTAGATGTTTTAGCCTTACGTGGTGGAAATATGGAGGAAGAATTTCAGGAGAATTGCTCCAATTATTATAATTATTCGCTACAAACAAAAACAACTACTCTATCGATAATACAACGCATTTTAAAAAAACTACATATATATAAACAGAAAAACACAAAAGATGTTTTTTTATCTAATCTTGCAAAAAATGGATATGATGTTATTTATGCAAATACCATTGTGTCAATACCAATTGCAGTTGCTCTGAAGAAGATTAGCTTAAAAAGTAAGGTTTTGGCACATATTCATGAGCTCAACACAGTTATAAATCAACTTTTACCTAACTTTAATCAATATGTAGAAAGTGTTGATGGCTTTATTACAGCATCTAATCTGGTTGCAAATAATCTTATTAAAAATAGATTAATAGATAGTGAATTAGTGGCAACTATTTATGAATGTGCTATAGTTGATTCGAATTTTAAAGCTTTGCCCAAAAAGCATAATAATTTTGTAGTTGGTGCCTCAGGGCATGTAAGTTGGCGTAAGGGTTACGATGTTTTTCTACAAGTAGCAAGCTATATAAATAAGCATTATGATGCAGATAATATAATATTTGAATGGGTCGGAAATATAAACAAGGATGTAAAGTTTATAATAGAAGCTGATATTGAAAAAATGGGGTTGCAGAATAAAGTACACTTTGTTGGAGAACTAGAGAATCCTAATTTAAAATTTTCAAATTTTAATGTTTTTTTAATGACATCGAGAGAAGATCCATTTCCTTTGGTATGTATTGAATTAGGAATGTTAGGGAAACCAATAATAAGCTTTCAAAATGCTGTTGGAACTAATGAAGTTATAAAAGATAGAGGTGGCTTTGTGGTTCCTTATTTAGACATAGAGGAAATGTCTAAAAGTGTTATGAAGTACTATGATGATAAAAATCTTATTGAAGAGCACGGTAGTTATAATAAGTCTGCTTTTTCTAACTTCAACCCCGATTTAATTTGTCCTAAGTACTACGCCGAGATTTTAAGAGTACTAGACACATAATTATTTCTTTTAACAGTTTATTTATTAAAGTCAACCATTGATGCATTCGCAACTTTACATTATTATTCTTAATTATAACTCGGCTACAGAAACAGTTGCTTTATACCATGATTTAAAAAATCAAACCTTTACCAATTTTAAAACTATTGTAGTCGATAATAAATCTAGCTCAAAAGATCTTGCTATTTTAAAGGCTTCTATACCTAATTGTAACTTACGGTTATTAACTACCAATAAAGGCTATGCTTCAGGGAATAATCATGCTATTCAGGAAGCAATTTTAAATGAGATTCCATTTGTGTTATTATTGAATCCAGATATTCGATTAGATTATAATTGTGTTGAAAATTTGATCCAAGTACTATTACAAAAACAAGATGTGGCAGCAATAGGTCCACGAATTTGCTATAGAGAAGACCCGACACTTATATATTCGGACGGAGGGTTAATTGATTTGGAAAAAGGCTTATATACATATCATTTAAATAATAATAAAACCGTAGACGTGGTTCGTTATAATTCAAAATTACAGTCGATAGATTATGTAAATGGGAGTGCTTGTTTAGTTAGAACTTCTGTTTTTGAGGATATTGGGTTAATGCGAGAAGATTTCTTCTTATACTTTGAAGAAACAGAATGGTGTATGAGAGCTACAGACAATAATTATAAGCTACTGACTAATATAGAAGCTATTGCATATCACCTTTCTAGTCAAAAGGGAGCTATGTATCATTATTATATGACTAGAAATCGGTTGTTCTTAGCTAAATTATACCCAGCTTATTACCAAACAACTAAAAATGTTATTTGGAAGAAATTATCAAAGAAATTAAAAAAACATTTAAAAACTTTTAGTCTCCCAAACGCATCACTTAAAGCTCAATTAAAAGGCTATTTAGCAGGAAGAATTAAACGAATTACTCCATGAAATATCAGGTATTAATTCCAACTTTCAAGGATGAAAATCCGTTTTTTGATTCTATACTAAAATTCAGTCAGTGGAGATTTGAATATGGTTGTTTAGAATCAAATACTGATGATTATTCAATAGTGCTAATCCATTGGCCTGAACAACTATTTAATTGGAGAGAGCCAAGCCAAGATCAACTGTTGCATTTAGAAAAACAATTTGCTCTTTGGAAAAAAAATATGAAGGTTGTCTATGTAGTGCATAACTTACAAAGACATACAGGGATGACCAGAAACTTTGAGAAGCTGTATGAAATAGTTTTAGAGAACTGCGATGCCATGGTTCATTTGGGGAAGTTTAGCTTAGAGTTGTTTCAAAAAAAATACCCATCTGTCATTCATAAGTATATTCCTCACCCTTTATATACTGAAAAATTTATAATATTCAAAAAGGATGAAGCTAGAAAACGCCTAGGGATATCAAATGATAAATTATTGGTGTTGGCGCCAGGCACTATAAGAAGTATAGAGGAGCGCAATTTAATTTTAAAAGCTTTTAAAGCGTTAAAAAATAAAAACAAACTTCTTGTAGTTCCTAGAATGTTTAAAAAATCGCTTAATATAGAATTTAAAGGACGTCAAAGGCTTAAAAAATTTATAGATGTAAAAAAGATTTTAGAATCTTTCCATAATCAAGACTACCTACCAGAATATAAATTTAATTATGGCTTTATGGATTTTGAAAACTTATCGCTTTGGCTTTCAGCTACCGATGTTGTATTCATACCAAGGAAAGACTCTTTGAATTCAGGTAATATATTTTTAGGTCTTACATATAAAAAACTGATTGTAGGTCCAGAAATAGGTAATATAAAGGAGTTTTTAGAACAATTTTATTTACCTACGTTTAACCCGCAGGATGATTCAAGTGTATCAGCATCTCTCAGTAAGGCTGTGAAAATGTTAAAATCTGATCTTCCATATAATGATTTGGACTTGCAAGCTTTCTCGCCGAAGGTAATTGCATTACAATGGGACGCTTTTTTAAATGATTTGGTAAAGGAAATTTAATAAGTTTTATAAATCTTGATTTATCTTTCAATTCCCCCAAAACCAACAAAACTTTATCTTGGTCTAATACATCCAAAAGCCCTAAATTTGCAAGTCGCATAAAATTTAATATTTAAGCGAGGTATTTAAATCCAAATTAGCGTATTACAAACGGTATATAGCTTAAGACTTCAACCGTTAATTTTTTAAATGAATCAAGTAACTAACTAGTGTCAGAAAACAAAGGCAACGCATTCGATTTTAAGCTCTTTAAACGATTAATGAGCTTTACTAAACCTTACCGAGGCATCTTTATATTTGTGGCATTTGCTGCAATTGTTATGTCTGGTTTGGCAGTGCTGCGTCCTTATCTTTTAAAACTCGCCATAGACGATTCGATAGTACCAAAAGATAGCGAAGGCTTTATGACCTACGTTATTCTTATGCTAGTGGTGCTAATTTTGGAAGTGGTGTTTCAATTTGCCTTTATCTTTTACACCAACTGGCTCGGACAAAGTGTTATCCGGGATATGCGACAAAAGCTTTTCCGATTAATGACCAGCTTTAAAATGCAGTACTTCGATAAAAGTGCGGTGGGAAGACTTACTACTCGCGCGGTAAACGACGTTGAAACCATAAGTAGTATTTTTAGTGAAGGCTTGTTTATGATAATTAGCGACTTATTAAAAATGCTAGTTATTGCAGGGTTTATGCTTACACAAAGTTGGCGATTATCGCTAATCGTGTTTATTGTATTACCATTTATAATGTATGCTACTCGCGTCTTCCAAAAGGCGATGAAAGTAGCTTTTGAAGATGTTCGTAATCAAGTAGCCAATTTAAATTCTTTTGTTCAAGAGCGAATTACAGGGATGAAAATTGTACAAATTTTCACTCGGGAAAAAACAGAATACGAACGCTTTCAGGAAATTAATAAAAAACATCGAAAGGCGTGGATTCGTACCGTGTGGTATAACTCAATATTTTTCCCTATTGCGGAAATGGCAGGTGCAATTGCCACGGGTCTTGTAGTTTGGTATGGAGGCCTAAATGTTATTGGCGGCGGAGCTGTAACCCTCGGTATTATAACGGCATTTATTCAGTATGCCGAAATGCTTTTTAGACCGCTGAGGCAAATTGCCGATAAATTCAATACCCTACAAATGGGAATGGTTGCTGCCAACCGCGTTTTTGGAATACTAGATACTAGGTCGCATATTGAAGATAATGGAACAATAGACTACACCAATACCAAAGGTGAAATAGAATTTGTAGATGTACATTTTGGGTATATTGAAGGGGAAGAGGTGATAAAAGGAATTTCATTTAAGGCAAATCCAGGGGATACTGTTGCCATAGTTGGAGCCACAGGAGCAGGAAAATCTACGATTATCAATTTGCTGAATCGTTTTTACGAAATAAATAGCGGCGTGATTAAAATTGATAATATCGATATAAAGGAGTACACTTTAGTTTCTTTTACGAGTCAGATAGCGGTTGTACTTCAGGATGTATTTCTATTTGCTGATACTATATACAACAATATTACGCTCAACAATCCAAATATCACAGAGGATGAGGTTATAGCTGCCGCCAAAGAAATCGGGGTACATAAGTTTATAGAAAGCTTGCCTGGTGGCTATCACTACAATGTAAAGGAACGCGGAAGTATGCTTTCTTCGGGGCAACGACAGTTGATTTCGTTTTTACGGGCTTATGTAAGTAAGCCAAGTATTTTGGTGCTGGATGAAGCCACTTCATCTGTGGACACCTATTCTGAAGAGCTGATTCAAACAGCCACCGATAAAATAACAAAAGATCGGACTTCTATTGTAATCGCTCACCGACTAGCGACAATTAAAAAAGCCGATAAAATTATCGTTATGGATGCTGGTAAAATTGTAGAAGAAGGCACCCACCACGAACTCCTAGAAAATGAAAATGGATTTTATAGAAACCTATACGAAGTCCAATTTGCCGAAGGAGGAAATCCGTAGTTGATTGTTGTTAGTGTAAAGATTCCAGTTCCAAATTCCAAATTTCAAACTCAAAATTCCAAAAGCAGAGTTATTAAAAGACTTGAGATTTGAGACTTGAGACGTGAGATTTGAGACGTGAGATTTGAGACGTGAGATTTGAGATGCTAGACTAAAGTCTCGATTCTAATTTCTTGTCTTTTATCTCTTGTCTCTTGTCTCTTGTCTCTTGGCTCTTGGTTCTAACTTCTAACTTCCAACCTCCACCTTCCACCTTTTAACACCCAAAGCATAATTAATAAAGATTTGAGACTTGAGATTTGAGATGCTAGACTAAAGTATCGATTCTAATTTCTTGTCTCTTATCTCTTGTCTCTTGGCTCTTGGCTCTTGTCTCTTGTCTCTTGTCTCTTGGTTCTAACTTCCAACTTCCAACTTCCAACTTCCACTTTCCAACTTCCACTTTCCAACTTCCAACAGCATAATTAATAAAAGATTTGAGATGTGAGATGTGAGACGCTAGACTAAAGTATCGATTCTAATTTCTTGTCTCTTATCTCTTGTCTCTTGGCTCTTGGCTCTTGTCTCTTATCTCTTGTCTCTTGGCTCTTGTCTCTTGTCTCTTGTCTCTTGGCTCTTGGCTCTTGGTTCCAACTTCCAACTTCCAAAAGCATAATTCCGAATTCTGAATCCATAATTCTAAATTATTTAAATCTGAATTCAAAAAGTCAACCCCCCGAGTTTCACATAATGTGAATCACGAGGGGTTAACAAACCAACCAAAAAACTATTTTTATCCTCTTCCTCTAGATCCTTTAGAATTAGATTCTCTTGAAGAACTTCTTCTTGAGGTATTTGCTTTTGTTCTGCTAGGAGCAGGTGCACTAGATTTTTTTACTGAAGTACTACGGCTTATTGTGGTGCGCGTAGGAGCTTGAGATTTATTTCTAGTTACTGTTCTATTACTTTTATTTGTTGAAACATTTCTAGTTTGTGTTTTAACTGTACTTTTTCTATTCTGTGAAATTGTTGTAGCTCTACTAGTGTTACTTCTAGTACTCTTTACAGTTCTAGGAGTATTTCTTTGCTCTACGCTTCCTGTTCTAGTGTTCGAGCTCTTAATAGGGGTGTTATTGTTTGTACGCTTTAAAACACTTTTCTTGTTGCGATTACTGTTTGCGTTTACGTTACTATTTCTAACGTTTCTATCAGTTTTTACAGCGCCTCTACTAGAAGTACTTACGTTTCTTGTAACGGTGTTGCTTCTGGTATTTGAACGTACAGGGTTGTTTGATCTATCGTTATTTCTAACCGAGTTTTTAACTCTAGTATTGTTAGAAATCATAGTGTTTTCTCTACTTGGGTTGAAGTCTTTATTAATAGACGCTCTTCCTCTTTTATCATACACTCGGCTTCCTGGACGATAAAAATCTCTACGGCCGTTGTGGTATGCTACTTTATCTCTCTTTTTGTAATACACTATATGTTCGTGGTAGCTATATCGCACAGGTGTGTAGTATCTTCTATAAGGTCTGTCGTAAACTACACAGTGTGTATAGAGTGGTCTAGCATAATAAACATGCCACGGACGGTAAACGTAATATCTATTGTAAGGGTTAATATATCCACTTACATGTGAAAAATGACCGTAGTGATTATATATAACGCGTAAGCCACCTACACGTACTAAACGTCGGTTATTATATCGAATATCAACATTTCCAGCTTGACTAATACGACCATATTCGTCGTAATAAATAGGTACATTTACTACCTGAATTACCGCTCCATAATCGTCGTATTGAACATAGGCGTCATAATTATATCCTGAATTGAAACTTATATTAACGTTTCTTGAGGAAATGGTTACGTTAGAACCTTTTTGAGGTCCGATATAAACGAAGTCGAATTGCCCATCTGGGAAGACAGAAAATTCTACATCGCCTTCTACGAAGATGTATGCGTTGCCGTCATAATTTCTTCTAATATTGTTTTCACTTTCTGGCGATGCTGCAGTAGCAGATAATCCCATAAAAAGTATGCTGAAGATAAGTGCTAAGTTTTTCATAAGGTTAAGATTTAAAGGTTTGTACTTCTCTAAGTTCTTTGGTAGTTCGGTACGATTAAGGTTGTTCAACGACCGTGCCAAAGTATCAAAGTGTTGATTATCAGGCGCGGGTTTGTTAGAGAGGAGAACAGAGAGTAGAGAGTAGAGAGTAGAGAGTAGAGAGTAGAGAACAGAGAGTAGAGAAATTTGAAATAGAGTGGGTTGGAGGTGAAACATTAAAAAACCCGCTGAAATGTATTGTCATTTGCAACGGGTTTTAAAAACTAACCAACCAAAAACTAAAAGTTTCTGTTAGTTTAATTTCAAATAGTATGCCAAATATATGTGATTATAGCTTCTCTTTTAAATATGCAGCTGTAAAGGATTTTTTACTTTTTACCACTTCTTCTGGAGTGCCTTTGGCAACAATGTTACCTCCATTTTCTCCTCCTTCTGGGCCGAGATCTACAATATAATCGGCGCATTTAATTAGGTCTTGATTGTGTTCTACAACAATTACTGTATGTCCTTTTTCTAATAAAGCATAAAAAGAAGCGAGTAGCTTTTTAATATCGTGGAAATGCAGTCCGGTGGTAGGTTCGTCAAATATAAATACAGTTTTTTCTTTTGAAGTTCCTTTAACTAAGAATGAAGCGAGTTTAATACGTTGTGCTTCTCCACCAGAAAGGGTAGAAGAGCTTTGTCCTAATTGTACGTATCCAAGTCCAACATCTTGTAGGGGCTGTAGTTTTGCAGCAATTTTTGACTGTGCGTGTTTGCCAAAAAAAGTTACAGCATCATCAACTGTCATACTTAGAATGTCATCTATATTTTTATCTTGAAAGGTAACCTCTAAGACTTCTTTTTTAAAGCGCTTGCCGTTACAGGTATCACATACCAAATGTACATCGGCCATAAACTGCATTTCTACAGTAACTTCTCCTTCACCTTTACACGTTTCACATCGTCCACCATCTACATTAAATGAGAAGTGTTTAGGTTTGAACCCGCGTATATCCGATAGTTTTTGTGAGGCGAATAAATTTCGAATATCATCGTACGCCTTAATATAGGTAACGGGATTACTTCTACTTGAGCGACCAATTGGGTTCTGGTCGATAAATTCAATACTTTTAATGGTATTAAAATCTCCAGTAATTTCTGAAAACTGGCCTGGTTTTTCACCATAACCACCAATTTTACGCAGTAGGGCAGGGTAGAGTATCTTTTTAACCAAGGTACTTTTTCCACTTCCAGAAACACCAGTTACCGCTGTAAAAACATTGAGCATAAAGGTGATATCGATGTTTTTTAAATTGTTCTGCCTAGCGCCAGCAATAGAAATTTTATTTTTTGAAGTCCGACGTTTTTTCGGAACTTCAATCTCCATTTCGCCATTGAGATATTTTGCTGTAAGGGAATCAGACTTTAAAATCTCCTCATAATTTCCTTGGGCCACTACCTCACCTCCATACGTTCCCGCTTCAGGACCAATATCTATAATCTGATCGGCGGCTTTCATGATATCTTCATCGTGTTCTACAACAATCACAGTATTTCCTAAATCGCGTAAGGCTTTCAACACTACAATAAGTCTTTCTGTATCCTTTGGATGTAGCCCGATACTAGGTTCGTCTAATATATACATAGAACCTACCAAGCTGCTTCCTAGAGATGTAGCGAGGTTTATTCGTTGCGACTCTCCACCAGAAAGTGTATTCGATTTACGATTAAGCGTTAAATAGCCTAAACCAACATCTCTTAAAAAACTTATGCGATTATTAATTTCTAGCAATAAACGCTTTCCTACTTTAGCATCGTATTCTGAAAGTTCAAGGTTTTTAAAGAAATCCGCAAGTTTATCAAGCGGTAGTTCAACTAACTCTTGAATGGAGGTTTTGTTGATTTTTATATAGCTTGCTTCAGGACGAAGTCTTTTTCCGTTACAAGTTGCACATTTCGTCTTTCCTCGATAACGCGATAACATCACACGATTTTGAATTTTATAACTCTTCGATTCTAAAAATGAAAAGAACGAGTTTAAGCCTTCAAAATGTTTATTCCCTTTCCAAACCAATTGTTTTTGTTCCTCAGTAAGTTGAAACCAAGGTTTGTGAATAGGAAAATCGAATTTATAGGCGCTATTTACTAACTGATCGCGGTACCAACTCATACTTTCACCACGCCAAGGGAAAATAGCATTTTCATATACAGAAAGAGCGGTATTTGGAATTACTAAATCTTCATCCACCCCAATTACATCGCCATACCCTTCACAAACGGGACAGGCGCCGTAAGGATTGTTAAAGCTAAACAAATGAGCGTTGGGCTCCATAAACGACATTCCATCGGCTTCAAAACGATTGTTAAATTCAGTGATTTTTTTTGAAGAAAGTTCTTCAATATACAATTCACCTTTTCCTTCAAAAAAGGCTATTTCAACTGCATCGGCCAGACGGTTGTAAAAATCTTCTTCATTTTTTGTAATAACGCGGTCTACAACAACATCAATTTTCTTTGGAAACGATTTCAACTCATCTATGCGTATTACTTCATCTTTAACCTTTACACGAGCGTATCCTTGTTGTGCTAAGGCTTGGATTTTATTTTCCATGGTTCGCCCTTCTTCAAGATGAATAGGAGCGAGGAGCAATAATTTTTCCCCTTCCGAAAAAGTTTTGATAAATTTAATAACATCTGAAGTAGTGTCTTTTTTTACTTCTCTTCCTGAAATTGGAGAAATTGTTTTTCCAATTCGCGTATAAAGTAATTTCAGATAATCATAGATCTCGGTGGACGTACCTACGGTAGATCTTGGATTTGTTGAATTTACTTTTTGTTCAATAGCAATGGCAGGAGAAATACCTTTAATAGAATCAACTTTTGGCTTGTCTAGTCTTCCTAAAAACTGACGCGCATAACTCGAAAGGCTTTCTACATAGCGGCGTTGCCCTTCGGCGTAAAGCGTGTCGAATGCCAAACTGGACTTGCCACTTCCAGAAAGTCCAGTAATAACTACTAATTTATTACGAGGTATAGCAACAGTTATATTTTTTAGATTGTGAAGCTTTGCGCCTTGAATAAGGATATTGTTCTTAGTATCTACAGTTTCTCTTTTCAATGTAATATCTTTCTTTATTATTCCCACTTGTAATCAGGATTGCAAAGATACTATATAGGTTTGAGCAACACACTTTTGCCGATATTATTATTTATTATGGAAAATTTTAAGCAATTTTTTGCTTTTGTGAAGTGAATGTTGTTATATTTACGCTTTACAACGTCTTAATTATAAATTATTGCCTATAGCTGACCTTTACTTTTAACAAATAAACATTTTATTAAACAACGAAATTATTGTTGTTTATTTATTTAGTAAGTATTGGTATGGAGCAACAAACGAACACTGATGCGTTTTTGGTAAGCGCTTATATTAAGGGTAATGAATCTGCACTTGGCGAATTAATAATGCGCCACAAACAAAGAATTTACAGTTTTATTTATTCCAAAGTCTATGATAGAGATATATCTGAAGATATATTTCAGGACACTTTTATTAAGGTTATTAAAACCCTTAAAAAAGGTGGGTATAATGAAGAAGGAAAATTCCTTCCATGGGTGATGCGTATAGCACATAACTTGGTGATAGATCATTTCAGAAAAAGCAATCGCATGCCT
This sequence comes from Aequorivita sediminis, assembly GCF_032080575.2. Taxonomy (NCBI): domain Bacteria; kingdom Pseudomonadati; phylum Bacteroidota; class Flavobacteriia; order Flavobacteriales; family Flavobacteriaceae; genus Aequorivita; species Aequorivita sediminis. The sequence goes on along the minus strand of NZ_JAVLSO020000003.1, from coordinate 465,159 downwards.
AAATTCGAGAATAATAATGATTTTAATATTTTTTCTGTTTTAAGTGATAATTCTTTAAATGCTGAAAAACAAATCATTAAAGGACAAGTAGAAGATGATGTCCGAAGATTAATAGAAGAACTTCCTGAAGATCAAAGAGAAGTTTTGGTTATGCGAATGTATAAAGACATGAGCTTTAAGGAAATTAGCGAGCAAACGGGTGTTAGCATCAATACCGCCTTGGGAAGAATGCGATATGCGCTAATAAATTTAAGGAAAGTAATTGATAAACATAATATTATATTAACCAATTGATACAATAATATGATTTTTGTTGCGTTATTTGGGAATAAACCACTAAACAACAAGAATCTATGCAAAAATTTTACTCTAAAATATCACGTGTGGACGACGTGAATAAAAATCTCGTTCCAAAAGAAGAAACTATAAAATTTCTTCTGGATTATTCGATGGCTTTAAGTGTTATAGATTACCAAAACAAGAAGTTTGAAGCACTTCTTAACTAAACTTTGGAAAAGCCCTGAAACAAAAGTTTCAGGGTTTTTTTATATTTTAACATGTCCCACTACTTCATAATTGCTTAAAATATAAACTGAAAGACAGTTTAGTAATTACTTCTTTTTCTTTTTCCAGTACTCATTAATTACCGATTTTCTACCAACTGTTTTTGTGATGATATCTTTCTCTAAGTCCCATCCGCGAGCAGGGGAGTATTGCCTGCCATACCAAATCATTTGAAGGTGAAGTTTATTCCATAAATCCTTAGGAAATAATCGCTTTGCGTCTTTTTCGGTTTGCACTACATTTTTCCCGTTAGAAAAACCCCAACGATACATTAGTCTGTGTATATGCGTGTCTACTGGGAAGGCAGGAATATTAAAAGCTTGGCTCACAACAACACTAGCTGTTTTATGACCAACGGCTGGAAACGTTTTTAAGGTTTCCAAATCATTTGGAACCACCCCGTTGTAATTTTCAATCAATATCTGAGATAGACCGTGTATTCCTTTTGATTTCATAGGAGATAGCCCTACGGGCTTAATTATATCTCTTATTTCTTCAACAGAGAGTTTAACCATATCGTACGGATTATCGGCAACTTCAAACAGCAAAGGTGTGATTTGATTAACTCGTACATCTGTACTTTGCGCCGATAGCAGTACCGCGATTAATAATGTGTATGGGTCCTTGTGATCTAGCGGTACAGGTATTTGTGGGTAAAGGGTGTTTAACGTATCTATAACGAATTCAACCTTTTCTTTCTTTGTCATTTTAAGTACTTTTATACAAAAATAAGGATAATGAAAACATTACAAGCCGGCGATAAGGCGCCAAATTTTAAAGTTAACGATCAAAGTGGAAATCCTATATCGTCAGAGGATTATAAAGGTAAAAAATGGGTGGTTTTTTTCTATCCAAAAGCTAGTACACCTGGTTGTACGGCAGAGGTTTGCAATTTACGAGATAATTATCAAACGTTACAAGATCAAGGTTATGAGCTTTTAGGAGTAAGCGCCGATAGTGAAAAGCGACAAACAAATTTTAAAGAAAAATACAAACTGCCATTCCCATTGTTAGCCGATGAAAATAAAGAGGTGCTTAATGGATTTGGAGTTTGGGGTCCGAAAAAGTTTATGGGGAGAGAATACGATGGTATTCACCGTAAAACTTTTATCATTAATGAAGAAGGTATAATAGAGCGCGTAATCGATAAAGTAAAAACTAAAGATCACGCAGCTCAAATTCTAGAAGATTAATCTTTTATTTCTTCGGGATGGGGATTATAGTTAAATAATCTCTTTTTCTTAATAGTTTCAGAGACACCGGCTGGTAACATTTCTTCCCAGCCGTCTTTGTTTTCTTCAATCATCTGTAATACTTCTCTTGAAAAAATATCCATGTGTTCTGGATTGTAATCTTTAATGTCTACAACTTTTCCATTGTATTTAAAGAATTTGTACAACTCTTTCATTCGTGGATGAACTTTTAGGTTTTCACTATTTATATATTCCCCAGTTTCAGCATCTTTCATTGGGTATAAATAAACCTTAAGGTCCTTAAAGAATAATTTTCCAAAAGCTTCAAGAATTCCCCCGCTTAAATGACGATAGTATTTTTCATCAAAAATATCGATCAAATTACTTACACCCATCGCTAGACCCATTCGCAATTTGGTGTAACGCGCAAAATATTCAACCAACTTGTAGTATTCCTGAAAGTTTGAAATCATTACTGTATGGCCTAACGAACAAAGTAGTTTTGCTCTATCCATAAAGTCTTCTTCATCAATCTCTCCATCAGCGCGTAAATTAGAAAGTGTGATTTCGAAAATCACCTCTGTCTTATTCTTATCTACTCTGTTTTCATTTAAAAACATTTCATAAGAATGCTTAAACATATCGATGTTTACTTTGGTAACAGGTCTAAAACTTCCACGTAAGGCTAGAATATTCTTTTTATAGAGGATTTTAGCGGGTAACACGTTGTATCCACTAGCATCAAACATAACAGCATCGGTCATTCCATTTTTAATAAGCTGCAGACTCATTAACCTATTATCTACATTTTCAAAACGCGGACCGTAAAAGTTAATGGTATCTATTTCAATTTTATCTTGATCGATGTGGTCGTATAAATAACGTAAAAGTTTATTAGGCTCATCGTATTTATAATATGCACCGTAAATTAGGTTTACTCCAAGTTTGCCTAATGTTACTTGTTGCAATTGCGCATCATTTTCGTGGAAACGAATATGAAGTGTAATTTCATTATAAGGTTCGGTAGGGTCTATTTGAAATCGAAGCCCTACCCAACCGTGGCCTTTATATTTTTTGGCAAAATCTATAGTTGCAACAGTGTTAGCAAAAGCAAAGAAAAGTCTATTGGGATGTTTTACACGGTCGATTCGTTCCTCAATAAGATCGAATTCGTGTGTAAGCATTTTTTGCAGTCTAGACTCTGTAACGTATCTACCGTCTTCCTCAACACCATAAATAGCATCGCTAAAATCTTTGTCGTATGCCGACATTGTTTTAGCTACAGTTCCCGAGGCTCCTCCAGCTCTAAAAAAGTTTCGAACAGTTTCTTGTCCAGCACCAATTTCAGCAAAAGTGCCATAAATATTTTCGTTAAGGTTAATTCTTAAAGCTTTGCTTCTAATGGATGGTATGTTCTCAAACTCCTTATCTCCTAGTATGGATTCCGGCATAGTATGTTCTATTAATTCTTATTAACAAAGGTAGCAAATACAATAGGTAAACAAAAAAAATACTATTATTTTTGCGGGAATGAAATCTACAATCACGGTTACATTTTTAGGAACGGGAACATCTCAGGGAATCCCAGTAATTGGGAGTAAACACGAGGTTTGTTTAAGTAAAGATCCCAGGGATAAACGCTTAAGAGTTTCTGCGTTACTATCTTGGGATGATTATAATTTTGTAATTGATTGTGGCCCCGATTTTAGATATCAAATGCTACGAGAAAATGTTTCTAAAGTTGATGGCATCCTCATTACGCACGAACACAGTGACCATACTGCAGGTTTAGACGATATTCGGCCTTTTAACTTTAGACAAGGTACTATGCCTTTCTATGCAGCTAAGCGTGTGTTTAAGTCTCTTCGGGAACGATTTGCATATATTTTTGCCATTGAAAATAAATATCCAGGTGCTCCAAGTATTGAAGCAATTGAAATAGATAAGAATACACCTTTTACCATAGGAGGGAAAAAAGTCATTCCTATTGAAGCGATGCACGATAAGCTTCCAGTATTAGGATTTCGCGTTGAAGATTTTACATATTTAACCGATGTAAAAACGATATCTGACGAAGAAATTGAAAAAGTAATGGGAACAAAGGTGTTGGTAGTAAACGCATTGCGTGAAGAGCCTCACTATTCCCATTTCAATGTAACAGAAGCACTAGAGTTTGTTGAAAAAGTAAAACCAGAAAAAACATATTTTACACATATCAGTCATATAATGGGTTTTCATGAAGAAGTAGAAAAAAAGCTTCCTAAAAACGTTCATTTGGCTTACGATACACTAAAGATTAATATATAATTATATGAGAAAGAATATTTATTTGTACCTGTTTCTATTTGTTCTACTGTTGATTCTTTTTCAGTATATGAATCAGAAGAAAATTTTTGAAAGACAAGAAAACAAAATCGAAGAACTTAGAGAAAGAGCAAACAAAGCTGAAGATTCTTTAGAGGTACTTAGTCTTGAAAACCACAATCTTAATTACTTTTCGTTACAAGGAAATGAGAATGCAATGACCTATTTAGAAAGGTTGGGGTATGAAGCAGCTGATGTGGAGACTATGATTACTGAAAAAATTTACGATTTTAATCTACAGAAAGGAAATAACCCATTGGTGCCTTTTGAGGGTATGAATGGTGATATGAAGATTAATAAAGTAAAATTCCTAAACCACAAGTGGATTCAAGCCGACTTTACAGATGGTAAATTTTGGGGAGAAATGGTTTTAGAATATTACTTTAAAGAAAACGGCGATCTAGACCTTACTCCAATAGCATCTTTTCTATATCAGAATTAAAAATTCAGAATTAAGAATTCAGAATTCGGAATTATGAATTATGATTTTGGAATTTGAAATTTGAAATTTGTTGTTTAGAATTTATTCCTTACCTCGAACTTATCACAAGATACAGAAAATTGAAACTAGAAGCTAGAGACTAGAATTAACGTCTAGCCTCTAACTTCCAACTTCCAACTTCCAACCTCTAACCTCTAACCTCCAACTTCTCAACTAACCTTTTCCAGCCAAGATTTGAAATCGTGGAAGTTTTGTGGGGCTACGCCGTGCCCTACAGGATATTCTGAATAAGCGCAGTTTATATTTAGGTTTTTAAGAAACGGTTCTGTTTTTCTAGCCCATTGAACGGGTATAACTTGATCAACACTTCCGTGGGATGTATAGACGTTTAGATTACTGAAATCGTTATTTTGATACCCCTCTATTAGAATCTCTTCATTGACATATCCGCTTAAGCCAATTACATTTTTCACTTTTTCTGGATAGCTTAAAGCTACAGCAAAACTCAAAATTGTTCCTTGACTAAAACCAAGTAGAGTTACATTGTTTTCATCAACATTGTATTTTTCGATTACACCATCTATACATTTTGCTACTAACTCCCTTGAGCTAATGGCTTGTGCATCATCACTAAATTTACCTTGGTTGTTGTCGAAATAGATATTGTACCAAGCATTTCCGTATGGTTCAAGTTTTATAGGTGCTTTTAAGGAGATGATAGCATATTTTTCTGGGAGTTCAGAAGCGAAAGAGAATAGGTCGTTTTCATCACTTCCAAATCCGTGTAGCATTATAATTACTGGTGCCTTTTCCGAAATATTTTTAGCGGCTCTATAATTGTGTTCTAAAAGTAAAGTCTGTTTTTCCATAAGTTGCAAAAATAAGCAAGACCTTTCAATCTGAAAGTACTTCAGAAGAAAAGGTCTGTTTAGATATTATATTAAATAATTTAGATTCCTTTAAACCATTCTTGAAATTGTTCCCCTAACAATGGTACTGGTTTCATTTCACCTTGTACAGCACTAACTAGACCAAGAATCCACAGTACTAAAACTCCAATATTCACTATGGATGAAAGAATCCATAAATCTAGAAAACCAGAAATTATTGCAAACACAACACCCACACACATAATTCCTAGCGATTGGCGAACGTGAAAAGTTCCTAGTGGGGTTTTATTACCGTTGTTCATAATAAGTGCAATAATCCAACCTATTAGCGTAATATATGAGATAATTGCAACCGTTTTACCATCATCTGAAGCTTTTTCCATAGTATTAAAATTTAATTATAAATTTATGATAAGCTAAAGATAACTAATAGTTTCAATTTAAGAAGGTAAACCATTGTTGAAATTTCTCACTTAAAAAAGGGATTCCTTTCTTTTGATTTCTATAAGCCATAATCCAACTGTATATCCAAAGTGCAAAAGTCACAAACCAAATTATATCTCCGGTTTTAAGGTCTATTCGCGATTGTATCACTAACGATGACATAAACAGCAAAACCAAACCGAACATATTTTTAATATGCCATGTAGCGAACTTGCTTTTTTCATCGCGATTTATAAAATAGGCGATTATGAATCCTACGAAGGGTGCGTAGGCAATCATGGCGGTGGATTTGCCCGAAGGAGAAGTCTTCATTATTTGTTTAAAATCAATTGGTTATTTGAAAAAATCCCGTAAGCTTTACCTTTGAGTTTTTGTCCTAAAAGTGCTGCGTTTTTAGAAGTTGAGCGTATATCTCCTTCAGAAAATACCCATTCATTATCTGGATTAAACAATGTAATGGTAGCGATACTCCCTTCTTTTATAGTTTCTGATGTTATTCTAAATTCATCTTTTAACCCTGTGAGTTTCTTAACAGCATCTTCAATGCCTAAAACTGTATGAATTGCGCCAAAACAAGATTCTAAACCTATACTTCCAAAGTAGGCGTGGTCGAATTCTATTTTCTTGTGTTCGACATCGATAGGATTGTGGTCGCTTGTAATAGCGTCAATAGTACCGTCTTTTAATCCTTTAATTAATGCTTTAGTATCTTCCTTTGTTCGAAGAGGAGGCAGTAGTTTAAAGTTTGTGTCAAACTCTTCCAAAACATCGTCAGTTAGTATTATATTGAAAATGCTTACACTACAACTTACGTTTAGCCCTTTTTTCTTAGCAGCTCTAATTAGCTCAACCGATTTCTTTGTTGAAATCGTCGGGATGTGAAGTTTTCCACCTGTATATTCTAAAAGATATAAGTCACGAATAACCTGAAGTTCTTCAGAAAGAGCAGGAATACCTTTTAAACCTAGTTTAGTACTATTTTCTTCTTCGTTAACCACCCCATTTTTGGCCACCGATTTATCAAATGGAAATGATTGTACTAGTCCGTCGAAGTTTTGGGTGTACTGCAGCGCGATTTTAAGCAAATTGGCATTAGCAATAGGATTTTTATAATCGTAGAAAGCAACTGCACCTTCATTTTGCATATCGTAGAGTTCGGCAAGGTCAACTCCTTTGCTGCCCATTGTTAGGGCACCAATAGGGTAGAGGTTAACAGCATTTCCTTCGGCTTTACTCTTTAGGAATTTTACATGCCCTTTACTATCTGTTACGGGAAATGAGTTGGCATTAACGGCTACACCTGTAAATCCGCTGAATGCTGCTGTTTTTAATCCGTTTTCAACGTTTTCACGCTCTTCAAAGCCTGGCTCTCCAAAAGAAACACTACTGTCAAACCATCCTTGTGAGATATGAAGATTTTTTAATGAAACTTCCTTAACCTTTTCCGAAAAAGGAATTTTGGCGGCAATTTTAGAAATTGTACCGTTATCTATTAATACATCGCATTTCTGCAAGTGATGCTCACTAGTATCATCAATAATAGTTGCGGATTTAAGTAGTATCTTCATATATTAAGGTTAATTTCTTGTATCTCTTTCTATTTAATAAACTTTAAGATTAGCATTTCAAAAATCAAAAAGAGCAGTGCAAAAATAGCAAACCATTTCCAAAAACTGTTGATTGAATTTACTTCTGTTATCGAATCGAAGAGATTGTCTATAGAACTGTACACATTTACAGCATTCCATTCGTCTGGATTTAAATAGAGTAGTTCACTTTCGCTTCGGCTATAATTATAACTTATATTTTCTAAAAATTTGTTTTCCTTTACAATTTGATAGTTTCCAGCATTTGTAGGTTCCTCATTAGTGGTGATTAAAACATAATTAGCTTTTGTTTGCTGCAATGGAATAAACTGACTTATACTATCTTTTATTTTTAAAATTTCGTTTTGTCCTAGTTTTACAGGTACTGCAACTGAATTCTGTTTACCAATAGTATAGTAGAGGTGTGGAAGAGGTAAACTTTGTAAGGCCATATTGTAGATCGTTGGAACTATTAATGGCGAGTTTTGGAAATTTGAACTTTCCTTGTTTATTGCGGAAGTAAATAAGTAGGTTTTGTTTTTTTGAAGTAAAAATGGTTGGTTGTCCTCAAACCTTATTGCAGGGGTAGCACTAGTTGAAATAGTATAAAATGAACTAACCTTAGGATATTGAAAGTTTGTTACTTCTTTTTCAAATACATCTTTAAATAAGGGGTGTGAAAAAACAATGTTTGTAATTTTTTTCTCTTGTGTTTTTGCTTTTGAAATACTGCCCAATCCAAATGGTAATAGATGATTGTTATAACTATTGATATCGGCTTCAATGTTGGGAATTATAAGGATACTTCCTCCATTATCGCTAAAAGATTTTAAAGTGGTACTCAATGAAGCTGGAATCTCTTCTAACTCGTTTAAAATTATAAAATTCTGATTAGGAATTTCGTTGTAATTAAGTGTTTTAAACGTTTGTTGCGTAAATTCGAATTCTTCTTTTTCTAAAATGCGTTTTAAGAAATTGCCGTTTGCTTCATTAATGGCTAAAACCTTAATTTTTTCCGGTTTATTGATATTGAAGAATAAGGTGTTGTCAAAAGTTAAATTAGGGTCGGCAACCTGAAGCTTTCCAGAAAATTCTTCTGAATTATCTATATCGAAAGTAACCGTGCCGTTTTTGCTCGTTGAGAAGTCTACTGCAGTTTTTGCAATCAATTTGTTATTGTCGTACAGTGAAATTGGAGCCTCTGAAATATCATTTCCAGATTTTGAAACTTTTACCTGTAACTGAATAGTAGAAGCATTTTTTGAAGTGATATAAACGCTGTCGATAGCGATATTTGAGTGTTTTACAGGTTTTAATTGTACTGCATCTACAATTATGTCGTCTGAAATAGTAGGAAAACCTTCTTTTTGTTGAAAGTCTGAAATATAGATCAGCCTTTTAACAACATCTTTATCATTAGAAAAAATTTGATTTGCTTTGAGTAATACTTGAGCGGGAGTGAGTTGGTTCTGTGAGTATGTTACAGAGAGTATTTCGTTTTTAAAGTCTTGAGCCGAAGTGTTTTTTCGTTGAACGTTATTCGTAAACCAGCTCAATTTTTCAGTAGTTGCAGATTTCTCAAACAAATCTTGTAAAGCGCGTTCAAGCAGTGGGCCTTGACTCCCTTTTGCTTGCATACTAAACGAATTGTCGATATAGATTACCGTTTCTTTTTCGTTATTTAAAGCAGTTTTGGAAGCTGTAAATGGTTGTGCGAAGGCAAAAATAAGTGCAGCCATTGCCAGTAGACGCATTAAAAGTGTTAGCCATTTCTTTAGCTGTGAACTTTTCCGGGTTTGTATGTTTATTTTTTTTAAAAATGCAACATTGGTAAAAGCTACTTTTTGAAATCGACGAAGTTGAAAAAGATGAATAAATATCGGTATCAGCAGCAAGAAAAGAGCGTAAAGAATTTCTGGGTGTTTAAACTGCATTCCTAAAATTATAAATTCAAAGATAGAAAACGGAACTTAATAACGACTAGTTTCCTAGGCTAAAACCATTTAATTTTCCTTTAGTTGTTTAGGGGTCTTCTTTTTAATTTTTTTAATGTAAAATGTAAAAGTTGTTCCTTTTCCTTTTTCTGAGGTAACATCGATATCACCTCCTAATTTATTCACTAATTTTTTAACCGTAGAAAGGCCAATTCCGTTACCTTTTTTACCATATCGGTCTAATTCGCCAACAGTTTCAAAAAGGTTGAAAATGCTTTTAAGTTTTTCTTTCTCAATCCCGACGCCGTTATCGGTGATTGTAAAATAGTAATAGCCTCGTTCTTTCCAACAATTAATATCTATTACGATAGTCTCTTTATCGTTATATTTTAAGCTATTGGTAATTAAATTTAAAGTAATCTGTTCTAAGGCAGCCCTATTGGCCTTCATCTCAATATTTTCTTCAGGAAGATTTATTTCACAGTCATAATTAATATTGAGAAGCTCGATAATATCTTCTAAGAGGTCATGGCTATCAAAAACTTCTTCAATTAGGGAAGCTGTTTTGTCACTCTCGTAATGTTCAAGCATTCCAGTAATGTATTCGCTTAAAGTAAAAGAAGATTGCTTTATATATTCCAAATATTGCTTGCCTTGGTCGTCGAGAAATTGACCGTATTTACTTCGAAGCATATCTGAGGTGATTATCATATTAGCGAGTGGCATTTTCATATCGTGAGATACCATTCCTGCGAAATTTTTAAGTTCTTCGTTTTTATCTTTCAATTCATTTTGAATAACCATCAATTCTCTATTTCGCTTTTTAGCTTCAAAGAGATTAACCACCTGAAACGCTAAGGCGATTAGCGCCTTTTTCTGTCTTGATGAAAGTTTGCGAGGCTTTTTGTCGAAAACACACAAAGTACCTAAAGGATATCCATCAGAGTTTATTAGCCGAACGCCAGCATAAAAAATAGCATTCATTTCGGTAACTAGGGGATTATCTATAAACCGTGGGTCCTTTCTAGCGTCTTCCACTATAAAAATACTAGACTCATCTAATATGGCGTGCCCACAAAAAGAGGTGCTTCTTGGGCTCTCATTAAAGGGAATCCCGTAATGCGATTTTAAAAAATTTCTGTCGGATTCTACTAAAGTAACCAAGGAAATTGGTACATCACAAACAGTAGCAGTAACTAATGTAAGATTGTCAAAGTCTCTTTCAGGTAAAGTGTCTAATAAGTCATAAGACCGCACTGCTTCAAGACGTTGTTCTTCATCAATAGGAATTTGAGGCTCTATCAAGACTTTCTATACTTTGTTAAGAATATCAAATAAATGATATTTTTTAATTAAACGTAAATATACAATTTTTCACTTTAAAAAATCAAGAAAAAACAAGGCTTAGCCAAGGCTTAAACTACTTGTCAAAATTGTTCAAAAACTCCAAGTCCAAATAGTGCGAAATCGTATTTAACGGGATCTTTTGGGTCTAACTTTCTAAGGGACGCATCAAGTTCGGCTAATGCTTTACCGTCATTTTGTTTGCGTCTTAGAAGCATTAATTTTCTTGCTACATTTCCGCTATGTACATCTAAAGGACAAGAGAGTTGGGAAGGGGAGATACTATTCCAAATTCCAAAATCTACACCAGCATTGTCATTTCTTACCATCCAGCGTAGGAACATATTTATTCGTTTGGCGGCCGAATTTTTTAAGGGGTCGCTAACGTGCTTTTGAGTACGAGGAAGATGTGGAAGTTCGAAGAATACTTTCTTGAACTGATGTATAGCAGTTTGTACAGAATTCTCTTCGGAATATTTTGCAAAAACACGCTCCAATCCACCGTGATTGCTATAAATGTTTTGAAGTGATTTTAAAAAGTAGAACAAATCGTCGCTATTAAAAGTGCGATGTACAAATCCGTCAAGTTTTTCTGAATCGTCTTCATCTAGATTCATTATGAAGTCGTATGGCGAATTGCCCATAATAGCCATTAAACGATGTCCGTTATTAATGATACTTTTTCTGTTTCCCCAAGCAATAGTAGCAACTAAAAACCCTGCAATTTCAATATCTTCTTTTAAAGTAAATAAATGCGGAATTTGTATTGGGTCACTTTCAATAAAATCTGGGTTATTGTAGCGAATAACTTTTTCGTCAAGAAATTCTTTAAGCTGCGCCTTATTCATTAGTATACTTTGTTGCGTATAATTTTAAGTAAGTATTACTCCGTCTTGCATTACCAATTTTCTATCGGCCATATTCGCAAGTTCTTCGTTATGAGTTACAATTACAAATGTCTGTCCAAACTCATCTCTTAATTTAAAAAATAAGTTGTGCAGGTTTTCTGCGCTTTCGGTATCTAAATTTCCACTAGGTTCATCCGCTAAAATAATAGCAGGATTATTTATTAAAGCTCTTGCGACAGCTACACGTTGTTGCTCTCCACCAGATAGCTCATTAGGCTTGTGGTCTTCACGGTGCGAAAGGCCTAAAAATGAAAGTAATTCTTTAGCTCTTTTAACAGCCTCAGCTTTAGGTGTATTTTTTATAAAGGCAGGAATACATACATTTTCAATAGCGGTAAACTCAGGAAGTAATTGATGAAATTGAAAGATAAATCCTAAGTTTTCATTGCGAAATTTTGCTAATTTTTTCCCAGAAAGTGAACCTATATCCACCCCGTTTATATCTAATTTACTTTGCGATTTATCAAAAGCATCTAAAGTACCTAAAATCTGTAGTAATGTAGTTTTACCTGCACCTGAAGCACCCACGATTGATACTATTTCACTTTTTTTAATATGAAGGTTAACCCCTTTTAGAACGTGGAGATTGTCGTAGTATTTATGAATGTTTTGAGCTTTAATCATCGCAAAATTTTAAAACGTGAAAGTACTATTTATGACGCTATAATACAATCTCATTAGGAATATTGTTTTTATTCAGACTTATGTGTTTATTTTTGATCTTCAATAATTAAACATATAATAAATGGCCACTTACAGATATTTTGAAGAATATGATCAACCTGTAACCGACGATTTGATTGAGGATTACAGTAAAATTTTAACTTCAATAGGAGAAGATGTTAACCGTGAAGGAATTGTAAAAACCCCTGAACGCGCTGCAAAGGCAATTCAGTTTTTAACGTCCGGTAACCATCAAGATCCTGCTGAAATTTTAAAAAGTGCCATGTTTGCAGAATCATATCACGATATGGTAATAATAAAGGATATAGAACTTTATTCTTTATGTGAACATCATATTCTGCCTTTCTTCGGGAAAGCACATATAGCTTATATTCCTGATGGCCATATTGTTGGCTTGAGTAAAATTCCACGAGTAGTAGATGTTTTTGCACGAAGACTTCAAGTGCAGGAGAGGTTAACGCACGATATCTTAGAATGTATCAATAACACCCTAAAACCTAAAGGAGTTGCTGTGGTTATTGAAGCTTCGCACATGTGCATGATGATGAGAGGAGTACAAAAGCAGAATAGTGTAACTACCACTTCTGGTTTTAGAGGTCAATTTGAAGCTATTGAAACTCGAAATGAATTTCTTAAACTGATAAGTCACGATCTCTCCTAAAATATGAAAGAAGGTTAACTAGCTTAAAAAGAAGTATTTTGAGGTTTGAGTAATATTTTGGAATGTTTTTTGTTTTAGATATAGAAACAAAAATTACTTATAATGAAAGACGAAAAATATAAACTTCTCCGCCAAGGAATACTTTATGATATTATTGGGATGTCAACTATGGCTATTCCAGTGGTCGGACCATTTTTGGATATGATTTGGGCACCGTTGGCTGCCAAGCAAATGTCTAAAATGTATAAAGGTAATAAAGGTAAATTAGCATCTGTTATTGTGTTTTTGGAAGAAATTCTACCATTTACCGATATAGTTCCAACATTTACACTTATGTGGTTGTATACTTTTGTATGGAAAAAACAATCAACACCCCAAACAATTGAAATTAGAGTGAATGAATAATTAATGTAATTAGAGCACAGTAACTATGAACTTTAAAGTTTCCACTGTGCTCTAACAACATTTTTTTAATTTCTATATTTCTACTTTTAGTTTTATATTCACACTTCTTCCTATATTAAAAATGCCATCTGGTTTGAACCTAGATAGGTGAGAAACGTACTGTTTGTCGGTTAAATTTGTTCCGCTTACAGCCAACTTCATCATGACATTGTTGAGTTTAAAACTACTCTCAACACCAGCACTTAATAGTGAGTACCCACCTGTTTTTGTCTCAAAATTCCCTGTATTTTTATGGTCCAAAGTATTTTTTAGCGTTATAAATACAGAGCTTAACTTTCTAGTTTCTCCATCCTCAAACTCTATTCTAAATGTATTTTGAAGTGAGTTTGCCGGAATTAGTGGTAGGTAATTATCATCTTTTAATTTCCCAGTTACGGTCTCAAAGCTACTCTCAAAGTGAAGCCAGTCCAATGGATGTGGGTGCAAGTGAAACCCGAATTCTCCACCATATAAGGAGGCGTTACCTTGTAAGTAATCATAAACTGGAGTTTCATCAATAACTTCATCTGTTGGAGAAATAAAGATATAATCGTTTACAGCATTGTAGAACCCATTTGCAAAAATCTCGATGTGCTCATTTCTATATTCTATGGCAAGGTCTGTTTGAAAATTTTGTTCACTCTTTAAATCGTGATTTCCTCTTTCAAATCTATTAGTGCCTTCGTGTACACCGTTAGAAGTTAATTCGGCTAAATTTGGCGCACGGAATCCACTAGCAAGGTTTAAACGGCCAGAAATTTTTTCGAATAAATTTATTTTCGCCCCAAGTGCCGCAGCAAAACTATTGAAGTTTTTATCTAAGGCAGGAATGAAATCTTCTTCTAAAGGGTTACGCGCAGCTTCACTGTCAATTTTTCTAGAATCAAATCGAATTCCAGCTTGTAAATCAATTTGGTCTAAATGAAAATGCGTTGTAGCGAAAACACCGATATCAGTAGTTTTTGCATCCGGAATTAAAATTTCTTCACCCTCATTTTTGTTGTTTTGAAACATTCCTTGTAAACCAACAATAGTTTCAAATTTGCCTAATTCTGGAAGGTGGTACTTTACATCGTAATTGAAAGTACTCAACTTTAATCTTAATGCAGCAGTCGATTGATCATCTTCGAACTCTCTTCGGTCGTTAAATAGGTATCCCGCCTTTACATCTAAACTAGAGTTGTTAAAGAAAATAGTGTTGTCTAAGCTTATTATATGATTATCCACTTCTTGAAATGGCAATTCTAAATCTTTTGATTGTGTTTGCGCTCCAATTTCTTCAGGAATTCCAATGTTTGAACGGTTGTAGTTATATCTAACAGTAGATTTAAATTGATTCCCTAAATACTGTAATCCGGTTTTAAAATCCTTTTCGTTAAAGCGAGAATTGGTAACGCGATAATCGGCCCCTGTTTTATAATCGCTAAAGGAAGAATATGAACCACGGGCTAAAAAGCTCAGTTTTTCACCAGATGTTTTTAACCCTAAGTTTGTAGAAGTTCCCAAGGTATTGGAGAAATAAGTACTGTTTAAATCTCCGTGAGTTTCTCCAGATCGTGCAAATTTTTCAGGGTTTAGATAAAGAACTCCACCTAATGCATCACTTCCGTACAAAAGTGAGGCAGGGCCTTTAATAACTTCAACACTCTCAATGCCTGCTTCATTAATTCCAAGTCCGTGCTCATCCCCAAACTGTTGGTTTTCTAAGCGAACGCCTTGAGTGTAAGTAAGTACTCGATTAGAGCTTAAACCTCGAATAACAGGTTTTCCAATTCCTACACCAGTAGAGATTACATCAACTCCCGCTATGTTTTTTATGCCTTCTGCTAGGGTAACAGCGCCTGAAGCATTTAATGATTCGGTAGATACACGTTCTACTTTCATCACATTTTCACTTTGTAATTTGTGGAAAGGTGTAGAGATAATTACTTCCTCCATTTCAACAGCACTTTCTTCTAATTGAATAGCTTTTGTAATGGTTTTACCTTTTGTAAATAGTATTTTCTTCGAGACAGTAGCATATCCCAATGCCGAGTAAACAACGTTATAGTTTCCATCAGGTATATTATTTACGATATAATTGCCATCAAAATCCGAGGTAGTTCCTTTTTCGAGTTGTGGAATATAAACTGTCGCTAATAAAGGTTCGTTTGAATTTTTTGATATAATTGTTCCAATTAAGGAGTTTTGTGAGTTTGCTGCTGTGTATAGCATAAACACAGCAACAAAAAATAAAATATTTTTCATTTCTTAAAAATAGTTGGGGATAAGGTTTATTAAATGCTCAAGCTATCTATACTTTGAAAAGCATAAATATTCATCAAGAGCAGAAAATAGCCTTCCTTGAATTTAAAATTGATTTAATAAAAGTGTGTAAGTAGGTAATTAAAAGTGTAGAGGAGGACCTCTTAGGTAGTAGGCGGCGTACTCGCCTTCAATTTTAGGAAGAATATATAAAGTTTCCGTATTTTGGAAACTGTGAATAGTTACAACCTCTGGTAATTCTTGAGGGTTAAAATTAAAAATTGAAAAGTGAAAATCGAATATCGAACAGTCTAGTTCCTTTTCGTGAATATGTGACGATACATCTGTACATACTTCGTGCTTATGACCTTCGAAACTATGTGCAAACTGAATTGCAGCTGGAAGCATCAATGCAATCGAAAAGATTGTTGCTGTAAAAAGTTGCGTTATTTGATTTTTTAAAAAACTCATTCTTTAATTAAAAACCCGAGACCTAAATTGCGGAGCATTTTCTTTTCAAATGTCCAAAAGAAATTAAATTGACCAAAAATCCAACCAAATAGTACTAATAGGACTTGATAGATAGGGAATATAATTAATATTCTAAACGGCCAATATACATACCAGCCCATTTCCTTCGAAACCCCAAAAAACTCAGTAACAGGTGCAGCTAGTTTTGCGGCCGAACTTCCAGTAATAGCAAAAACTAAAAAAATTATGTATAGTTGGGTATTGGATTGAATATTCCAACGTTCTTTAAGCTTTTTCAATTTCTTCCTCCTATAAATTTCTGATTGTATTTCTGCTTAAAATAAACGAAATAGTTATACAATAAATAGTTTACTTCATATCCATAATCTACTGCAGTATCGTAGTTTATTTGTTCAGTGTATAGATTTCTAGAATAATTTTGAGGTTGTAAAACGCGACTGTTGTATTCTGAAACAAAAAGTCTGTTTTTTGATTCTAAAAAAGATTGTCCGTAATGTCCTGGTTTTGGTTGGGAAATAAGCCAAGAGTCGAAACCAGGTTCAATAATCATTATTTCATATTCCAAACTATCGTTAGCAATACGTATTGTATCACTCTCAGTAGTTGCTGTAGTAGAGTTGTCAATTGCTTTGTTTCCAGTTCCACAACTTAAAATTGCGAGCGAAAAAGCAAATATGAGTAATAGGTTTTTCATAAAATTATGATTTTTGCAAAGTTAATCATTGTAAAACAAAGCTAAAGGGATTTAACTATGATTTAAAAAAAAAATACCGTAACTTATTAGAAAGCACGGTATTTTAATAGATATAAAATGTAGTTTATTTACCGAAGAAACCACCTAAAATATTGCCTAGGCCTCCTTTTTTCTGATTTCCACCACCAAGAACCATTCCTGCAATATCATCAATAACACTTCCGTCGTTGTT
Source organism: Aequorivita sediminis (assembly GCF_032080575.2). Taxonomy (NCBI): domain Bacteria; kingdom Pseudomonadati; phylum Bacteroidota; class Flavobacteriia; order Flavobacteriales; family Flavobacteriaceae; genus Aequorivita; species Aequorivita sediminis. The sequence goes on along the minus strand of NZ_JAVLSO020000003.1, from coordinate 448,039 downwards.
TCCATCAAGTAACGATTCTATCATAGATTGTTGTTGAGACTGACCACTTCCGCCGCCCATTAGGCTACCTAACAAATCTCCAATTCCAGAATTTGAACTTACATTTTGCTGCTGTTTTTTCTTTCCTAAATACCCTAATAAAATAGGTGCTGCAACTTGTAAGATTTGCATTACAGAACTAGAATCTAGACCTGATTTTTGTGATAAAGCGTGTACGGCAGTGTCTTTAGACCCTCCTAATACATGGCCTAAAATTCCATCTCCGTCCTTTTTTACTTCTTCATTTACACCACCGCTAAAAAGACTTCCTAAATTATCTAGAATACTTCCGTCGTGCTTGTTATTTAAAGCATTCATTAAACTTGCTGCACCGCCTTCGGTATTTGCATTGCGTTTCATTGCACCCATTAGTATTGGCATTGCCATTGCAACTACCGATGCTGTTTTATCTTCTGGTTGGTGTGTTTCCTTACTAATGCCTCCAACAATTTGTTTTCCAAGGTCACTATTTAATAAATCTAAAATTCCTGACATAATCTTTTTTAATATTTGGTTACTTACGAATAGTTAATTCAAGTAAAGTTAGTTAAAAATAAACTAGAATGATAAAAAGTTGTCTGACTTCATTGAATTTTAAGTGTTGTTTAACTTATTTCTTCATTATTGAAATAATTCGATTTGCGAGCTCTATACCAATTCTTTCTTGTGCTTCATTTGTAGCCGCACCAATATGTGGAGTAAGTGAAATTTTTTCGTTCATAAGAACTTTAATTGCCGGAGTAGGTTCGTTTTCAAATACATCTAATGCTGCAAAGGATACTTTACCTTCTTCTAAAGCGTCTAAAAGTGCGTTTTCATCAAGAATACCTCCACGTGAAGCATTTATAATTCCTACACCATCTTTCATTTTTGCTATTTCATTCCTTCCGATTAAATACTCTGATTGAGAAGGTACGTGCAAACTGATAAAATCACTATTCTTTAATAATTTATCAATTGGAGCGGTTTTAATTTTCAGGGTTACTTCTTGACCGTCGTAAAATTCTAATGTGATATCGGCCTCTCCAACTTCATAATCGCTTGCAATAACTTTCATCCCACATCCTAAAGCTATTTTAGCAACCTGACGACCAATCCTTCCAAAACCAATAATACCAAGAGTTTTATTACGGAGTTCTCTCCCGCCTGCATAATTCTTTTTCATCTCCTTAAACCTGCTATCGCCGTCTAAAGGCATGTTTCTATTAGAGTCGTGTAGATACCTTACTCCTCCAAAAAGATGGGCAAAAACAAGTTCGGCAACAGAGCCAGATGAAGCTTCTGGAGTATTTATTACGTCTAATCCGTTTTTAAGCGCATAATCAACATCAATATTATCCATGCCCACACCACCGCGACCTATGATTTTTAAAGATGGGCAATTGTCTATTAAATTCTTTCTAACTTTAGTTGCGCTTCGAACTAAAAGTACTTCAATTTTATGTTCATTAACGTAGTTTTGGAGCTGTTCTTGAGCTACGTGCACATTTAAAACTTCAAAACCTTCTGCTTCTAAAATTTTTATTCCGCTTTGTGATAATCCGTCGTTCGCTAATATTTTCATTTAAATAAATTGCTAAATTTATAATCGTTAATTCCTCTGTTCGCTCTAGAGTTAGGCGCGTTTTTCAAAATCCGTCATTACCTCGACCAATAGCTGTACGCTTTCTAAAGGCATGGCGTTATACATAGAGGCACGATAACCCCCAACACTTCGATGTCCGTTAATACTGCTTATTCCAGCTTCTTTAACTAGGCTATCAAAGAATTCTTTTAAATCTGGTTTCTTAATATTAAAAGTGGCATTCATTTTAGAGCGGTCTTCTTTATTGATCACAAACCCCTCAAATAACGGATTCCGATCTATTTCTTGATAGAGGATTTCAGCTTTTTGATTATTCACTTTCTCAATTGCCGAAATGCCTCCTAAATCTTTTAACCACTGTAATGTTAACATGGATACATAAACTGGGAAAACAGCAGGGGTGTTAAACATACTGTCTTTTTCTATGTGCATTTTATAGTTAAGCATTGATGGAATAGCCCGTGAAACTTTTCCAAGAATTTCTTCCTTAATAACGACCAAAGTTGTTCCTGAAGGCCCTATATTTTTTTGTGCTCCCGCATAGATTAAACTAAATTTTGAAAAATCTAACTGGCGAGAAAAGATATCACTACTCATATCGCATACTAAAGGCACATTAGTTTGGGGGAAACTTTGCAATTGTGTGCCGAAGATGGTGTTGTTACTTGTACAGTGAAAATAATCTACATCTGAAGGTATGCTATAGTTTTTCGGAATATAATTGAAATTCTCATTTTTTGAACTAGCTACTTCAACCACTTCTCCTAAAAGCTTTGCTTCTTTTATTGCTTTTTCACTCCAAGTCCCAGTATTTAGGTAAGCGGCTTTAAATTCTAAGAGATTGTATACAGTCATTAGAAACTGAAGACTAGCACCCCCATGAAGAAATAGGGCCTTATATCCTTTTTCTTGTAATCCGAGGTGTTCTAAAGCTAAATTCTGAGCGATTGACATAACTTCTACAAAATCCTTACTTCTATGCGATATTTCTAATATTGAAAGACCTGAATCATTGAAGTTTAAGACAGCCTCAGAAGCTTTTTGAAAAACGGATTGTGGTAATATACACGGACCTGCACTAAAGTTATGTTTCTTCATTTAAATATTAAATTGGAAATGTAAATGTAATGTTGTAATACATTTGTAATAAATTTTTTGAATGAGTTTTGTCTACACTACATATTCTATAAACTTATAATGCAAAAGTGCAAAATACAACCCTAAATATGTCGTATATGCACAATTTTTATTTAGATAATTTCAATAAAAATTCTATTGTATCTATACCATCTGCATAATCCCATAATTCAGGATTTTGAGCCTTTCCAAATGGAATTTCATTCGGTAGTCCTGCTTTGGTAACTACGCATTGAATGTTTTCTGCTTCAGTTTCTAGCATTTTTTTTACAGCGTATTTTGAAGTGTATTTTTCAAAGAAAAGCACCGAGATAGGAGAAGAAAAACCTGAATCCTCTTTTAACAACATAAACTCATTGTCCAGTAGAGGAAAGCTATCCATCAAATAAACAGCCTTGTTGTAGTCGTAATTGTTTATGTATTTGTGATTATGAATTATTTCTTTCCAGTTAAACATTCCTTTAAAAAATGGCTCGAAATCATAGTCTTCAGGAATGTAAATTTTTGAAACATTACGGCAGCCAAGACCGAAATATCTAAATACATCATCAGCGAGGTTTTTTAAATCTTCTTCTGTCTCTTCTCCAGTTAATACCGCAACTGAATTTCTATTTTTACGAATAATATTAGGATATTTTCCGAAATAATAATCAAAGTATCTAGCAGTATTATTGCTTCCTGTTGCGATTACAGCATCAAATGTTGTTAACTGTCCTTCGGAAAATTCAATATAATCTTTAAACCTTGGTTCAATTGCAATTAAAATTTTGCCAATGAGTGGCAATAGGATTTTGTCGTTAGAAGAAAGCTTGGCTAATACATTATTTCCTGTAATTAATACTGAAAGGAAATCGTGAAACCCCACTAAAGGAACATTTCCAGCCATAATAATAGCAACGGTCTTCGGTTCAACCGATTCTATTTTATAATTAGAAATCCATTTTTGTAAGTTTTCTTCGGAAAGAGCATTGCCCCAACTGTTAAGTGCAAAGTGTATATTTTCTTGAGTAAACCAACCGTTTTCGGCTTCAGCGCTCCTTAGGATACTTTCAATATTAAGGTTTTTTATTTCTGGACGCTCTTGTGATACTTCAGTATTTATTTCTCTAAGAAACTCACCTAAAGCTGTAAAAGCGTTAATTCTGTCTTTTAATTGCATACTTAGTTTGGAGTTGCCCTTAATAGGCGTTAAATTTGCACAAAGTTAAAAAAAGTAAATACCATGGCAATTATAATAACAGATGAATGTATAAACTGCGGTGCGTGCGAACCAGAATGCCCAAATACAGCTATTTACGAAGGAGCAGACGATTGGCGTTATGCGGATGGTACTGATCTAGATGGTGATGTAGTATTACCAAATGGAAAACAGGTTAATGCAAATGAAACCCAAGAACCAGTTAGCGACGAAATATATTACATAGTTCCAGATAAATGTACAGAGTGTAAAGGTTTCCACGATGAGCCGCAATGTGCTGCTGTATGTCCTGTGGACTGCTGTGTTCCTGACGACGATCACGTAGAAAGTGATGAGGAACTACTAGCAAAACAAGCGTTTATGCATAAGGAATAAAATTCCTTAATTCGAATATAAAAGCAACCTACTAGGTTGCTTTTCTTGTTTATATAAACTTGATTACTTTCAGATAGATTAAAATTGAGATAAATTATAAAATAAATAATGCCTTTTAAAATATTTTAAAAGGCATTACTTTGGATTGAGGAGGTATACTCTATTTATCTTGTTGTTGGATTTTTACTGAGTTACTCTTCATTGGCTTTACACCACCAGTTTTATTTATTCTATAGATAACAGAAACTACAGCATCTTTATCAGTATCGTATTGCTCTACAACAAAATCACCGTTATCATTGAAATATCCAAAAGATGATCTTCCGTTTTGAGACATAATGTAATAACCATTTTTTGAAGTAGGCTTGATAATAGCATACTCTTCATTGGTTGCATTGTCCTTTACAGTCATCATTCTATAACCGTCTTTATCTTGCTGATTTACAAATTTAAATCTATTTCCTTCGTAACCATAATTAACTTCAGTGTTAATAGTAGAAGGTTCAACTACCATTTCTTGATTAGTCCTATCAGCATCCTTTTCAGACAATGAAATTCTCTGCTTTTGGGTTTTAGTTACTGCTTTAGTTGAAACATCCACACCTTTTTCGCTTTTAACAGCGGTTTTAGTAGTAATAGTTTCCTGTTTCTTGTTCTTGTTGTCCTGCGCAAATACACTTGTAAATGCTGCTAACGCTATTATTGTTAATATTTTTCTCATAATGGTTGTTTATTATTTTTATTGAATTATTCAAAAGTACAATCATCAAATGTTAAAATAACCTAAAACATTGATAATCATTTCACAATCTTAAAATAAATCAAACTTTTGGGCATATCATATTATGGTAATTCTTATATAAATTTCATAAAATGGAAATTATGTAAGTTGTTGGTTAAGATATTGTGTAGCCTAATTCCTTTTTTTTAACTTGGACATTCTTTTTGGTCTTGCTTCAAGTTTAGCTCTTCTTTCGGCTAATTCCTTTTCTTTCTGTAATTGAATTTGTTCCAATTCTATTCTCTTTTGGGCAGCTAACTCTTTCTGCTTTCTAATAGAAGCTTCTAGCTTTTCCTCTTGTTTTCTTTTATTCTCAAGGATTAACAATTCATTTTTCTCGTCGGTATTTAATTCGTCCGTAAGTAATTTATTGTCGCGATTTTTTTTACTTTCAATTCTAAACTCTTGATTAGTTTGGTTATCATCACTTACTATTACGGCGCCACTTTCAGTATCAGTTTCTTTAACTTCTTTGACTTCAACTTCACTTCCTTTTTTAGTAACTACTCGTTTAATAGTAGATTCTTGTTTTACTGTCTTGTTTTCTTGAGCTTGAACTCCAGCAAATGTTAGAATGGCAATAGCAAGACTCATTACTGCATTTTTCATAATATTGAATATTTATGTTGATAAGTAAAATTAATTGAATAGTTACTAATTTACTATATCGTTATAGTGAAATAAAACTTAAACTTTTTAAAAACCATTTGAAATCAATTATTGAAAGTCTGCCTCGAAGATGTATATTTGCACCTCCGTAAATCAAAAGTGACTTTTTATTGATTTACTCTAAAAAAATATAATAAATGAAAGCAGGTATCGTAGGATTGCCAAATGTCGGAAAATCCACTCTATTTAATTGTTTGTCAAATGCCAAGGCGCAAAGTGCGAATTTCCCATTCTGTACAATTGAACCTAATATTGGAGTTGTAAATGTGCCGGATAAACGGTTGTTGAAACTAGAAGAATTGGTAAAACCAGAACGTGTACTTCCAGCAACTGTTGAAATAGTTGATATTGCAGGATTGGTAAAAGGAGCGAGTAAAGGAGAAGGACTAGGAAACCAGTTTTTGAGCAATATTAGAGAAACTGATGCAATTCTTCATGTTTTACGCTGTTTTGATAATGATAATATTGTGCACGTTGACGGTAATGTTAACCCAATTCGTGATAAAGAAACTATCGATATTGAACTTCAGTTAAAGGATTTAGAGACTGTAGATAAAAAACTTGAAAAAGTAAAACGTGCAGCCCGTACTGGAAATAAAGAAGCTCAAAAAGAAGAAGCTTCTCTATTAAAAGTAAAAGCTGGTTTGGAGGCTGGTACATCTGTTCGTGCTATCGATTTAACTGAAGATGAAAGAGAAGAATATATTAAGAATTCTCAATTTATTACAGACAAACCAGTAATGTATGTTTGTAATGTTGATGAAGACGCTGCGGTAAATGGAAATGCATATGTCGAGCAAGTTCGTGAAGCTGTAAAAAATGAAAATGCAGAAGTATTAGTTTTAGCAGTTGGTACTGAAGCCGATATTACCGAATTAGACTCTTTTGAAGAGCGTCAAATGTTTTTAGAAGATTTAGGTCTTGATGAAGCTGGTTCAGCAAAACTAATTAGAAGTGCTTATAGGCTGCTAGACCTTCAAACATATTTCACTGCAGGTGTTAAGGAAGTTCGCGCGTGGACTATTCCTATTGGGGCTACAGCACCTCAAGCTGCGGGGGTTATTCATACAGATTTTGAAAAAGGTTTCATTAGAGCTGAAGTAATTAAATATGAAGACTTTGTAGCTTACGGAAGTGAGGCTAAAGTAAAAGAAGCTGGAAAAATGGGCGTAGAAGGGAAGGAATATATCGTTAAAGATGGCGATATTATGCACTTCCGTTTTAATGTTTAAATTCTGAAGAGAACTTAAATGGTGGGTTGAATTTATTTCTTCTACCTACTTTATAATAATGACAAGTGGATTTATTTCTTGAAGAAACTATTCGTATAAGTGTAGTTTTTTCTGAAGTAAATCCATTTCTTTTTCTAGCTTATTCATTCTATTCAGCATTCGTCTTATAACGTCTAAGCCTTCAAAGTTTATCCCCAAATCGTTGTGTAATCTAAACATTCGTTCGATTTCTGAGATATCACTCTCATCAATAAAAAGGTTGTTTTCTTTTTCCTCAAAAACAATCAATCCATATTCGTGAAGTCTATTCACAAATGTGTCTTCAATATTTGAATGTTTGCAGTAGTGTTTTACTAATATATATTTTTCTTGTGCCATTATCTCAGTTTTGAAAGTTCGGTAAACAGTTCTTTTTCTTTTGCAGATAGGCTTTTAGGAAGCTCTACCTTATATGTAATATATAAATCTCCAAATTGTCCGTCCTTTTTATACTTTGGAAGTCCTTTCCCTGTGAGTTTTACTTTAGTATCATTTTGAGTTTCGGGCTTAACATTCAATTTTACTTTACCAGTAAGAGTTTCTATAGTTATTTCCCCGCCTAGAAGCGCAGTATATAACGATATGTTTTCGGTAACATAAATGTCACTTTCAAGGCGTTTAAATCGAGTGTTATTAAAAATCTCGAAAGTGATATATAAGTCGCCTTTAGGGCCTCCATTCATACCCTCACCACCGTAACCTCTAATTTTAATGGTTTGCCCGTCTTCAACTCCTGCAGGGATTGTAAGTCTAATTTTTTTATCTCCTACACTTATGGTTTGTTTTTGGTCTTGAAGGACATCTGTTAAATTTAATCGTAGTGTGGCATTCAAATCTTGACCTTTAAACTGAGCTGCTTGTCTGCGCCCACCGCTACTAAACCCAGCGCCGCCAAACATCGATTCGAAAAAGTCTGAAAACTGACTCTCATCAAACCCTTGTCCGCTGCTGCTGTAAGTTCTATGATTGCTATAACCTTGTGAACCTTGCTGTTGCCTAGATTTTTCAAAGGCATCGGCGTGTTGCCAATCTTTTCCGTATTGGTCGTACTTTTTGCGTTTTTCAGGATCGCTTAAAACCTCATTGGCTTCGTTTATTTGTTTAAACTTTTGCTCGGCAGACTTGTCGTTGGGGTTTAAATCAGGGTGATATTTTCGAGCGAGTTTTCGATATGCTTTTTTGATATCGGCTTCACTAGCACTTTTTGTAAGCCCAAGAATTTGGTAGTAATCTATAAATTCCATTTGTGTTATAAAATTTGACCTATGAAATTATAAAAATAAATGCTAGCAATCAAAATAGTGCCGTATTCTTTGCAAAAGTTTAGCAGTCTGTAAAGGATTTTATTTAAGAATTAATAGCTAATTGTTTTTATTAAATATAAGTGTTATTTTATTCCGATGTATAAAATATATTTGCGCTTTAGAGACTAAAAACTAATTACTAACAATATTGCACGTTTTATTGTTAATTACTTTCTGAAGTATTGGTTTCACAAGTGCTCACGTATATTTATATTAGCAACCCTACACAAAATTTTTATGGCCGAAACACAATATACCGAAGATAACATACGCTCCCTCGATTGGAAAGAACACATTCGTATGCGTCCCGGGATGTATATTGGTAAACTTGGTGATGGGTCTTCGCCAGACGACGGAATTTACATCCTTCTAAAAGAAGTGCTAGACAACTCTATTGATGAGTTTGTTATGGGCGCGGGAAAAACTATCGAAGTTCGCATAAAAGAAAAAGAAGTGAGAGTTCGCGATTATGGTCGTGGAATCCCACTAGGAAAGGTGATTGATGTAGTTTCCAAAATGAATACCGGAGGTAAGTACGATAGTCGCGCATTCAAGAAATCTGTTGGATTGAATGGGGTGGGTACTAAAGCCGTGAATGCACTTTCTTCATTTTTTAAAGTAGAATCTGTTAGAGATAACCAAATGAAAGCCGCAGAGTTTTCACTTGGAGAGCTTACAAATGATTTGGCGGTTGAAGAATCCTCAAAAAGAAAAGGAACCAAAGTGGTTTTTATTCCGGATGAAACCATCTTTAAGAATTTTAAATTCCGTACAGAGTATGTCGAGAAAATGCTCAAAAACTATGTCTATCTAAACCCTGGGCTGACAATAGATTTTAACGGACAAAAATTCTATTCCGAAAATGGATTAAAAGACCTTCTTCAGGAAACTATTAGTGAAGAAGATATGGCGTATCCAATTATTCACTTACGCGGTGATGATATTGAGGTAGCGATAACGCATAGTAAAACACAATACAGCGAAGAATATCACAGTTTTGTAAATGGACAAAACACCACGCAAGGAGGTACGCATTTGGCAGCTTTCCGTGAAGCTATTGTAAAAACGGTTCGTGAGTTTTACAACAAAAATTACGATGCTAGTGACGTTCGGAAGTCAATTGTTTCAGCAATTAGCATCAAGGTTATGGAGCCTGTTTTTGAAAGTCAAACAAAAACAAAACTTGGTTCTACCGATATGGGTGGCGATTTGCCAACCGTTCGAACCTACATCAACGATTTCGTTAAAACTAATCTCGATAATTTTCTACATAAAAATCCTGAATCGGCAGATGCTATTCAACGAAAAATAGTTCAAGCAGAACGAGAGCGTAAAGAGCTTAGCGGTATCAGAAAACTCGCTAAGGATAGGGCTAAAAAAGCGAGTCTTCACAATAAAAAATTACGCGATTGCCGTGTGCATTTGGGAGATATAAAGAATGAAAGAAATCTAGAGTCTACGCTGTTTATTACAGAGGGAGATTCTGCAAGTGGTAGTATTACAAAGAGTCGCGATGTAAATACTCAAGCCGTATTCTCACTTCGAGGAAAACCATTAAATACGTATGGTATGACCAAGAAAATTGTATACGAAAACGAAGAGTTTAACTTACTGCAAGCAGCGTTGAATATTGAAGATTCCATGGAAGACTTGCGATATAACAATATTGTAATTGCAACGGATGCCGATGTAGATGGAATGCACATTCGTTTATTACTGATTACGTTTTTCCTCCAGTTTTTCCCTGAGTTGATAAAAGAAGGGCATTTGTATATATTGCAAACACCACTATTCAGAGTTAGAAATAAGAAAGAAACTATTTACTGCTATTCTGAAGAAGAAAGGTTAAATGCTATAGAAAAACTTAAGCCAAAGCCTGAAATTACACGATTTAAAGGTTTGGGTGAAATTTCGCCAGACGAATTTGTACATTTTATAGGAAACGATATTCGGTTAGACCCAGTAATGCTAGATAAGTCTATGAGTATCGAGGAGTTGCTTTCTTTCTATATGGGGAAAAATACGCCGGATAGACAGGAGTTTATTATTGATAATTTGAAGGTGGAGTTGGATAGAGTAGAAGAATAATTTATTTAGAACACGCTTAATAGCGTCTTATTAAAAAACAACCTTATTGATCTTTCGGCCTCTTAGGTGTAAGTTTACCGCAAAGACGCAGAGAGCGCTGAGTGAATCAATAAAATAAAGAATACAGCAAATAGCAATGAGTGACAAACTCGACAATAACGAAGAAGAAATTACAGGTCCAGATTATTTAGGTGTAAACGACGATACTTCCGGTGATACTATAAAAAAGGTAACTGGAATGTATCGCGATTGGTTTTTGGACTACGCTAGCTATGTAATCTTAGAACGTGCCGTCCCTGCAATTGAAGATGGATTTAAGCCTGTGCAACGCCGTATTATGCAATCTATGAAAGATTTGGATGACGGGCGTTACAATAAGGTAGCAAATATTGTTGGGCATACCATGCAGTACCATCCACACGGCGATGCCAGTATTGCAGATGCCATGGTACAAATTGGTCAAAAAGACTTGTTGATTGATACTCAAGGAAACTGGGGAAACATCCTAACGGGAGATAGTGCTGCGGCTTCTAGATATATTGAAGCTAGACTCTCAAAGTTTGCCTTAGATGTTATCTACAACCCAAAAATCACCAAGTGGCAAGCTTCTTACGACGGACGTAGAAAAGAGCCAATTAATTTGCCCGTTAAGTTTCCACTACTTTTAAATCAAGGGGGAGAAGGAATTGCAGTTGGTCTTTCAACAAAAATACTTCCACATAATTTTCTTGAATTAATCGATGCTTCTATTAAGCATTTACAAGGTAAAAAGTTTCAAATATATCCAGATTTCCCTACAGGTGGAATCATGGACATAGCCAATTATAACGATGGTTTGCGCGGAGGGAAAATTAGAAGCCGTGCTCGTATAAACCAACTTGATAAAAACACCTTAATAATTACCGAAATTCCTTTTGGAACAAATACATCTTCGCTAATTGACTCTATCTTAAAGGCGAATGAAAAAGGGAAGATTAAAATTAAAAAGATAGAGGATAATACAGCTGCTGCAGTTGAAATTCAAATTCACTTACCTAGTGGAATTTCACCAGACAAAACTATAGATGCGCTATACGCGTTTACAGCCTGTGAAACTTCCATTTCGCCTTTAGGATGCGTTATTGAAGACAATAAACCTTTGTTCGTTGGAGTTTCTGAAATGCTTCGCTTAAGTACAGACCGCACGGTTGAATTGCTAAAAAGCGAGTTGGAAATTCAGCTTTCAGAGTTAGAAGAACAATGGCACTTTGCTTCACTAGAGCGAATTTTTATTGAGAATAGAATTTACCGCGATATTGAAGAGGAAGAAACTTGGGAAGGGGTTATCAAAGCGATAGACAAAGGATTACAGCCTCATATAAATCATTTAAAACGCTCTGTTACCGAAGAAGATATTGTCCGATTAACAGAAATTCGAATTAAAAGAATTTCTAAATTCGACATCGATAAAGCGCAACAAAAAATTGATGCGCTTGAAGAAAGTATTGCTCAAATAAAACATCACCTAGACAACTTGATAGATTATGCAATCGATTACTTTAAGCGATTGAAAAAGGATTATGGTGAGGGTAAAGAGCGTAAAACAGAGATAAGAACTTTTGAAGATATTGAAGCGACTAAGGTTGTAATTCGCAACACTAAGCTATATGTAAATCGCAAAGAAGGTTTTGTGGGTACAAGTTTAAAACGCGATGAATACGTAACCGATTGTAGTGATATAGACGATATTATTGTATTTACCGAAGATGGTACAATGATGGTTACAAAAGTGGATAGCAAGACCTTTGTTGGTAAAAATATTATTCACGTGGCTGTATTTAAAAAGAAAGATAAACGCACCATTTACAATATGATTTACCGCGACGGAACTCGTGGCTCAAGTTATGTTAAGCGTTTTGCCGTGACGTCTATAACCCGTGACAAAGAATACGATATGACAAATGGAGCGAAAGGCTCCAAAGTACTATACTTTACTGCAAACCCAAACGGTGAAGCCGAATTGGTAACCATCTATTTACGTCAGACAGGAAGTATTAAGAAATTAAAATTCGACTTTGATTTTGCCGATCAATTAGTAAAAGGAAGAAATTCTAAAGGAAATATTGTTTCCAAATACGCTATAAAAAAGATTGAGCTGAAAGAGAAAGGACTCTCTACCTTAAAACCGAGAAAGATTTGGTTTGACGATTCTGTACAGCGTTTAAATGTTGATGAGCGTGGAGAACTTCTAGGTGAGTTTAGAAAAGAAGATCGATTGCTAATTGTGAATCAAAAAGGTGTTGTTAAGACGGTTGTTCCGGATTTAACCTTGCGATTTGATAGCGATATGATTGTGCTTGAAAAATGGGATCCTAAAAAACCGCTAAGCGCCATTTATTGGGAAGGTGAAAAAGAGTTGTTTTACGTAAAACGTTTCCTAATAGAGAACCCAGATAAAGAAGAAACTATTATTACAGATCATGCAGATTCGTATTTAGAAAGAATATTTACCGATTATCGTCCAATGGCTGAAGTGGTTTTTGCTAAGAAAAGAGGGCAGGAGCGTGATGAAAATCTTGAGGTTAATCTAGAAGAATTTATTGCGATTAAAGGAATAACTGCAATGGGGAATCAATTGACGAAAGAAAAGGTTTTAGAAATTAATACTATGGAGCCTTTGCCATACAATCCGCCAAAACCTTTAGAAGCTAAGGAAATCGAAGTTGTTGATGAAGAAAAGATGACTTCAGATAATGGCAATTCAAAAACCAAATCAGATTCAGACGACGACGAGAATTTAAGAACTGACGAAGGTGGACAAGGGTTGTTATTTTAACGTTTGTATCTTTTTTATGCGTGGTTAAGTTTGATCTGAGTTCAAACATTTCTTCTATTCATTATAATGTATATTAAAATGAATAGAAGATTTTAAATTTATAAAGCTCTCATTTTGTGGAAACACCTTGACCCAATATTCTTAAAAGGGTATTGAATTTTGTTTTTAATACAAAAGTCTACAATTTTAACTTTCTGTGACTAAACCTTTTGATTTTCAAAAGAAAAACATTATTTTTGCACCCCTCTTAGCGACGAGTCAAGATTAAGAGGAATTGAAACAAAACAAAAAGAACCCTTCTGTGGGATAGTCGCATTAAAATCTTGTAACAGCGCAGAATACAAAATATTGATTTTTAAAACGTTCTACTTTTAGAAGTTTAGAAATCAATTTCACAAACAAATGGCTGATAAAGCAAACAAAGAAGAAGTGCAAGTAGAAGATACTGCAACTCAAAACGAGGCATCTACAAAGCCTCAAAGGGAAGTTTCATTAAAAGAAAGCAATCCTGAAAAATTCCTAGAAGAATTTAACTGGCACAACTACGAAGAAGGAATTGATCCTATCGACGATGGTAAACTAGAAGAATTCGAAAAGTTAGTAGCTGAGAATTTCGTTGACACACTTGATGATGAAGTTGTTGAAGGTAAGGTAGTTTACATTACAGACCGTGATGCAATTATCGATATCAATGCGAAAAGTGAAGGTGTTGTTTCATTAAACGAATTCCGTTACAATCCAGATTTAAAAGTTGGTGATAAAGTAGAAGTATTGATCGATGTTCGTGAGGACAGTACAGGTCAGCTTATCCTTAGCCACCGTAAAGCAAGAACTATCAAGGCGTGGGATCGCGTAAATGCAGCTCACGACGAAGGTACAATCGTAAATGGATACGTAAAATGCCGTACTAAAGGTGGTATGATCGTAGATGTTTTCGGTATCGAAGCTTTCTTACCAGGTTCTCAAATTGATGTTAAGCCTATCCGTGATTACGATGTTTACGTTGGTAAAACAATGGAATTCAAAGTTGTTAAAATTAACCACGAATTCAAAAACGTTGTTGTTTCTCACAAAGCGCTTATCGAAGCAGATATTGAAGAGCAGAAAAAAGAAATCATCGGGCAGCTTGAAAAAGGACAAGTACTTGAAGGTGTTGTTAAAAACATCACTTCTTACGGAGTATTTGTTGACCTTGGAGGTGTTGATGGACTTGTACATATTACAGACCTTTCTTGGTCTCGTATCAACCATCCAAACGAGATCGTTGAACTTGATCAGAAATTGAACGTTGTAATTCTTGATTTCGATGAAGATAAAACACGTATCCAATTAGGTCTTAAGCAACTTAACCCTCACCCATGGGAAGCTCTTGGTGATGAGTTAAAAGTTGGAGATAAAGTAAAAGGTAAAGTAGTTGTTATTGCAGATTACGGTGCTTTTGTTGAAGTAGCTGAAGGTGTTGAAGGTCTTATCCACGTTAGCGAAATGTCTTGGTCTACGCACTTACGTAGCGCACAAGATTTCGTAAATGTTGGTGATGAGGTTGAAGCTGTTGTTCTTACAATGGACAAAGAAGAGCGCAAAATGAGCCTTGGTATTAAGCAAATGACTCCAGACCCATGGACTGATATTACTACAAAATACCCTGTAGGTTCACGCCACAAAGGTATTGTACGTAACTTCACTAACTTCGGTGTATTCGTTGAGTTAGAAGAAGGTATCGATGGGCTTATCTACATTAGCGACCTTTCTTGGACTAAGAAAATTAAGCACCCAAGCGAATTTACTAACATTGGTGATGAGCTAGATGTTGTTGTGCTTGAGTTAGATGTTGAAGGACGTAAACTAAGTTTAGGTCACAAACAAACTGAAGAAAACCCTTGGGATAAGTATGAGGCTGAATTTGCAGTTGGTACTAAGCACACTGCTACTATTGACGAAATGGTAGACAAAGGAGCTACAATCAACTTCAATGACGATATTACCGCTTTCATTCCAAACCGTCACCTTGAAAAAGAAGATGGTACGATGTTGAAAAAAGGTGATGAGGCTGAATTCCAAATTATTGAGTTCAACAAAGAATTCAAGAAAGTGGTTGCTTCACATATGAGCATTCATAAAGAAGAAGAGGCTAAGATTGTAAAAGACGCTGTTAAAAAGCAAGTAGCAGCTGAAGCAGAAGCAAAACCAACTTTAGGTGATGCAAACTCTGCACTTCAAGCCCTTAAAGATAAAATGGACGGTAAAAAATAATCGTTGCATTTAGATCTAATAAAAAGCCTTCTGGAAACAGAAGGCTTTTTTTATTTATAGCCTGTTTCTATCACTTTTTGTGCTTTTGTTCCTGAAAATATTTCCCAATATATTAAAATTGACTATTTTCAATTTTTTTAAATTTTAATATGAAAATAAGAGCCATTACCCCACTTTTGTTACTGTTAATCCTTTCGTGTGCTGCTCCTAAAAAAGCCATAAACGGAAAAGCAGATAGCACTGATGCAAAAACAGAAAAAGACAAATCTTCAATTAAACCTTACGACAAGGTTATAACGAAAGATGCAAAAACAGACGATGGTTTGTTTAAAGTGCATGCAGTAAAAGAAGATTTTTTTTATGAAATTCCCGATTCTCTTTTTGGTAGAGAAATGTTAATGGTTACCCGAATCGCTAAAACCGCTACTAATATTGGTTTTGGTGGAGGGAAGACAAATACCCAAGTACTTCGATGGGAAAAGAAACCAAACAAGGTAGTGTTACGCGTTGTTTCACATCAAATATTTGCAGCCGATTCACTTCCTATATATGAAGCTGTTGTAAACTCAAACTTTGAACCCGTTCTTTTTACATTCGACGTAAAAGCTTTAGGGAAAGACAGTACATCTACTGTAATTCAGGTGAATAAGCTTTTTGAAAGTGATGTTAGACCGTTAGGGATGCCAAAGCATTATCGCGATAGGTATAAAATTACCTCTATGGACAAGGAGCGATCGTATATAGAAAACATCAAATCTTTTCCATTAAACATTGAATCTCGTCACGTAAAAACGTACGCTGCAAAAGAGCCGCCTAGCAATTCTGCAGTGGGTTCAATTTCGGTTGAAATGAATAACAGTATGGTGTTGTTACCTAAAGAACCAATGAAACGTCGTTATTTTGATGAACGCGTTGGATGGTTTGCTCGTGGACAGACCGATTATGGATTGGAAAACCATGAAAGTAAAACCGTTAAATATCTTGACAGATGGCGTTTAGAAGTAAGAGATGAAGATAGAGCAGCATTTGAAAGAGGGGAATTAGTAGTTCCAAAAAAACAAATTGTTTACTATATCGACAGAGCTACTCCGGTAAAATGGAGAAAATATATTAAACAAGGAATTGAAGACTGGCAAGTAGCTTTTGAAGCTGCAGGTTTTAAAGAGGCAATAATAGCAAAAGACCCGCCAACGGTTGAAGAAGACCCAGATTGGTCTCCAGAAGATGTGCGATATTCCGTAGTGCGCTATTTAGCGTCACCAATACCAAACGCGAACGGGCCTCACGTAAGTGATCCGCGTAGTGGTGAAATATTGGAAAGTGATATCAATTGGTATCACAACGTTATGACATTATTGAGAAACTGGTTCTTTGTGCAAACCGCAGCAATTAATCCAGATGCAAGAGGCGTAGCTTTTAAAGATGAAATCATGGGTAGACTTATCCGTTTTGTTTCTTCTCACGAAGTTGGTCATACCTTAGGATTGCCACACAACATGGGAAGTAGTGTTGCCTACCCTGTAGATTCACTGCGTTCTGTAGATTTTACTAAAAAGTACGGAACAGCTCCTTCTATTATGGATTATGCGCGTTTCAATTATATTGCTCAGCCAGGAGATGGAGATGTAGCGCTAATGCCAAATATTGGTGTTTATGATAAGTATGCAATAAATTGGGGATATAGACCCTTGCCACACCTAACTGCTGAAGAAGAAAAAGAAACGCTCGATTCTTGGATTTTAAAGCACGCTGATGACCCTATGTTTCGATTTGGAAAACAACAGTCTGGAGGTGTTATAGATCCGAGTAGTCAAACAGAAGATTTGGGTGACGATGCTGTAAAAGCTAGTATGTATGGTATTGCAAATCTAAAACTACTTGTGCCAAAACTTATTGAATACACCAGAGAAGATGGTAAAAATTACGATGATCTTTCCGAAATGTACAATCAAGTAGTTGCTCAATTTAATAGGTATATGGGGCACGTAACTGCAAATATTGGTGGCGTTTATGAATACTATAAAACCTACGATCAGGAGGGCGCAGTTTATACCCATGTATCAAAAGAAAAGCAAGAAGAAAGTTTAGCATTTTTACAAGAACATCTATTTGCAACTCCAGAGTGGTTATTGGATGATGATATTTTCAATAAAATTCAGTTCGATGGAAGTATTGAGAATATTAGAAAGATGCAAGAAAGAACGCTAAACGATATTCTTAACTTTGGAAGAATGGCTCGAATTATTGAAAACGAATCTATAAATGGCAAAAATAGTTATTCTTTATTAGAGATGATGGAAGACTTGCGAAAAGGAATTTTCGAAGAGCTTAAATCTGCCGCGCCTATAGATACATACAGAAGAAATTTACAACGAGTTTACATCAATAGACTTTCGTATTTAATGTCGAATGAACAAAAAGGAAGAAATAGAACAAAAGTTGATGTTAATTTAAGTGATATTCGTTCGGTAGCAAGAGCAGAGCTTAAAGCATTAGATAATGATATTAGAAGAGCTTTAGGTAGAACTACAGATAGAATGAGTAAGATTCATTTGTTAGATCTTCGTGAAAGAATTGACGTTATTTTAAATCCGTACGCTAAATAGTTCAGGATTTTATTCTAAATTTTAAAAAACCTGTCTTATTTAAGACGGGTTTTTTTGTGTAGTAAATTAAATAGTTTCAAAAGTTTAGGATTTACAGATTCTAAACGAAAATAAATTTCTTAGTTTTAAATAAATAATTCTGTATTTTTGTTTGCTGAATCTAATTCAGACTTTCCTATGAGCCAAAAAGTGTTATTAAACGCAACCGAGATTAACATTGCGCTTAATCGTTTGGCTTGCCAATTGATTGAAAAACACGACGATTTTTCCAAAACAGTACTTATCGGAATACAGCCACGAGGAGTCTTTTTAGCGGAAAGACTTAAAACCTTGTTGGAAACCGAATACAAAATAAAAAACATTCAACTTGGTTATCTAGACATCACCTTCTTTAGAGATGATTTCCGAAGAAGTGGTAAACCGTTAGAAGCGAATAAAACCAAAATTAATTTTATAGTTGAAGATAAAAACGTCGTATTTATAGACGATGTGCTTTTTACGGGAAGAAGTATTCGTTCTGCTCTAACGGCAGTACAATCTTTTGGAAGGCCACTAGAAATTGAATTACTTACACTTATAGATCGCCGTTTTAGCCGTCATTTACCAATTCAACCTGATTATAGAGGAAGACAAGTAGATGCAATTAATGGGGAAAAAGTAAAAGTGTGCTGGAAAGAAAATGAAGGCGAAGACGCTGTATATTTAGTTAAGAGTTAAGGGAGAGAGCGAGTAGAGAGTATAGAGCAGAGAGTAGAGAACAGAGAGTAGAGAGAGGGAGCAGAGAAAGGAGAATAGAGTGACGAGTGTAGCAAAGACAACTGTCAATAGATAATTGATAACAGATAACCGAAAACCAAACAATGGAACTAAGTGTAAATCACTTACTGGGAATAAAATACATAACCGAAGCCGATATTCAACTTATCTTCGAGACGGCCGATCATTTTAAGGAAGTTATTAACCGACCTATTAAAAAAGTGCCATCGCTTCGAGATATTACCATTGCCAATCTTTTTTTCGAAAATAGTACGCGAACAAAACTATCGTTTGAGCTTGCTGAAAAAAGACTTTCTGCAGATGTTGTAAATTTTGCATCTTCGAGTTCTTCTGTTGCCAAGGGAGAAACACTTATCGATACCGTAAATAATATACTTTCCATGAAGGTTGATATGGTGGTAATGCGACATCCAAATCCAGGAGCAGGAATATTCTTGTCGAAGCACGTAAATGCTAGTATTATTAATGCAGGAGATGGAGCACACGAGCATCCAACTCAAGCATTATTAGATAGCTATTCTATTCGTGAAAAGTTAGGTGATGTAGCTGGAAAAAATGTTGTTATTGTTGGTGATATTCTTCACTCTAGAGTGGCATTGTCGAATATTTTTACACTTCAAAAGCTTGGAGCAAAGGTTAAGGTGTGTGGTCCTAAAACGCTTATTCCTAAATATATAGAGAAGTTAAATGTAGAGGTGGAGACTAATTTACGTAAAGCGTTGGAGTGGTGTGATGTAGCAAATATGCTTCGTGTTCAAAACGAGCGTATGGATATTAGTTATTTCCCAACAACTCGAGAATACTCACAACAATTCGGACTTAATAAAGCGATGCTCGACTCTTTAAATAAGGAAATTGTTGTAATGCACCCAGGACCAATTAATCGCGGAGTTGAAATTACAAGTGATGTTGCAGATAGTAAACAATCGATTATATTGGGTCAAGTAGAAAATGGTGTAGCCATCCGTATGGCTGTAATTTATTTATTAGCATCAAAAATTAAACATAATGAAGATTGAGAATCATTCAAATTTTGTTGTCCTTGAAGATGAGAAGGATGATGTAATAGATTTTGCCTCTTTTATTGAGAGCCAAATTCCTTCAAAGTACAAGGGCCAAAATGTAGTTTTAAACTTATTGAAGTATGACTCATTATCGTTGCCAGAATTATTACAATTCTTAAAAACATCAAACCTTCACCGTAAAACAAAGCACTCTTTTGTTATTGTAAACGATGCAATTGAAATAGATGAAGTTCCTTACGAATTGGTTGTAGTGCCAACACTTCAGGAAGCTGAAGATATCGTTGAAATGGAAGAGATTGAGCGCGACCTCGGTTTCTAGCCTAAACTGAGCTGATTACTCGTAAAACTTCTGATACGAGAAACAATAATTTTTTAAAAATCAAATTTTGAAATTAACTATCCTAGGATGCCATTCAGCAACTCCAACTGCTTCTACGCACCCAACAGCGCAGATTTTGGAGATTAAGGGGCATTTATTTTTAATTGACTGTGGTGAGGGAACCCAGATGCAATTAAGAAAATATAGGGTTAAATTTTCGCGTATTCGTCACATATTTATTTCACACCTACACGGCGATCACTTTTTTGGCTTACCAGGATTAATTTCAACATTTTTGCTTTTAGGAAGAGAAGCTGAACTTCATATTTACGGCCCTAAAGGCATTAAACAGGCTATATTATTGCTTCTTAAGCTGGGTAAAGCCTATACACATTATCCTTTGTATTTCCATGAACTAGAAGAAACTACACCACAAGTAATTTTTGAAGATGATAAGGTGACGGTAGAAACGATTCCTTTAAAACATAGGGTGTACACCAACGGATTCCTTTTCAAAGAAAAACTGGAAGACAGAAAATTAAATGTTGATGCTGCTCGAAACCTAAATATCGATTTAAGTTATTACCATAAGATTAAACAAGGTTTTGATGTTGAAAATAAGGACGGTAAGTTAATATCAAACAAAGACATTACCTTCGATCCACCTGCGCCAAAATCGTATGCTTATTGTAGTGATACAGAATATAATCCGGAGATGGTTTCTCAAATAGCGGGAGCAACGGTTTTGTATCACGAATCAACCTTTTTGGAGGAACACTATCATCTTGCTGAGAAAACCAAGCACAGCACCGCTAAGGAGGCTGCTGTTATTGCTCGCAAAGCAAAAGTGGGGACATTAATTCTCGGTCATTATTCAGGACGTTACGGGAACCTTGAGCTTTTCCGCAAGGAAGCTTATGAAGTATTTGATAATGTAGCATTAGCTGAAGATGGAAAATCTTTTCAGTTTTAGGTTATTTTCCCGTACAAATTCAGTTCTAGTTGCTTTTTAAAATCACTTTTTTACCCCTTTTAAAGAAGAATATTTAATACATATTTAATAAACTGCTATTTCAAAGAATATTTAAAACTCTTAACTTGCGTTAAAACTTAAGAAATGGCCGAAAAGCTACACGACTATCGAAAATCTTATGAAAAAGGAGAGTTATCCGAAAATTCTGTAGATAAAAACCCGATGCAACAATTCCGTAAATGGTTTTATGAGGTCCAGGATAGTGATGGTGTAGATGAAGTTAATGCAATGACGGTAAATACTATTGGAACCGATGGTTTTCCTAAAGGAAGAGTTGTTCTATTGAAGAAATACGATGAATATGGTTTCTATTTTTACACTAATTACGAAAGTGAAAAAGGTAGAGCTATTGCAAAAAACAACAAGCTTTCTTTGTCCTTTTTCTGGCCTAATATGGAACGTCAAATAATAATTAAAGGAATTGCAGAAAAAACTTCAGAAGCAGATTCAACAAATTATTTTCATTCTAGACCTAAGGGAAGTCAGTTAGGAGCAATTGTTTCACACCAGAGTGAAGTTGTAGAATCCCGAAAAGTTCTAGAGAAAAGTTTGGCGGAATTGGAAAAGAAATACGAACAAGAGGAGGTTCCGAAACCAGATAATTGGGGAGGAATATTAGTAAAGCCAATATCTATAGAATTCTGGCAAGGAAGACCAAATAGACTACACGACAGAATTCGATATAGATTAAATAACAATGATTGGGTGATTGAGAGGTTAGCTCCATAACACAATGAGTTACTATGGATCAGCAAGCGCACAGATTGCAATTTTTACCGACTCAAAACCTAGTATTAATACAAGATAATGAAAACACTTTACATAGTAAGACATGCAAAATCATCGTGGAAACACGACTTACCCGATCATAAACGTCCTTTAAAAGGTCGAGGTAAACGCGATGGGAAACTAGTTTCTGAAAAAGTTGCGCAAGAAGTTAAACCTCCTCAAAAAATTGTTAGCAGTGATGCTACTCGAACGCTCTCAACGGCTCAATTTTTTAAAGAAGCTTTTAAAATTGATGATGTAAATTTTGAAACTAGTCACAGTTTATACGATTTTAGCGGACAGAGTGTTATGAGGGTGATTAAAGCATTCGATGATAAATTAGATATTATGATGTTAGTGGGGCATAATCACGCCTTGACATCTATAGTAAATATGTTAGGTGATAAATACATAGAAAATGTTCCAACCTGTGGTTTTGTAATGTTGCAATTTGATGAAGAAAAATGGAAAGACATAACCAGGGGTAAAACAATTAAAACAATATTTCCACGAGATCTTAAATAATGACAGGAAAAACAGATACTAATAAAACTAATCGTAATCAATATTACAATAGAGAGTTAAGCTGGCTTCAGTTTAATGCTCGAGTGTTGCAAGAGGCAAATGATGAAAAGTTGCCATTAATTGAAAGACTTCGATTTTTAGGTATATTTTCTAATAATCTTGATGAATTTTTTAAGGTTCGCTATGCAACTATAAAACGTATTGTAGAGGCTGGTAAAACAGGAAAGAGTTTTCTTGGGGGCTATACAGCCAAGGAGCTTTTGGAGGTGATTACGCAAACAGTTATCGATCAGCAGGCTCAAAGTCTCGATATTCTAAGTAAGATTCAAAAGAAACTCAGAAAAGAGAATATATTTATTATTAACGAGACCGAAATATCACCTTCGCAAAGTAAGTTTATTTCAGAATACTTTGTGAGATACGTTAGCCCGGCGATGATGACCATTATGATTGGTGAAGTTGATGAATTCCCCAATCTTCGTGATGATGCTGCATATCTAGCTGTAACCATGGTAATGAGCAAGGAAGATGATACTTTTGAGGCTAAACACAACTATGCTTTAATTGAAATCCCCCGAACTATCAATCGTTTTGTTGAGCTTCCAAAGGAAGGAGATAATCAATATGTTATAATTCTAGACGATTTAATACGTCATTGTTTAAACAACATATTCAATATTTTTAAATATGAGACAATTTCGGCTCATATGATTAAAATTACCCGTGATGCTGAGTTGGATATAGATAGTGATTTAAGTCGCAGTTTTATTGAAAAGATCTCAAAAAGTGTAAAAAATAGAAGTGCTGGAGATCCAGTTCGCTTTGTATACGATAAAAGTATCGATAAAAAGTCGTTACAATTTCTATTAGACAAAATGGGAATTGATAAAACCGACAGTATTATTCCTGGAGGACGTTATCACAACAGACGAGACTATATGAATTTCCCTAGATTGGGAAGGCCCGATCTTCAGTACGAAAAAACAGAACCGCTTCCAATACCAGGACTTAGTTTACAAGGTAGTTTGTTTGATAGAATTGCTGAAAAAGATTATCTGCTTCACGCTCCATATCAAACATTTATGTATGTAATAAAGTTTTTACGTGAAGCTGCCTTGGATCCAAAAGTGAAATCTATTAAGATCACAATTTACCGCTTAGCAGAAATTTCGCATATTGCTAGTTCGCTTATCAATGCTAAGAAAAACGGGAAAGACGTAACGGTGCAGATAGAGCTGCAAGCGAGATTTGATGAAGAGGCAAATATTAAATACGCTGAATTACTTCAAAGTGAAAACATCAAGTTGATATTTGGGGTAAAAGGTCTAAAGGTGCATTGCAAAACTTGTTTGGTTGAAAGATTAGAGAACAACAAAACAGTTCGTTATGGTATTTTAAGTACAGGAAACTTCAATGAATCTACAGCAAAACTTTATACCGATTATACTTTGTTTACTGCAAATCAAAAGATATGCAAAGAGATAAATAAGGTTTTCGACTTTTTTGAAGTCAATTATCAGGTAAAAAAATATAGACATCTTATTGTTTCACCGCATTACACTCGAAAGGCTTTATATAATTTAATCGACACTGAAATTAAAAACAAAAAAGCAGGCTTACCTAGCGGAATTAAATTAAAGCTCAACAGTCTGTCAGACTATGCCATGATAGACAAACTTTATGAAGCGAGTAGAGCAGGGGTGAAAATAAAAATGATTGTTCGCGGTATTTGCTGTTTAATTCCAGGTGTGAAAGGAATGAGTGAAAATATTGAAGCAATAAGTATTGTTGGTAAATATTTAGAACATCCGCGATTATTTATTTTTGAAAATGCCGGAGATACTAAGGTGTATATTTCATCTGCCGATTTAATGGGAAGAAATTTAGATAATAGGGTAGAGGTGAGTTGTCCGATATACGACCCAGACATTAAAAATGAAATTCTAGAAAATTTTGAAATTGGATGGAGTGATAATGTTAAAGCTAGAGTATTTAGCGTTAAAAACGACAATGCTTATAGAAGAAACAACAAGCCTCCAATTCGTTCTCAATTCAAAATGTACAATTATTATTTAAACAAACTTGAAGTAAATTAATTTGTTAAACATAGAAAAATACGGTGCAGTAGATATTGGCAGTAACGCTATACGTTTGCTAGTAGTTACTGTAATCGAACAGAAAGGTAAAGATACTATTTTTAAAAAAACATCTTTAGTTCGTGTACCTATTCGTTTAGGCGCGGAAGTTTTTGTGGATGGAAAAATTTCTGAAAAAAATGCAATAAGGATGCTTGATGCAATGAAGGCATTCAGTCTTTTGATGAAAACGCACGGAATAAAACGTTATAGAGCGTGTGCTACTTCAGCAATGCGGGAAGCTTCTAACGGCTCTGAAATGGTTGAGACCATTAAAGAGAAAAGTGGAATTGCAATCGAAATAATTGACGGTAATGATGAGGCTGCAATTATCGCATCTACAGATTTAAAAACACTTATTGAAGACGACAAGGTTTTCCTTTATGTAGATGTCGGGGGTGGGAGCACAGAGCTAACTATTTTTGCCAACGGAAAAACAGTCACTTCGCAAAGTTTTAAAATTGGAACCGTCCGTTTGTTAAAAAACCTAGTAGTTGAAGATGTTTGGAAACAAATGGAGACTTGGATTAAACAAGAAACCAAGGGTTATAAAAAGATTTTAATGATTGGTAGTGGTGGAAACATCAATACTATCTTTAAAAAGAGTGGGAAAAAGCTTGGAAAGCCACTTAGCTACATTTATTTATCTTCATATTATAAAACGTTAAAATCACTAACCTACGAGGAGCGTATTACAGAATTAGATATGAATCCAGATCGTGCAGACGTTGTTATTCCTGCTACAAAAATCTATTTATCTGCTATGAAATGGAGTAAAGCTAAGAGTATGTATGTACCTAAAATTGGACTTAGTGATGGAATTGTGAAAAGTCTTTATAACGAAAAAATTGCTGCAGAAAATAAGGATTAAGTTTAATGTTCATCGTGGAAGTTTGATAAAAGGAGATACTATTTACATTATTTAACGATCAATTTTCTTACAAATTTAGAGTTATCCATTGTTAAACTAAAGATATAAATAGAGCTGTCTAAGTCATTAAGGTTTAGGGTAAAAATGCTTTTGTTTCTTAATTTTATGTTGAATAAATTTTTTCCAGAAACATCAGAAATTGAAACGTCAATTTCCTGATGATTTTTATCGAGTTGGACAAATAGCTTATCTGTGGCTGGATTAGGATAAATCGTTATTTTTTCCTTTTGAAAACTATCGATATTTAATAGCGGAATCTCTATAGTTTTAGTTTTGGTATCCGATTTACCACAATAAGTAATGGTTTGGGAAACATTATAAATGCCACCTTCAGCATAATTATGGATTGGATGAATTTCGTTGGAATGGTATCCATCGCCAAAATCCCAATAGGTTGATTGGAAATTACTGCTAGTATTAGTAAATGATACTTCACTTCCGTTTATTTCTTCCGTAAAATCTGCTATGGGGTTTTCTGTAAATTCCCAACTAGTGATTTCATCAAAAACAATTGTCTTAGCTGCGGCTTTTATAGTATTCGCTTGAATTTCACTTAAACTGGAATTCCAAGAAATAAAAGTTGGATCTTTTTTATAAATCATCGTATAAAAAGCACACGCAACAGCATACGTGCCTGCTAAGGACGGATGTGAGCCATCAGCAGAGTACAGCGGAATATTGGGGTGATTTTCTCTAAGATATCGCCATACAGCGCCTGCAGGAGCCAACTCAGATTGGTTGGTTTCAGCTAGGTATATATAAGTTTCTCTAATCACGTCGTCCATATCTTCGTACGTACAAACCCAAGGTCTTATAGTGCAATTTTGAGCATCTCCATCTTTACGCCCCCAGGTCATATAAAACAGCGGTTGTGAACATTCGTTATTCGTTCTTATAGCGTGGCTTAACGCTTCTACATATGGAAATACTTCTGTTTCCATCTGCGCCTGACTCAAAGAAGTTTCTTGACTCTGACCTTGAAGAGCAACGTAATCCCAATTATCTGAATTTATTTTGGTAAGCGTAGTATTGTTAGAAGCGTGATCCATAAAACGGTATCCACCTGGAGTATTGGAATCGTATATTAGAATATCCCCAGTGCTATTGGCCATTTCGCTTACCATTAGCGGCAGATTATTAGCAGCTGTATAGCTATTTCCAATAAACAATACTTTCTTTGTGGTCTGACTATTTAAAGTAATAGTTGCTAAAACAAAAGCTATAAATAGAAGGACCTTTTTCATCTCGTATCTTTAATTGACTATTGGCTTAGGCTATCGTTTTTTAAAGCTACAAAATGTAAAGTTCTGAAGTGTGTCGAAGGGTGTTTTGTGGTCTTCGTTTAAACAGCTAATTTTTTCAAAATTTTTAGAAAATTCCGAGCTTAATTCCTCCTCACTGTATTGAGTAATCTCAAGTCCGCTACATTTTAAAGGTCCATTTTGTGAAAAAGTGGCAATTATTAAATAGCCATTTACCGAATTATTAATTGTTTGCTTGTACTTTTCAATATGTTCAGCATTGGTTAAAAAGTGAAAAGCTGCTCTGTCGTGCCATAGGTCGTAAGTAGTTTCTGGCTCAAACTCTGTTATATCACTTATAATCCAAGTAACTTTCTCTGCCTTTTTACCGAGTCTTTTTTTTGCTTTCTTGAGTGCTTTTTCTGAAATATCTAAAACGGTAATATTTTCAAAACCAGCATTAAGTAGGTGATCTACTAGGTTGCTATCACCGCCACCAACGTCTATAATTTTTGTAGTTTTCTTTAATTCAAGCGATTGAATAAAATCTAATGAAGTTTTAGGAACCTCTTGTGTCCAACTTACTTGCTCTGGAGTTTTAGTTTCGTAAACTGTCTCCCAATGGTTTTTTTTATTCATTTTATTTAGTGTTATGCTTTTTTCTTTTGATAGCTCTCTTTTCTTTTTCTTCCATTTGAGCTCCAATAAAAGGAATACGAGGCGCTAGAAAATAGCCTGTTAGACTCGCAAAAAGTATTGGAATAAAATATGTAAACCCTGTCAATGTAGCGAGTAGAATGGTAGTACTCATTGGGGTACGTGTTACACAAGAGTTTATAGCAGCCATACAACTCACTATGGTTAACGACAGACTTATGGAAGGGAAAACGCTGTGAATTAATAACCCTAATGCTGTACCGCAGAAAAACAATGGAATAATAAAACCTCCACGCCATCCTGAAGTTACTGTAATGGAAATAGCTATAATTTTAAAAATAAGTACTGCTCCTAGAAATTGTAAGGTACCGTTTTCTTCAAGTAATTCGTTGATTTCAAAGTGGCTAAAATATCTAGTAAGCGGAATATAATAAGCAATCACCCCTAATAGAATACCTCCGATTAAGGTTTTAATGTAAATAGGAGATTTTAACTTTTTGAAAAGAGTTTTAAAAAACTTAGTGCAAAAAATAAACATCCAACCTACTATAGTTGCCATTATTGCAAATAGAACAGCCCAACCAAAATCGAAAAAAGTTTCCATTTCGTAGGCAGGGAGGTTCCACATTGGTCCCCATCCTAATTGAACGATAACAGCAAAAATTATATAACTAAAACCACTGGCAACAAGTGCTGGAATTATTGCTTGGTAATATTCTACAGCGTGTTTGTGGTGCAGTATTTCTAATGAAAAAAGGCTACCTCCCAACGGAGCACCAAACAACGCGGTAAATCCCGATGCCATCCCTGCAATACTTAAAGAGCGCAATTCTTCACCTTTCAATCTAAAAATCTTTCCCATCCATGACCCAGTGGAACCTGTAACTTGTACCAAAGGTGCTTCCGGGCCTAGACTTCCTCCCGAAGCTACACACAGAAGCGACGATAATATCATTGAAGGATTGTTTTTAGGGTCTAACTTCCCTTTTTTGAAACGAATGTTGTTAACCATAAGTTCCATTTCGCCGGGGTCGCCAATAAAGTAGATAATTAATCCTGCAAGAAGCCCACTAATTGCCATAACAGGAATTACAAGCCATCCTTGATATACTGCTAAAAAGTCGGTTAGAAACATTAAAACTACCCAATACACTCCAGAAATTACGCCTCCAATAAGCCCTAATAAAGCCCAAAGAATAAACATTCTGCTAAAAACAAAAGGGTTGAAACGTATCGGTTGATCTAAAACATCTCTGTATTTAATTAATTTCCTTCTTCTTTTAATTTTCATTTTGAAGGGATTCTAAATTATTTATCCGTGAATGGATTGATGCTTTCCCAGGTTTTTCATTACTTCAGCTTCATAGGTAAGAAGATCGTTCCATTTTTGATCAACCTCTTTTCTATCACCATATTGACGTGCGAAACCAAGAAACATTGTATAGTGATTGGCTTCACTAACCATTAGTTTTCTATAAAATTCAGCTAGTTCTTTATCTTCAAGCTCTTCACTTAACAATCTAAAACGTTCGCAGCTTCTAGCTTCAATAAGTGCAGCGTACAATAGTCTGTGAACAAGTTGTGTGGTACGACTTCCACCTTTCGGGAAAAACTTTAGTATCTGAACAACATAATCATCCTTTCTATCGCGACCTAATACCCAGCCTCTTTCCAAGATTTTATCGTGTACCATTTTAAAATGGCTGATTTCTTCCTTTACCAAGGCAATCATCTCTTGGGTAAGTTCCGTGTATTCGGGGAAACTTACAATTAAAGAAACAGCAGTAGAAGCAGCCTTTTGCTCGCACCAGGCGTGATCGGTAAGTATATCTTCTATGTTCTTTTCAACAATATTAACCCAACGTGGGTCTGTGGGAAGTTTTAAACCTAACATATTATCTTAATGGTTTCAAGTTTATGGTTTTAAGAGTTTAATTGTCCAAGTTTAAGGGGTGGAGTCAATTAAAACTTATCGCTAATGTATTCAATAACTACTTATTGTTATATGAATTTACTCTAGTTATATATCTAAATCAAATTCCTGTCTAAGTCTTTCTAAAGCAGGATTCATTTCCTTCATTTTCTCAAATTTCTCTCGTGTTGAGTAAACATAACGCTTTTCGGTGGTTTCGTTTACAGTTATATCTAAGTCTATCTCATAATTTTGAAGTTTTTCACGCAAATACCCAAGTAAATCGTACTTAGCGCGTTCAACTTCAGTTTTTATGGTATGATTTGGAAATTCGAGATGAATTATAGCACTTTCTAATTTTGGTGTACCCATTGTTAAGTGTGAAAGCAGGTTGAACTTCCCCTCCTTTTCTACTTTTTTGGTGTATTTATTCCAATATTTAAGCATTTCTTCCTCGGTAAAAACGTTCACCGGAAGATCTTCTTCTTTAGGTTGATTAGCTTTTAATTCTTGTTTTAGCTCTTGTTTCTTCTGAATGCTTTTTAACGATAATGCCGAAACTTTTCTTTCATTTCTTCTAGTTGCTATATCAGACTGTGCTACTTTTTGAGTAGTGGCTGGCTCTTCTGTAGCTGTAGTTTCAGTTTTTTCAGAAGAAACTTTTGAAGTAGGTTCTTGAACGTTGTTTTGACTTTCTTCAGCTTTAGAAGGAGCAACTTCCTGTTGAACTGTATTATCTGTATCAATTTTCCTAAATGGCTTAGGGGTAATACTTCCAGCAGAAGTTATTCTCTCTGAAGTAAACTCCTCCGATTTAAAATAGGAGGGAGCTATTACGAAGCGTTGCCTGTTATTAGAGTTTTTTTTTTCGCCCTGAAATGTCAAGGAAGCAAGTTGCATTAGGCAAAGTTCAACAAGGAGTCGCTGATTTTGACTGTTTTTATATTTCAAATCGCAGGTATTAGCGATTTCTATAGCATCCATCAAAAATTGAGCGCTAGTTTTCTTAGACTGCTCTAAATACATTTCCTTTACTTGCTCTCCAACTTCAAGAAGTTGTATTGTTTCCTGGTTTTTACAAACCATTAAGTCTCTAAAGTGAGATGCAAGCCCCATTATAAAATGGTGGCCATCAAATCCTTTTGCGAGAATATCGTTATAAGTAACTAAAATTTGCGGAATATTGTTTTGCAGTAGCAAATCGGTAATTTGAAAATACCACGTATAATCAAGAACATTTAAGTTTTCCGTAACTGCTTCACGTGTTAGGTTTTTTCCAGCAAAACTTACAACCCTATCAAAAATTGAAAGTGCATCACGCAATGCTCCATCAGCTTTTTGCGCAATTATATGAAGGGCATCATCTTCAGCTTCTATTCCTTCGGCTTTGGCTACTTCGGCCAAATGGCCTTTTATATCGTTTACACCAATTCTTCTGAAATCGAAAATCTGACAACGAGAGAGAATTGTAGGAATTATCTTGTGCTTTTCGGTAGTAGCAAGTATAAATATAGCGTGCTTTGGCGGCTCTTCAAGCGTTTTTAGGAACGCGTTAAAAGCTGCTGAAGACAGCATATGAACTTCATCGATAATATAAACCTTGTATTTTCCAACTTGTGGTGGAATTCGAACTTGGTCTATTAGATTACGAATATCGTCAACCGAGTTATTCGAAGCCGCATCCAATTCAAAAATATTGAAAGCGAAATCTTCATCTTCCTTTTCGGTACCATCTTGGTTAATCTTTTTGGCGAGAATACGCGCACAAGTAGTTTTTCCAACACCTCTTGGTCCCGTAAACAGTAAAGCTTGTGCTAGGTGGTTGTTTTCTATGGCGTTATCCAATGTATTGGTAATGGCCTGTTGCCCAACTACATCTTTAAAAGTTGCAGGGCGGTATTTTCGGGCTGATACAATGAAGTGTTCCATAGTTGAAATAGTCGTTTTTAAAATTCAGTATTAAATTCCCGAATTGTAAATTATGACTTGGTAGCAAATATAAAGATGTGTATTGGGTTTTAAAAAAATAGATGCTCGTATTTTCTCATATTTATTAACATTGGAGTACTTTTGCGCAGCAGGCCGCCTTATCGTCGTCCCGATTTTAATTGGGAGGGAGGAAAGTCCGGGCACCACAGGGTGGCATAGCGGCTAACAGCCGTCACTATTCTTTCGAAAGTAAGAATTTTAGGACAAGTGCAACAGAAAGTATGTACAGGTAATGCTGTAGTGAAACCAGGTAAACTCTATGCGGTGAAATGTCACGTAAACCTGCGTTCCGTTTTCGGATAAGGGTACCCGCCCGATGCAGGAGGGTAGACAGATTGAGCGTTTCGGTAACGAAACGTCTAGATAAATGATAAGGTGCTATTTTAATGTAATTAAACTAGTAACAGAACCCGGCTTATAGGCCTGCTTTTTTATTTTATAGTTGGATTTAGATTTTTAGCTTAAATCTTTTTTTAGGAGTTTTTTTAGTTCATCGGTGTTTTCGTAAAGCACGAAGTCACCGTCTTTAAGATAAGAAATTTGCCCGTTTTCCTCCGAAACAACCAGGCAAACAGCGTCGGTTTTTTCAGTAATTCCCACTGCTGCACGATGTCGCAATCCAAATCGCAAAGGAATTGTGCGGTCGTTAGAAACGGGTAAAATTACACGTGTTGCAGTAATTCTATTTTCTTCAATTATCATAGCTCCGTCGTGTAACGGGCTATTTTTATAAAAGATACTTTCTATAATAGGTTGATTGACTTCTACATTCATTTCGTCTCCAGTATTTTTTACAAAATCTAAACTATTGTTACGCTGGATTACAATTAACGCTCCCGTATTGGTGGTGGCCATTTTTTTACAAGCTTTTACAATGGCCTCGATGTCTACAAAAGGACCAGAATCGGCAGAAGAAAAATTAAATCGTTGGAAAAACTTTCGTCGCGCTTTAAAGTTTGTAGAACCAAGCATTAAAAGAAACTTCCTAATTTCGGGCTGGAAAACAACTACTAAAGCGAACATACCAACGCCTAAGAATCCTCCTAATATTTGGCTGAGTAACTCCATTTCTAAAAGTTGAGTTACAACATAAATGGTATAAATAATAATTATACCCACCAAAATATTGATGGCAACAGTGCCTTTCACTAGGTTATAGAGATAGTATAATAGCATCGCAACTAATACTATATCTACCATGTCTAAAATTCGAATATCCAGAAAATCCAAAGGGCTGTAATTTTTGTAAAAGTACTTTAAAAATTGATTTTATGTTTCAGTCTTAAGTACATTTTGAAAGTTAGAAAATTTATAATACTTCAGTATAGAAAACTTAGGTAATTTATTCTAATTTTCAGGAATGTTCAAGTCCATTAAAGGCACACCAAAGCTTTACACACTCAACCGCTTCTTTTACATCGTGAACTCGTAAAATGGATGCTCCTTTCATAAGTGAAACTGTATTTATAAAAGTAGTACCGTTTAGAGCACGTTCGGGAGTGGTGTTTAGCGTTTTGTAAATAAATGATTTTCTAGAAACTCCCGATAAAAGTGGAATCTCGAGATTTTGAAAAAGCTCAAGGTTGTTTAAAACTTCAAAATTCTGCTCTCGTGTTTTTGCAAAACCAAAACCAGGGTCGGAAATTACATCGT
The DNA here is from genome assembly GCF_032080575.2 of Aequorivita sediminis. Taxonomy (NCBI): domain Bacteria; kingdom Pseudomonadati; phylum Bacteroidota; class Flavobacteriia; order Flavobacteriales; family Flavobacteriaceae; genus Aequorivita; species Aequorivita sediminis. Next base: position 414,953 of record NZ_JAVLSO020000003.1, on the reverse strand, counting down.
TTATGCCTTCTGCACGAGCTAAGGCAATTTTTGACGTAAGGTCTTTTATAACTTCAATCGTTACATTTTCATAATCGGTAAGGGTACTCATTGTTTTGGGAGTACCCCGCATATGCATTAAAATATATGGGACTTTTAATTTTCCTACAGTAGCGTACATTTCTGAATCTAAAGTTCCTCCAGAAACATCATTTACCATAGTAGCGCCTGCTTCAACTGCTTTTCTTGCTACTTCACTTCGGAAAGTATCCACCGAGATTAACGCATCAGGAAACTTCTTAAGAATTAGGGTTATTGCTTCGGTAACTTTTTTAATTTCTTCAGTTTCTGTAACTTCATTTGCACCTGGTCGAGTGCTATAACCGCCAACGTCTAAGAATGTTGCGCCATCCCAAAGCATTTTTTCGGCTTGACTTAGAATATCCTTCTCAGTAGTCGTTTTTCCACCGTCATAAAACGAATCGGTAGTAACGTTTATAATTCCCATTACTTTTGGGATGCTAAGGTATATGAGCTTGCCACGGCAATTAAGGGTCTGCAATTTTCTAAATTGATTTATTTACCCGAAATTTACGCAAAATCTTACAATTTACGAATGGCAAAGACATCAAAACAATACAGCGAACAAGTAGAAAAATGTAGGGAGCTGTTTATCAACAAAATGCACGACTACGGAAGTGCATGGCGAATTCTTCGACTTCCTTCATTAACCGATCAAATTTTTATCAAAGCACAACGCATTCGCGGATTACAAGAAAATAAAGAACAAAAAATAGCCGAAGGAGAAACGAGTGAATTTATCGGAATTGTAAATTACTCGATTATGGCACTTATTCAACTGGAAAAAGGTGTAGTAGAGCAACCAGACCTTTTAGTTGATGAAGCGGTAGAATTATACGACAAACACATAGCCCAAACCAAACAACTCATGATGGATAAAAATCACGATTACGGTGAAGCTTGGCGGGACATGAGAGTGAGTTCGTTAACAGATTTGATACTTCAAAAATTACTTCGCGTAAAACAAATTGAAAACAATAGCGGGAAGACTTTAGTGTCTGAAGGAATAGATGCGAATTATCAGGATATGATAAATTATGCAATTTTTGCGCTTATTCATTTAAAAGAATCTGAGAGTAGAGGGTAGAGAGTAGAGAATATAGAATAGAGAGAAGAGAATAGAGAAAAGAGAGAAGAGAATAGAGAGAAGAGAGCAAAATTTTTAAATTATTTATTTTTGGAATTTGGCGCTTAAAATTTTGGGTTTTAATTGTTTAAGATATAATAATATTAGTTAAGAAAATAAATTTTATATATATCTAAAGTTAATTTAATTAAAATAAAGTAAATGAAAATATTAGTTGGAATATCTAGAGTTTTGGTGGGAGCCTTGTTTATTTTAAGCGGCTTAGTAAAACTTAATGACCCTATTGGGTTTGCATTTAAACTACAAGACTACTTTGCTCCAGACGTTTTGGACCTTGGGTTTCTAGTGCCTTATTCATTACTAATTGCAATTTTCGTTGTGATTTTTGAGGTGTTGGTGGGCGTGGCTTTGCTTATTGGATATTTAAAAAAGTTTACGTTATGGGCACTTATGCTAATGATAGTATTTTTTACTTTTCTTACCTTTTATTCGGCTTATTTCAACAAAGTAACAGATTGTGGATGTTTTGGAGATGCAATTCCATTAACTCCGTGGGAGTCGTTTTACAAAGACATTATTCTTTTATTTCTAATTATAATTCTTTTTATCGGACGTAAATACATCAAGCCATTTTTTGCTGAAGGCACGCGTAGCATTATCATTTTCGCAACTTTTGTAGGGTGTATGGCTATTACGTATCACGTATTACAACACCTACCAATTATTGATTTTAGACCTTATAAAATTGGAGCAAATATTAAGGATGGCATGACAGTACCTGAAGGTGCTCCAGGTCCTATTTATGAATATAAATGGACGTTTAATATTAATGGTGAAGAAGAAACTATCGTTACAAACGGGGAATATCCACAGGTTGATGGGGAATTAGTGAATACTGAAACTAAAATGATTCAGGAAGGTTATGTGCCACCCATTCACGATTTTACAATGGAAAGAAACGGTGAAGACTTTACCGATCAGTTTTTAAATAAAGAAAATCTTATTGTAATTGTCGCTTATAGCTTGACAAACACTGAAAAAGATGGCTATCGCTCTGTAAAAGAAGTTACAGATAGAGCTATTAAAAACGGTTATAACGTAATTGGTCTATCTGCTTCTTCACAAGAAATGACCGAAAGTTTAACGGATACTTACAAACTAAACTTCAAGTTTTATTTCTGCGATGAAACTACTTTAAAAACTATTGTAAGAAGTAATCCAGGAATCTTAGAATTGGATAAGGGAACGATAAAGCAAAAACTTCATTGGAACGATGCTCATAAGCTAATGTTACCAGTAGTGGAGAATGCAAAACCTAAATTGGATTTATCATTAAAGCAACGACTCGATAGCATTGGAAACTTAGATCAAAAATACAGACTACTAATGCAAACACGATCTTTGGAAGAAAGAAAGCAACTTGGTGAAAGCATGGGGTTGACTGAAGCTGAATATAGCGGCGATCTTTCTGAAATGCAAAAAGTTTTGGATAGCGTTAATATGATTTTTGTAGAGAAATATTTTATTGAAAAGGGATATCCAGGTAAATCAGTGGTGGGAGAGGAGTCAAGTTTAGTTGCTTGGAATGTACTTCAGCACAACCCTGACAAAATCCCAAATTATTTACCGCTTGTAAAAAAAGCAGCTGATGCAGGTGAAATACCAAAGACCGCTGCAGCTATGATGGAAGATAGGTATTTAATGCTAGAAGGGAAACCACAAGTTTATGGTACTCAGGGGATGAGCTATGACGATGCACGAGGTTCTTTTATTTGGCCTATAGAAAATCCTGAAACTGTTAATGAACGAAGAAAAGAAGCTGGTTTTACTGAAACGATAGAAGAATATGCTAAAATTCTTTTTGGAGACGACTTTATCTACGAGGTGAAAACCATAGACCAAATAAATCAAGATTAGTGGTAAAGTATATTTTTCAAAAATTAGGCTATGCAGTATTGACACTTTTTGGGGTTGTTACTGTTATTTTTCTACTTTTCACTATACTTCCTGGAGATCCGGCAAGAATGATGTTGGGGCAAAATGAAACCGCCGAACAAGTTGCAATTGTTAAAAAGAAATACGGTTTCGATCAACCTGTTTCCGTTCAATATGTACGATATTTAAACGATTTATCATTCATTTCCTTTCACAGTAATAAACCTGAAGATTATACTTATTTAAAAGAAGGAAAGTACAATTCTACTCATTTATTCACCGTAAAGAATACTAGTGTTGTAATTAAAACCCCTTATTTACGCGAATCTTTTCAAAAAAATGGAAAAGAAGTTAGTGAGGTAATTGCTGAAACCCTTCCGAATACTTTTATTCTAGCAGTTTCAGCTATTGTAATTGCAATCTTTATTGGCGTGCTTTTGGGAGTTATTTCAGTGTTGTTCAAAGATGGATTTATCGATAAAATGATTCAGTTGGTAAGCACATTAGGCATGAGTGTGCCTTCGTTTTTTAGTGCGATTATATTCGCTTGGATTTTCGGATTCCTACTACACGAATACACAAACCTCAATATGACAGGAAGCCTGTATGAAGTTGACGATTTTGGGAATGGTAAATACATTCAATGGAAAAACTTGATTTTACCTGCCGTAGTATTAGGTATTCGTCCGCTTGCAGTTGTTAGTCAGTTAATGCGAAATTCCTTGTTGGAAGTTTTAAATCAAGACTACATACGCACTGCTAAAGCCAAAGGACTTTCATTTTATCAAATCATTAAAGGCCACGCTTTAAAAAACTCACTAAACCCGGTAGTTACGGCTATTTCTGGTTGGTTTGCTTCTATGCTTGCCGGAGCTGTATTTGTGGAATACATCTTTGGCTGGAACGGATTAGGAAAAGAAATTGTAAACGCATTAAACACCTTAGATTTACCCGTAATTATGGGCGCAGTATTAGTAATTGCGACATTGTTTATAATAATCAATATTTTTGTAGATATAATTTACGGTTGGCTAGACCCGAAAATTAGTAGACAGTAGATAATTATGAATTATGAATGCAGAATGTAGGGTTATGATTTAAAATTGAAAATTAATTTTATTAATAGAAAATACGAAACACCAAACATATACGATAATGAGAAAGAAAATAGTAGCTGGGAATTGGAAAATGAATAATGATTTAGCGCAGACTGAAACATTTTTAGTAAATCTTAAAAAGCAAATTTTTCCAGAAGATGTAGCGGTAATGATAGCCCCTGCTTTTACCAATTTAAGTCACGCATTTACTTCTATGCGCGAACATCCTGTATCGATTGTTGCTCAAAATATGCATCAAAGTGAAGAAGGTGCTTTTACAGGTGAGGTGTCGGCAAAAATGCTTAAAAGCGTTGGGGTAAATACTGTTATATTAGGGCACAGTGAACGTCGTGCTTATTTTAATGAAGATAGCCAGTTGCTAGCAGAAAAAGTAAATACAGCTTTAAAAAATGAAATGACTGTAATTTACTGCATAGGAGAAGAGCTTGAAGATAGAAAAAGCGGAAATCATTTTAACCTAGTAAAAAATCAACTTACCGAAGGACTCTTCCACCTTTCTAGTGATGATTGGGATAATATTGTTATAGCTTACGAACCAGTTTGGGCAATAGGAACAGGAGAAACTGCCAGTCCAGAGCAAGCACAAGAAATTCATAAGTTTATAAGAGAGACTATAGCGGAAAAGTACTCAAAAGATATCGCAGATAAAGTTTCTATATTATATGGAGGTAGTGTAAAACCAAGCAATGCTGTTGAAATTTTCTCTCAAGCCGATGTTGATGGCGGACTAATAGGAGGTGCTGCTTTAAAAGTAGATAGCTTTATGGATATTGTTAATGCATTTGAGGGATAACCACCTTCAAATTTAGTTTAAAATTTAAGCCTCAAGTTTTAAAACAGATGTTTTAGAATTTGAGGCTTTTATTTTGTTGCTTAGCTTAACCTTTTTCTTATTTTTGATAACAAACAGTTTTATACCTTGCCAAGTTCCAATCCCTTAGTTTCTATTATTATCCCAACCTATAATCGCGCGCATCTTATCGGTGAAACGTTAGACTCGGTATTGGCACAAACCTACCAAAACTGGGAGTGTATTGTGGTGGATGATGGGAGTACGGATGGTACAGAGGAGCTGATGGCTGAGTATATGGCCAAGGATACTCGTTTTCAATATCACCATAGACCTAAAGATAGACTCCCTGGTGGAAATGCAGCGCGGAATTATGGGTTTGAGGTGAGTAAGGGGGAGTATATTCAGTGGTTTGATAGTGATGATTTGATGATGCCGGAGAAGATAGAAATAAAGGTTTGTTGGCTTCTTGATAAGAATGTTGATTTTGTTGTATGTGAAGGAGCTGAAATCGTGGATGAGAAGAGCTTATCCTACTTGAAAAAATGGAAACTGTATGAAACTGATATTGCACTTTTGGAACATATAAAAGGAAATTTAGTTTTTGGAACTAATGGGCCTTTATTCAATAAACAGTACTTAAATAATACGACCTTATTTGACGAAGAATTAAGGATTAGTCAAGAATGGGAGTTTTTTTCTCGCCTGTTAATTTCGAGTCCAAGGGTAGGGATAATAAATAAAGTACTCTACCTGTATAGAAATGAAGCCGACGGTAAGAGAAGTAAATCAACAAAATTAAAACTTGTAAATAAAGTAATTGCAATTTCCAAAATTGTTGATTTGTACACTGAAAAACCAATTAAAGATGCTTCTAAAGATTTTGAAATTAGAAAATATTTATTCAATTATATAAGACTGTATATAAAGAGATGTCTAAAACATAAACTCTACTCAGAGACCTTAAAACTTGTTAAATTAAGAATTAGAATTATAAATTATTCCATTTTAAAAGCAGGATTTTCTAGAGTTTTCAAGAAACCAAGTAGTATAATTAAATCACTTAACTTGCTCTTTCTACTACTGCAGGTGTAACAATATTCATATAACTTTGATAAATAATTCGATAATCAGCATTATAATCCCAACCTATAACCGAGCCAACCTTATCGGTGAGACTCTTGTTTCAATACAAAATCAAACTTATAAAAACTGGGAGTGTATTGTGGTGGATGATGGAAGTATCGATAATACAGAAGAAGCTATAAAAGAATTTACTGAAGCTGATAACCGCATCCAATATTATAAGAAACCTATTGATAGACCAAAAGGTCCGTCGGCAGCTAGAAATTATGGCGTTGAACTAAGCAAGGGAGACTACATCAATTTCTTCGATAGTGACGATCTTATGCATCCTCAAAAACTAGAAGCTGATTTTAAAAACATTCAGGCAGGGGATTATGACTTTACTATTTCACAATCAGAATTTTTTAAGGAAGGAGGGAGCCCAACTAAAAAGTTCTGGAATGATTGCCTATGGAGTGATGACCCTATTAATGATTTTATAATAAAAAAAATTGGTTGGGGCGTCAATTCACCGCTTTGGAAAAGAGAAAGTTTAGTTCATCATAACCTCCTATTTGATGAAGATTTAATAACAGGAGATGATTATGTTTTTCATATTAAAGCCTTAAATAAAGGTATGACTCCTTATGTTAATAGGGATGTATTAGTGCAATTAAGAATTCACAATAAAAGACTAAATGAATTAAAAAACAAGTCTCGTTATAAATTAAAAATTGCACACAGTCTTTTAACGGATAAATCTTTAGATTTAAATGAAAAGACTAATAAAAGTTTGGTTAAAATGGGATTGAGACAACTAAGTAATTCGTTTAAAAACAAGAGTTTAATAAATGGAATAAGCTATAGTTTTAAATTTCTGTTTTTAAAAACGTTTAAAGAACATAGAATAATTATACTACAGTTATTACTTTTTGGCATTACGTATAGGATTACGGGGGTGGGCTATAATTTTTTGCAAGTTAATTTTAATAGCATTTTATAACCTATATATTTACTAGCGAATTAAAAAAGTATAATTCTCGTGAAAATAGCTTTGGTCATTACCGTTAAAAATGAAGTTCGTTTGTTGCGAAACAATTTGCTTTATCACAAGGTAATCGGGGTGGATAAAGTTTTTGTATATTTCGACAACACTACAGATAGTGGTAGAGAAAGTGTTGCCGATTTAGATTTTGTACAGACTTCTAATTCCGTTGCTGCAGATAAGTATGTTTCTTTACCTTATTTAAAAAAGTTTACTTCACAAGCAGCACAACATCATACCGCGCGACAATGTTTAAATACTTATGACGCACAGCAAAAATGTAAAGAAGAAGGAATCGACTGGCTTATTTCTATTGATGCCGATGAATTGATTTGTACAGACCTTCAAAAGCAATCAGATTTAAAATCATTTTTTAATACTATTCCTAAGGGCACGGAGTTGGTTGATTTCACCACTTTAGAAGTTCTTCAGCAAAAGGAAAGTTATACTAATGTTTTTGCGGAGGAGTCTAATTTCAAAGTAAATAAACAAGTATTCTACCTGCCAATAAGAAATCCTTTTACGAAATCAAAACAGAAATTTCCTTGGTGGTACGGCCATACCATGGGGAAATCGGCTGTTTGTGTTGGCGCAAATCTAATTCCTCACAATGTACATCGATATAAACATATAGATGGTACATCCCCAAAGCGGGTTGTAAAGGGTAATGTTTTACATTATCATGCCTATGATGCGGAAGATTTTATAAAAAAGTTTACCAATTTTAGTGATCGTCCTGATGTGTTTTTATCGGGCAATAAAGTTGAAGATTTAAAATTATTACTGCGAGATGTTGTAAACAGATCTGGAATGAGCCGTCGGGAACTAGAATATTATTTTAAGGAGAATTTAATGTTTACCGAAAAGCAAGTGAAAAAGTTTAAAAAAGGAAGAAAGTATTTTTTTATCAAAATAACTCCAAAGCCCATAGAGTTAGTAGAATCCGTTAAATCGACGTTTAAACAATTAAACCATTAATTAAATTGAATTGATAAAGCCTTTAAACATAATTATTTTCGATGGAAGTTTTAAAACAAGGTCGTTTATCAATCGCTTAGCACAAGGATTAGCGGAGAGACATAACGTCTATATTTTAGGTTTTAATGAAACTCTTCCCAATAGGCTACAAAAAGTAAACTATATCCCACTTGGAAGTAATCAAAGCAAAATTCGATTTGTAAAAACAACATTACTATATGCATTACAATCGGGCTCTATAAAACATGTTTACAAAACTGTTAAAAAAATAGCTTTAGGACGTCGAAAGGAGCTACAAAAACAGAATTTACAAACAGTATTAAATAAAATAACCCCCGACGTAATTCATTTACAGTGGCTTTCAGTTATTCCTTGGTTTGAAGAAGTGCTTTCTGCTCAATCTACACCAGTAGTATTAAGTCAGTTGGGCTTTCATGTTAATGTTCGCCCTTTTGTAAATGATGATAATTTTAACTATTTACAGTATTGGTATCCTAAAATGACAGGTTTTCATTCTGTTTCGAAAGCTATTTCACGTAATGGAGATAAGATCTGGAATGGAACCTCAAAGATTGATAAAGTAGTTTATACAGGCCTACCGTTAGAAATCACTCCATTTGCTGAAAAATATAAAATTTTAAAAACGTTGCAGTTGCTATCTGTTGGAAGACCCCATTGGGTTAAAGGTTACGATTATGCGCTACAAACTTGTGTATTATTAAAAGGTAAAAATATTCCCTTTCATTATACTATAATTGGAGGTGCGGGAAACGAAGAGTTACAGTTTTTAATTGCTGATTTAAGATTAGAAGATGATGTGAGTTTGATAGAAGCTGTTTCTCAAAGTGAAGTTTTCGCTGTAATGAAATCATCTTCTTTATTACTAATGCCTAGCTTAGAAGAAGGTATTCCGAATGTAGTAGTAGAAGCTATGGCAATTGGTTTACCGGTAATTAGCAGCGATTGCGGAGGAATTTCTGAGTTGATAGCGAATGGAGTAAATGGGTGGATAGTCCCAACGCGCAATTCTAAGGCCATGGCGGAAGAGGTGATGAGGTTTTCAAAATTGTCTTTAGAGGAAATAGAGAAGGTGAGAGTAGCAGCTCGGAAAAAGGTGGAGCGGCAGCATTCAGAGGAGAGAATGGTTAAGGAAATGGAGGAACTGTATTTTGAAGTTCTGGAGAGTAGTTCACGCAGAGGGCGCTGAGAGTAGCGCGGAGTACGCAGAGAGGAATAATTGATATGGAAATTAATGCTATTATGGAGGGAATAGTGGATACTGCGTTGGTTTCACTCGGAGGGCGCAGAGGGGAAATAATTGTATATTAGTCTTTTCAATTTGAATTGATATGGAAATTAATTCCATTACAGGAAAGATAATTGATACGGCTTTCAAACTACATTCTGCGCTGGGGCCGGGATTATTAGAAAACGTATATGAAAAATGTCTCGAAATGGATCTTAGAGAAGCTGGACTCGAGGTAGAATCACAAATTGGAGTGCCTTTAAAATATAAAAAATTTGCGTTTGATACAGGCTATCGATTGGATTTGTTAGTTGAAAAAACTGTCATTATCGAAGTTAAATCGGTAGAGATTTTAGCTCCTGTACATTTTTCTCAATTGATTACTTATTTGAAACTATATAATAAACCAGTAGGTTTGCTGATTAACTTTAATTCCAAATATTTGAAGGATGGTCTTCATCGATTGGTTAATAACTTTAAGGAATGATTCGAAAACTCTCTGCGCTCTCTGCGTATCCACCGCGTTCTCTGCGTGAACCCTAAAAGCCAAACCCCCAATGAACACCGTCAAAACCTCAATACTTCCAACCCATCCTCAACACGTAAAAGTCCGTGCGCCACACGAATTAGATAAAAAGGCCATCTGCATCTTTGCGGCTACGAGTTATTTTCTCGGCACAGACACCTATTGGAAAGATAAAAAAGTACTTCCCCCAGGAACGATAAACACCATCGACGACGAAGGATATTGGGTAGATAGTAAGCCTTGGTTTGAATGGTATCATAAACCCAGAGACATATCGTTTGAACAGGCTGTAGAGGAATTTACGGATTTATTCCATATCATTTGTAAAGAACAAGCAGGAGATAGCAAGGTGTTACTTCCCCTTTCGGGAGGATTAGATAGCAGGACACAGGCAGTTGCTTATTCCAAGCTAAACAATCCCGTGATTTCCTATAGCTATTCGTTCCACAACGGATATAAAGAAGGGGCGATTTCAAGGCAAATCGCTAAAGAGTTAGGATATGAGTACAGAGATATGACCATTAAGCCAGGTTATTTGTGGAACAAGGTCGATGAATTGTCCAAACTGTTGAATTACGGCACCGAGTTTACTCATCCGCGACAAATGGCGGTTATAGATGAGTTAAAAAAACTGGAAGGTGTTTTTACATTAGGCCATTGGGGTGATGTTTTATTTGATTCTGTAGCTCCTAAGGATTTAGCAGAAGAAAATGCTGAGGAATGGATTTTAAAGAAAATTATAGTAAAAGGCGGGCAAGAATTAGCCGAAGCCTTATGGAAGGAATGGGAGCTGGAAGGGGAATTTATGGATTACTTAAAACAGCGCACCAAGGAGATATGGAGCGGACTTAAAATAGATGATGTAGGAGCCAAGGCCCGTGCGTATTATAGTAGTACTCGTGCCGTACGATGGACAAATTTAGGCTTTGCTATATTTGAAGCTGCAAACCCTATAGAAGCACCATATTATGACGATAGGATGGCAGAATTTATCTGTGGGATACCAGAGGAATACTTAGCCGATAGGAAAATACAGATAGCCTATTTAAAGAACCAAAGCCCTGAAGTGGCAAAAATTACGTGGCAAGCTCAAAAGCCCTATAACCTTTATGATTATCATAAAAACAAATCCCCACATAACTTACCCTATCGCATAATGGATAAAGCCAAACGAGTTGTTAATGCAAAGTTGGGTAAACCTTACATTCAACGCAATTGGGAGTTACAATTTTTGGGAATGGAAAATGATGAAAAGCTTCAAGGGCATCTCTTTGACAAAAACTTACATCCCTTTCTCCCAAAAGAGTTGATTACGCGCTTCTATAATAAGTTCAGCACAGATGATCGGGTTAAATATTCGCATCCATTGAGTATGCTGCTTACATTGGCGGTTTGGTACAGGAAGGAAGTACGAAGTGGAAAGTAAGAAGTTAGAAGTACGAAGTGGGAAGTGCGAAGTTGGAAGTGCGAAGTGGAGGTGAGATGCATGGAGTATGTTGAGAGTATTTAAAAACTCTGTGGCCTCTGCGTTGTTCTCGGCGGTCTCTGCGAGAAACACATATATATATTAGAAAATTACAGATAGTTAATATACAAATGTCAAAAATCAAGATTTTATATACGATTCCAAATTTTAAAACGGCTGGAAGTCAGTATGTCTTGTTGTCATTGTTTAGGAATATCGATAGAACTGTTTTTGAGCCTTTCATCTGTATAGAAAAATTTCCAGGGTCTGTTCCTGAAGATGTTTTAAAAAATCAACTCATACTATTTGAGTGGTCAGGCAAGATGAGTCGTGATGTGCTAGATTTTAGATCCGTTTTAAAGAAACATAATATCGATATATTGCATTCATGGGACTATAAATCAAATTATACTGAAGCGCTTGCATGTAGGTTAGCCGGAGTTAAATATTTATATACCAAAAAGAATAATGCTTGGTCAAAGCGTTGGTTGTTAAAAAGTTGGTTGTCTAGCCATATTGCTTATGATAACCCAGAAATGAAAGCTCGATTTTTTAACTCATTCCTTTTAAGACATAAAATTTCTTTCATTCCACATGGGGTTGATACTAAAGTATTTAAAGCTTTAAAACCAATTGATCACGCTACATTTAATCTTGTTTGTGTCGGAAACATTGGTGATAATAAGAATCAGTTATTTATATTAAAAGCATTGAAAAACTTACCTCAAAATATAGTTTTGCATTTATATGGTAAGGAAGATAAAGAGTACAGAAAAAAACTAGACGATTTTATAGAATTGAACACTATAAAGGAGCGAGTACTTTTTCATGGTTTTTTAGCAAATAAGATAATACCTCAAGTTTATAGAGAGATGGATTTATTTGTGTTAGCTTCATACCAAGAAGGGTTACCTGTGTCTATATTAGAAGCGTTAGCTTGTGGATTGCCGGTATTATCTTCAGACTCTGGAGGTGGCGCAAACTACATTCTTTCAAGGGGTGGTGGGTATGTATTTCATTTAGATAATCCTAATAGCTTGGCAGATAACCTTAAGAAGATGGCTACCGATAAAGAAGAAATGAAAAGACTCTCTATAGAAGGATTAAATAATATAAAAGCAAATTTTTCAGTAAAGGGTGAAATATCATCTTATGAAAAAGTATATTTAAATATTACGAAATAATAGTGAGTAGGTTCAATAAACATATTGTTATAGTTGGTTCAGCTAGAAGTGGGACGAGTTGGTTAAGTGAAGTAATAGCTAGACAGTTTCGTTATAGATTGCTTTTTGAACCAGAGCATGAATTCAATACTAAGAAAGGAAAGTTAATTTGCGATAAATGGCTTAGGCAGGAAGTGAGTTCTGTTGAGGCCAATCGGTATTTGAAAAAAGTATTAAAGAACCAAGTTGATAGCGATTGGATAGGGCAGATAAGTAATAGAAAATATAAAATGCACATGTGGCCCTTTCTTCCTAAAAAATACATCATTAAATTTGTTCGTGCTAATCTTGCAGCTAAACATATTAATGAAAATTTTAAGGTGCCTCTTATACATATCATTAGGAACCCTTACGATGTTCTTAATTCACAACAGCGGGTTAAGTTTCCTTGGCTGTACAATTTAGAGCACTTTAAGCAACAATCAGATTTAGTAGAGTTGGTAAAAGAGAATTTTAAATTCGATCTTATTGAAGATACTAAATATTTTACACCTCTAGATATACTTACCGTGCGATGGTGTCTTGAGAATGTTTTACCCTTACAAATATTGGAGCCATATCAATATAAACATCGTATTGTAAAACACGAAGATTTACGAAGTGATATTCAAGTTTTTTTAAATTTGTGTAAAGAGTTTGATATTGAGCCACTATCAGAAATCGAACAAGAATATCAGCGTCCATCATCTAAAACACATCCCAAAAGCGCAATTATAAATAAAGAAAAAAATAATTTAAGGTTTACTGTAGAAGAATTGAATGAAATAAATACTTTGCTAGATATTTTTAAATGTAATCTATACCCTCGAATTCAAGCTTAGTTATGCGAATTGGAATTGTACTTTCTCAACCCCCTGCTTATTCCGAAACTTTCTTCCGCTCCAAGATTCGAGGGCTTCAGAAGAATGGAGTAGAAGTTCATTTGTTTTGTCAGAACACAAACGATGAATTTACACTTTGTCCCGTTATAGTTAGTCCGAAGGTGAGTAAAAATCCGTTCCTTCAAGTCTGGTTTTTTATAAAAGAGTTTGTGCTCTTATTACCATATATATCAACGGTAATACGATTTGTGAAAATAGAAAGAGCTGAAGGAACGGGATGGGTGCAAGTTTTCAAAAAGGTTTATCTCAATGCTCACTTGCTGAAGTCAAAATTAGATTGGTTGCACTTTGGCTTTGCAACTATGGCTCTAGGGAGCGAAACAGTGGCTAAGGCAATAGACGCTAAAATGGCGGTGAGTTTTCGTGGGTTTGATATGGTAGTTTACCCAGTCAAAAATCCTGGGTGTTATAAAATGCTGTGGAAGCACATCGACAAAGTGCACACCATTTCTAATTATCTTTTAAGCCTTGCAGTTAAACACGGAATGCCAAAAGACACTCCTTTTAAGAAAATAACCCCAGCTGTTAATATCGACTTGTTTAATTCTACCGTACAGAAATCAGCGTCAATTCATAACCATGTTTTGATAACAACAGGACGTCTTCATTGGATTAAGGGATATTCATCAACCCTAGAAGCTTTAGCCATACTTAAAGAGGAAGGAATTGATTTTACTTATAAAATAATAGGTGAAGGGAAAGAATATGAACGTATGGCATTTACGGTCTATCAACTTGGACTTACAGATCGTGTTCAGTTCTTAGGGAAGTTGCCACATGCTGAGGTGAAAAAAGAATTGGAGAAGGCTAATATTTATCTTCAATACAGTATTCAAGAAGGGTTTTGTAATGCGGTATTAGAGGCGCAGGCAATGGGTAAACTCTGTATTGTAAGTGACGCAGAGGGACTAACAGAAAATGTGCTACATAACCAAACTGGATGGGTAGTGCCTAAATATTCGTCTCATCTTTTGGCAGAACAAATTAAGAAAGTACTTTTGATGGTGGAGGGAGAGAAGTTGAGAATAACTCAAAATGCTATGAAGCGGGTGAGAGACGAGTTTAATTTGGAAAAACAACATATGGAGTTTTTGGAATTTTATGGGGCAACTACATAGTGCGCAAGATGCCACAGAGTGTACAAAGATTTATGTGGTTAAATAAGTACATATACAAGCTCTTTGTAGTTAAAAAAAAATTAAGAATTATAAGTTAAGAAAATTTAAATTGAAGTTATACTACCCAAAATCTCACTATGATAAATCAAAAAGAGGACAGGTATTCCCATTGCTAAAACCATTTATTAGAGCAGATGATTTTACAGATGCTGAGCGAATACAAGTTTATGGGGTTTCGGACAAAGACTTTGAGTTTACTGATAGCTTAGAAGAAGCGGATTTAACTATTCTGACTATGGCTTGGAATTACTATGTTAATTCTAATAATACTAGCCTGGCAATTTCACAGGTAAATAAAGCCAAAAATCTTGGTAAAAAAATTGTAATTTGGAATTTATCAGATTTTGGAATAAAAATACCTTCTTTTGAAAATGCAATTATTCTGCGAAGAAGTGGATATAAATCAAAGTTTAAGCATAATGAATATTCACTTCCCAGTTTTATTACTGATCCTTTAAAAAAATATTTTAATACATCAAAGGTATTCCTTCAGCCTTATAACTCAATACCTATTATAGGTTTTTGTGGGCAAGCAAATTCCTCACTTTTTAACGCTAAAATGGAGATATGTTATACTGTCTTTCGCAATTTAAAATATTACGTGGGATTAAGCCGTCTAGAGCCTCAACAAATTCTTTCCACTACCTATTTAAGAGCGTCAGTTTTAAATACCTTTCAGAAATCTGAAAAGATTGTTTCAAATTTTATTTTTAGAGAAAAATACAGGGCAGGTGTAACAAAAAATAAAGAAACGCATTTAACTACGATAGAGTTTTACAACAATTTAAAAAACTCAGATTATATTGTATGTATAAGAGGGGCTGGAAACTTTTCCGTACGATTTTATGAAGCTTTAGCAATGGGACGAATACCAGTATTTATAAATACAGATTGTTCTCTTCCTTTTGATGATAGTATAGATTGGAAGAAGCATCTAGTTTGGGTAGAGTACAAAGATCGTCACTTAGTTGTACAAAAAGTATTGGATTTTCATAATAAACTATCTAAACAGGACTTTCTAGACCTACAATATTCGAATAGGCAATTGTGGGAAGAGAAGTTGACTCTAGGAGGATTTTTTAGAAAGTTTTTAACTTCTATAAACGTAAAAGAAAATTAAAATGAAATTGATAATACTCTTAGGGCAACGTGTTAGAAGTGGTACTAATTTTATTGGTACCACTCTTAAACAACACCCCGATGTAGTTTGTGTCCCTGTGAATACTTCTGCAGGTGAGATGAATATATTTAAAGACGCTTCAATAAAAACACAAATTTATAATAAGGTATCTAAGAGTTTTGGGGCACGTCTCACAGACAAGGACTTTCCAGAATTTATGAAATATTATGGTGAATTATGGAAAAGTTTTTTAGAAAAAAAATATAACTTACCTCAAGATAAAGTCGTATTTATAAAATCACCATATATTGAGCATGTTGAATTGTGGAAACTAGCTTTTCCAAATAGTCAAATAGCTCTTTTATGTAGAGATGGTCGTGATAATGTTATTTCATCTGTCAAGGCATCCAACGATAGGCGTAAATGGCACACTAAAAAAATTAAATTTAAAAAGAACTTCAACTATTTTTCTGGTAGATCATTTTACGCCCATACTAAAGATTGGAAAAATACTGCAAACTTATTCCATGAAATATCGGAAAGTCCTAAATTGAAAAAAATTAGATATGAAGACCTAATAAACTCTCCAAAAGAAATTGAAAATTTGCTCAAATTTTATGAGTTAAGAACAGATTCTGAAATTGTTAAAAAATGTTTAAGTGCTCCAATAGTGGGTAGTTCTTTTGGGGTTAGTGATAATGGAATGGTAAAACCGAATTGGGAACCTATAGATAATAAAGAAAATTTTAAATTCACTGGGAAATGGAATAAATGGAATATTTTTCAGAAAACATTTTTTAAAAAAATAGCCAATAAAGAGCTAATGCAATTAAATTATGTAAAGAATCATAATTGGTAATGAGAGTTTTCTTTAATTTAAAATATCTTCAACCCACTCACTACTTCCAACTTTACAAAAAAGACGGTAGCTCTATTTTCCCTATTCCCGATAAACTACCTAATGAAGTTATCGACAGGTTAGCTCCTGATTATGGCTATAAGAGTGAGGAAGCAAGAGCGTATGACCTTAGTTGGCAGGCTATAAATAAAGGGTATATTGGTACAGCAGAGACCTATACGTCGTTTAGTAAGTTGCCTTTAAAAGATGAATACCGATTTATCCGCAAATATTTTCACCCCGCTTGGGCTTTTTATGTATTGCTACTTCGATTGTTTTCTTTTAATAATCCGATTACTGAAATTACAGCATTTAACAAGTCTAATAGTACAGTAAGAAGTGATTATCTAAAGCAACCAATAATTTATAAAAACTATTTTTCCTTTGATTCTAAATTAGTGTCTAACAAGCCTTTAGTGAGTGTAGTAATTCCCACCCTAAACCGCTATGAATATTTAAAGGACGTTCTTAAAGACTTTGAACAACAGACCTATAAACATTTTGAAATAATAATAATAGATCAGTCGAAACCGTTTCAAGAAGATTTTTGCAAGGACTTCAACCTAAACATACGTCACATACAACAATCTGAACCTGCGCTATGGTTGGCTAGGAATTCAGCAATCAAAAAAAGTAAAGGGACAATTATCGCCCTTTCCGAAGATGATGTTAGGATAGAGGCCGATTGGCTTGAAAATCATTTGCGTTGTTTAGACTTTTTCAAAGCAGAAATCTCTGCAGGAGTTTTTTACCCAGAAGGAAGGTCTGTTCCCAAAGAACGTTCATTCTTTTCTGTCGCCTCACAATTTGCTACTGGGAATGCAATGCTATATAAATCTGTTTTTGAAAAAATTGGATTGTTTGATCGTCAATTTGAAAAGCAACGTATGGGCGATGGTGAGTTTGGATTAAGAGCTTATCTAAACGGCTTTAAAAGTATTTCTAATCCATATGCTTCTTGTGTTGATGTAAAAGCAGCTACTGGAGGATTAAGACAAATGGGCAGTTGGGATGCTTTTCGTCCTAAAAATCTATTTGCACCACGTCCTATCCCAAGTGTTTTATATTTTTTCAGAAAATACTTTGGTCGGGAGAGAGCTGTATTGGCACTTCTTAAAAGTGTACCGCTATCAATAATTCCATACCGATTTAAGAAAAATAAAAAGATGCTGATTCTAGGTGCGATAATTTCTGTTTTCCTATTGCCATTTATCGTAATTCAAGTAATGATATCCTGGAAATTAGCATCAAAGAAACTTAGCGAAGGGGAGATGATTGAGAGGTTAGACTTGAGACTTGAGACTTGAGAATTGTACGTCCCTGATATAGGTTGACCACTTAACGAGTGAAAACCTATGAAAGCAAATGTACGGAGTATTCGCAAGCAACGTAAATACTCAATTGAATTTAAAAAAAGGATTGTTGCAGATTTTGAAAGCGGAAAGTTTAGCGTTCTCCAATTGGAGAAGCTTCATGGAATAAGAAATCCAACAATTTATAAATGGATTTATAAATTCTCTACCTTTAACGAAAAAGGATTTAGAATTATAGAAATGAAAGACAGCAGCAGCCAAAAGATGAAAGAGCTCGAAGCTCGTATAAAGGAGCTTGAGAGCACCGTGGGCCGCAAGCAGATAATGATCGATTATCTGGAGAAGATGATAGAGATTGCCAAGGAAGAACTTGATATCGACATCAAAAAAAACTTCGGCACCCCACAATCAACTGGTTCAGGAAAAACAAAGAAAAAGTGAGTTTTTCAATGAACATGCTATATGCCACCGTTGGTATCAGCAAGCAAGCTGTAAGCCAGTATAACACAAGGCAAAAGGCCTTTGATAAGAAAGTCAAGCAAATGATGCTCGAAGCTGATGAGCTCAGAGCGGATCACCCTGGTTGTGGGGTTGAGAAAATGTACTATACACTTAAACCAGACTTTATAGGAAGGGATAGGTTTATTGAATTAATGATGGAACTGGGATACCGATTGAAGCGCAAAAAGAACTATAAAAGAACGACCATTGCTTCAAAGATTTATTATCCCAACCTGATAAAAGGGATGGAGGTTGACCGACCATCAATGGTATGGCAGTCTGATATTACTTACATACCTATAGGTGACAAACATTATTATGCGGTTTTTATAATAGATGTCTATACAAAGAAGATCGTAGGATATAAAGTCTCTGATAATATGCGAGCACAAGCAAATGTGGATGCATTGAATATGGCATTGAAAGAAAACGATGCTCCTCTGGTGCACCACAGTGATCGGGGGAGTCAGTATACCTACAAGGGCTATATTGATCTTTTAAGGGAAAGTGGAAGCCAAATAAGTATGGCACTCTCAGCCCATGACAATGTTTATGCGGAACGTATCAATAGGACGATAAAGGAAGAATATCTTGACCACTGGAAACCACAGACATTTAACCAGTTAAAAAGAATGACGGCAAAAGCGGTCAAGAATTATAACAGTAAAAGATTACATAACAATAACGACAGAATGAGCCCTGAGAAGTTCATAAATCAATTTTCTTTCTTGAGGCCTCAAGAAAGAAAATTGATGACTATTTTTGATAATATAAATTAATAAATAACGGTCAACACTAATCAGGGATGTTCAAATTTAGAATTTAGAATCTAGAATCTAGAATCTAGAGTCTAGATGCAGTATGGTTTTAAGTCCTTAATATAGAATTTGAATATTGGAAATGTAACTGACATTGCTACTTTTATAGTTTTGTGCTTGAAATTTGATTAAGAAAAACTATTTTTAAAATTAATGACAAAAACCCTCATATTAACTTCCGAATTTCCACCGCAACCTGGGGGGATTGGTAATCACGCTTTAAATTTAGCTAAGGGATTACAAGGGAATGGCTATGAGGTAACCTTACTTTGTGATTATCGGTCTAAAAACGAACAAGCTGAAAATGAATACGATATAAATCTTCCTTTTAAAGTTAAACGTATTCCTAGAAAAGATTTTGTTTTCTTAAGTTATATTGCACGTATTAAAGCTGCGACTTCACTGGCTAAAAATTGTGAATTGATAATTTGTTCAGGTAAGTTTTCATTGTGGTTAGGAGCCTTACTCTCTATATTTTTTAAAAGAAAATTTGTGGCTATTATTCACGGAAGTGAACTTAAACTTCCAAATATTTTTCTGCGAAAACTTACAGAACTATCTCTAAAAAGCTTTGATAAAATTATAGCAGTAAGCAATTATACAAAGTCACTAATTGCTCACCTCAAACTAGACAATACTGTTGTTATCCCTAATGGATTTGCACTAAACATACCTACTATTCTACAATCCAATACCAAACCCGTACCGGTTTTAATTACGGTGGGTAATGTTACCAAGCGGAAAGGGCAGCACAATATCATTAATGCTATGCCTTTGCTTTTAAAAAAATACCCAGATTTAAAATATCATATTGTTGGCATCCCTACAGAAAAGAAAAAATTAGAAAAATTAATGCTGACCTTAGAAGTGGAGGATTCAGTGGTTTTCTTTGGAAAAGTTTCTGAAACAGAAAAAATTAAACTACTACAAGAGGCAGATGTTTTTATAATGTTAAGCGAAACTACCAAGTCAGGCGATGCTGAAGGTTTTGGTATAGCAATTCTTGAAGCTAACGCTCTCGGAGTTCCTGCAATCGGATCTTTTGGTTGTGGTATAGAAGACGCTATAAATAATGGAATTTCGGGGAAATTAATTAATATTAAAAATGTTAATCAGCTAGCTGATGCTCTACAAGAAATTCTAAATAACTATGAATTATATTCACAAGGCGCAAAAAGCTGGTCGCAAAACTATACTTGGGAAAGAGTAATTAAAAAATATCTTACAATTTTAAAAGAATTATAAGATTGATAACAGATTTTAGAGGCTAGAGACTAGAAAGTATACACTAGAACTAAGATAAAAGAAAAAGAACTATTGAAACTTGCAATAATATCACATACAGAACATTATAAGCATTCGGATGGAACTATTGTGGGATGGGGGCCAACAATTAGTGAAATAAATCATTTAGCTCAGGATTTTGATGAAATTTATCATCTAGCTTTTTTGCATCCCGAAATGCCACCTCATAGTTCTTTGCCATACACTTCTTCTAAAATTAAATTTATCCCCATGAAGCCTGTTGGTGGAAAAGGAATTGGTGAGAAGCTTAAAATTATTGCTAATGTTCCATCTGTAATAAATTCTGTAAACAAGGTGTTGCATCAAGTTGATGTATTTCAGTTACGTACTCCTACAGGAATAGGTGTGTTTTTGATACCGTATTTATCACTTTTCAGTAAAAAAAAGGGTTGGTACAAATACGCTGGAAATTGGAATCAGAAAAACCCACCCTTTAGTTATGCACTGCAGCGGTGGATGTTGAAAAAACAACATAGGAAAGTTACAATTAACGGTAGATGGCCCGAGCAGAAAAGCCATTGTATAACCTTTGAGAACCCTTGTCTCACAGAAGAAGAACGCTTGGTTGGATTGCAAATTATTAATGCTAAGGTGTATAAACCTCCTTATACAATGTGTTTTGTTGGGAGGTTGGAAGATGCAAAAGGGGTGCAACGTATTATTGATGCATTTGGAAGTTTGAAAAATAAGGAGAATGTAAACACGATTCATTTTATTGGAAATGGCGATAAAATGAATGTGTATAGAAAGCAATGCGAAGCGCTGCAACTACCTGTTAAATTTCATGGCTTCTTAGACCGAGCTCAAGTTTTTGAAATATATAAGAAATCTCATTTTTTAATGTTGCCAAGCACTGCTTCCGAAGGTTTTCCTAAGGTTATAGCAGAAGCTATGAATTTTGGGTGTTTGCCAATAGTTTCTTCGGTTTCAAGTATTACGCAATATGTTAATGCTTCAAATGGGTTTGTAGTAGATCCTTGTACAGCTGAAGTGTTAAGAGAATTAATATTGGATATTTTAGAAATTGAAGAGAATGAACTAAAAGTAAAAGCTTCAAAAGCATATAAAGTTGCTAAAGATTTTACCTTTGAGAACTATCGCCATAGAATTAAAACAGAAATTTTAAAAGAGTCAACTTCCTAAAATACTTTTATTATCAAGATCAGACTGTTTGAAAATATAAAACCTTTAAGCGCTATACTCCTTCATGTAGGTATAGGAGTTATTGCCTCGATTAATCGTAATGCAATGCTTATCTATTTGGTTTTCATTTTCGGATATTTTACTTGGCAAATTATTCAGAAAAAAAATAAAGCGTTCAACGTCTTAGTAGCGTGTGCTTATTTTACAGGGGCGGAAGTTTTTTTAAGAATGACAAAGTCATATGTTTTTTATGAAGTAGGGAAATATTCCGTTATATGGTTTGCCCTTTTAGGGATGTTCTTGTTAGGCTTTAAAAGAAATTCATACCCATACCTTATATATCTTTTACTTTTAATTCCAGGTATTATAGTATCGTATGATGTTATTTCTTATGATGTTGATTTTAGAAAAGCAGTTTTATTTAATCTTAGTGGTCCAATTTGCTTAGCTATCGCTTCCGTTTTCATATTTGGGAGAACAATTAATTTTCAACAGCTTTTAAAAGTGTTAGATTATATTGTTTACCCCATTATTAGTATGACTACCTATATTATTCTGTATTCTCCAGATATACGTGAAATTATAACTAATACTGCTTCAAACTCTGCTGTATCTGGCGGTTATGGACCCAATCAAGTTGCAACTATTCTAGGGTTAGGAGTGTTTATTTTACTCACACGACTTTTAATCCCATACAAAAATACATTAGTGCAGGGAGTTATGATGTTATTTTTGGTCTTGATGGGGTATAGGGCTTTATTAACTTTTTCTAGAGGTGGGGTGATTGTAGCTGTAGTTATGTCTATTGCCTTTGTGTTAATTTTATATTTCTCTACAAATTTAAAATATAAGGCAAAAATAAGTTTAAAGATGCTATTACTAATAGCAGCTGCTTTAATTGTTTGGGCTTTTGCTATTTTTCAAACAGGAGGGTTGATTGAAAATCGATATGCGAATGAAGATGCCTTAGGACGGGAGAAATCGGATATAACTACAGGAAGAGCTGATTTATTAGTGACTGAAATTGAAGCTTTTAAAGAAAATCCTTTTTTGGGGGTAGGAGTAGGTAGAGTTAAATCACATTTTGAAAATGAGTTAGGTATTTCAATACCTACACATAATGAAATTTCTCGGATGCTATCAGAACATGGTGTTTTAGGGATCTTTGCATTATTAGTATTGATATTTGCACCCTTAGTCACAAAATTAAATGGTAGGAAAAACATTTACTTTTATCCTTTTCTTATTTTCTGGGGGCTAACAATAGCTCATTCCTCTATGCGTATTGCTGCACCAGCATTCATTTACGCTTTATCTTTACTGAATATTGATTATGATACCAAAAAGAAACCTGCTCTACATAGGAAATAAATTAGCAGCTCATGGTAAGCCTCCAACTGCGATAGATCTATTGTCTGTAAAATTTCAAGAGGAAGGTTTTAAGGTTTATGCATCATCTTCAAAACTAAATAAGGTTTCGAGATTGTTGGATATGATTTCTAAAACTATTCGCTATCGAAAAACTATAGATATAGCATTAATCGACACATATAGCACTCAAAATTTTTATTACGCTGTAGTAATAGGACGTCTATGTAGGTTTTTAAAGATTCCGTATATCCCTATTTTACACGGAGGTAACTTACCTAATAGACTGAAAAACAATAAAATATTAAGTAAACAGCTTTTTACTAATGCACTTACCAATGTAGTACCATCCCAGTATTTAGCGGAGCAGTTTAAAACTTATGGAATTCATAATCTTTGCCACATTCCAAATACTATTGAAATTGAAAACTATAAATTTCTACAACGCAATAAAATAACAGCTAAACTCCTTTGGGTACGTTCGTTTTCTGAGATTTACAATCCTTTATTGGCGTTGGAGGTTGTAGAGTTATTGCTTAAACAAGGTGTAGAGGTATCACTGTGTATGGTGGGGCCTGACAAAGACGGTTCTTTAGCACGATGTAAAAAAGTAGCGGCCGAGCTAAAACTCCCCATAACTTTTACAGGAATGCTAAAAAAGGAAGAATGGATTACACTTTCCAAAGATTACAATATTTTTATCAATACAACCAATTTTGATAATATGCCAGTTAGTGTCATGGAGGCTATGGCATTAGGATTACCAGTGGTTTCTACCAATGTTGGTGGGTTACCTTTTCTGATTAATCACGAAAATGATGGAATTTTAGTGCCTTCCAACAATCCTGCAGCTTTGGTAAAAGCTATAAATAAACTAACAGATGATTCAGCCTTAGTAAAAACTTTAACGAACAATGCTCGATCAAAAATTGAAGCACTTGATTGGCAAATAGTTAAACATAAATGGAACTCTATATTGAGATAATAATTGGTAATATTTTTAATTAGAAAACGTTAGATTCGGTATTAAAAACCATAGTTTTACTAGTGTTAATTGATAATTATTAACTATAATTGTGAAAATGATGGAATGCGTAAAATGATGCGTTTATACTCTATTTTGAAGATTTCAAAAGGACTCAAATTACCTACAATACCAATCATTAATGTCTAAGAATAACATTCACTTTGTAATCTCTGAAAGAAAAATACTGCTGCGTATTCTTGATATTGTATTTGTAATATCTGGACTGTATTTAGTAGGTTTTATTTTTGAATTCGATTACTTTAAAGTTTCAAGTGACAATTGGATTTGGTCTATAGTTCTAGCTGTTTATCTAACAGTTTTTGCAACTATTTTCGAACTCTATAACTTGCAGAAGGCGAGTAAACTAGATGTTGTTGTTAAGAATGTGTTATTGACAACTTCAATTACGGTGTTGTTCTATTTGCTTACACCCTTTTATACTCCAATGCTTCCCAATAATCGTTTACAAATAGTTTATTTCTTTTTGGCGATTAACATAGCATTGCTTCTTTGGAGATATGCATATATAGCACTAATTACCTCTCCTAGATTTAATAAGAATGTAATCTTAATTGCTCATGCTAAGGATATAGATGCGATTGTTCAATCGCTTCATAAATCTGATCCAAATTATAGGGTGATAGGATATTTTAACACAGATGATTCTAATAAAATTGATTTAGATCACCTGCAGATTGATGCCTATAAACTTGAAGATTTAGAACCTTTAAATTTGAGCAAACACTATTCAGAAATTGTTGTGGCAACTCCATTATCTTATGGAATTTCCGTAGCCCTTAACAATCAACTAATTTCTTTATTAAAAAATAATGTGCCGATTAGAGATTATAATCAAGTATATGAAGAGCTAACTCAAAGAATTCCAGTTCAATATGTAGATAGGGATTTTTACAGGTATTTTCCATTTAGTCGAAGTAATCAAAACAAATTGTATCTCTTTTTTAGTAGGATTTTAGAATTGTTATTTTCAGTTTTGGGATTGCTTTGCGCTTTTGTATTGTTGCCTTATATATTAATTGGAAACCTACTAGCTAATCGAGGTCCGTTATTATACACTCAAACTCGAGTTGGAAAGAATGGGGAACACTTCAAGATTTATAAATTTAGAAGCATGGTGATTAATGCCGAAAGTGAAGGTGCACAATTTGCAAAAACTAAAGATAGTCGTGTTACACAATTTGGAAGATTTTTACGCCGTACGCGTTTAGATGAAATTCCACAGTTTATAAATGTAATTAAAGGCGATATGGCTATTATAGGGCCTCGACCTGAACGTCCTGTATTTGTGGAAAAATTACAAGAATGCATTCCTTTTTATGAAGTTAGGCACGTAGTAAAACCAGGGATTACTGGATGGGCACAGGTTAATGCTAGGTATGGTTCATCGGATAAAGATGCCTTAGAAAAGCTTCAATACGACCTCTATTATATCAAACATAAGGGCTTATTTCTAGATATCGCAACACTTGTAAAAACCTTGAGTACGGTAATCTTCTTCAGAGGTCAATAGCAGTTTTATATTTAAATATTTAGAGTGGTATTAGCTGAAAAAACTAAATACATTTCCACCGTATTTCCTAGCTTCAATAAAGTGACTTTTTTTAGAAAGATCATTCATTTTTGAATGTTCAATAATTAAAACTCCTTCTTCAGCTAAGAGATTCTTTTCAAAAACAGTTTTCACAATATTTTCTAAATCCGATACCTCAAAGTCGTAAGGTGGATCGGCAAAAATTACATCGAACTTCCCTGATGCCGATTCTAAATATTTAGAAACATCAGATTTAATAGCATTTATAGGAAATTCAAATTCTTCTGATACCTTGTTTATATATTGAATACATCCAAGATGTGCATCAACAGAAGTAATATTAGGAACAGCACGGGACGCAAACTCAAAGCTGATATTTCCAGTTCCTGCAAATAAATCTAAAATATTGAGTTCATCAAAATAATACCGAACCCGAAGTATATTAAAAAGTGCTTCCTTAGCAAAATCGGTTGTAGGACGAACGGGAAGATTTTTTGGTGCGGTTAATCTTCTTCCTTTATGAGTTCCTGAAATGATACGCATTATAATGTGTTTTGTAAGATAAAGTGACGGTGTGTACTAATTTCTGAATCTAAATTAATTTCAGACACTTCAGTTTTTGCAAAGTCGATATTTCGAATATAGGTATATGCAATTTTGTAACTGTCATCATCTTCATCAATTTCACCTAAAAGTGTTACAGGTAGGGTATCAGGATTTAATTTTAATTGCTCCATACAGAAAAGCGTGTAATAAATAAAATCTTCTGGAGTTCTATAATTATAACTGTTGCAAAGCTGAAGTTGACCATCTTTAAGAACAATACAGTCGAAATTATTTTTTTGAAAATTTAGAAACATTTTTGGAAGGGAATACCTTTCCTTTTCTAAAATTGCCTTCAACAATATTGAAGTAGCGTGGTAATAATTGAAACTCCCGTACTTTTCAAAAAAATAGTTGTTGATATTCATAAACGGAACATAAACCACCACAATGTCGTGTTTTTCAATTACATCGTGAGCCATATAATCGTTCGCTAGAATCTTTGAATTAAATTTCAGGTATTCACTAGCTTTTGTTTCATCAAAAATAGGGGCGGGAACAAGACTATAGATAGGCGTGGAGTAAACCACTGTCACTTCGGAAAATGAAGAATTTAAAATGTTATTTTGTGACATAATGGATTCAATATCCATTAACAATTCTTCTGGAGTTGTACTGTGGTCTAACGTTTTTTCGATAAAGAAAACAGTTTCCTCACTTTTGGGATTTGTAACCAAAAAAGAAAGCCCGTTCAAAGATACTTGAACGGACAGTCTATATTGTAAATTATCTTGTATGTTATCTGTCTGTCCCAGCATCGTAGATTTTCGGCCAGTTTCCAGAAGTATTAACATCTTCTAATGATCCTACTTTAATATCAGGACCGTTTACACCATCAACAGATTGTGTTTGTTTTTCCTGGATTAAAAGGTCTTTATCTAAATCGCCTAAAATTACATCTTTAGAAACTTTAGCTTCAAACACTGAGTAAGATGCGTCGTTTTTATCGATAGTTCCAGATTTAAGATCAAACTTTGCGTTTACACCTTCTACAGGTACATTCATCATAGTTTTGTATCTATCTGAATTTTTAAAGAGTGAATCTTTAACCGGCTTAAATCCTAAAGTATCAATCAATGATTTCTCGATGAAATATCCTGATTCAATACCAAAAGCCTTATTTTTAGCAACATCGGCGTAACTGGTATCACGACGTTGAGTAATTGCAAATTTTGCAGTATCAATAAAACTAACCAAACTGTCCCAATCTCCTGTAAAGTTCCCAGTAATTTCTTTGTGTGCAAGCTCTGCAGCTTGAATATCTTTCAAGTTTTTAATTACTTTGGCGTAACGCTCTTCTTTAATTTTATTAAATTCTACAGGTCCCATTATAGAGCTCCATAATTTCCAACCAAGGAACACGATTACAATCCAAAGAACAATCTGAATTACTGATTTCATTATTGATAATATTAAATGTTGATTTATTTAAAGGTCTATCGCAAATCTACAATTTTTTTTTGTTCGTAAAAGTATATTGCCAAAAAATCATAC
The DNA here is from genome assembly GCF_032080575.2 of Aequorivita sediminis. Taxonomy (NCBI): domain Bacteria; kingdom Pseudomonadati; phylum Bacteroidota; class Flavobacteriia; order Flavobacteriales; family Flavobacteriaceae; genus Aequorivita; species Aequorivita sediminis. The sequence goes on along the minus strand of NZ_JAVLSO020000003.1, from coordinate 387,214 downwards.
CTATCTTTGAAACTCTCAATGATAGTAGTGAACAATGAATGTATCAGAATATTACAATTTTTTAAAAAGCGATTTTCCACACAATACAACTCCAAAACAAGACCTTGCGCTGCAATTGTTGGCGAAATTCGTGTTAAGTACGAACAAAAATGAAACATTTTTACTCAAAGGATATGCAGGAACAGGGAAAACTACCATAGTAGGAGCATTAGTAAAAAATCTTTCAAAGGTTAAAAAGCGAGCTGTGCTTCTAGCCCCAACAGGAAGAGCTGCTAAGGTTATTAGTAATTACTCCAAGAAACAAGCGTTTACAATTCACAAAAAAATATACTTCCCTAAAAGTAATAAAGGCTCTGTTTCCTTTACATTACAACAAAATAAACATCGCGATACCATATTTATAGTTGATGAAGCTTCAATGATTCCCGATATTAATCAGGACTCTAAACTCTTTGAAAATGGTTCTCTTCTAGACGATTTAATGCAATACATTTATAGTGGAGCTAACTGCAAGCTATTGCTAATTGGTGATTCTGCCCAGTTACCTCCTGTACACCTCGCTATAAGCCCAGCATTGGACTCGCGAGTGTTAGAGATGCAATACGATAGAGAAGTAATTTCGATAGAACTAGACGAGGTGGTACGACAACAAAAAGATAGCGGTATCTTAGAAAATGCAACAAAAATTCGTGAACGACTGGATGATGAGCTTTACGAGGCATTTAAATTTTCTGGTGAGAGTTTCCCAGATGTAATCCGCCCAATAGATGGGCAGGAAATCATGGATGCTATTAATGATAGTTATTCAGCTTTAGGAAATGAAGATACAGTAATAATTGTACGCTCAAATAAACGTGCAAATCTTTATAATCAAAATATTCGAGAACGAATTTTATTTCAAGATTCCGAATTATCATCAGGGGATTACTTAATGGTGGTGAAGAATAATTATTTTTGGGTTGATAATACTAGTGAAGCTGGATTTATAGCTAATGGTGATATTGTTGAAATTTTAGAAATTTTCGCTTTTAAAGAATTATACGGTTTCCGTTTCGCTGAAGTAAAAATGCGTATGGTTGATTATCCAAATATGAAACCTATTGAAACTGTGTTATTGTTAGACACACTAACGTCTGAATCTCCTTCCTTAACCTATGATGAGTCTAATAAACTCTATCAAGAAGTGATGAAGGATTACGCAAATGAAAGTTCTAAATACAAGAAATTTTTAGCGGTAAAGAAAAACAAGTATTTTAATGCCTTACAAGTGAAATTTAGTTATGCTATCACATGTCATAAATCGCAAGGGGGACAGTGGAAAACGGTTTTTGTAGAACAGCCATACTTGCCCAATGGTGTTGATAAAGAGTATTTACGATGGTTATACACTGCAGTTACTAGAGCCCAGGATAAATTGTATTTAATAGGCTTTAAGGATGAGTTTTTTGAGGAGGAAGTTTTTTAAAATATAAATTCAAGAAATAGAAATTAAACTTATGGTGTTCGTAACTTAGTATTTAAGATTTGTTGCGAATAACCTTAGATATTATTAAAAATGGAAACTTTTGAAATTTTATTAAGTGCTTTTTTAGGAGTCGGTCTCGCAGCAGCTGTTGGGTTTCGGGTTTTCTTGCCATTATTAGTTTTAAGTTTAGCCGGATACTTCGACATTATTACTCTAAACGAAAATTGGGAATGGGCGGGAAGCCTTACAGCAGTTATTACAATGGGTGTTGCCACCTTATTCGAAATTTTCGGGTACTATATCCCTTGGATAGACAATTTACTAGATACCATAGCTTTGCCACTTGCAACTTTAGCAGGTACTGCAGTAATGGTTGCTACAGTTACAGATTTGAGCCCGGTAATTACTTGGGCTTTAGCAATTATTGCTGGAGGAGGAACTGCTGCTGCCATAAAAGGAAATACTTCTGCGGTAAGGCTTACTTCGAGCACGACAACTGGCGGAATTGCAAACCCAGTTTTAACTACAGTGGAAACAGGAACTTCTATTGTTATGGCGGTGGTTTCTATATTCTTACCTATTTTAGCAATTGTGTTAGTGGCATTTTTGTTTTTTATAATTTTTAGATTTTATAAAAAGCTTCGTAAAAAACGTCTGCCACGAGCATAAACTTCTTATTTTTGATTTCATTTTAAAAACTTCCAATTTGAAAGTAATAGCGATGATTCCCGCACGATATGGTGCGTCCCGATTTCCTGGTAAATTAATGCAAGATTTAGGTGGAAAACCTGTAATTGTAAGAACTTATGAGGCGACAAAGGCTACAAACCTTTTCGATGAAGTATATGTAGTTACCGATAGTGACATTATATTTCAGGAAATTGAAAGTTATGGTGGAAAAGCCATAATGAGTATTAAAGAACACGACTGTGGTAGTGATAGAATTGCCGAAGCCGTTGAAAATATGGATATCGATATTGTTGTGAATGTTCAAGGTGACGAACCCTTTACAAATAGTGAGGTTTTGGAAAAAGTTTTAGCCGTTTTTGATGGCCCAGATGCCGAGAAGATCGACTTAGCTTCTATAATGACCGAAATCCACGACTGGAAAGAAATCAACGATCCAAATACAGTTAAGGTAATTGTAGATAAAGATAATTTCGCACTTTACTTTTCTCGCTCTCCAATTCCATACCCTAGAGATAAAAATGTAGCCCTACAATATTATAAACACAAAGGGATTTACGCTTTTAGAAAACAAGCTATTTTAGATTTTTATCGATTGCCTATGCGCTCATTGGAAGCCGCAGAAAAAATTGAATGCATCCGATACTTAGAATATGGGAAAAATATAAAAATGGCTATTTCAAATACCTCAGGTGTTGAAATAGATACTCCTGAAGATTTGGCTAGAGCGAATAAATTGCTACTAGAAAATAAACAAGTTAGCGTAAACAATAAATTTAGAAACTTCCCAATGGTGCCGAAGGTAATCTTTGGGGAAGGATGTTTTGATCAGTTAACTTCAATTCTTTCTTCTCATAAAAAAGACAAGGCTCCATTTATTTATTTAATTGATGATGTTTTTGAAACAAATACTGAGTTTATAGACCGAATTAACCTTCGATTTAATGATAAATTAATTTTTGTTTCAGCAGCAGAAGAACCTAAAACTGCTCAAGTTGATAAACTGGTGAAGGACATTAGAAGTGAGTTTACCAATTTGCCTTCAGGTATTATTGGGATAGGAGGAGGAACCTTGTTAGATTTAGCGAAAGCTGTTTCAATTATGCTTACTAATAAAGGGAGTGCTGCCGATTATCAAGGGTGGGATTTAGTTAAGAAAAAGGCTATATATCATGTAGGAATTCCAACTATTTCCGGAACAGGAGCCGAAGTTTCTCGTACAACAGTGCTCACTGGGCCTGTTCGTAAACTCGGAATTAATAGTGATTTCACTCCTTTCGATCAAGTAATACTCGATCCCGAACTTACACAAGGGGTTTCTAAAAATCAGTGGTTTTACACAGGTATGGACTGCTTTATACACTGTGTAGAATCGTTAAATGGCACTTTTTTAAATGCGTTTAGTCAGAGTTATGGCGAAAAGGCTTACGACCTTTGTATGGAGATTTTCTTAAAGGAAGATTCTCTTTCTGAAGCACAATCTCGCGCTAAGCTTATGATGGCTTCATGGCATGGTGGTATGAGTATAGCATACTCTCAAGTGGGGGTAGCTCACGCAATGAGTTATGGCCTAGGTTATGTGTTGGGAACTAAACACGGCATCGGAAATTGTATAGTATTTAATCAATTGGAAGAGTATTACGGTGAAGATGTTGTTCTTTTCAAAAAAATGGTTGAAAAACACGGAATAGAAATTCCTCAAGCTGTATGTGCAAACCTCTCTGATGAACAAATGGAAACAATGATTAACGTTGCTATGAGCATGGTGCCGCTTTGGGAAAATGCTTTTGGAGAGGCATGGCAATCAATTGTTACCCCAGAAAAATTGAAAGAATTATACTTAAAAATGTAACCTTACTTTAGCACCTGTATATGGGAATTGCAAAATTTGTTTTTTATAAAATAATGGGATGGCGGATTGATGGTGCCTTTGACCCAAAAGTTAAAAAAGCCGTTATTATTGTTGTACCACACACTAGTTGGCACGATTTCTATATTGGTTTATTTATAAGAAGAATTACAAAGGTTCAGATTAACTATATAGCCAAGAAAGAGCTTTTTAAGTGGCCATTTGGTTGGTATTTTAAATGGACTGGTGGAGCTGCATTAGATAGAACTCCTGGGCAAAATAAAGTGGAAGCGATTGCAGAAATCTTCGAAAAGAAGGATGAATTTCGTTTGTCGTTGGCACCCGAAGGGACGCGTAAAAAAGTTGAAGAATGGAAAACGGGATTCTATTATATTGCTATGAAGGCAAACGTTCCTATAATATGTATTCCTTTTGATTGGGGTAAGAAAACTGTAACTATTAATGAACCTTTTTACCCAACGGGCGATATTGATGCAGATATGGTTCACCTAAGAAAATATTTTGACGGCGTGATAGGGAAGGAGCCTGAGCTGTCCTAGTTAAAAGATTTTATTGATAATGTAACTTTATCAATTAGTTACAAAAAAAGTCGAGAACACTATTAAATTTAGCGTTCTCGACTTTTTTAATGTTTAATTTATTCGAAAAAATTAATCTTCAGTAGCTTCTTCCATAGTGTGATAAACATTTTGGACGTCATCATCTTCTTCTATTTTTTCAAGAAGTTTTTCTACATCGGCAACTTCTTCAGCATTTAGTTTTTTGGTTACTTGTGGAATACGTTCAAATCCAGAAGAAAGAATTTCTATATTTTTATCTTCTAAATACGATTGTATTGCACCGAAACTTTCAAAAGGTGCGTAAATTATAATACCATCTTCATCTTCAAAAATTTCTTCTAAACCGTGGTCTATTAATTCTAGCTCAAGTTCTTCAATATCCATTCCTTCAGGATTTATACGGAAGTTACAAGTGTGATCAAACATAAAAGATACAGAACCAGAAGTTCCTAAACTCCCGTCACACTTATTAAAGTAACTGCGAATATTGGCAACAGTTCTGGTGTTGTTATCGGTAGCTGTTTCAATTAAAATTGCAATTCCGTGTGGAGCATAGCCTTCAAAAAGAACTTCTTTATAATCGCCTAAGCTTTTATCACTCGCTCTTTTAATAGCGCGTTCAACATTGTCTTTAGGCATGTTTACAGACTTGGCATTTTGTATTACTGCACGAAGTCTGGCATTGGTATCTGGATCAGGACCTCCTTCCTTTACAGCCATTACAATATCCTTTCCAATACGAGTAAAAGCTTTGGACATCGCAGACCAACGCTTCATTTTTCTTGCTTTTCTAAATTCGAAAGCTCTTCCCATTTCTTTACTTCTTTAAATTGTGTTTTAATTAATTCACCTTAAGAATGAATCGAAAAATTGATACTTCAAATATAAAAAAACCAAAAACCAAATTTCAAATAAACTCCATTTTTATAAGAACAAAATCCAAGGAGTTTAAAGTATTATTTAGGGTCCGTTTTAAGGGCTAAAGTTTACCCAATAAGTTCGTCAATAATTCGAGCAAGCTCAAAATCTTTTTCTGTTACACCATCTGCATCGTGCGTAGATAAATAGATTTCTAACGAATTGTAAACATTACTCCACTCAGGGTGATGATTTAATCTTTCAGCTTCAAAAGCTATTCTTGTCATCGAAGTAAAAGCTTCTTTAAAATTTTCAAATTCGAAAACTGCGTGAAGTGCTTCTTCACTATATTCCCAGCCTTCAAGATCTTTAAGCTTTTCTAATATTTCATTTTCTGATAATGCTTTCATAGTTGTAATTTTAGTTTTAAATAAATGTACGATATTTTACCGTATAGACATAATCTCTTCGTTTAAACCAGATTCATCAATTACTTCTGCAACAGCTATTTGATAGGGTTCAGGTAATTGATTTACCTTTGGAAGAATTGCGTTATAGCGGTCTTCATTACTGTTAAAAACACTCTTAAAGATAGGCATTTTATCACTTATTTTTAAAGTTATCTCTCTGATGAGATCTTCGTGATGTACCATATCTTTACTCGATAAATGAAATATACCCTCCAGTGAGTGATTAACGATATAGTGAATTTGCTGACACACCTTATCTATAGTAGTTGTTGTAATTATAAGATTCGGGAAAACTTCATATGTAGCCTTATGTCGAATACATTGACGTAAATGAACTACTTCAGGCGAATTAACCCCTAACACCATTGGTAGCCTTAAAATTGCGGATTGTTGCGGAATAGTTTCTAATAACAGCTTTTCAACTGCAATTTTAAACCTCCCTGAGGGAGTTTCAGACAGTGTTAAATCGTTTTCATATGATGGATGTGAAAATTTACCATCAAAAACTTCAGCAGAAGAAATATATAAAACCGAACAATCCTCGTGAAGCTGGGTATAATTCACCATTTGTTGATATGCATCAAAAAGTCTTTTATAATCGCCAGAAATGGCCGAAATTATTACAGTAGGCTTTATTTCATTCAGCAATAAAAACAAGGAGTCTTCTTCCACGCAGTATTTAAAGAACACTTGATTCTCAGAAAAAGCGCCTTCTTGTTTACAGTAAGTGCAATACACTTCGTAATAGGACAGAAGTTCTTTATAAATTTCATACCCTATAAAACCGCTACCTCCAAGAATTAAAATACGTTCTTTCCCTTCTTTTTTCCTCATTAAATTCCGTTTCAACCTCTTTTTAAAATATAGAAAGCTTTGTTTTAGTGGTAAACTGCTCTAATGCCTGCATCCCGAAATATGAATTTCCTTGTGGATTTAAGGCTGGTGCCCAAGTTGCGATTGTAAAACAATGGGGTAGAAGTGCCACTATTCCGCCACCAACGCCACTTTTTCCTGGTAATCCAACTTCAAAAGCAAATTCACCTGCTTCATCATAAAAACCGCAGGTTAACATAATTGCATTAATTCTTTTTACCTGACTTGGTGTTAAGTGTAGCACGTTTTTTAAACACTTTCCTTTATTGGCATAAACGAAAAAAGCATTAGTAAGTTGTTTACAACTCATCATTATTGAACATTGATGAAAATAGAAATCTAATACATCATCAACATCATTTTCAAGGTTTCCAAAGGACTTTAAAAGGTTGGCAGCCGCATAATTATTATAGCCTGTTTCTCTTTCAGACTCTGCAACTTTATCATTATAGTTAATGGAATCGTCGTGAGCCATTTCGCGTACAAAATTTAAAAAATCTTCTTTTGGATTTTTTAAATTGGAAAGCAAAACGTCAGCAACTACAATCGCCCCCGAATTTATTAAAGGATTTCGAGGAATTCCATTTTCAAGTTCCAAAAGGGAAAGATGATTAAATGGATTCCCCGAAGGTTCTACATCAACACGAGTAAGAAGTTTATTTCCAATCAACTGAAATGCTTTTGATAAGGAGAATACTTTAGAAATACTTTGAATTGAAAATTTTTCCAAAGCGTCGCCAACAGCATAGTCTTCACCTGTAATTAACTGTAGGTGAATTCCTAGCTTGTCTTTTGGAATCTTGGCCAATTCTGGGATATAACTAGCTACCTCACCTGTATCTTCAGTTTTTTTAAGTGATGTAAATATTTCTTCTAAAATAGCTTGATAATCCAACATTAACCTTTGTAAAACGGAGTTTTGACAACTTTTGCTGCAACTGGTTTATTTCTAATTTGGATGAATATTTCAGTTTCTGGAGCACTGTTTTTTATAGTTACATATCCCAATCCAATCGATTTATTTAACGAAGGTGCCATTGTTCCACTGGTAACGCTACCGATGGTGTTTCCATCTTTATCAGCAATTTCATACCCTTGTCTTGGAACTCCACGGTCTATTAATTCAAAACCAATAAGTTTGTTTTTTATACCTTCTTCTTTTTCTTTTTTCAGATTATCAGAATTAATAAAGTCTTTGGTGAATTTTGTAATCCATCCCAATCCAGCTTCTAGTGGAGAAGTTGTTTCATCTATATCATTTCCGTATAAGCAGAAGCCCATTTCTAATCTAAGTGTATCACGAGCAGCTAAACCAATTGGCTTGATACCATAATCTTTTCCAGCTTCAAAAACTTTATTCCAAATTTGTTCTACTTCACTGTTTTTACAGTAAATTTCGAAACCACCACTTCCTGTATAACCAGTAGCACTGATGATTACGTGCTCAACCCCAGCAAAATCAGAAATTTTGAAGTTGTAAAATTTAATAGCACTCAAATCTTCTGAAGTTAACGATTGCATGGCTTCAATTGCTTTCGGCCCTTGAATAGCTAAAAGTGAATAATCATCCGAGATATTTCTCATTTCGGCACCCATAGTGTTATGCTTTTCTATCCAAGCCCAATCTTTGTCGATATTAGATGCGTTTACTACAAGTAGATACTCTTCGTCTTTAATTTTATAAATAATTAAATCGTCAACTATACCTCCTTCTTCATTTGGAAAGTAGCAGTATTGAGCTTTTCCATCTGTAAGTTTAGTAGCATCGTTACTGCTTATTTTTTGAATTAAATCCAAAGCTTTTGGACCTGTAATCAAAAATTCGCCCATATGCGAAACATCAAATACACCCACGCTATTTCGCACAGTTTCGTGCTCAGCTTTTACTCCTTCGTATGAAACAGGCATATTATAACCTGCAAATGGCACCATCTTAGCGCCTAATTGTTCGTGTATGTGTGTAAGTGCAGTGTTTTTCATTTTAAAAATGTTTTTATTTCTTTATTCTAAAGCATTGCTTTAAATAGAGATATTGATAAATTTTTTAATATTATTCTTAATAATGCATTTTTCACAAATGTATTATAATAGGCGCAAAGGTAATGAAAGTTTGAAAGCTTTATTTTCAATATTTTTCTCGTTAAAATAGTCTTAATCGCTTACTCATTCTCTATGTTTTCAATACTTTTAAAACAAAAACAATGGCCGTTACTGTTTCCAAAAATCCATATAATGGAGATGAATTAAATTCCTATAAAAATCACAGCAAAAAGGAAGTTTTAGAAATAATAGACAATGCGGATAAACGCTTTTATAGCTGGCGAGAAGTTCCATTTAATAAACGCCAAAAACTAATGCTTGCAGCGGCTGCAGAAATGAGGTCTAATAAGCACGAATACGCCGAAATGATGACTTTAGAAATGGGAAAACCTATTTCTCAAGCAGAAGCAGAGGTTGAAAAATGCGCATGGGTATGCGAATATTACGCTGAGAATGCCGAAAATCATCTTCAAAATAAGGTAATTAAAACCGATGCTTATAAAAGTTATGTGAGTTATGAACCCTTAGGTGTAGTTCTTGCTGTAATGCCGTGGAATTATCCATTTTGGCAAGTTTTCCGTTTTGCCGCTCCTGCTTTAATGGCTGGAAATATCTGTGTTTTGAAGCACGCTTCTAACGTATTTGGATGTGCTTTGAATATTGAAAAGATATTTTCACGAGCTGGTTTTCCTGACAACTGTTTTACTACATTATTAATAGGGAGTGATGCCGTAGAAAAAATAATTGAAAATAAAAAAGTAAAAGCTGTCACACTTACTGGAAGTGGGCCAGCAGGTTCTTCGGTTGCTTCCCTAGCAGGTAAGAATATTAAAAAAACAGTACTAGAATTAGGGGGTAGCAACGCATTAGTTGTAATGAAAGATTGTGATATTGAAAAGACTTTGGAAACATGTGTTCAAGCGCGTTTTCAAAATACTGGACAGAGTTGTATTGCTGGAAAAAGATTGATTGTAGATGAATCTATTGCTGAAGAATTTGTTGAAAAACTAGTTGTTAAGGTAAAGGAATTAAAAAGTGGAGACCCTTTAGATAAAGAAACTTATATAGGAACTTTAGCAAGAGAGGACTTGGCTAAAGATATTGAGAAGCAAGTAAATGATTCTATCAAGGCTGGAGCGAAGCTTGTAGTAGGAGGTAAGCGAAAGGGTGCGTATTTTGAACCCACTGTTTTGACGAATGTTACCGAAAACATGGCAGTGTTTAAGGAAGAAACATTTGGGCCTGCTTTGTCTGTTACAACTTTTAAAACGATTGAGGAAGCAATTGATCTCTCTAATAATTCTCGATTTGGATTAGGAGTTTCGCTATTTACAGAGAATATAGAAGCTGCAGAGAAGATTATCCATAAATTTGATGAAGGTGCTGTTTTTATAAATGAATTAGTAAAAAGTGATCCGCGATTGCCTTTTGGTGGAATTAAAGAAAGTGGTTACGGACGAGAGCTAAGCGCCGATGGAATAAAAGAATTCGTAAACAGAAAAACAGTATATATTAAAAAATAAAAACCTACTAGATTTGATTTGTAGGTTTATTTAAATAACCAACCTAAATTATATTAAAGAATGAATTTTCACACACGAAAATGGATTAAGCCAGAAGATTTAAATCCAAACGGAACATTGTTTGGCGGTCGTTTACTACAATGGATTGATGAAGAAGCAGCTTTATATGCAATTATACAATTGGAAAACCCGAGAACAGTAACGAAGTTTATAAGTGAAATTAACTTTGTGAGTTCTGCTAAAAAAGGGGATATAATTGAAATAGGGCTAGAACCGAAATCTTTTGGAAGAACTTCATTAACACTTGCCTGCGAGGTTCGAAATAAAATGAATCACGAAGTAATTATTAGTATCGAAAAAATTATAATGGTGAGTTTGGACGAGAAGGGGGTGCCAACACCTCACGGAAAAACACAAATTGAATTTGTTAAAGATAGACTAGCTAAATAAATCCATACCATTTCAAAAATGTCTTAGTCTAAAAACAAACCCCGTAGCTAATACGGGGTTTGTTGTTTAAAACATTAAGTATTTGTGATAATAATTATTACACCATATCTTCTGGTCTTACCCATTGGTCGAATTCTTCAGCAGTAGTATAACCTAAGTTTACTGCTTCTTCTTTTAAAGTTGTTCCGTTTTTGTGAGCTGTATTAGCGATTTCTGCAGCTTTGTAATAACCAATTTTGGTATTTAATGCAGTTACAAGCATTAAACTGTTGTTCAATTGTCTTTTAATAACTTCATAATTAGGTTCAATACCTTGTGCACAATTTACATCGAATGAAACACAAGCATCTCCAAGAAGTTGAGCAGATTCTAAAAAGTTTGCAGCCATAACTGGTTTAAATACGTTAAGTTCAAACTGACCTTGCATACCACCAACGGCAATTGCCATATCGTTTCCTATTACTTGAGAGCAAACCATTGTTAAAGCTTCACATTGTGTAGGATTTACTTTGCCTGGCATAATTGAAGAACCTGGTTCGTTTGCTGGAATGTTGATTTCTCCAATTCCACTACGAGGTCCACTAGCAAGCATTCTAACGTCGTTAGCGATTTTGTTTAATGAAACAGCCAATTGTTTTAAAGCCCCGTGACTTTCTACAAATGCGTCGTGAGCCGCTAATGCTTCAAATTTATTTTCAGCAGTTACAAAAGGTAAACCTGTAAAGTCAGCAATATATGATGCAACTTTTACATCGTATCCTGTTGGAGTGTTTAATCCAGTTCCAACAGCAGTTCCTCCTAAAGCAAGTTCAGCTAAATGTGGAAGTGTATTTTTTAAAGCTTTAACTCCATATGCTAATTGAGCTGCATATCCACCAAACTCTTGCCCAAGCGTAAGAGGAGTAGCATCCATAAAGTGAGTACGACCAATTTTTACAACATCTTTAAAAGCATCTGCTTTTTCAGCAAGTGTTTTTTGAAGTTGCTCAACACCTGGGATTGTTGTTTCGATTAACTTTTTGTAAGCTGCAATGTGCATTCCCGTTGGGAAAGTATCGTTTGATGATTGCGATTTGTTTACATCGTCATTTGGCTGAAGTGTTTTTTCACCTTCTCCAATCGTTTTTCCAGCTAATTGGTGCGCGCGGTTTGCAATTACTTCATTTACGTTCATATTACTTTGCGTACCACTTCCTGTTTGCCAAATTACTAATGGAAACTGATCGTCGTGTTTTCCTGCTAAAATCTCATCACAAACGGTTGCAATAAGGTCTCTTTTTTCTTCCGGAAGAACTCCAAGTTCGCAGTTAGTGTATGCTGCTGCCTTTTTAAGATATGCGAAGCCGTAGATTATCTCTAGAGGCATTGAAGCACGTGGGCCAATTTTAAAATTTTCGAATGAACGCTCTGTTTGTGCGCCCCAAAGTTTATCGGCAGGTACTTTTACCTCGCCCATAGTGTCTTTCTCTATTCTATACTGCATTGTAATAATTTTTATAATGAATTAATTATTGTTTAAAATAGCAGAGTTACGACTAACTCCTTAAATACTTGATTTTGAATTTATTTTAATACGAGTGAATAAGATGGTAAATTTGCTTCAAAGATAACGAAAAGCAAAAAGTTGGTCAACCCGCGCAGCTGTTTATTTCCTGTGAATAAAACTAAAAGTTTTGTTGTTGTTTTTAAAAAAAACGTACTATCTTTGAACTTTCAATTAAAAATAATATACCATGTTTACTTTTGAGCAATTTTTAGGTTTCATCGCTGTTATGACTGTAGTTACCATCGGATTTTGGTTGATGATTTTTTTGATGGGAATACTACCTTATTGGATTGGTGGTGCACTTCAAGAAAATTTTAAAAATAAACGTGAAGAAAAGAAAAACAAACAATTGAATAAGTAGTTTTTCTGTACTATATAATTTAAAGGGAGCTTTATAAAAAGCTCCCTTTTTTTGTTTCTACCTGTTAAGGGTGAATTAGATAACTATTAATTGAATAATAAAATGAATACTTAATTATCTAATTGGAATTTAAAAACACAAAAAAAGGGAAGCATTTTGGCTCCCCTTTTTTATTACATTAGACATGGATTTATCCTTCAAATCCACCTTCGTCAAATCCACCACCACTGCCGTTAGGACGTTGACGTTGTTTCTTCTGGTTGAAACGATAAGTGAATGTTAAATTAACTTGTCTAGCTCTCCACTGAAATTCACTTTCACTAGTAAATGAGCTTGTAGTAGTTAAACTATTTCTTTTACGTGTATTAAGTAGGTCACTTACATTTAAGGATAAAGTACCATTGTCATTAATGATATCTTTACTAATAGCCATATCTACAGATAAGATTCCGTCACTTTCCGTTTGCGAGTTATTTCTAGGACCACGGTAGAAAGCATTGGTTTGCCATTCAATTTTTGCAGGTAATTTTATTTTACTGCTAAATCTTCCAAAGTAACTAACATCTTCTGTTCCGTAGTCTACCCCATTGAAAAACCCTTCAGACTTAAACATAAAGTAATTGAAGCTTCCGTTAAGTGTAAGCCACTTATTAGGGTTGTATAATAAACCTGCTTCAAAACCATATCGTTTGTTGGTAGAAAGGTTAATAGGTAAGGTGCGAATAATTGGAATCCCGTTACTTGTAGTTTCTCCTGTTTCTTCTTGAACTCTTTCAAAAGAATCTGTTTCGTGTTGATAGTAAACAGAACTAGATAATGTTAGCTTTTTCCAGCTCTTTAAATATCCCAAATCGAATGCACTAGAGTAGGCAGGGTCTAGGTTAGGGTTTCCTTGAAATACGTTGGCTTCACTTGAACGAGAAGGAAACGGATTGATAAACCAGTGTCTTGGACGGTTAATACGTCTGTTGTATCCAAGTGTAATATTTTCACGGTCACCCAACTCGTAAGTCAAGTTAACTGTTGGAAAAAGTCCTGTATAATCTTTATCGAAGTTTAGGTTGATAGGTGAATTGGTATCAACATTTTCGGCATCTACACTACCTTTTAGTTGCGTATTTTCAAGACGTAAACCTAATAAAAAGGAGAATTTCCCAAACTTATTTCCGTACTGAGTGTAGAAAGCATGTACATTTTCTTCGTAGTTGAAAATGTTAGAAAGACTATCATTTCTTTGATAAACACCAGAAATACCGTTTTCTTGCAATAAGGTGTAATCTGTAATTGTCTCTTCAAAACTTCCACGGTAACCTGCTTCAAATTGTGCATTTTCACCTATTGGCAATACGTAATCCGCTTGTGCTAAGTATTCTCTATCTGTTCTTTTTTGAAGAATATTCTCAGAGGGAAGTGTAATGAACTCTGGGAATAAACGATTTTCGGTAATTAATGAATTTTCATCGTCCTTTCCGTAGTCGTATTGAAAATCGGCAGTTAATTTATGTCCGTTGTCATTAAAGTTATTTACATAATTTAATGAGAATTGATAGTTAGAATCGTCTTCTCCTTCGTATTCAATTCTTCTTATTTTCTCTTCAGTTTCGTTGTTGTTTTTGTTAAGCGTGTTGTTTGTTGTAACATCATCTCCCGTTCCTTTTCTGTAGAACCCACTTGCAGTAATAGAAGACTTGTCGTTGATAAAGTACTCAATTCCCAAGTTAGTGTTAAAGCCTTTCCCCATTCTGTCGTAATCTCTACGCTCTATCACTTGATCGAAAGTTGGGTCGACAGTTACAGGATTTCCATCACTATCAATAAAATTGCGTGAAAAATAATTATTATCGAAATGTGCTTTTCCCGGAGCTTTTCTGTAATAAACACCTGTAGTATTAAAGATATTGAACTTATTAGTTCTAATATTTATGTTACCTGAGGCATTACTATTTGTAGGTACACCGATAGTAGTGCTAATAGAACCATTTACACCTAGAGTTTTTTCTTTTTTAAGAATGATGTTTAGGATACCTGCAGTTCCTTCTGCGTCATAACGAGCCGATGGAGAAGTAATAACTTCAACCCTTTCAATAGCTTCGGCAGGTAATTGACGTAAAGCATCGGTAGAGCCAAAACCAGCAATAGCGGAAGGCTTTCCATTAATTAAAATTCGAACGTTTTCATTTCCTCTTAGCGCAATTGCTCCATCTACATCTACAGTAACCGATGGCACGTTGTTTAATGCGTCACTCACTGAAGCACCTCCTGCAGTAAGATCTTTCCCGATATTGTATATTTTTTTGTCTAGCCTTATTTGTACCTCCGTAGTTTCGGCACGTACAACTACTTCGTCTAAACTTGCTGCGTCTAAATCAAGTTTTACGGTAGGAAGAGTGGTGTTTTTTGTAAAATTTTGATTTTTTAATTCTTTAGTTTTATATGAAATAAATTCAAACCTCACTGTGTAAACTCCAGTAGGAACATCAATTTTATAGTTTCCATCTAAATCGGTAATGCCACCTGTTACAGTTTTACCTTCTCTATTTATAAAAGAAACAGTAGAATATTCTAAAGGGTAATTTGTACCTTCTTCAAGAATGGTTCCCTTAATGGTAACTTGTTTCTTTTCAGAGGTTTGAGCTATTATGTTATAGCTGATAAACAAAAATAAAATGGGCAATAAGTATTTCATGAGTAGGATTAAAAAATTAACTCACGAAAATAATATTGTTAGAGTTGAATTCTGCTAATTTTCTGTTAATAAAAGCCGCGGAAAAGCCCGTTAATGTTAAACTATAGTAGTTTTAGATTAAAATAACTCTAGGATATTTTCTGGTGGTCTGCCGATTACTGCTTTTGTACCTTTTACAGCTATAGGTCTTTCAATTAGTTTTGGATTTTCAATCATAGCATCGATAATCTGCTCGTCGGTAAAATCTATGTCTTTAAAATTTTCTTTCCATACCTGTTCTTGAGTGCGAACTAGCTCGATTGGTTTAATACCTAGCAATTCAATAATCTGTTTTAACTCTTGTTTTGAAGGAATGTCTTCGAGATATTTTACAACTTTAATGGTTTCACCTTTTTTTTCAAGAAGTTGCAATGCTTGTCTAGATTTACTACAACGAGGATTGTGATATAATGTGGTCATTTTTCTTTAAAATTTAATATTTTCATGTTTTGTAAAAATAATAGAAATAAAAATTGAAACTAAATTTATGTTATCTATGTAGTAGTTCTTCGATTTCCATTTCATAATCATATTGCAAGTCTTCGTGAAGGGTAGCTATTTTTTTCTGAATGTAATCAATTTGTCTTTTGTAAAGATTGGAAAGTGTTGTATTTCGCTTAATAGAGGGTTTAAAATCCTTTAGTTTATGACAAAAATAAAGCAATAATTCAACCTCAGTTTCTTTATTCTGAGAATAGCGAATAAACTTTTTAATCTCTCTCAGGATTTTCCGAACGCTTTTTTTAATAAAGTAGAAGGTTTTAGTTTTTATATTTTCAAAATCATCATCTATTTTGGTTTTTATACTTCTTATAAAAGCTTCTTCATTAGCAGATTCAAATAATAAATAGGTGAGTAGCTCTTTATTTTCTTTCTTAAACTTAGAAAGCCTAAGGCAAAGTTCTAGTAGTTCTTGAGTAGAACGATGATTAAGTTCGGTTTTGATTTCCTTTAGGCTGGCGGCTTTCATATTAAAGTTTGCAGTAAAGGTACATTGGATTCATAAAAATTAAAACTTCTCAGGGTTTCAATTTTTTATAAATTAAAGAAACTCATTGTGGAATAAGGAAACAACTTCAACAATGAGCCTCTTTTTGAATTAAGGAGTGTTACTCATTAATACTTACCGACCCTTGCATTACAATATGTATGCTGCAAAAATAATCAAAATTAGCGGTGATTTTTTTTGAAAAGGAATCTCCTTTTTTCAATGTTTTAGAAGCCCAATTTTTATCGCTTTCTGTTATGTTGTGTGGCACGATGTCTTTATTAACCCATTCTATTATATCACCTTTTTTTACTTGAATATTTTTTGGGATAAACTTCATCTGATAAATACTAACTACATGCTTTGTTGGTGTGTCTGAAAAAGTTTCAGAAGAATCTAAGCTAGAAAATACCAGGAAAATCATCGCTGTTCCGACAACTAATACAACTTTTTTTAGGGCAAATATTTTAAGAATTTTCATTTTTTAAGAATTTTACCTTGGGCCATTTTAGCATGATGATAATGAGTTTCCAAAATTGGGACAGCAGTTTTAAGTAATGCCTTTAGCTCTGTATTTTGAGATTGAGGAATCAATAATGTATTTACAGCATCAATCACTGCTTTGTGATATGCAACTTCATTGTTAATGTATGCTTCGTCAAAAGCTTTTCCTTTTACCGACTTTAATTTTTTAGTGGTTTCATCGGCTTGGTTTACCAAGGACTTACTTACAGGATTATCTTTTGGTTTAACACCAAGTTTTCTAACAAGTTCTACAGCAAGATCTATAATTGCTTGGTGGTCGTTAATCATGGTATTTGCAAATTCACGCACAGCTGCATCTTTTGATGTGGCAATAGCAAGTTTTGCATAATCGATGTCGATTTGGTTAGCTACAACCGCGACTTTTGCAATTTCGGCATCATTTAATTGTGGAGTTTCCTGGGCATAAAAGCTGATGGATGTAGTAAAAGCAATTAGAAATATTGCAAGCGTATTAATAATCGATAGTGTTTTCATAATGTCTGATTTTGGGTTTAACCTTTAATTGTTTTGTACTGGTTGGATGCCATTAAAACGTTTAGGTTACAATAACTTCAGATTAATTATAATTATCGCTTGCTAATATTTTATTGTTAGTCAAGGTTTTATAGGAATAAATGTATATATATTTATTGAGTCTTACGATTAACGTAAAATTTGAATGGGGGTATTGTATTTTTATTAATTTTAAGGCAAATTTATAAGTCATATATCCAATTTTGAAAATCGCAATTACAGTTACTTCTATTCTCTTATTTACAACTCAATTTATACGTGCTCAAACGGTTGCAGAAAGAAAAATTTATGAAGCCTATGATAATATTGTTGGTGTAGAAAACACTGGATTATTTAATGGGACAGAATTTACCGACCTCTTCTTAAACACTGATGGAACTTATAGATATTTTAAAGGTTATGATTATGTAAGAGGGACGATAAACTATAATGGTGAGTTTTACAGCAATGTATTGTTGAAATACGATTTGTTTGAAGATAACCTTATTACTCATTCTGAAGGTAAACTAAGTGTTTTCAATGTAAAACTTATTCCAAATTTTATTACTTCCTTTTCAATTTACGACCGGAATTTTGTGAAAATAGCAGCCTTAAACTTGCCGTTGGCTGGAAATGGTTTTTTTGAAGAGGCTTATCTCGGAAACCAGTTCAAGCTTTACATTAAACACAGTAAAAGGAAAAAAGATAAACCATTAAAGAGTGGAGTTCAGTATCAATTTTCTATAAACAATTACTACTTGTTGAGGGTAGATGGAAACTACGCGGTAATAAATTCGATTAAAGACTTGCGAAGAGCCTTGCCAGAAAGAGAGGATGACATCCGCAAATTCTATAAAAGTTATAAAAAACTATATAAGGCTAACCCCGATAGCTTTATGATTAAACTTATAACACATTTAGAAGGACTCTCAAAACCCTCTAAAATTTAAATATTGAAGCCGCGCTTTATGCAAATTAATTTCCTTGCAATTCTTATACTATTATTTTCCACTGTGGGTTTGTTTGGTCAAACCGAACAGAATATTACAGCTACGTTTAATAATTCACCATTAAAAGAAGCCATTCTTAAAGTGGAATCAATTTCTAATAAAGAATTCTATTTTGAAGAAACTTGGCTGAAAGGATATTATGTAACAAAAACTTTTAAAAATGAATCTTTAAGAGAGGTTTTAGAAGGACTTTTTAGTAACACAAACATCAATTACGTGCTTAAGGATAACAAAGTTATTCTTCTTAATAATACTTATGTTTATACTGAATTGCCTTCAGATTTTTTCAAAGAAGTGACACAGAAAGAAAATAGAATAGAAGGAAAAAACAACGCTCCAATTTTTCAAGAAGAATATGCCAATAGCCATACTGTTCAACAAAGGAAAATGGTGACTATAGGGAAACAACGCCCAAATACTTCTAATAACACCTATGTACTTTCAGGAGTTTTTAAAAATTTTAATACCGGGGAACCTCTTGTAAATCTTTCAATTTCTACAGTAGATAGAAGTAAATATGCTATTACTGATTCTGAAGGAAAATATAGAATTCGGCTTCCTTATGGTTTAAATAAGTTAGAAACAAACCTATTAGGGTTCGAAAAAATACGTCAAGATGTTATTATGTATGGAGATGGTTCGCTTAATATCGAATTACTCGAAAACACCGAATCATTAGAGGAAGTGGTGGTAAAGTCTAATAAAGACGCCAATGTTCGCGATGCTGTTGTAGGGGTAACTAATATAAATATTGAATCTATTAAAACAATTCCCTTGGTATTAGGGGAGCGTGATGTTTTAAAAGTTGCTACCACTATGCCAGGAATTAAAACCGTTGGGGAAGGCTCTAGTGGGTTTAATGTTCGCGGTGGGCGTTCAGATCAAAATCTAATTTTATTGGACGATGCTGTTTTATACAATCCTTCTCATTTTTTAGGGTTTTTCTCGGCAGTTAATCCTTTTACAACGGGAAGCATGGAGATTTACAAGGCTAGTATCCCAGCTGAATACGGTGGACGGCTTTCTTCGGTTTTTGATATAGAAACCAAATCGGGTAATATGGAAAAGTTTGCTGGAGAAGGATCTATTGGGCCCATAACTGCCAACCTTGCGCTTGAAGTGCCTGTGGTAAAAGAAAAAGCTTCATTAATAGCCGGGTTTCGAGCTACGTATTCCGATTGGATTTTAAGAAGTCTAGATGAAGATAAATTAAAAAATAGCGAAGCTTCTTTTTACGATGGAATTGTAAAATATAAACACAATATAGATAATGATAATTCTATTCAAGGAACAGTTTATTTCAGTAAAGATCGATTCAGCATAACTTCCGATTCAATTTTTGATTATTCTAACCGATTGATTTCATTAAAATACAATCACGCCTTTAGTGATAAAAGTAAAGCTGAACTTATTTTAGTAAATAGTCAATATCAATACGAAGTAAATTATGAGGCTGACGCCAATCAAAATTTTGAATTTGATTATCATTTAAACGAGTATCAAGCGAAATTAAATTTCAATTATAAGCTAAATAATAAACATAGATTGCGTTACGGTTTAAGCAGTAAATTGTACGCTATAGATCCTGGTAATATAAATCCTATTGGTGAAAATTCTGATGTATTGGCTAAAAGTATAGACAGAGAGAAAGGGTTAGAATCTGCAATTTATTTAGCCGATTTGTTTGAAGTGAATAAAAAGTTTCTTCTGGATTTAGGGTTGCGCTATTCTTTTTATTCAGCGCTAGGTCCTGCAACTCAAAATATTTATACTTCTGGGGTTCCTAAGAGTGATAGCTCAATAGAAGAGGTTAAAGAATTCGACAATAATGAATCTATCAAAACCTACGGTGGCTTAGAATATAGATTTTCAGCAAGATATTTACTAGGAAACGATTTTTCAGTGAAAGCTGGATTTAATAGAACCATTCAATATCTACACTTACTTTCTACCAATACCACACAATCGCCTACAGATATTTGGAAGCTATCAGATTTAAATATCGAACCTCAACGTGCAAATCAATACAGCTTAGGTTTCTTTAAAAACCTATCAGAAAAAGACATTGAGTTTAGTTTAGAAGGATATTACAAAACAATGGCCGACATATTAGATTATAAAATTGGCGCACAATTAATAATGAATGATAAGTTGGAAACCGAGTTACTGCAAGGTGAAGGAAAAGCGTATGGCATTGAATTTTTAGTAAAAAAGAATAGTGGAAGGTTTAATGGATATGTTGGTTATAGTTACTCTCGTTCACAAGTAAAATTAGATAGCCAACTTATGCAAGAGCGTGTAAATAATGGCGAGTTTTTTTCAGCTAATTATGACAAACCTCACGACTTTTCGATTGTTGCCAATTATAAACTAACTAAGCGTTTTAGTTTTTCTGGAAACTTTACTTACCAAACTGGCCGACCAATTACATATCCAATAGGGCGTTACGTTTTTGCAGGTGAAGAACAAGTTTTGTACAGCGACCGAAATCAATTTCGAATTCCAGATTATTACAGATTAGATTTAGGTGTAAACATAGAAGGGAATCATAAACGAGATAAACTAGCACATAGTTTTATTAATATTTCAGTTTATAATGTATTGGGTAGAAATAATCCGTATTCAGTGTTTTTTGTAAATGAAGCGGGAGAAATTAAAGCGTATAAAACCTCTATTTTTTCAATACCAGTTCCTACAATAACGTATAACTTTAAGTTTTAGGAATTATGAAAGTAAACCAATTATATATTGTTCTTTTCGTCATTTTTTTAAGTCTATGGGCTTGTACTGAGCCGTATGAAATTGAGACAGTAGATTTTGAAAGTGTTTTAGTCGTGGAAAGTACAATTACAGATGAATTTAAACCTCAAATCGTAAAACTAAGTAAGACAACAACTCTAGAGAATCCTGAAATATTATTTGAAAACAATGCAACTGTTGTTGTGAATACAAGTACTGGGAACACCTTTGATTTTATATGGGACGATTCTGAAAACTATTACGTTTCGGAAATGCCATTTAAAGCTGAGCCTAATGTTACATATACATTAAGTATAATCAGCCAGGACGGGAAACGATATTCTTCTTCTGAAGTTGTTCTTCCGCCATCAGTTGGAATAAGTGAAGTGTATACAGAACGCGTAGTTAACACAGCAGAAAATAAGGATGGAGCTCATGTCCTAGTAAACACAGAAGATCCAACAGGAAGCGCAAAGTACTTTAGATATGAATACGAGGAAACCTATAAAATTGTTGCACCAAATCCATCCCCGTATTATGCCGAAATTGTGAATTACGATTTTACTCGTGGTACTTATGAAGTTATCCTTACGCCTAGAGAACCTGAAGAAATATGTTATACTACCGAGTATTCAACAGGAATTATACAAACTTCCACTATGGAACTTAACGATAATAGAGTCAATAGGTTTCCAGTGAAATATCTTTCTAAAAATGATGCTAAAATGCAAACTCGGTATAGCATTCTGGTAAAGCAGTATGTACAGAGCGTAGAAGCTTTTACATTTTATAAAGTAATTAAAGAGTTAGGCAGTATTGAGAGTTTGCTTTCACAGAGTCAACCTGGTTATGTAGCAGGTAATATAACTTCTGAAGATAATCCAGACACCAAAGTAATAGGTTTCTTTGAAGCCTCATCAATGACATCTAAAAGGATTTATTTCAACTACGAAGATATTGGCCTTGAAGAGCCGCCATATTTTGTGGATTGTGAGGTTCTAACACTAGATTATAACGACGCTACTGTCCTTGATGACGACCCAAATGAACGCGAAGCACTATATCAACTTATTACATATAATGACTATCAAGTCCTCTCAGTGAGTACTAATTTCATATATAGAGTTGTACAACCTGAATGTAGTGTTTGTATTTATTTTTCATCTAATGTAAGACCTGATTTTTGGATAGATTAATTATGAAAAAGAGCATATTTATAATATTACTTATTCTTCTAGGAAACGTCACTTTTTCACAAATCCCGAACCAAGATCTGTCGGTAGAACCTAATGTATTTCCTAAAGAAAAATTAGCACTTACAATTAACTCTAACATACTGTTGGCTGGGGAATTATTGCAATACAGCACTTTAAATTTAGATGAAGCAGGTAAGATAAGTAAACTGAGCAAAGTAGTGTATGTTTCTATGCGAAATGAAAACGATTCCATTGTTTTTCATCATAAACTAAAACTTAATAATGGAAGAGCTAATGGAGATTTCTTTATTCCTGCAACTTTAAAATCTGGGATTTACAGACTTATTTCTTATACAAATTCCTCTAAAAACAACAAATTGGATGCTTTTGCTTTAAAAACGGTTTACGTTATAAATACATTTATAAAAATGGATAAAGTGAAGCATGTTTCAGATTCTATTCACTTAAATTTATCTACAACATCCAGCAGTGTTTCTCTTTCGAATGAAAGTAATCAACAAATTAAGATTGTTCCTGATAAAGCTACTTATGGCCTTCGTGAAAATGTGAGTTTAAAACTAGTAGGAATCCCGAATGAAATTGATGGCAATTTTGTATTGTCCGTCAGAAAACTGAATCCAATAGAAATTTTAGGAAAAACATCTGAATCGGTTAAAGAGAACTCTTCCGATGTTTTCCATATACCCGAGGTAAGGGGAGAGTTGATTTCTGGTACTATTTTCGACAATGATGAGAATGTTCCTGCTAAAAATAAAATAGTTTCTTTAACGATACCTGGAGAAGATTTTATTTTTAAAAGTACATCTACTGATGCAAACGGACGATTTTTCTTTTCAGTTTCAGAAGGCTACAGTTCTAATAAAGGAATAATCCAATTGAGTTCTAAAGATTCAAGGAAAGAAAATTACACTATAGATATTGATAAAAAACATTTAAAATTAAATGGCTTTAAAAAAAGTGCTTTGGTTTTAAACCCTAAATTGAAGAATTGGTTACAAGAAAGAAGTGTGCAATTACAAATTGAAAACGCCTATTTCGAAACCAAAAGGGATAGTGTTAAACCACATAAAATCAATTCAAGGTTTTATGATAACCTAGGAACGGTATATAATTTAGAAGATTATACTCGCTTTTCTACCTTAAGAGAAACCTTTGTAGAAGTTATTACACTTGCAGCAATTCGTGGAACCGGAGCAAACAGCAGGTTTATTGTTTACAATGCTTACGATCCTAATAGAATTGCAAAATTTAATGATATTCCACCTTTGGTTTTGTTAGATGGAATTGAAATAATAAATAATGAAGATCTTATTAACTACAATCCACGCCAAATTAAAAGTGTACGAGTGATTACAGAACCGTATAGATATGGACCAAAAATCTACAGCGGGATTATAGCTGTTGAAACCATAAAAAGTGATTTTATACCCAATAGCACAAATGAGGGTATAAAAATATTCGATTTAATTCCAGCAGTAGGAGAGAAGGAATATTATAAACCTAATTACCAATTAGGAGCGGATAAGCGTTCTCGAATTCCAGATTATAGAGTACAACTAATATGGAATTCTCAAATTAAAAGCTTAAAAGATGGCTTTATTGATAGTTTTTACACTTCAGATATTCCTGGAACCTTTCAAATTTCTATTGAGGGATATGGTGTTGATGGAGAATTATACTGTTTAACAAACAATTTTATGATAATTCAATAAAACAAATGTTAAATTTTTGTGTATTTGTGTTAATATTTTGTTATCTTTAAGGAGCATATTTAGTATTAACATCTAATCTCCTTTTTTTATCATGCTTCACTGGAAAGCAATATTTATAATTTTATCTATTGTGTTCGGCGTAATAGGATTTATAGGCATTGGAAATGGACCAATAGAACCTGCACAATTTGTTTTCGCAATATTTTTGGTTCTTTTAATGTCTTTGTGGGTTTTTGATTTTGTAGGAAAGAAGCGAAAAAGAAGATTATAACACATTTAAAGTGTTAAATGTTTCATTAAATAGCATGAATATCAAATTAATTTCATACTTTTACTAAACATCATATCGGGGTGCTTAAAGTTTTAATAACAGCTGAGATTATACCCGTAAAACTTCGAGATAGGTAACGCTAGCAGAAGGAATATGATTTGCAAAGGGAACATAGATTTAAATCTTGTTCCCTTTGTTTTTTATAATTCATCCGACTTTTCTTCTTGACCAGTCATCATTAAATAGGCTTTTAAAAAACCGTCAATTTCCCCATCCAGAATTGCGTCTGTATTTCCCGTTTCATGCCCTGTACGAACGTCTTTTACTAATTTATAAGGATGTAGGACGTAATTGCGAATTTGTGATCCCCATTCAATTGCCATTTTACTATCCTCAATTTCGGCACGTTGAGCTTGTTGTTTACGAAGTTCAATTTCGTACAATTGCGATCGAAGCATTTGCATAGCCTTTTCACGATTTTCTAATTGGCTACGAGTTTCGCTATTGTGAATTATAATCCCACTAGGGTGGTGAGTAAGAATAGCTTTTGTTTCAACCTTGTTAACGTTTTGTCCTCCAGCTCCGCCACTACGTGCGAAATCCCAAGAAATATCGGCTGGGTTTATATCAATTTCGATGCTATCGTCAACCAGTGGATATACGTAAACACTTACAAAACTAGTATGTCTCTTGGCATTACTATCAAAAGGTGAAATTCTAACCAATCTATGTACACCATTCTCACTCTTTAACCATCCAAACGCATATTCACCATCAATTTCTAGGGTTACAGTTTTTACTCCAGCAACATCACCAGATTGATAGTTGAGCTCTTTTACTTTAAACCCATTCTTTTCTGCCCACATTAAGTACATACGCATAAGCATTTGTGCCCAATCGCAACTTTCTGTCCCACCTGCTCCTGCGGTAATTTGAAGTACAGCGCTCATATCATCACCTTCTTCGCTTAGCATATTACGGAATTCAAGGTCTTCAATGGCGTTTTCGGCTTTTTCAAAAATAGCGTCAACATTTTCAGCAGTGCCTTCACCAACTTTATAGAACTCTAAGAGGATTTCAGCTTCTTCAGTAAGTGATTTTGCTGTTTCGTAATCGGTAACCCATTTCTTTTTGGTTCGTAGTACTTTCATAAAAGCTTCTGCTTCCTGAGAGTTATTCCAAAAGTTGGGGTCAAAAGTTTTTTCTTCGTCGTTTGTAATTTCTATGTTTTTGCCATCAATGTCAAAGATAGCGCCTCAAGGCATCTAACCGTGTCTTAAGGTCTTTTATTTGGTCTGTTGAAGTCATATAATAATTAAGAATTTCAACAAAAATACCATTAACTTCGTGAGTAGGATATATATTTCGGCTAATTTTATACTTTTCCGAAGATTGCTAATTGAACCCATGAATTTCACAATTATAATATGATAATAGATTTAAGAAGTGACACCGTAACAAAGCCTACAAAGGAAATGATGCAGGCCATAATTAATGCTGAAGTTGGAGACGATGTTTATAAAGAGGATCCTACAGTTAACAAATTGGAACAAAAGCTAGCTGAATTGTTCGGGATGGATACTGCGTTGTTTTTTCCTACAGGCAGTATGGCAAACCAAGCAGCTATTAAAATGCATACGCAACCAGGAGAGCAATTAATAGCAGATAAATGGGCTCATGTATATAATTATGAAGGTGGTGGCGCATCATTTAATAGCGGTGTTTCTTGCAAATTGATAGACGGAAACCGTGGGATGATTACTGCTGAACAGGTAGAAGAAAATATAAATCCTCCAGATTTTTATCACAGTCCGTTATCTTCATTAGTGTGTTTAGAAAATACGACGAATAAAGGTGGTGGTGCTTGCTATGACTTTTCAGAAATAGAAAAGATTAAACAAGTATGTGATAAGCACAATTTAGGTTTTCATTTGGATGGTGCGCGAATTTGGAATGCTTTAATAGCCAAAAATGAAGACCCTCAAGCTTATGGAAGAATGTTTGATACTATTTCTGTTTGTCTAAGTAAAGGATTGGGAACTCCTTTAGGAAGTGTGCTACTCGGTAATAAAAAAATAATGAAAAAAGCAATGCGTGTCCGCAAGGTTTTAGGAGGAGGAATGAGGCAAATTGGATTTATGGCAGCCGCTGGGATATATGCTTTAGACAATCATTTGGAACGCTTAGGGGAAGATCATAAGAAGGCATTAGAAATAGCGGAAGTTCTTTCAAAACAATCATTTGTAAAAAATGTGGAGCCTACTGAAACAAATATTGTTATCTTTTATCTTTCTGAAGCGATTTCAGAAGAAAAATTTATGACCGATTTACTTCAGAAGAACATAAAAATAAGTGCGATGGGGCAGGGGAAACTTAGAATCGTTACTCATTTGGATTATACCGACCAAATGCACTCAAAATTTTTAGAAACGATAAATAATTATTCATAATTAAATTCAACTTATGCTAAATATTTCAGCATCATATACCGACTTATATCAACTGACAATGGCTCAGGTTTATTTCAAAACCAAACCAGATAGTGCTGCTGTTTTTGATTATTACTTTAGAAACAACCCTTTTAAAGGTGGATACACGATTTTTGCGGGACTTCAAAATATCCTTGAAATTCTTGAAAATTTACGTTTTACCGATGCAGATATTGCATATTTAAAGACCCACGATTTCGAAGATGATTTTCTCGAGTATTTAAAAAACTATAAATTTCAAGGAAATATAAATTCAATTAGTGAAGGAGATATAGTTTTTCCTACCAGTCCAATTTTACAAGTTGAAGGTAATATTATAGAGATTCAGATTATTGAAACTGTATTGCTTAACATATTAAACTTTCAAACCTTAATAGCAACAAAAGCAAGTAGAATTCGCCATAGTGCTGGGGATAGGGTGTTACTTGATATGGGATTACGTCGTGCGCACGCTACAGGAGGGTATTTTGCAACACGTGCTGCTGCAATTGGTGGTTTTAATAGTACTAGTAATGTAAAAGCTGCTGAGGATTTCAATATTCCCGCTTCTGGGACTATGGCCCATTCTTTTATTCAGAGTTATGGAGATGAACTTCAGGCGTTTCGAGATTTCGGGAAAATTCGATCTAATAATTGTGTGCTTTTAGTTGATACATATAATACATTAAGAAGTGGTATTCCAAACGCTATAACCGTAGCGAAAGAAATGGAGGAGAGAGGAGATAGGTTGATGGGAGTGCGATTAGATAGTGGAGATTTAGCTTATCTAGCTAAAAAAGCACGTAGGCAACTTGATGAAGCAGGATTGGATTATGTAAAAATTGTTGCTTCAAATCAATTGGATGAATATGTAATTAAAAGTTTAAATGAGCAAGATGCTCCAATCGATATATTTGGGGTGGGAACGAATCTCGTAACAGGGAAACCAGACGCATCCTTAGGTGGTGTATATAAGCTTTCGGAGTTTAACGGTGACCCAAGATTAAAGGTTTCAGAAAACATTATTAAAGTATCTCTACCTTGTAAAAAACAAGTGTATAGAATGATTGATGATAATGAAATGTTTTTAGGAGCAGATGCTATTGGAATTGCTTCAGAAGATAAAATTAAACGAATGTACCATCCATTTGATTTTAACAAAGACATGGATTTACAAGATTTTAGGCACGAAGCTTTATTAAAACCTGTAATGGTAAATGGAAAAAGTACAATAGGCAAAAACACAATTACTGAAATAGCTGCATTTACAAAGGAACGTCTAAAGCTATTACCAGCCGAATACAAACGTTTTGAAAACCCACATATATATAAGGTTGGTTTGAGTGAAGCGCTAAAATCCCAACGTGATAAGTTAATTGCCGCACATAAGTCTTAAATTATGAAAACACTAATAATAATAGATGTTCAAAACGATTTTATACCTGGAGGCTCATTATCAGTTCCAGATGGAGATAAGATTGTTTCGATTATCAATGGCATACAGGATAAGTTTGATTTAGTTGTTGCCTCACAAGATTGGCATCCACAAAATCATATAAGTTTTGCTTCCAATCACAAAGGTAAAAAGACTTTCGAGGAGATTGAAGTTTTTGGTAAAAAGCAAACCTTAT
Organism: Aequorivita sediminis; assembly: GCF_032080575.2. Classification (NCBI taxonomy): domain Bacteria; kingdom Pseudomonadati; phylum Bacteroidota; class Flavobacteriia; order Flavobacteriales; family Flavobacteriaceae; genus Aequorivita; species Aequorivita sediminis. The sequence goes on along the minus strand of NZ_JAVLSO020000003.1, from coordinate 358,712 downwards.
GGCCAGATCACTGTGTTCAAGGCACCGTGGGTGCAGATTTTCATCCAGATCTTAGAACCGATAGTTGGGAAACCATTTTTAGAAAAGGTACCGACCCGAATATCGATAGTTACAGTGCATTCTACGATAATGGTCATTTAAAATCAACTGGACTCACAGGGTATTTAAAAGAAAAAGGAGCTACCCAATTGTTTTTCTGCGGCTTAGCTGCCGATATTTGTGTGTATTATTCTGTAAAGGATGCTATGGAGGAAGGGTTTGAGTGCTTTTTTCTTGAAGACGCATCACAACCATTAGATACCATCACTTTTAAAATTCAAAAGAAAGAGTTAACAAAGTTGGGAGTAAAAATGATTAGCGCTAATTAAATTTAAAAATTAATTAATTAAAATTATTGAAAATGTCAGAACAATTTGAAATGGTGCCAGGAAACTCACTTATTACGAAAACTCCAGAAGAGGGGAGACAACTTGCAGTAAAAATGGCAAGATTGGTAATTAAAGCCACCCAACCTGATTCGGCAATTCGAGAAAAATTACGACCAATCTATTCTGAAGATGCGGCTATGTTAATTTCTGTAGGGCAGGTAGTAGCTACTGAATTTGCTACAATCGCGGCAGCGAATAATTACTGGAGGTGATATTTTCAGTTGAATAAAAGAAAAATAATTTCACCTCAATACAACAAAAAACACGAAATCACGGATAATAATTAAATATTATCCGTGATTTCGTAGTTAAATTTTACGCTATAAAGAAAGTTATTCTATTTCCTTAATTTCTGCTCCAGGCGCATTTTTTTGAACAGATTCTATTCCGTTTTTTGCACCACTTTCAGAGGCATACATTTGGCTAGAACCAATTATCTGACCGTTAGTAGCTTTTATATTCCAGTGGAATTTTCCGTTTTTAGCCGTCTTCATTTCAAAACTGTCTTCATTCTGACAATTTTTTTGAATAGACTCAATTCCATTCATAGCAGAAGCTTTAGAAGCATACATCTGGCTTGAAAGTATAACTTGTCCGTTACCAGCTTTTAAAACAAAGTGATATTTATCACCGCTTTTTTTAAGTTCAAACATAATTAGGTGTTTAAGGTTTAAAGTTTAAGCTTTCAATATCGGTAAAATTGGAATATTTTAAAAGTTACATTGCTATTTTATAATAAGTTTAGCAAATTATTTATTTAAACATATCCATTCCAGGAATATTTGGCATTCCATCCTTAGCAACTGCAGCAATTTCTGATTCGTGAACGTTTGTTGCTTTTTCAATCGCCTTATTAAGCGTTAGTATTAGATAGTCTTCTAATTGCTCTTTATCCTCTAACAAACTGTCATCTAAATCAATATATTTTATTTTTCTATTAGCAGTAAGCGTGATTTTTAGAAGTCCGTCGTTACTTTTTTCATCAATTAGTACTGTGTCTAATCTCTTTTTAGTTTCTTCAACTTTAGCCTGGGTTTCTTTTAATTTACCCATCATTCCCATTAAATCTCCAAACATAATTTGTGTATTTTAGTTTCCCGCAAATTTACTACATTGTAAGTTTATTCAACAACCTTCAATTATGAAAAATTCTATTATTGTTTCATTCGCTTGTCTTACTTTTGCTGTTGCTTGTAAAAACCAAGAAACTTCAGAAAAAAATATGGAAATCACAGTCCCGAAAGCCGAAAAAATAGCCAAAGAATTAACAGCTCACGGCGATACTCGAATAGATAACTACTATTGGTTAAACAATCCAGAAGACGAAAAAGTTATTGACTATCTTAATAAAGAAAACGAGTATTACGATGCAATGACGGCACATACTAAAAAGTTTAAAGAAGATCTTTTTGAAGAAATGAAAGCGCGTATTAAGGAGGACGACGAGTCTGTTCCTTATAAACTGAATGGATACTACTATATAACTAAATACGAAACAGGTAAGGATTATCCTATTTACACCCGTAAAAAAGGTTCGTTGGATGCCGATGAGGAAATTCTTTTTGATGTAAATGAAATGGCCAAGGGGTATTCTTATTACAACCTTTCGGGAATAAATGTTTCAGAAGACAATAAACTTGTGTCTTTTGGAGTGGATACCTTAAGTAGAAGAAAATACGACATCTTTATAAAAAACCTTGAAACTGGTGAAATTCTTACCGAGCGTATTCCTCTTACCACTGGAGGTGCTACTTGGGGAAGTGATAATAAAACACTTTTTTATACCAGAAAAGACGAAAACACCCTACGTGCCGATAGAATCTACCGGCATACTTTAGGTGATGATCCTATTAAAGATGAACTTGTTTACACGGAAGAAGATGAAACTTTTGGAACCTATGTATATAAAACTAAATCTAGAAAGTACATTGTAATTGGGTCTTATAGCACATTAACTTCAGAGTATAGAATTTTAGAAGCAGATAAGCCTCTAGGAGAATTTAAAGTTTTTCAACCTAGAGAAAGAGGCTTAGAGTACAATATTTCTCATTATGGAAATAACTGGTATGTGCTTACAAATAAGGACAAAGCGCTTAACTTTAAATTGATGATGACTTCGGAAAACAAAACTACCAAAGAGAATTGGGTAGATATGATTCCCCATCGTGATGGTGTATTACTTGAGGATATCGATATTTTTAAGGATTTCTTGGTAATTAGTGAGCGTAGTGATGGATTGACAAAAATTAGAATTAAAAAATGGAAAGATGATGTAGATTATTACCTTCCATTTAGCAGTGAAACTTACACTGCCTTTACGACTCAAAACCCCGAATTCGATACCAAGATTCTACGTTACGGATACAATTCTTTAAACACCCCAGCTTCCATAATAGATTTTAATATGGAAACTAAAGAAAAAACTATATTAAAAGAAACTGAAGTTTTAGGAGGAAAGTTTGATAAGGATAATTATCACACTGAACGACTATGGGCAACTGCTGCGGATGGGGCCAAAATACCGATGTCTGTTATTTACAGAAAAGGTATAAAAAAAGATGGTAAAAACCCATTGCTTATTTATGGCTATGGCTCTTATGGGGCAACCATAGACCCGTACTTTTCAACAGTGCGTTTAAGTCTTTTAGATAGAGGTTTTATATATGTAATCGCTCATGTTCGCGGTGGTGAATATATGGGAAGACAATGGTATGAAGATGGAAAGTTGCTAAAGAAGAAAAATACTTTTACAGATTTTATCGATGCATCTAAGTATCTCATTGAAGAAGGATATACTTCAAAAGAACACTTGTATGCTTCAGGAGGTTCTGCTGGAGGATTATTAATGGGAGCTATCGTTAATATGGCCCCAGATTTATACAATGGTGTTATAGCCTCGGTACCTTTTGTTGATGTTGTAACCACTATGCTAGACGACTCAATTCCACTAACGACAGGAGAGTATGATGAATGGGGGAATCCTAATATAGAGGAGTACTACAATTACATAAAAAGTTATTCTCCTTACGATAATGTTGAAGCTAAAAATTATCCAAATATGCTTGTTACAACTGGATTACACGATAGTCAAGTTCAGTATTACGAACCAGCAAAATGGGTTGCTAAGCTTAGAGAAATGAAAACAGACAACAATATCTTATTGATGCAAACTAATATGGATGCCGGTCATGGTGGGGCTTCGGGAAGATTTGAAGCCTTAAAAGAAGTGGCTATGGACTATGCATTTTTACTAGATTTAGAAGGAATTAAGGAGTAGTAAAATTATTTCCTTAACTTTGCAAAGTTTTTAAAACTTAGTTTTTTAAGCTAAGTTGTTTTATAACGAACATCCCTTTTATGAAAGAAGAAATAAAAGCTTACGATAATGTGTTAGATTTAATAGGTAACACACCATTAATAAAGCTTAAAAAAATTACCCAGAATATGAAGGGTAATTATTTCGCTAAAGTTGAAGCGTTCAATCCAGGACATTCTAGCAAAGATAGAATTGCACTACATATAATAGAGGAGGCAGAAAGGCAAGGAATACTTAAACCAGGTAACACTATAATTGAAACTACTAGTGGTAACACGGGGTTTAGCTTGGCAATGGTGAGCATCATTAAGGGATACAAGTGTATCTTGGCTGTGAGTTCAAAGTCATCTGCCGATAAAATTGATATGCTTAAAACAATGGGTGCTAAGGTCTATGTTTGCCCAGCAAATGTTAGTGCAGACGACCCGCGATCATATTATGAAGTTGCTAAGAGGTTGCATAAAGAAACTGAAGGTTCTGTATATATCAACCAATATTTTAATAAGTTAAATATTGAGGCACATTACAAAACTACTGGCCCAGAAATCTGGGAGCAGACTGCAGGAAAAATTACTCATTTGGTTGCTTGTAGTGGTACCGGTGGAACAATTTCTGGAACAGCAAAGTTTTTAAAAGAACAAAACCCAGAAATTAAAGTTATAGGTATTGATGCTTATGGCTCAGTGTTACAGAAATACCACGAAACTAGAGAATTTGATTCGAATGAAATTTATCCATATCGTATTGAAGGATTAGGTAAAAACTTAATTCCTACAGCTACAGATTTTGATACAATTGATAAATTTGAAAAAGTAACCGATGAAAGCAGTGCGCATACAGCACGTGAACTAGCTAAATCTGAAGGTCTGTTTGTTGGATATACAAGCGGAGCCGCAATGCAAGGCTTAAAACAATTAGATGAAGAAGGTGAATTTAACGAGGATAGTAATATTATAGTTATTTTCCCTGATCACGGTTCAAGATATATGAGCAAAATTTATAATGACGACTGGATGAATCAGCAGGGGTTCTTTGATACAGATTCTAAGTTAATTGAACAAATAGAATACGTAAAATAATAAGTGAAATTAAAATTAATCTCCTCTAATTTCTATAAATAAACCTTTAAATGTCCCAAATGCGATTCGTATTTGGGATTTTTTATATCCTTTATTCTCAATACTGAAAATCTCCGGTCCAAATCTTAGAATCTTATTATAATTTAATTAATTTTGTCCCGCATTTTAACAGAAATTTTGATGAGAGATCTATTCGATAAAATCTATAAAGATAAAGGTCCGTTGGGAAAATGGGCTGATCAAGCAGAAGGCTATTTTGTATTCCCAAAATTAGAAGGTCCAATCTCTAATAGAATGAAATTTAAAGGCAAAGATGTAATCACTTGGAGTATTAATGATTACTTAGGTCTTGCCAACCATCCAGAAGTGAGAAAAGTAGATGCTGAAGCAGCTGCTAAATGGGGTTCTGCATATCCAATGGGAGCAAGGATGATGAGTGGTCATACCGATCTTCACGAACAACTACAAAGAGAACTTGCTGAGTTTGTAAATAAAGAAGCTGCGTACTTATTAAACTTTGGTTACCAAGGTATGGTTTCTACCATTGACGCATTAGTGTCTAAGGACGACGTAATTGTTTACGACGTGGATGCTCACGCTTGTATTATTGACGGAGTTCGTCTTCATTTAGGACAGCGTTTTACTTACAAGCACAACGATATGGAAAGTATCGAAAAGAATTTACAACGTGCTACAAAGGTTGCTGAAAAAACTGGAGGAGGGATTCTTCTTATATCTGAAGGTGTATTCGGTATGCGTGGTGAGCAAGGTAAATTAAAAGAAATTATCGCGCTTAAAGAAAAATATAACTTCCGCTTTTTCGTAGACGATGCTCACGGTTTTGGAACTTTAGGTAAAACTGGAGCTGGAGCAGGTGAGGAGCAAGGAGTTCAGGATGGTATAGATGTTTACTTTGCAACTTTTGCAAAATCTATGGCTAGTACTGGTGCTTTTATTGCAGGTGATCAAGAAATAATCAATTACTTAAAGTATAACCTTCGTTCGCAGATGTTTGCTAAATCATTGCAAATGGTTCTTGTAGAAGGAGCTTTAAAGCGTTTAGATATGCTACGTTCTATGCCAGAGCTAAAACAAAAGCTATGGGAGAATGTAAACGCATTACAAGGTGGTCTTCGTGAAAGAGGATTTGATCTTGGAACAACGCAAAGCTGTGTAACTCCAGTATATTTAAAAGGAAGTATTCCAGAAGCGATGGCTTTAGTAAAAGACTTACGCGAAAACTACGGAATTTTCTGTTCTATTGTTGTGTATCCTGTAATTCCAAAAGGATTAATTCTTTTAAGAATGATTCCTACGGCTTCACATACAATGGAAGATATTAATGAAACTTTAGAAGCTTTCTCTTCAATTCGCGAGCGTTTGGAGAATGGAACTTACAAAAGACTTTCTGCTGCTGTAGCTGAAGCTATGGGTGAGAAATAATAAGTGTTATTTTAGTTATATATTTATGAATAATCCACTCCTAGGGGTGGATTTTCTGTTTTACACCAGTACCTTTATCTTTTAAATATTTTTACTGATGAATCCAACGATCCCGAAATCTGCATTTGAGTTTCTTTTGAAGCTAAAAGAAAATAACAACCGCGAATGGATGCAGGAAAATAAAAAAGAATATTTAGCGAATGAAAAGCTATTAAAAGAATTTTATTCTGCAGTAGAGAACAACTTGAATGTAACCGACGAGATTGCAAGAGTAAAAGTGTTCAGAATAAATCGAGACGTTCGGTTTAGTAATAACAATACCCCTTATAATGTTCATCGCAGTGTTAGCTTTAGTAGAGCAGGAGCTCATAGAAGAGGTGGCTACTATTTAAGGCTAGAACCAGGTAATAGTTATATGGCTGGAGGATTCTTTTCTCCAGAAAAAGAAGATTTATTTAGAATTAGAAAGGAATTTGAATTAGATTCTCAGGAAATTCGTGAAATACTAACCAGAAAAGAATTTAAAAAGGCATTTGGTGGTTTCAATCAAGAAAATGCAGTTAAAACAGCTCCAAAAGGTTTTAATAAAGATGATGAAAATATAGATTTAATCAGGCTTAAAAGCTTTTTCGTTACGCATAAATTTACTGATGAAGAAGTTTTTGCTAAGGACTTTAAAGATAAACTCCTTAACCACTATTTACTACTTCGTCCATTCTTTGATTATATGAGTGATGTTTTAACCACAGATTTAAATGGTGAATCAATAATATAGTTAGCATTTGGTCAATAACATATCTCTTCATGTTTATAAAGTATTAGAAAAATTATATTTACTTAGTCGTTTTCTGCATTGATTTTATTAGATAAACAAAAGTCAAATTATTATGGAAGTAACTTTTAGAATTTTTATAATAGCAGTTTTTTATGGCTTTTACATGTTATATTAAGAGAATAAAACAAATGAACTAGTTTCTCATATACAAGCTGAAGAATCTTCAGTAGAGTTAGTAGGTGATGTAATGAGTAAAGCAAAACAAGATATCTTAACACCAGATGTAATAATAAATTCTCTTATGGATGGTAATGAAAGGTTTGTGAACAATGAACTTACCGCTAGAGACTACTCTAAACAAGTTAAAAACAGTGCCGGAGGTCAGTATCCAGAAGCTGTGATTCTATCGTGTTTGGATAGTAGAATTCCAGTAGAAGAAATATTTGATAGAGGTATAGGCGATCTTTTTGTAGCTCGTGTAGCTGGGAATTTTGTTAATGAAGATATGTTGGGTAGTTTGGAGTTTGCGTGTAAAGTATCAGGTTCAAAATTAATTGTTGTGTTAGGTCATAACCATTGTGGTGCTATTCGAGCGGCTGTAGATAATGTAAAACTTGGAAACATAACATCTATGTTAGAGAAAATTCAACCAGCTGTAGATAATGTGGATTACGATGGTGATAAGTCCTCTGCTAATGCCGAGTATGTTGCTAAAGTCTGCGAAAGTCACATCAATAATACTATCGATAACATTAAAAAAACAGCTCAATTTTAAAAGAAATGGAAGAAGCTGGCGAAATTAAAATTATTGGCTATTTATGAAAATGGGAAAGTAGATTGGTTAGATTAGTTCTTATATTTACTGCCCTTACTGTCATCCTTGGTTACATTATTAACACCACCTTAACCCAAAATTCAAGTTTCTGTAGGTACTTTTACACTTGTTACGGTTAACTATCTGTTGGCGTATTATTCTACATTTAAATCTAAATATATAATGACATTAGCAACAAAAGCTTTCGGTGTAAAGGAAGAAAATAAACCATTAGAACCTCTTGAAATACAGCGTAGGCCAGTAGGTGATAGCGATGTTAAGATAGATATTACTTACTGTGGGGTTTGCCATAGTGATATACATACGGCTAGAAATGAATGGGGTGGATCAAAATATCCAGTAGTTCCAGGTCACGAAATAATAGGTCGCGTTTCTGCTGTAGGGAAAAACGTAAAGAAATTTAAAGTTGGAGATTTGGTAGGTGTTGGATGTATGGTAGATTCTTGCCAAGAATGCAATCAATGTAAAAATGATTTAGAACAATTCTGCGAAAAGGGGGCTACATATACATACAATAGTGAGGATAAACATATTCAAGGTCAAAGAACTTTTGGAGGTTATTCTAATGAGATAGTTGTGGACAAGGAATTTGTTTTAAATATTCCTGAAAATATAGATCCTGCTGCTGCTGCACCACTTTTATGTGCTGGAATCACTACATGGTCGCCTTTAAAGCACTGGAATGTTAAAAAAGGGGATAAGGTAGGAGTAATTGGTTTGGGTGGCTTAGGTCACATGGGTGTTAAGTTTGCTAATGCATTAGGCGCTCATGTGGTGATGATAACTACTTCGCCATCTAAAATTGAAGACGCAAAGAAACTTGGTGCTCACGAGGTGCTAATTAGTAAAGATGCTGAAGCAATGAAAGCACAAAAACAATCATTTGACTTTATTCTTAACACTATTCCTGTTGGACATAAAATGGATCCGTATATTTCCTTGCTAAAGAATGACGCTACAATGGTTTTGGTTGGTGCAATTGAGCCCTTAGAACCTTTCCATGGAGGAGCGCTTATTAGAGGAAGAAAACGAATTTCAGGATCATTGATTGGTGGAATTAAAGAAACCCAAGAAATGCTCGATTTTTGTGGAGAGCATAATATTGTTTCAGATATTGAAATGATTGATATAAAAGATATAAATGATGCTTATGATCGTGTTGTTAAGGCAGATGTAAAATATCGTTTTGTAATCGATATGGCTTCATTAAAAGCATAAACTTTATATTGAAGTATTGCTTTAAGTAAAAAACCCTAACTTATTAAAGTTAGGGTTTTTATAAATTTAAAACTTAGTTGTATTATTCTTTAAAATTTATCATCCAACTAATTCCATATTTATCTGTACATCTTCCATAGTGAGCGCCCCAAGAGGTTTCTTGGAACGAAGTATGTACTCTTCCTCCTTTAGATAATTGATCGAATGCCGATTCTGCCGATTCTGCTGAATCCATATCAACTCCAAGATGTATGTTAGTACCATCGGTGAGTGGAGTGTCTGGAGCTGCATCGTATCCTAGAATCGTAAAATTTTTCCCACGAAGTTCTGCGTGTTGCCACTTAGAACGATAATTTCCTGGAATGTCGATTTCTTTATCTTCATAAGTTTCAGTATTCTTAATTTCGCCACCAAAAATATCTTTATAGAAATTAAATGCTTCTTGGCAACTGCCTCTAAAGGCTAAGTAGGCTTCAATTCTCATAGCTTTATTTTTTTAAATTATTAGTAAAAACTTTTCCCTAAATTATTTTTTAAATAACCTGGATAATAGCGATAATACTAATAGCACTAAAAAAATATAGAAAATGATTTGAGCAATATCAGTTGCTCCTTCAGCAATTCCACCGAATCCAAAGATCGCAGCTATAATTGCAATAACTAGAAAAATAATAATCCATCGTAACATAAGTTGTAGTTTTTGAGTTAGTATTGCTCTAATTTATAATAGATTATCAATTATTAAAACTTTTTAATTGTAGTTTAACAAGAAATGTTAATGGTAGTTTGACAATTTATCAAAATAATAGCTAATATATTTTTAGTTTAAAACATTCAACCATGTTAATACTGAACTGTCCTGAATAATAATATTCGGAAAATTCTTTCTTCATTTTTAATTTGGATTAGTATTTATTCTTAAATGATTTTTTAACATTTAAAGATGAAATCGATTTCTTTAAATTCTACTTTTTAAAAATCATATCTTTGGATATTTCACAATAATAAATTGGCATGAAAATTCTCCACACTTCCGATTGGCATATCGGAAAACAACTACTTAAATTTGATTTAACTGCAGATTTAGACCTGTTTTTTGAATGGTTAATAAATTATATAAAATCTGAAGATATAGATGTGCTGTTGGTTTCAGGTGATGTTTTCGACCAAGCTAATCCTTCACAAGCAGCATTTAAACAGTATTATGATTTACTAAAGAAGTTAATCAACCTAGATTGTAAAATAATTATTACAGGAGGTAATCACGATTCCTCAGCAGTTTTAAACGCTCCAGCCGAATTACTAAAGGCATTCGATATTACAGTTGTTGGCGGTGCTACAGAAAGAGTAGAGGACATGTTTGTAACCGTAGAAAAGAACAACGAAAAAGTTGTAGTAGCTGCCATACCGTTTTTAAAAGATAGAGATATTCGAAAGTCGGCTGCAGGGGAAAGCTATGCCACTAAAATCGAACAGATTAAATCTGGGCTAAGAGTTTATTTTTCCAATGTCAATAATTTTTACCTACAAAACTATTCTGATGAATTGTTTATTGTAATGGGCCATTTATATGTACAAGGAAGTGAACTTTCGGAAAGTGAACGCGATATTCAAATAGGGAATCAAGCAGGAGTAGAGGCAAATATGTTTGAAGAAATACCCGATTATGTCGCATTAGGACATATTCATAAGCCGCAGGTAATTTCTCGCGAACAAAACATTTATTATTGTGGTTCTCCCGTACCGCTAAGTTTTTCTGAAAAGGAAGATCGCAAGCAAATTAACGTGATTACTGTAGTCAATAATGAGATAGAAAACGTTGAAACTGTTCCTATTCCGAAACACAGAAACCTTGTAACTTTTGAAGGTAGTTTGCAGGAGGTGGAAGAAAAACTAAATGCATACTCTGAAGAAACCACCTTAACTTCATTAGCCGAAATTATCGTAAACGAAGAGGTTGAAAGTTTAGAAAGGCGTCAAGCTTTTGAGGCACTTATCAATTCTCAGTTTAATTCGAATATAGAAGTTGTAAAATCCCGTTTAAATTTCAGAAACAAAATTAGAGGTGCTAGTGATGCCTTTGAAGTAGGAACAGACGTGGCTGATGTAACGCCAATGCAGATGTTTGAAAAAAAACTTGAATTACAAAGTGGTTTGGAAAATACGGCAGAATTAAAAAATGCTTTCCGTGAAATTTTAGAAGAATTGAATCTATAGGCTATGAAAATTCTAAAAATACGATTTGAAAATATACATTCCCTCAAAGGGGAGCACGAAATTAACTTTGGGGAGGGGATACTAGCCGATGCTGGACTCTTTGCTATTACCGGACCTACTGGGTCTGGAAAGTCAACATTGTTAGATGTAATAACTTTGGCTCTTTATAATCGAATTGCTCGCGTTGATAAAAATGTGAGTAATTCTATTTTGGAAGACGATGGCGGGATTATGACTCGAAATATGAAGAGTTGCTATGCCGAAGTTGAATATCGAATAAATGGGAAAGAGTATCGTAGTCATTGGTCTATAGAACGCAATAGAAACAATAATTTAAATGCCCGAAAACAGGAATTGGTAGAGGTTGCTACTGGACATATTCTAGAATCTGGCACTAAAACCCCTGAAAAAAACAATGTTATTATAGGTTTAAGCTACGAGCAGTTTGTTAAAGCTATGGTATTATCGCAAGGGGAGTTTAGTAAATTGCTTCAAGCGCCGCGCAATGAGCGAAACAAGTTGTTGGAAGATATAACTGGAGCCAAATCCTATCGTGAAATTGGAAAAGCTGTTTATTTCCGGTATAAGTCAGTTGAAAAAAAGATTGAACTTAAAAAAGCTGGTCTTGAAGGAATTGAATTATTAAGTCCCGAAGTTATTGCAGAGAAGAAAAATGAATTAAAAACATTAATTAAAACTAAACCCGCAATTGAGAAGGCTTACCAAGATGCAGCCGAAAAAATAAAAACAAGGCAAGAACTTCAAAATACACAAAAAGAACAAAAACAACTTGAAGCTGATAAAGCCGAACTTAAAAAGGATGGTGAAATTTTTAAGCCTTATAAAGTTGAATTAGAGAATCACGAGAAACTATCTAAATACGCAGTTAATTTAAGAGAGTTTGATTTAATCGTTAAAGAAGAAAATCAGCTTAAAGAGTATATAAAAGGACTACAGCAATCTAAGGAAGAAGCAGAGTCGTTACAGAAAACTTATTTGCATAAAGTATCAGAATTGATTTTTGAAGCGGTTGATGTAGAAAATGCTAATAGTAAACTGGAAGCATTCCGAGGAAAAATTGCTGCCTTACAAAATGAAGAAGAAAAGAAAAATGGAGAATCCAACCTCTATAAAAGTCAGCTAAATAACTACATTCGCAATATAAAACAATTAGGCTTTTCACTTTCAAATGCAGATAATCCAGAGCAGTTTAAGCCACAGTTTACTGCTTTTAAAAAATCTATAAATGAAAGCATTGTTAATTCAGGAGTTGGGAGTATAATAGAGTTGAATAACACCTTAGAAAAAGCTCGGCATAATCACGAGAAAGCTGGAGAATTCCTTACTATAAAAGAACAGTTACTAAAAGTTCAAACTAATATCAAAAGTCAGAATGACAAACTTAAATCGATAGAGGAAAAATTGGAGCAAGATAGCGATGCAATAATTTCTCAAAAAAAGCATGTAATTGATTTAAAAAAAGATGTTGAAATTTTAGAGAAAAAATTAGAGCAACAGCGCAAACATCAAAGTTTAGAGGAATATCGACTCCAATTGAACCCAGAAGAACCATGCCCACTCTGTGGCTCAATACACCACCCATACGCATCTGAGGAGCCATACTTTGATGCCAAAGAAGAACTTCTAAAGCAAAAAAAGGATTCACTTAAAACCAAATCTGATTTATTAATTGCTTTAAACGAAAAGAATAAATATCATTTAAAGGAAATTACAAATGTCAACAATGATATAGAAGTTTTAAAGAAGGAAGAAACAACCAATATAAAAATACTCTCAAATCTCGCAGAAAATTTGGATTGGAGTTCTAAAGACAATCTAGAAATTCTTCAAAGCAAACGAATGGCATTAGCTAAAACCATTAAGCAAATGGAATCATCGAAAAAGGATTTTCAGGCAGCCGAGGTTTTAAAAGATATAGGAACGAGTTTTAATCAGTGGGAAACTGCTTTAGAACAATATTTAAATTTACATAAGGAGCGAAGCTTACTTTATAAAGGACAGGATATCAATAAAGAATCCAATACTTTATCAACTCAACTCACGCAAGCTGTTTCCAACATATCGGCAATTGCTAAACAGCTTCAGGAAAATAATGACAAAATAAAAAACACAACTTTAGAGAAATCTAAGAGAGAAGCAGATTTAAAACAAATACTTGTAAAGGAAAGCTTAGAAAATCTCGAAGTACTGCGAAAATCCATTATACAAGAAGATCGTGCTAATAAGATTAGAAAACGAGAAAATGAGCTTAAAGAACGCCACACAAGTATTTCTGTAAAAGAAAGTGAGTTGGTAAAAAGGATAAAAGAATTGACTGATAAAGATAATACTAAACTTTCATTCGAAGCTTTAACTTCCTTGTTTGAAGAGTCTAAAAATCATTGGGATACACTTTCTGTTAGTATTGGGAAGTTAACCCAAAGCTTGGAAGACGATGAAAACAACAAGAAGCGTCAGCAAAAAGTAATTGACGAATTAAACCTTTTAAAGAAAGATCTAGCGCTTTGGAAATCTATGAACGATTTAATTGGGGATGCAACTGGAAACAAGTTTTCAAATTTTGTTCAGGATCTCACTTTAGAGCAGCTTATAGGTTTTGCCAACAAGCGTCTTTCAGATTTTAGTGATCGTTATTTACTAGATATTCCAACACCTGAAGAAGCAGAAAAAAGTGATACACTTAAAGTTTTTGATAAATATATGGGGAATGCGCGTCGTTCTGTTCGCACTTTATCAGGAGGAGAAACCTTTTTAGTGAGCTTGGCAATGGCCTTTGCTTTGTCTGATATAGCTGCTAGAAACGTAAAAATTGAATCCTTGTTTATAGACGAAGGTTTTGGAACTTTAGATCCTGAAACCTTAGATCAAGCCATTACGATTCTTGAGAAAATGCAAAATGAAGGCGATAAGTCGGTTGGAGTAATTTCACACGTAAGTGCCTTAAAAGAAAGGATAACAACCCAGATTAAATTGGAGAAGGGGAGTTTGGGGTATTCCATTTTAGAGGTGGTGCAGTAATAGTAACAAACACACTTTTTAAAGAAGGAGCTTAAGAAACAAACAAAGCACAAATGTTTTAAACACCAATAATATGCATTGGAATTGGTAACGACATAGACATAAAGATTGTGCTTTTAATTTATCTATTGCACTCTGCCACCTCTTAATTTTGCTTCAAAAGTTTCACCAGTTTTATATTTCACAGGAATCCCAGGGGTATCGGCATATAAACGATAGCGTCTAGATTTTAATTTAACTTTACTACCATCAACGGCTACTACATATTGAATTACAAAACCAATTAAAGCTTTTTTTCTACTATGTGTCGATTCAACAACATCGACAATCTTTCCTGTAACTTCGGCTCCTTTTTTAATTATTACTCTATTTTCGGCAACTACATTTTCATTGCAAATCAGTCGGATTTGTTTTCCATCTCGCTCTTTTTCTTCCGAACTTAAATCTTCTTTTAAGGTAATACTAATAATTTTTCCTGCAGGAACATCAACGGGAGTGTTTGGAATTACTGGTTTTTCAACCTTGCTTTCTTTCTTCTCTGTTTTTTCAGGAATAGTTGATGGTTTTGGTTCACTCTTTTTTTTTGGCGGATTTGATGGTTTACGATTCGTTGGTTGGCTGATATCTTTTTTTATTTCTTCTTTAGCTTCAGGAATTACTTCTGTATTTTTAATAATACGCTTGTACATATCATTTGGTGTTTCTTCAAATTCGCTAGAAGCTTGGTTTAATACCACTTCTTGAGGGCTTTCCTCAGGTTCTGTCCAGGTTACTTCAGACGCCTCAGGAGTTTCTTCTGCAATTATTTCCTTATCTGTACCACCACCCCAAA
Source organism: Aequorivita sediminis (assembly GCF_032080575.2). Taxonomy (NCBI): domain Bacteria; kingdom Pseudomonadati; phylum Bacteroidota; class Flavobacteriia; order Flavobacteriales; family Flavobacteriaceae; genus Aequorivita; species Aequorivita sediminis. The sequence continues at coordinate 343,530 of NZ_JAVLSO020000003.1, read as the reverse complement.
TCAATAAAATTGCACAAAATAAAACAGAGACTCCCAGTAATAATAATGACTTGTTTACTTTGGTTGCCTTTGGCACCTTAAACCTTCCTGAGATGGATTTTGCACGAGCTAAAATATTATTTACAGATATTATTTCACTTCCTTTTTGAGGTTCAGTAAAAACCTGAGATGCTTGTAGCACTTCGGTAAGTGTAGATTGATCTAAAAGAGAGGAACCAAGATTTTTTTCAATGGCAATTTTCATTTCCAATGCCGATTTGTATCTCTTATTAGGATTGCGTTGAAGGGCTTTAAAAATGATCTTTTCAAAGGGGACAGGGACTGTAGGATTATATTGTATTATGGATTCAGCTTGTTTTTCTAACTTATCTTTCATCAATCGATAATCGGTGTCACTTTGGAACGGTGTACTACCGCTTAACATTTCGTATAAAATATTACCTACAGCATAAACGTCAATACGTTCATCTCCCTCGTGGCCTTGAATTTGTTCTGGAGCCATATACTCTAAGGTTCCTACAGACTTACCGTGACTGGTAATTCGTTGGGCATTACGGATTCTGGCAATTCCAAAATCCATGATTTTAACTTCTCCATCTTCATTAATCATCACATTAGCAGGTTTTATATCTCGGTGAATAATTCCCTTGCGATGTGCGTGTTCTAAACCATCAAGAATTTGCACCGCAATACTAGCTGCGAGTTGATGTGTGATTTTTTGATGAATTTTTAACCAATCTTCCAGGGTCTTTCCCTCAACATATTCCATAATCATCCAATAGGTATCTTCCTTTGGAATAAATGAATAGAGATGAGTAATATTAGGGTGATTTAGTTTTGCTAACGCTAGCGCTTCGGCTTGAAATCGTTCACCTAAACTTTCGTCCTCTGAACCTCCATCGCGATGAAGCTGCTTAATGGCAACTAATCTTTGAATCATAGTATCTCTTGCGAGATAAACAACACCCATTCCGCCTTCACCAAGCTTTTGGATAACTTCATATTGACTGCCTAGTATGCTCATAATATTACATTTTGTTCTTTGGTTTTTGAAGGATTTCTTTTATTTATAGAAGAGACCTCTATGAGCAATGCGGAAAAATTATCTGAAACATTTCTAGTTATGGCTGTACAACTAAGACATTCTAACACAAACTCTGCTTGATGCATCGAAAGTAGATCCTTAATGTCGTCATCACTAAATACATCTGTTACGCCATCAGAGCACAAAAAAATCCGATCTCCTTCCAATACTTTATATCTTTTGGATGTAATTTGAGGTTGAATGTTTGTTTTAGTTCCTAATGCCTGCAACAGGACATTTTTCATCGGATGATTATCCCGTTCTTGTTTTGTTATATCGCCATCTTCAAACATCTGATTAACCAATGTGTGATCTTTACTTATTTGTGTTAAACTTCCATTCCGAAAAAAATAAATACGACTATCACCAATATGGCCGATATAACAAATATTCTGCTGTATTATTACTGAAGTAGCAGTAGTACCCATTCCTTGTTGTTCTGTATTCCTTTCACCAGTTTCAACTATTTCTTTATGTGCATTATAAAATGCTTTTTGCAACAGTTTTAGCGGGGCATGTTTCGCCCAATACTTTAAACAATATTCAAGCAATATATCACACGCCATCTTGCTAGCAACTTCACCTGCATTATGTCCGCCCATACCATCTGCTACTATGGCTATTAGGTTTCTTTGGTTGTTTTCTGGATAAGAATATGCAATGTAGTCTTCGTTGTGGTCGCGTACAGGCCCAGTTTCTGAAACAGCATAGACATTGCAAAAACTTCCACTATTTCTACTTTTTTTTACCGTGGAATTAGCAACCTTGTTTTTATTATTTGAAAAGAAAAACCTCATAATTATTTTTTTAATTGCCAGTTACGTGCTTTCACCATTTTAAATAGAATTTGTGAAAATGTGAAAGTAATTACCTAATGCTTGGCGTGTCGAACAAGTTATTTAATAACCTGCTGACGGCCCATTAACTCCATTACGTATTTGATAGGTACTGAAAAACTAATAGCATTTCCTCTTCCATCGGTTGTTCCAGCACTATATACACCTACCACACGTCCTTTATCATCAAACATAGGTCCACCGCTATTTCCTCCTCCTGTAGAGTTGATAGTAAGTTGGTAATAGTCACCTAAGGAAGAGCGATAATCATGAATTTTTTCGTTTCTTTCACTTCCACGAACCATTCTTCCTACATTTCCTGTACTAATGGTGGGAACGGGTACTGTTGAAATATTTGGATTGGAGTTAAAGAAATCTTGCGAGTGCTTAAGTACTAATTGGTTAGGAGCAAGCCCTGGATATCCCATAACAATTGTAGGGTCACCAGGTTGAATTTCATTATAATTATCATAAAGTTCTACTTTAGGTAAGGATTCAGGTAGATCAATTTTAATCATTGCAATGTCGTGAGTAGAGGAGATTCGGACAATCTGAGCTGGAGTTCTTTGTGAGTTATTGGCAAATGTTACATCTAAATATGTATTTACCCCAGTGTATTTTCTGTCATTTCCAGGAACCCAACTACCTACCATTTCTCTTGTTACTTGTTTGTCCCAAGATGGTGCGAATTGTCCGTTTTTATCTGTCTCCATTAGTACTCCCGGGAAGGCGTATTCTTGAAATTGAAACCTTGTTAGCCAACTAGTTGCTACGTGTCGATTTGTGGCAATAAAACCGCGTTCGTCTATAACAAAGCCACTGCCCATACCTGAACTCGCAATAATGTCAAGTTCTATGCCTTGAGTATTTCCAAAACCTTTTAAATAGTCACCTTTTGTAACTAATAATGGCTCAATTTGTCTTTGTTGATTTTGAAAATATGCACCTCTGTGTCCAATAATTTGCTTATCCTTAATAACCGGATAAAAAACGTGATACATTTCTTCACTAGATTCAGTATTTGTAAGTTTCCAAGCAAATTCTATATATACTACTTTCTCTTTATTTGCTTTTGCAATTTCGGTAGGAGTGAAGGTGGTTTTTGGTTCTCTTACATGAACAATTTCTTTAACGCTCTGTTTTTGATATAATAAATATCCACCAGTAGAAAATAACAGTAAAATTGCAGTTAGTGTGATTAAAAGACCCGTCTTATTTTTCTTTTCAGATTTGCGAATCATATGCTGCATTGTGTTTTTTCCAATACCATCTTTTTTTGGCTGTATTTTTTCTGATGTAGCCTTTGGCAAATTAGTAGCAGTGTGAACTTTGGTTTCTTTTGCTATGTTTGAATCTATAATTCGAGTGCTTTTTACATGTAGTTTTGGACGAGGGTCAAGGTCGAATTCAAATGAAGGACCTTCTTTTCCAAGCTTTATAATATCTCCAGCAAATAGTTCAATCTTATCGGTAATGAGAACTTCATTTACATATGTCCCATTTTTACTGTCACTATCAGAAATGAAGAAACGTTCTGTATTTTCACTGTCCTGAGATATGCGACAATGATTTCGACTAATTGTATCTTCCTTAACAGGATCAAAACTTACATCGTTTTCTAATCCTCGACCTATTTTAACTTCTAGATTTTTAGAAATGGTGAAACTTTCTACTTGACCCTTTTTAGAGCCAGCCATATGACGTATTAAAAGAAAATTGGCTTGATTTTTCATAGTGATTAAGTTTATGGGTTAAAAATTGGTTTAAACAGAAAATGGTAATTAATAATTATCCATTACATCCAATTATCGAAAAACTATAAAAAGGTCATCATTGAAATTCCTTATTTGCTTCAGAGTGAATACTCCAATTATATTAGTCTATTTTGGAAAATTAAGAACAGGTATGAAATTGTCCGTTTTTATCTGAGGAATCAGACCGCAAGTTTTTTGTGAAATATTATAATGGTAATGAGGAAATGTTTTTGGTAAATGATGTTTATTATTTACCGAATAGACGAATTGTAATTACTCAAGAAAATTTAAAAGAAATAGAAATTAGCACTTCAAAAAACTAGGGATAAGTAATGATTCACATAGGAAAGAAAATAGCTGAATAAAATTGCTACTCAAATTGCATAATTATCAAATTGTTAAAGATATCGAGCTCATTACTCTTAAAGCTTGTATCAGATTGTACTGTGCTTAATTTTCATCTATAATGTGTGATAATAATTATGTAAATTGTTGAATTTCAAATTCAGTTATTGAATATCTGAAGATTTAGTTAATAATAAAATTTGCTAAATGGAATGCACACTTTGTAATACAATACTACATAATAAGGTAGATGAATTTTATTTCATTTGTGATGGTTGTGGCGCCTATGTTAAACATAAAAGATATTATTTAAACAGTGATGCAGAAAAGAAACGATATCAAGAACACAATAACGATATAGATAATCCTGGTTACCAAAAATTTACTTCGCCAATTACAAATGCTATTTTAGAGAATCAAATTCCAGAACAACTTGGTTTAGACTACGGCTCTGGAACGGGCCCTGTAATTTCAAAACAATTAATTAATAAAGGGTATAAGGTAATCCTTCACGACCCGTACTTTAATCCTAATAAAGATTTCGTCAAGTATAGTTATGACTACATTTTTAGTTGTGAAGTTTTCGAACATTTTTACAATCCTAAGCAAGAAATTGAAATGCTTTTAAAAATTCTAAAGCCAGGAGGCCGACTTTATATAATGACATATTTGTATACCATAGATATAGACTTCGCTAATTGGTATTACCGGAATGATCCCACACACATTTTTATATATACTTCTAAAACTATTGAATATATAACCGACAAATACAATTTGGTTACTGAAAAACTAACAGCTAGAGTCATTATAGTTTCAAAAAAATAAATTAACATTCATATTAATCGGTTGTATTTTCAAACAAAAATTTATCGTGAAATTTATTTCATCACATCTTTTAAAAGCCAAGACTCAACTTCTTGTGATTCTTTATCGGTATGTAACACAGCTATATCCCCTGTAGTTTCAAATATTACAGCTCGCACTTGAGATAATTCCAGCACATTTGCTTCGCGAAGTTTTGCTCGTAAATCTCCCTCTGTTACTCTAGCCTTTGCTAAATTTTTATGAAGTATATTAGAACCATCCATTAGCAGTAAAGGAGTGTTGTCTATAGTTTTGGCAAAAAACTCAAATCTCCGAAAATAAGCTGCCGTTAATTGTAATAAATAAACTACCAATAGTCCTAAAACTCCTTCAGAAATAGAAATACTAGAAGTAAGAATTGTAGAAGCAATTAAAGAACCAATGGCTACCGTCATTGCAAAATCAAAACTTGACATTTTACTAAAACTCCGCTTTCCAAAAACTCTAGTATAAATGATAACAGCTACATAAACAGCTATGGCACTTATTACAATTTTAATAACTTCGGAATTAGATATACTAAACAACTTTTCCATTTTATTTTTTTAATTATTTAAAGCGATTTCTATAAAGTTAAATTTAATTTACTCCATAAAATGTTATTTTAGTAATAAATTAGTAAGAAGTTAAACAAAAACTACAACTCTTACTATTCTTAAAAGCTTTGTAAACACATATCAAATTCATGCAATCAAAGCTTTTTTTTAAATTGAATTATTTAAATGACGCGTCCAAAAATTAAAATCGAGAAAACTACAATTGATAAGTCTATTGAAGTTTTTACATTTCTGCTAATAATAGGGTCAGCAATTTTAATAGGATATTTTTACAATCAACTACCTGAAAAGATTCCTATTCACTTTAATTGGCCCTCAAAAGATGAAAATGGATTTGGAGCAAAAAATTTGCTTTGGACGAGTCCGATAATTTGTGGTATCATCACTATCGCAGTATTTAAACTCAATCAATATCCTTGGATTTTTAATTATCCCACTGAAATTAATGATAAAAATGCTAGGTATAACTATAAGCAAGCAACACTAATGCTTCGAATAGTAGGATTATTGATAGCGCTTTTATGTTTTACAGTCACAGTATTGTCTCTATTAGACGGACTTGAAATAGAAAATAACCTCGACAACTGTCTCACACCTTTATTTCCAATATTGTTAATTGCAACTCCAATTTTTTTCGCGATTAGGATATTAATTCTCAACAAGAAATAAAAAATTGATTTTATAGGTACTCCTAGGAAATAATGGTTAAATAGTCAATTCATTCGAATTTCTCATCGAATAACTCGCAAATTATCGTAGGCAGTTTAACAATAAAATTGACTAATTTTTAAAGAGGAAGAGTATATTTTTTATCCCCATCTCTTTCATATTTAAAATCAATCTATTTAGTAGATTTCTAGATGCTTAAAATTTGATTATATATCAAAATGATGTAATTTGAACTAAGAGTAATTTCTAAGGGAAATAGATTACTAAAATCATTTTGATAACAATAAATAAAACTTCTATAAATGAAACATTTACTTTTAATTGGATTGAGTTTATCTTTATTAGCCTGTAATCAGCAAGCAGATAATACAAAAGAATTGGAAGAGCGCATAAACAATTTAGAAAGTAAACTTGCAGACGCTTATAAACCAGGTTTTGGAGATTTTATGGGTTCTATACAAACACATCACGCTAAATTGTGGTTTGCAGGACAAAATGAAAACTGGGATCTCGCCGATTTTGAAATCCACGAATTAGAAGAAGCTATTGAAGACATTCAGAAGTATCAAGCTGGTCGAAAAGAAAGTGAAATGATAGGGATGTTAAATGCACCTTTAGAAAACATTGAAAAAGCTATTGATGAAAAGGATTCAGAAGCTTTTAAAAGAAATTTTATCTCACTTACAAATACGTGTAATAAATGCCATATAGCAGTGGGATTTGAATTTAATGTTGTAAAACTTCCTGAAACTTCTCCTTTCAGTAATCAGGATTTTAGACCAATAAATTCTGAGGATAATTATTATCTCGAGGAACATACAACTTCAAAAACTAATTAAGAAACACAAAACTAATTTCTTTCTTAAGAGAAACAGCAATAGCTTGATAAAACTAAAGTTTTACCATTTAAAACCTTATAATCAACAGTCATTATACTTTTTTACAGCATAAGGAAATTTAAAAAGGTATATTTAAGTTTATAAAAACTAGGAAATCAAAAGTAATATGAAAGATGCCAGGAAGAATTCACATCAGGAAAAAAGTGAGCACGGTCATTCTAACCTCAATTTTTTAGGAGAAAACACCGAACTCTATTTCGCAATAATCAGTGGAGTATTTTGGGTTACAGGGGTTGTCTTATCATTTATCTCTAGCGTTTCTGAATCCATTGTAACTCCGATTTTTATTATCGGAGCTATATTCGGTGGTGTTTTTACCTTCTCTTCTGCCATTTTTGGTTTATCAAAAGGAAAATTTGAAATTGACTTTTTGATGCTTTTTGCAGCTATTGGTGCTGCTGCATTGGGAAAGTGGAGCGAGAGTGCCTTATTGCTATTCCTGTTTAGTTTAGGACACGCTCTTGAACATTACGCTATGAAAAGAGCGCGAAAGTCTATTTCTGCTCTTTCCGATTTAGCGCCTCCAACCGCACTTTTAAAACAAAATGGTGAACTGAAAGAAGTCCACATTGAAGAGCTGAAGGTTGGAGACATAATTGTGGTAAAACCAAATTCAACTATCGCGGCTGATGGAGTAGTAGCAAAAGGAACGAGTGCAGTAAATCAGGCTTCAATTACAGGAGAAAGTATGCCAATAACCAAACTCCCAAGCGATAGCTGGAAAGATGACATCGAAATTAAAAACTTATTGCCTGAATATCGAGTTTTCGCAGGTACAATTAACGGCAGTGGAGCTCTAGAAATTAAAGTTCTTAAGGAGTCTAAAGACAGTACACTTTCGCGATTAATTTATTTGGTGAAAGAGGCCGAAACTCAAAAATCGCCTACACAACATCTTACAGATAATTTTGAAAAATACTATGTGCCTTCGGTATTAATTTTAGTTATTATTTTACTATTTGCTTTTGTTGTAATAGACGAAACTTTCGAGCAGAGTTTTTACAGAGCAATGTCAGTTTTAATTGCCGCTTCACCGTGTGCCTTGGCTATTTCAACACCAAGCGCTGTATTGGCAGGAATTGCGAGAGCTGCTCGTCAAGGAGTATTGATTAAAGGGGGTCGTCCTCTTGAAGACTTAGGCGGAGTTAGTGCAATTGCATTTGATAAAACAGGAACCCTCACCGAAGGTAGGCCTAAACTAACACACGCTATTCCTTTTGGTAATATAAGTAGAGAACAGTTATTAAAAGTTTCTGTGGCTGTAGAAGCACTGAGTGATCATCCATTAGCGGCAGCTATAGTTGATGGAGGAAATAAAGAATTAGGAGATATTGATATTCCGAAAGCTGAAAATTTAAAAGCCTTAACCGCAAGAGGAATTCAAGCCGATTGGAATGGTGGTCTTGTTCATATTGGTAACCGCAGACTATTTGAAGAATTAACAGGAAATGCAGTACCTAAGGAAATAGATCAAAAAATGGCTGAACTTGAATTAGAAGGAAATACAGCTATGATTGTTCATCAAGGGAATGAGTACTTAGGTATTATTGCGGCCATGGACGTGGCCCGCCCTGAAGCGATTTCAACCTTAACCGCTTTAAAAGGAATAGGTATTAAGCGAATGGTTATGCTTACGGGCGATAATCAAAAAGTAGCTAATGCAGTTGCAAAAATTATAGGAATAACCGATCCGTTGGGGAGTTTACTTCCTGAAGATAAAGTAACAGCAATAGAAAAACTTAAAGAAGAAGAAAGTGGAGGTGTGGCTATGGTTGGAGATGGTGTGAATGACGCCCCTGCAATGGCAAAAAGTACAGTAGGAATTGCCATGGGAGCTGCAGGGTCTGATGTAGCCTTAGAAACCGCAGATATAGCACTAATGGCGGATAAATTAGATAATCTTCCTTTTGCAATTGGCTTAAGTAGAAAAGCAAAAAGCATCATTAAACAAAACTTAATAATCAGTTTGGGAATGGTGGTTATATTAGTTCCATTAACAATTATGGGAACCATAGCCATTGGACCAGCAGTTGTCTTCCACGAAGGATCAACTTTGGTAGTTGTATTAAATGCCTTGAGATTATTGCGGTATGAGTTGAAATAGGTTTTAAGAACCCTTGCTTACATTATTATTTGAAGAGGAAAAGAATATGTTTATTCTATTGATTTATACTAACGACATTCAATAGAATTTCTTTTGAACTTGCTGTGATTATTGGTTTATTTCTAATTTTCATTCTGAATCCAAAACCGTACATCGTAAATCAAGAAATTCTATGTTGTTTCCTTCAGGGTATATAAGGTTAATAATTACTTAATGGTATACCTCATCATGTAAATTATTTTATATTAATTACAGAAAAAAAATTAAACAAAGTATATGAATTCAAGGAAGTTATTAATGATTCCGGGGCCAATAGAGTTTGAAAATGAAGTTTTACAATCTATGGCTATTCCTACACTTAGTCATATTGACCCTGATTTTATAGCTGTATTTGAAAACAGTTTAAAGTTGTTAAAAGATGTTTGTCAGTGTCCTTCTGGACAAGGATTTATTGTAGCTGGAACAGGGACACTTGCTATGGATATGGCGGCAGCCAATTTAGTTGAAGCTGGCGATAAAGTGCTAGTAGTTTCTACAGGATACTTTGGGCTTCGATATGCTGAGATTTTAAAACGCTATGGAGCCGATGTAGATATTCTTGAATCCGAAGTGGGCCATATTGTCCCTATAGATGATATTGAGAAGTAAATAAAATCCAATAATTATAAAATTCTAGCATTTACTCACGTCGATACTTCCACTGCCGTATTAAACGATGCTAAAAGCATAGGAGCATTAGGAAAAAAATACAATGTATTGACAATTCTCGATGGAGTTTGCTCGGTAGCGGGTGAGGAAATTAAGCAAGAAGAATGGGGAATAGATGTTGTTGTAACCGCATCTCAAAAAGCAGTAGGAATTCCTCCTGGACTTGCTCTTGTGGTAGCATCTCAAAATGCTATCAAAACTTTTGAAAATCGTAAAAGTCCAGTTTCAAACTATTATTCCGATTGGACAAACTGGTTACCCATAATGCAAGCTTACGAAAACAGGCAGGCCTCATATTTTGGGACGCCTCCGGTAAACCTTATCATTGCTTTAGAAAAAAGTTTGAAGTTAATTTTAAACGAGGGATTAGAAAATCGTTTTAATCGTCATAAACGAGCAGGAAAAGCTATGCGTGAAGCTATCAAAGCTTTAGGCTTGGAGTTATTGTCTAAGAATGATGAAACAGCAGCAAACACATTAACAGCTCCATTATATCCCAAGAATATGGATGCTAAAGCATTTTTACAAATAGTGGGTGATAATGGTATAGTATTAGCAGGAGGTCTATTGCCAGAATTAAAAAACATTTACTTTAGAATTGGCCATATGGGCTCAGTAAACAAAGCAGATTTACTCGCAACTGTAGGTGCTATTGAAACTGCTTTAAAGCGAAATGGTTATAAACATGAATTAGGTATTGGTACTGCCCAGGTATTAAAGCACTTCTAATAATTGGCTATGCTTTTGGCAGATACTTTTGTAATGAAGTATTAGTTGAACCGACATATAGGCTTTTATTAGAACTTATTGCTTTATTGAAAGCTTTAGGCTAAGTTATTGCGAAGGAGTAAGAAAGAAATAAGTGAATTAAAATCTTAAATAAATTATGGAAAACAAAATGAAAATAGAAATTTGGAGTGATGTAATGTGTCCTTTTTGCTATATCGGGAAGAGAAATTTTGAAATAGCACTCGAACAATTCGAGCATAAAAATGAACTTGAGGTAGTTTGGAAAAGTTACCAATTAGACTCTAGAATTCCTGAGGAACCAAAAGATAGCTACCAAGACTATCTTGTTAAAAATAAAGGAATGAGCCAAGAGCAAGTAAAAGGAATGTTAGATAACGTTACCCTTTCCGCGAAAAAGGTTGGCTTAGAATACAATTTTGATAAAGCAGTAATGGTGAATTCATTAAACGCTCATAAGTTTATTCAATTTGCCAAAACTAAAGGTTTAGGAGATCAAGCAGAAGAAAAATTATTTCTTGCATTTTTCACAGAGGGTAAAAATATAGCTGATATTGATACTTTAGTTCAAATAGGAAAGGAATTAGAGCTAGGTGAAGCAGACGTAAATGCAGCTTTAAACGATGAGAAATATGCTTCTTTATTTAATCAAGACATTCAAGAAGCTAGACAGCTAGGAGTTCAGGGAGTTCCGTTTTTTGTACTTGACAGAAAATATGGAGTTTCTGGAGCGCAGCCACCTCAGGCATTTTTAGAAAATCTGGAAGTTGCATTTGACGAATGGAGAAAACTTAATCCAGAAACAAAATTAGAAGTTACACAAGGTCAAAGCTGTAGCACGGATGGTACTTGTGATTAGACTGAAGTTTAGTTTTAGAAATTAAATCTATTTCACAAATAAGATAGTCTTCTTAATTACTTCATTTTCAATCAATAAAATTATTATAACCTAACAGGTTTCATTTCTTGACTATTGCAAAACAGTGAAGGTGAAAATTCTGTTAGGTTTTTTTATAACTAGTAAAGAAGTTGAGTGGTGGATTATGGGACATACCTTTTATTATTCTTCTTAATGATCAAAAACGTTTTCTTTAAAAGTCTATAATTTCCGTCCTCAAGAAATAATTAAGAATATTTTCAGAATTTTCTTATCTCTTAGCCTTTTTATCATTTGTATATTAATGGCATATTAAGCGTTGGCAACCGCTCAGAAAACATAAAAATTAATACCACTAGAAATCGGTTGAATTATAATGAAGAGAAGAAATTTTGTAAAACTAACCTCAGGGTTAAGTATGGGGCTTATGGTTCCTAGTGTTTTAGCATGTGAATTAATGACAACAAATACAAACGAATATATCGAAAACCTAGTGATTGGTTCAGGATATGGAGGAGCAGTAGCTGCGTTGCGCCTTACCCAAGCAGGGAAAAAGGTAGTGATGTTAGAAATGGGATTAAATTGGGAAAAAGAGGGAGGTAAATACAAGCCATTTTCAAACTTAATTACTCCCAAAAACAATTCTACTTGGCTTAGAAAATCCACTCAAGCCCCAATGATGAACATTTCTAGATTTAATAAAAAATTTACCGGTGTTCTGGATTGTATGGATTTTGAAAATGTTAAGGTTTATGCTGGTCGAGGCGTAGGAGGAGGCTCATTGGTAAATGGAGGAATGGCCATACAACCTAAAAAAGAATATTTTAAAGAAATATTTCCAGATTTAGATGTCGAAGAATTTTGGAATACTTATTTCCCATTAGCATAAAAAGAATTAGATGTAAATCAAATTTCGGATGAATATAACAATGAAACTCCCTATTATAAATTTGCGAGAGTAGGTGAAAGTGAAGCAAGGAAAGCTGGATTTAAGACTATACGAGTTCCTAATGTTTACTCTTTCGATTATATGAAGAAAGAAGAAGCAGGAGAAGTACCAAAGTCTGCCCTTGCAAAAGAAGTGATTTACGGAAATAACCACGGGAAACAAAGCCTTGAAAAAACGTATTTAAAAAAAGCCCTAAATACTGGATTGCTGAGTATCCATGATCTTCATCAGGTTGATTACTTTCAGAAAACGGAGAAAGGATATGTTGTATATGTAAATGTTCTTAATACCGAAGGCGAAGTGGTTGAAAAGAAAACTATAAACTGTAAAAAACTATTCCTAAACGCAGGAAGTCTTGGTACTACAAAACTATTATTAGCTTCAAAATACAAAGGCAAAATGAACAATTTTGACCCTAGTTTAGGAGAATATTGGGGGAATAATGGAAATGTGATGACTGGAAGAAATATGGTAAATACGCTCTTTAATAGAGTAAAAAATGAGGCTACCTATAGCAATTTCCGACCAGGAACGGGGGTTAAACAATCTACAATTCCAGTTTCGGGGATTGACAATTGGGAAGATGAAAAACATTCATTTTTTGCTGAAATTTCTCCTTTACCAATGGGAATGGAGGTATATACGGCTCTGTATTTAATAATTAACAAAGTGCCAACACCAGGAAGTATTTCATATAATCCAGAGATTAATGACATCATAATTAATTGGGAAATTAAAAATTACAAGCATACTGTAAAAAACGCCAAGTATTTTATAAAAAAGATGAATAAAGCAAACGGTGGAACTCCTTCTGGTTTGTTATGGAAAGGTGGTTATGGTCCAGATATTTGTTATCATCCACTAGGTGGTGCTGTATTAGGTAAAACAACCGATCTATATGGTCGAGTTAAAGGTTATGAAAACTTGTATATAACCGATGGCGCTCTAGTTCCTGCAAGCATTGGAGTAAATCCTTTTCTAACTATTACTGCAGTTGCAGAATACTGTATGGATGAAATAATTAGTAGAGATTACTAATAATGTAAGTAGCACATAATTATTGGTCTAGCTAAATTTATTTGTTCAGCATAATATTAAGACTTAATTTTGTAGTCGAGAATGAAAACTTTAAATAACATATTACGTCTGCCTTATTTCAGCACTTATTATTACCAAATAATATCTGCTCGGAATGGCTATATATATGTTTTAAATAAAATTTAAGAAGTTAAAAACACTATATTATAATCTAAAGCCCGAGCAAATGCTCGGGCTTTTTTATTTAAGAAAAAATGGAAACTATTGAAAGACTAAAACAAAATGTTGAAATTATTCTCCCAGAAAATGGATTGGAGGAAAAATTAAAACAAGCCGAAAAGGAAAATCGCAAGTTAATAATTAAGCTTGGTTTCGACCCCACTGCTCCAGATTTGCATTTGGGACACGCCGTGGTATTAAAAAAACTAAGAGAATTTCAAGATTTAGGACACCAAATTGTGATTTTGGTAGGAAGTTTTACTGCCCGTATTGGAGATCCAACGGGGAAAAATAAAAGTAGAATGCCACTGAGCGTTGATGAAGTGCAACAAAATGCTGAAACCTACCTCAATCAGTTATCCAAAATTATGGACATTGAAAAAACTAAAATAGTTTTTAATTCAGAGTGGTTAGATAAGCTTGAGTTTACAGAAGTAATTCAGATACTATCTAAGGTTACCGTTGCTCAATTAATGCACAGAAATGATTTCAATAAGCGTTTTTCTGAAAATACTCCTATTGCAATGAACGAACTTGTTTACCCAATACTACAAGGCTTCGATTCGGTGAAAATTAAAGCAGATATCGAAATGGGAGGAACAGACCAGCTTTTTAATTGTACTATGGGAAGGCAATTGCAAGAAACATTCCAAATGAGTCCTCAAACCGTAATGTGTATGCCTTTATTAACAGGACTAGACGGAAATGAGAAGATGAGTAAATCTCTAAATAATATCATCGGGCTCACTGACTCTCCCAACGATATGTTTGGAAAAACGATGTCAATTTCAGACGATTTGATTAATGAGTTTTTAGAATTAGCCACAGACTTTTCTGTAGAAGAGATAGAATCTTTTATGAAAAGCATGGAGGAAGGGGAGAACCCGATGAACATTAAAAAGTTGATTGCTAAAAATATTATTACACAATACCACAATGAAGTTGCAGCAGAAGAGGCAGAAGCTTTTTTTAGTAATCAATTTCAAAATAAAAATTTTCAAGAAAAGGTATTCGGGCCTGTTGACTTAAATAAATTTCAAACTGAAAATGGCACGATTAATTTACTTGATTTATGTTCAGAGTTAAATAAAGAGTTGAGTAAATCGAATATTAGAAGACTTATTATTAGCGGAGCTGTTCAAATTAATGAACAAAAAATGACTGATCCTTTTATGAGTATTGACTTAAAAAGTGAAACCAAAATTAAAATGGGAAAGCGAAATTTTTATGAATTGAAATAAGGTAGGTAAGTAGATGCAAAAACACATTTATAATGCTAAATCCTAACTTCTAATAATCTTTTTAAAATTTCTGATTTTTTTATAGGGGTTTTTTAGGTCAAGAAGAGATTAAAATGTTGTAAAAATAAGTTGATATATAGGAAGGAGAGATTTTTTTTTAGGATAATTGAAATTAATTATTATATTTGACATTAAGCTTAGGCTTTTATCTCCTCAATTAATTAAACCCCATTAGCAATTTGACTTTTTGGGGTTTAATTAGATTATATTTCCTAGTATATCGCTATAGATTATGCAATTACCTTCTTACCTAAACTCTTAATTTAAAACTCTTTAATCTTTGCTTGGTAGGTAAACAATTCATAATATCGACCTTCTTTGGCAATTAGTTGTTCGTAAGTACCACGCTCAACAATATGTACAACTTCATTTCCTAAAATTTGATCTGCTTTTTTTATCGTACTCAAACGGTGAGCAATAACAATGGTAGTTCATTCTATAATTTATAAGGCTGAATTGAAAGCTTTAATCCCTGTAAAATACATACAAGCAGTCGCTCAACCAATCAACAACGAAATGAAGATTGTATAAGCATAAAAAGGATTTTTTGACATGTACGCTCTTTGGAGCAATTCACTTCAATCCTTTAGTATTCCATTCTAATCAAACGAACAAAAATGGTTATAGTGCCAGATAGTATTCTGAAGTCTAAATTACTTTCACAGGTTTTTTATTTTCATCTATTGCCACAAAGGTAAATTCTCCAGAGACCGCTTTTTCTCTATAATCTGAATACATTTCTTCAACATAAATATCTACTCTTACCTTTAGGCTAGTGTTTCCCACATGGGTAATATATCCAACTAATTCCACTATAGTTCCTGCTGGAATTGCCTTTTTAAAATCTATTTTATCACTGCTTACTGTTACCATCTGTTGTCTGCTAAAACGGGTAGCGGCTATAAATGCGGTTTCATCCATCATTTGCATCGCGGTTCCACCAAAAAGTGTATCGTAGTGATTTGTTGTATTAGGAAAAACAGCTTTAAAGATTGTAGTTGTTGAATTTTTAATTCGTTCAGCTTTATTCATAGGGTTTTTTTGATGATATAAATCGATTTTATAAAGGTCTAAAGATATAATTGTAAAAATTATTTTAAAGAAATTTATCTTTATTATATTCTTCTTCTCCATTACTCGTACTTTGTTCCACGACTTTTGAAAACTAGAATACTATTTACCTCTATTATTATTATAGTATTACTTTTTATAATACAAAGAGAGTTAATATCTTTTGATTAACATCCATTGCGTTAGAGTGTAATAATACATTCAAAGAAAATTTATGCTAGCAAAATTTAGCAAAATTATCTTAAGAGTTTTTTTGTATATAGTCTATTACTTTTCAATTTTTTAAAAATTGAGTTTATTAAACTCACATTAGTATTCTTAAAAAAACAATCAAAATTTTAGTTATAAAGCTATATTCGTCTATAAAAGTAAATACGGCAATTATAAATGAGGTTTATAGATTCAATTCTACGGGGTATAGGTCAGGTAATATTTCAAAATAATATTTACTCTGGAATCTTATTCATAATTGGAATCTTTTACAATTCCTGGGTATTGGGGTTAGCAGCCCTTATGGGGACAATTATGAGCACTATCACAGCGCAATCTTTAAAATACTCCGAAGATGATATTAAAAATGGACTTTACGGATTTAATGGAACGCTTACAGGAATTGCAGTACTATGCCTATTTGAGTTCAATTTAATTACTACTATTGCTCTTCTGTTGGGTTCGGTTTTATCGACTTTATTAATGTATTTCTTAAAAAAACGCATTCCTCCATTTACATCACCATTTGTAATTATAACTTGGATTCTTATTTATTTACTGATATTAGTTTTTCAATTTCCGTTGATTTCAAATTCTGCAATAAGCGAAACCACATTTAACCTTGTTACAGCCGTAAGCAATAGTTTTGGGCAAGTAATGTTTCAAGAAAACACAATAACAGGACTGTTTTTTCTATTAGCAATTTTGGTAAACAATAAATGGATGGCAGCCTATGCACTGTACGCCGCTATTTTAAGTTCCTTAACAGCATTGATATTTTTAGAATCAGCAATTAGCATTAACGCCGGACTTATGGGGTATAACGCCATACTTTGTGCAATTGCGCTATTTGGCATAAAATGGTGTGATTTTATTTGGATTTCAATAGCTATTATTTTCTCTACATTAATAAATATTGGGTTAGGTGCAACAGGAATAATAACGCTTACCGCACCATTTGTTTTAACCACTTGGGGAATCTTGCTAGTAAAAAGAAATATAAAAAACCTCTAAAAAAATAATTCCATAGTATAGACTTGATACAAAGTTGTACTTTTGAATAAAGCTCCTAAAATTAAATTTGTGTAGAAATAATTATAATGGATAGCGTAAAAACATATCAGAACGTAAATATCAATCAGCATAGCGTGAGTTTTGGGATATCAAAAATGGAAGATATTTACACAAAAAGAAATGGAGAAGTGGACGCGCCGCATAGACATAATTACTATACTGTATTAATTGTAAAGAAAGCTAAGGGAAGCCATATAATCGATTTTAATACTTACGACTTAGGCGATAAGCAATTATTCTTTGTTGCTCCAGGTCAAGTACATCAAGTTGTAGAAACTGAAAAATCGTATGGTTATGCGATGACGTTTTCAAATCAATTTTTAGTTGAAAACTTAATTCAACTATCTTTTATAGATAGCTTAAACCTCTTTAATAATTACGGTCAAAGTCCACCACTAATTCCAACTGAAGAACAATTTGAAACAATAACGAACTATACCAATCAAATTTTTAAGTTATTTAACAGTGAGAAAAACATGAAACTGTTGTCTATTGGAGCTTTTGTGAAACTGTTACTTATAGAGTGTAACAATATCTGTTCTATTAATCCAATAGAATCTGATGTTGATAGCACAGGAGATAATTTGATAAGAGCATTTAAAAAAGGAGTGGAGAAAAGTTATAAAAAAGAGCACTCAACTACATTTTATGCTAATGAACTACATATAACTCCAGATCATTTAAATCGTACCATTAAATCTAGAATTGGTAAAACAGCTAAAGAGTATATTCAAGCTAGAATAATTACAGAGGCAAAAAGATTACTTTGTTTTACCGATTTAACAACTAAAGAAATTGCATACGAGTTAGGGTTTAATGCTCCTGCAAATTTCAGTGCATTCTTTAAAAAGAACACCAAAGTATCTCCTTCAGACTTTAAGCTTAATCAAAATTAAATATTAGTTTGTTAAGAGATTCTTATAGCACTTTCCTATCCTATCTGAAAGTTGTAATTTGTAGTAAATAGACCATAGTATTTGTCAAATAGTGCCATTACAATTTTGTTTTTGTCTTTTTAAGGTAAATATCGGATTTTCATAAGTCTATCCCTTTTTTTCATATTCCCCACACTTATAAAGGGTTATATCTTTGTACCATACTTAAAGCAAATACTATGAATCGTAAAAAGTTTATAAAAAATGTTCTGTTAACAAGTGTCCTTGGTGCGATTGCTCCTCAAGCACTTAAAGCAGATGAAAACAATAATATAAAATCGACTTACGATAAATTGATGCAACAAGTAGGATTTAATCATTTACCAAATAAAAATATATATACTATGAATACAGTAATTCACAAAGCAGAAACAAGAGGACACGCTAATCACGGTTGGTTGAACTCACACCATACCTTTAGCTTCGCAAACTATCACAATCCAGAAAGAATGCACTTTGGTGTCTTACGCGTTTTAAACGATGATACCGTAGCAGCTGGAATGGGATTTGGAACTCACCCGCATGACAATATGGAAATTATATCTATACCATTAGAAGGTGATTTAGAGCATAAAGACAGTATGGGGAACGTGGCGGTAATTAAAGAAGGAGATGTTCAAGTATTAAGTGCTGGAACTGGAATCACCCACTCTGAAAACAATAAGAATAAAGATAAGGAGGTAAAGTTTCTTCAGATTTGGGTTTTCCCAAAAGAAAGGGAAGTAAAACCTAGATATGATCAAATTTCAACTAGAGATATTGCAAAGGAGAATGAATTTTACCAAGTACTTTCACCTAATAAAGACGACCAAGGAGTTTGGATCAATCAAGATGCTTGGTTCCACATTGGAAAATTTGAAAAAGGAAAATCTAAAGAGTACAAGATTAAAAGAGAAGGAAATGGTGTTTATGCCTTCATTTTAGAAGGTGAAGTAGAAATTAATGGTGAAAAACTTTCTAAAAGAGATGGAATGGGAGTTTGGGATACAGACGGCATTAATGTAAAAGCAACAGAGGATACCCGTGTATTGCTTATGGACGTACCAATGACAATGTAATAACTAACTGTCTAGATTTTAAAAGCATGGAAATTACAATTAAAGAATTAGAAAATAAGGGTTATGCTATGGCTCGAGAAGGTGATGAAAGAGCTGGATTGATGACGTATTCTGTAGCAGGAGAAAATCACATTATCATCGACCATACCGAAGTGGATCCAAAGTTTAAAGGAAAAAACATAGGTAAGCAGTTGCTCCATAATATTGTAAAAATGGCTAGGGAGAAAAACATAAAAATTACGCCTTTGTGTCCATTTGCTGCAGCAATGTTTAAGAAGATAGAAGATATTCAGGACGTATTAAGATAATTATAAAAGATGCAGGCAATTTTTAAAAAATCATTAAATTCAGGATTTACTAATACAAATATCAGTATAGCATTATTAGTACTAAGAGTAGTAGGAGGTGCTTTTATGTTAACACATGGTTTAGGAAAGTTTGAAGCTTTTTTTAGTGGAGAACCAATTCAATTCAGAGATCCTATAGGTATAGGAGCATCGGCATCCCTAGCACTAGCCGTTTTTGCAGAGGTATTATGTGCTATTCCATTAATGATTGGATTAGGTACTAGACTTGCAGCAATCCCATTAGCTATTACCATGTTCGTTGCAGCATTTATAGTACATGCTAATGATGGCTTCGGTAGACAAGAGTTGCCTCTTCTTTATGCTGCAATATATATATCCATAGCATTAATCGGCGCAGGGAAGTATTCGTTAGATCACTGGATATCGAAAAAGTGAACAGATTAACCAAAATGAATTAATAATTTTAAAATATAATAATATGAGTAAGAACACAAATTGGTCTTTAGACAACGCACATTCAGAAATAGCTTTTAAAGTTAAGCATATGATGATTTCAACCGTGACAGGACACTTCGAAGATTTTGAAGCAACTGCTAAAACGGATGGTGACGACTTTAAAAATGCAGAATTTACATTTACAGCAAAAACAGCATCTATCAACACAAAAAATAAAGATAGAGATACACATTTAAGATCGGACGATTTCTTCAATTCTGAGGAATTTCCAGAGTTGAAATTCGTTTCAAAATCATTTGATGGTGATAAATTAGTAGGTGATTTAACTATAAGAGACGTTACAAAAGAAGTTGTTCTGGATGCAGATTTAAATGGTGTCGCTGTAGATCCTTACGGACAAACAAAAGCTGGATTTGAAATGACTGGTACTATTAACAGAAAAGATTTCAATTTAACTTGGAGCGCTGTTACTGAAGCGGGAAGTATTGTTGTTTCTGACAAAGTAAAGATGGTTGTAGATGTACAATTTACAAAACAATCTTAAATTATAAATAGATTAAATATTAATTAAGTTAACCTAAACGGTCAGGTATCAAACTCTGACCGTTTTTTATTTTATCAAAAATACATTATAGAATTGCGTTGTTTTTGCAGAGTATTTGCAACCTATATTAGCAGAAATAAAACTTAATTCTAAAAATTAAATATAAAATGACTAAGAATATTTTAACAATCACCATGCTTTCAGCATTGGTTTTAAGCTCTTGTAAAGACACGCGTCAACAGGATAATGTTGAAGTAAATGACACCGTTGAGCAAGTTTCGGATGATTTTGTTACTACAACGACTGTAAACAAAGATGGTGAGGAATTAGAAATTGTATTTAATAATACAAAAGGAACGGCAACTCTTGTTTTTGATGGAGAAACGATTGAATTTCAACAAGAAAAATCGGCATCTGGATTTTGGTACAAAAATGAAAACTATGAGTTAAGAGGAAAAGGTAATGATATCCAATTAAAAAAAGGGGATGAAGTTGTTTTCGAACACCAAGATGATATCGTACATTCTTCTTTAAAGGATGATAAAGGCCAGACATTAGATTTAACTTTCAACAATACCGAAGGAACGGCTAAAGCTTACCTTAATGGTGGAGAACAAATCGACCTAGTTGCCGAGAAAGCAGCATCTGGAATTTGGTATAAAAACGACACTTATGAATTGAGAGGGAAAGGTGAAAAATTGGAATTAACTAAAAACGGTGAAACTGTTTTTAAGAATTAAATTAAATTCTCTTCTAGAGTATAACTAAAAAACGGTTTGAGTTTAACTCAGACCGTTTTTGTGTTTAACAAATACTATTAAGACACTCTATGAGAAACCCCAAAATAGGAATTTAAAAATAATTGATTTAAACTCGAAGAACATTATAATTACTCCTGTTCAAATTCTAAAATATCTTTAGAATTAAATCCTACATAAATAGTATCTGCAACATTTTTATCTTGAGTCATTACAGTTAGTTGCTCCCCCGAATCAAGTTTTAAAACCAATTGTGTGGAATCACCTAATTGAATTTTTTTGATTACTTGGGCAGCTGTAATGTATTCACAATCGGCTTCGGCAGAGGAGGGGCTTACTATAATTTTCTCGTTGCGAATAGCGTGACAGCAATCTTGTTTTAAAGGACACCGGAAAGCATTCTGTAAATTCTTATTGATATGTACAGTACTTCCAAACAAAGATGCTACGTATAGCGTACTAGGTTTAACATATAAATTTGACGCTACATCTTTTTGAATTACTTTTCCCTTCTGAAGAATTAAAATCTCATCAGCAACCGAAAGGGCATCTTGGGTATCGTGGGTAACAAATAACACTGTCACTTCTGTTTTTTTAATAATTTCAAATACCTCGTTTCTCAATTGAGTACGCAACATGGTATCGAGATTACTAAAAGGCTCGTCTAATATTAACAACGAAGGTTCTGGCGCTAGTGCTCTTGCTAAAGCTACACGCTGCTGTTGTCCTCCAGATAATTGATGCGGGTAACGTTTCCCCATATCACTTAAACCGACCAAATCGAGCATCTCTTGTGCTTTCTTCTTTTTGTTTCTTACTTTGGAAATGCCGTATAAAACATTTTCCAATATTGTTAAGTGTGGAAACAGTGCATATTCTTGGAATACCAATCCAATTTTTCTTTTCTCGGGTTGTACAAACTTATTTAGAGAAGCAATGATTTTATCATTCATTGCTATACTCCCGTGGTCTGGTCTTTCAAGACCTGCAATTAACCGCACTAAGGTAGTTTTACCACTTCCGCTCTCTCCAACTATGGCGCATACCTGTCCAGCTTTCAAATTGAAAGAAACATTCTCAAGGGCATAAGATTTACCTTTGTCAAAGCTTTTAGAAAGAGAGTTTATTGTTAGCATGTTTATTTTTTAATCAGTAATTTATTTAAAAAAATCACAGGAATCATAGCTGTAAAGATAATGAAAAGAGAAGGGATAGAGGCCTCCATCACCATCTCATCACTAGCGTATTCAAAAGCTTTTACCGCTAAAGTGTCTATATGATAGGGTTTTAGTATTAATGTTAAAGGTAACTCTTTCATTACATCTATAAAAACCAATATTATAGCGCTAAAGACTCCCGTCTTTATCAAAGGAAAATCAATTTTAAAAAAGGTTCTTATGTTTCCAACGCCTAAAACTTTTGATGAATCTGGAATGGAATTATCAACCTTTAACGCTGTTGAATCTATCGGATTATAGGCAACGGCTAAGAAACGAACTGCATAAGCGTATAGTAACGCAAGCAATGTACCGTTGATGATTAGTCCAGTATCTATTCCAAATTTACCCAATATATTAACTAACCATTTGTCTAAAGCTAAAGTTGGAATCATTATTCCTATAGCAATTACCGCACCTGGAATAGCATAGCCTAAAACTCCAATTCTAGAAACATTTTTAATTGTACTAAGCGTACTCCATTTTGAAAAATAAATAAGAATTAAAGCAAATAAAACAGTAATTATAGCCGAGGTAAAAGCAATAGCAAAGCTTTGAAGCGAAATCATAACGAATTCCATGTTAAATACTGTAGAAGCTGTAATAATCGCCCAATATATCAATTGGGCTACTGGTAAGATAAAACCTAAAAGAATAGGGAGAAACACAACAAAAAATATCAACCACTGTACTGCTCCTTTGGCCTTGTTTCGCTGAATTTGAGTGCTATTAGTTTTTGAAGATGTAAATTTTATCTTTCTTACCTGCCATTTTTCAAAAAGAATTAATGCGAAAATAAAACATATTAATAAAGCCGATAAGTAGACTGCTGTCTGGGGTTCTTCCAACGAAAACCAAGATCTAAATATACCAGTGGTAAAGGTATTTACACCATAGTATTTGGCTGCCCCATAATCATTGAGCACCTCCATTAATACTAAAACTAAACCAGCAACTATAGCAGGGCGGGCGAGGGGTAGCATCAATTTGAAAAATGTTTTACGCTCTCCAACCCCTAGCATTTTAGAGGCTTCTAATAGGTTGTTAGCTTGGTTTAAGAAAAAAGCCCGTGCGCTTACGTAAACGTACGGAAATAAGGAAATACTCAATACAAAAGCAAGCCCAGCTCTGTTCATAATATCGATACGGATAAACTCCAAACCAAGTTGGCGGAATAACAAATCCAAACTTCCACCATAGTCGAAAATGCCAGCGTAAGCATAACCCACAATATAAGAAGGAATCGCCAACGGTAATATAAGCAACCATTCCATTTGCTTTCGGAAAAAAAAATCGTAACGCGAAACAAACCACGCTGACGAAACTCCAAAAGTCAAAACTAGAATGCTACATATAACTACGAGATACAAAGAGTTCCATATATAGTCGGGTAAAAGGTATTCTACTATATGTCCCCAAGTTTCCCCAGGACCAGAAAATAGCTCTACACCAATGAATATAATGGGTAAGGCCAAGAAAAAAACAATGGCCAGTGTAAATA
Organism: Aequorivita sediminis; assembly: GCF_032080575.2. Taxonomy (NCBI): domain Bacteria; kingdom Pseudomonadati; phylum Bacteroidota; class Flavobacteriia; order Flavobacteriales; family Flavobacteriaceae; genus Aequorivita; species Aequorivita sediminis. The sequence goes on along the minus strand of NZ_JAVLSO020000003.1, from coordinate 319,444 downwards.
CTGACCATTTGTTTACATCTCTTTTTAGCCTTTTAATTCTCGTTCTTAAAGAGAAAGCTTCGTTATTATTTCCACCCTGCTGCATCAAAGATCAATACCGCTTTTTTGTTGTTTTCACCTAGTTTATTTAAGCTTAAATTATCTTCTTTAAAATCTCCCCAAGCTTTAATATCATTAACAGGCTCTACGCTTTCTAATACTGGATATTCATAATTGGCCTCAGTAAACACTTGTTGCGCATCCTGGCTAATTAGAAACTCGATAAACTTAACTGCATTTTCTTTATTTGGGGCATATTTAGCAACTCCAGCACCGCTTACGTTTATATGTGTTCCTCTATCGCTTTGATTTGGAAAAAATAAACCAATTTGCTGCGCTGTTTTAACTTCTTCTGCATCAGGAGAGTTTAGCATTTTACCAATATAATATGAGTTTACTATAGCTAAATCGCCTTCCCCAGCCACTACAGCTTTCACTTGATCTCTATCTGATCCTTTTGGAGAACGTGCCATATTTGCAACAATTCCTTCGGCCCAAGTTTGTGCAGCTTCTTCACCGTTATTAGCTATTAGAGATGCTAATAAAGACTGGTTGTAAATGTTTGATGAAGATCTAACCAATATTTTTCCTTTCCATTTTTTATTTACTAAATCCTCGTAAGTAGAAAGATCTTCAGGTTTCACTCTATCTTTGGCATACGCAATAATTCTCGCTCTCTTGGTTAGTCCGAACCACTGATTATCGACATCTTGTAAATGCGCCGGAATTGTATTTTCTAGAATTTCAGAATCAATACTCTGAAGCAAACCTTCCCCTTTAGCACGACTTAATCTCCCGGCATCCACAGTTATTAATACATCGGCAGGAGATTGCTTTCCTTCCATCTTCATTTTCTGAATTAGCTCATCTGCACTTGCATTAATCACCTTTACCTTAATGCCCGTTTTTTCTTCGAACATTTTGAAGATATCTTGGTCCGGCTCATAATGACGATGGGTGTAAACATTTACAACTTGATCTTTTAAAGATTCTTTTGTTGCAGAATTTTCATTCTTTTTGTTGTCGTTTCCACAGGCAACTAGCAAGGAAATAGTTGCTACTGCTAAAAGTATTTTTTTCATAGGTTTTTTTTTCGAAGTGCAAATATAATAATTTAGAACCGATATAAATAGAACATACTGCATCATTATTCATTATAATTTCTACTTGTTGATAATGAGTGCGAAGTGGGGGTGTTTCTTAATCTATTAATCCAAAAGAAAGGTAAATTAAGTGTTTTTTGAATTCTTTCTACAATTAGGAAAACCTCAGGATTCTCTCAAAAAATTAAATGCTATATTTAGAAAGTAATACCAAATTTTTTTAAAATTTAATTAAATAAATTCACACATATTGCCAGTAAAAATCCTTAAAATCCTCTTTTACCTATTTACATTATTTGTTTTAATAATCACATTGAACTTACTTTTAGATTTTAGACTTCGTGGTAATCATTTCTTAACTGATACCTATAGAGAGATCAACTTACTAACAACATTTATAACTCTCTCATTTATGACGGGAATTACAAGTGTGATTTTACTCGTTTTAAAATGGATTAAAGATGATAAATTAGAACTCTATTTGATTTCATTTTTGATAACAAATATTATTTTAGTTGTAGGAATTACCCTTTTAATTTTTATGTAGTTATAACTATTTTGATATTAAATAATAGCTTTTAGAATTTTAAATTTTTACACCCTTCTTCAGGCGGATAAAAATTTAAATGAATCGATGTCTTAATATGACCCTCGTTCAAGCTATCTAATTTTTCATTAGAAGTATAATGCCAATTCTTAAATATTTATCTTATAACTAATTCACAATTCAATTAAAAGTAATATTCAACTTCCTTGTAGACACTGTCAGAAAGATTGCATATTTTCTGATATAGTGAGTTATTTAATTCTTTTGTTAATACTTTTTAAATGAATCACTTTGATAGTTTAATTCCTTGTAAATTAGTTCGAAATCAATAAAGGTTTCTTTTGATATAAGATTTAACCTTTTTTAAACAAATCAAACATAAAATAAAGTAATGAAGGCGAAAATAATAGTATTACCATTTCTGCTATTAACTTTAATGGCATGTAATAATAATAGAAGTTCTGATACAATTTCACAAAATCGAATTGACAGTTTACAGTTTCAAAATGACTCATTAATGGAGGTACTAACAGCGCGCAAAGATGATACAGATAGCACTGATTCGCCACAATGGTATTATCCAGAAACAGATTCGAGAAAACTTTTAGAGCAAGGGGTAGAGGATCCCAGAAATTACATTAAAAATGCGCTTAGAGAAAATAAAGATCTAATTCCAATGGATGCAGTATTAGGAGGGACTATGCATTATAATAATATTCAACTCTTAGGAGACAAATGGATAATTGCAGATTTTGAAGATGGACACGTGTACGGGAAGGCTATTTTAGAATACTCCTTGTTAGAAGATGATAAATTATCCTTTAAGATAATAGCACTAAGCGAGAATTAAACTTATTTGATTTAAAAATTTAGTAGAACGTTACCTTATCAAAATATAACCAAACTTTAAATCCTTAACCTTTTGAGAAAAACGACTAATTACAATAAACAATAATTAAAAAGAAAAGAAATAAAACGACAGTTAGGCACGCTCTCTAAATCTCTTTTATTCTTTATTGTAGCTATTTTATTGGTATTTACAGGTGTTTTAGTTTACGTTAATAAACCAGAGGTCTTTTCATTTTTAAATAACGAAGAATTAAAATGGCAACCTAAAGATGTAGATAAAGAAATGGACCTTGGGTTTATTTCTAAGGAAATACAATATGGATATCAACTTTTATCAGAAACTCAAAAGCATTTAGGACCTCAGGCTGAAGATTCAACTATGAGAATTTCAAGTAACAATCTTTCCTGTACAAGTTGTCACCTACAGTCTGGAAATCAAGCTAGATCTGCATCATGGGCTGGAGTTACTAGTCGTTACCCCACTTTTCGTGGTCGGTCAAACGCGGTTGGAACTATTGAAGATAGAATTAACGGATGCTTCGAGCGTAGTATGAATGGTAAAAAGTTAGATAAAGAAACACGAGAAATGAAAGCAATGGTTGCCTACGTGGATTGGCTCGGAGAGGGGATGCCTAAGAATATAATGGATGATTACAAAGGTTATACTACAATTGAAATTCCAAATGAAGCCGTTGACTTAGAATACGGAAAGGAAATTTATAATAAGCAATGCATGGTTTGTCTTCAAGGGAATGGTTAAGAAGTGAAAAAAGCTGATTTTAGTTTGGGTTATGAATTCCCTCCATTGTGGGGTGATGATAGTTATAACGATGTAGCAGGAATGCATCGTGTATTAACCGCGGCAGGTTTTATAAAGGCAAATATGCCTTTTGAAGAAGCTTCAAGAGATAATCCAAAACTAAGTGATAAAGAAGCATATCATGTTGCTTGGTACATAAATAGTAAGCCCCGACCAGCTAAGAGTAATAAAGAAAATGATTTCCCTGATGTAAAATTAAAACCAGTATCTACACCTTATGGACCGTGAGCCAATGATTTTTCACCAGAGCAACATAAATTTGGAGCCTTTCCTCCAATTATAGCATATTATAAAGAGAAATATAATTTAACTAAATCAAAATAAATATATATAATTGATAAATAATTAGGTGGGTGTGGAAAAGGGGGGTATTTTTGCAGCTCAATAAAACACCTACATAGTTTTAGTATTTAGAGCAATTAGTATATTTCGAGTTTTTACTCTTCTTTCCAATTAAATTTTTACAATTACTTTTTAATAGTGTTTACTTATCCAAAATGCAGAGTGCATTTTAGTTAACACAAGTTTTATCAGGATGTTTATTGTAAAAATTAATAACAATTTAAAATTAAATTAAAATGCAAGAAGGTACAGTAAAATTTTTCGACGAGATTAAAGGATTCGGATTTATTACATTAGAATCAGGTGAAGAAATTTTTGTTCACAATTCAGGTTTAACTCACGAAATTAGAGAAAACGATAAAGTTTCTTTTGATACACAAGAAGGAAGAAAAGGTTTAAACGCCATTAACGTAGAAGTTTTAGACTAAAATTTATATACTATCTTAACGATAGAATAATTAAGTACAAAGGGAGATCATTTATATGGTCTCCTTTTTTTTTGTTTGAAACATTTTTACAAATATAAATTTTGAAAACTGAAATATTTATCTACATTTGTCACGCAATTAAAAAGCAACTATGAACAATCTAAATATTATTTCTTCTATTATTATTGGAAATGTGAATATCACATCTGCAACGGGAAGGTTATAATATACATTCATTATATTTAAAAAGCCTCTCGAGAAATCAGGAGGCTTTTTTTATTACTTAAAACGAAATGACAACACATACAAACATTATTATTTTCAGCATTATTATTCGCTCTCGAGAGTGAGAATTGCTGGTATCTAAAATACTAAGCCTTTCTCATTCATTTGAGAAAGGCTTTTTTTGTTTTAACGCATAACAATATATAAGAAAACTAAAATTTAAAAATACACAGAACCAAATTTCAACACACAGCATGACAACCTTAACTAATATTATTATCAGCATTATTATTATTTGCTCCACGGAGTGAGAAATGCTGCTTTACCTATTTCTAAGCCTTTCTCATTCACTTTGAGAAAGGCTTTTTTTTTTACCAAAAATTAAAATTAAAAATCACATAAAATGTATTACAACGAAAACACAGTTATTTATCTAGATGAACAATTCGTAAAGGTCAATGAAGCTTCAACCGACTTATACAGTCAAACAATGCACTATGGTTATGGTGTTTTTGAAGGTATTCGCGCATATGCCACAGCAGATGGCACAAGTATTTTCAAGGCAAAAGAGCATTATGACCGATTAAAAAATTCAGCAGAATTAATTAATATTCCTTTTAATCATGAAGTTCAAGATTTAATAGATGCCACTTATGATTTATTAGAAAAAAATAATTTAACCGATGCTTATGTTCGACCATTAGTTTTTTGTGATCCGAATATGTCACTCGCTAGACCTAATAAAGTTTCAGTTATGATTTGCGCTTGGGAGTGGGGAGCTTATTTAGGAGATAAACAATTGCGTTTAACAGTATCCTCTTATTGTCGTCCGCATCCACGATCTATAAAAATTGATGCTAAAGTTTGCGGACATTACGTAAACTCAATTCTTGCAACCAACGAAGCAAAAGACAAGGGATTCGATGAAGCATTATTATTAGATAGCGATGGTTATTTAGCTGAAGGACCTGGAGCTAATTTATTCTTCGAAAAAGATGGTGTTTTATACACCCCTCAATTAGGAAATATTCTTCCGGGAATTACACGTGCAACCGTATTGGAATTAGCAGAAGATTTAGGAATTGAAGTGAAACTAGGACTCTTTACTCCTGAAGTATTGGCTGAAGCAGATAGTGCTTTTTATTGTGGAACTGCAGCTGAAGTAATAGGGATTGCTTCGGTTGATGAGAGAGAGTTTCCACTGAATTGGAATGATTCACTTGGTAAAAAATTACAAGAAGCCTATTCAAAATTGGTAAGGACATCTCATAAAACTTTAAGTTCAGTTTACTAATGAATACACTTAACAAATACAGCAAAACCATAACGCAAGACGAGTCGCAACCTGCTGCACAAGCAATGCTCTACGGTATCGGACTTACAGAGGAAGATATGCAAAAAGCTCAAGTAGGGATTGTAAGTACCGGGTATGAGGGTAATACTTGCAATATGCATCTAAACGATCTTGCAAAAGCCGTGAAATTTGGAGTTAAAGCAGAGAATTTAGTCGGATTAATTTTCAATACTATTGGCGTAAGTGATGGGATTTCAAATGGAACAGACGGGATGCGATTCTCTTTGGTTTCACGAGACGTTATAGCAGATTCAATAGAAACGGTGGTGAGTGCACAATGGTACGACGCAGTCTTAGCTGTTGTAGGATGTGATAAAAATATGCCAGGTTCTGTTATGGCAATGGGAAGATTGAATCGTCCATCTATAATGATTTACGGTGGAAGTATTCATTCAGGGAAATGGAAGGGCGAATCTTTAAATATAGTTTCAGCATTTGAAGCATTAGGAAAGAAATTTAATAACACCATAACTCCAGAAGACTTTAAAGGTGTAATACAAAATGCTTGTCCGGGAGCTGGAGCCTGTGGTGGGATGTACACTGCCAACACTATGGCTTCGGCTATAGAGGCTTTGGGAATGAGTTTGCCCTATAGTTCATCAAACCCTGCTTTAAGTGAAGAAAAAAACCAAGAGTGCTTAGATGCGGGAAAAGCGATTAGAATTTTACTAGAAAAAGATATCAAACCAAGAGATATAATGACCAAAAAAGCATTCGAAAATGCAATAACAATGGTAACTGTGCTCGGTGGCTCTACCAATGCCGTTCTTCATTTGATAGCTATGGCACATTCAGTAGATATCGAACTAACCTTAAATGATTTTCAGAGAATAAGTGATAAAATTCCAGTTTTGGCTGATTTAAAACCAAGTGGGAAATATTTAATGGAGGATTTACATGCTGTGGGAGGGGTACCAGCAGTGATGAAATATTTATTGGCAAATAATTTATTGCACGGCGATTGCTTGACTGTTACAGGAAAAACAGTCGCTGAAAATCTAGCGGATGTTTCAGATTTAACTTCGGGTCAGGATGTTTTTCATTCCTTAACTAATCCCTTAAAGCCTACGGGACACTTACAAATTCTTTTCGGAAATCTCGCATCGCAAGGATCTGTAGCAAAAATCAGCGGGAATGAAGGGGATTATTTTGAAGGAACAGCCAAAGTTTATGACGATGAATATGCAGCTATTACAGGTATAAAAATGGGAGAAGTAGAAAGTGGTAATGTAGTAGTAATCCGTTTTTGCGGTCCAAAGGGTGGTCCTGGTATGCCTGAGATGTTAAAACCAACTTCTGCTATTATGGGTGCAGGATTAGGAAAAGATGTGGCATTAATTACCGACGGAAGATTTTCAGGAGGCACACATGGATTTGTAGTTGGCCATATAACCCCTGAAGCCTATGATGGAGGAACTATTGCTTTAATAATGGATGGAGACACTATTACTATTGATACAAAAAATAATACACTTTTTTTAAAAGTAAGTGAAGAGGAGTTATCTAAACGAATGGCAGAATGGAAACGTCCAAACCTAAAAGCAACTAAAGGAGTTTTATACAAATATGCCAAATGTGTTTCATGTGCTTCAACAGGATGTGTAACGGATTTCTAATTAATAAATTAAGAAAAATGAATTTAACAAAATTAACAGGGGCGCAGGCTGTAATAAAATCGTTACTAGCCGAGCAAGTTGATACGATTTTCGGTTATCCAGGAGGAGCTATTATGCCGATATATGATGCTTTGTATGATTATGAAGGTACGGTGAATCATATTTTAGTGCGTCACGAACAAGGCGCAATTCACGCAGCACAAGGATACGCACGAACCTCAGGAAAAACAGGTGTTGTTTTCGCAACATCTGGACCTGGAGCTACCAATTTAATAACAGGATTAGCCGATGCAATGATAGACTCAACTCCTTTGGTTTGTATTACAGGACAAGTGGCTTCACATCTTTTGGGAACGGATGCGTTTCAAGAAACTGATGTAGTGGGTATCTCAATGCCAATAACCAAATGGAATTGCCAAGTAACTAAAGCCGAAGACATTCCTGCGGCAATTGCCAAAGCATTTTATATCGCCCAATCTGGCCGTCATGGTCCTGTATTAATAGATATAACCAAGGATGCGCAGTTTAGCGAAACAGACTTTAACTATAAAAAATGTACAAATATTCGTAGCTATTATCCTAGGCCCAAGTTAAATAAATCAATTGCTATAAAAGCCGCAAAACTAATAAATGAAGCCAAAAAACCTTATTTACTTGTCGGTCAAGGAATTATGTTGTCTAATGCAGAAGAAGAATTGCTGGAATTTGCTGAAAAGTCTGGAATTCCAGTGGCGTCCACTCTTTTGGGGTTAGGAGCATTTCCTAACAATCATCCACAATACGTCGGATTTTTAGGGATGCACGGTGATTATGCTCCTAATATTAAAACAAATGAATGCGATGTGTTAATTGCTATCGGAATGCGCTTCGACGATAGAGTTACTGGCGATGTGTCAAGGTATGCTAAGCAAGCCAAAGTTGTTCATGTAGATATCGATGCCGCCGAGTTGAATAAAATCATAAAAGCAGATGTAGCTGTACATTCCGATGCTAAAGAAGCCTTAAGTATATTAACCGATTTGGTTGTCGCAAAACAACATACATCTTGGTTACAAGAGTTTAAAGATGCCAAAAAAGTAGAAGTGGAAACGCTTAAGGAAAGTGCTAAAGAACTTCACTCAGAAGAATTAAAAATGGATGAAGTGGTTAAAATGCTATCAGAATTAACCAATGGAGAAGCAGTTATAGTTACCGATGTCGGGCAACATCAAATGATGACGGCTAGGTATTATCAATACAATAAAACTAAAAGCAACGTAACCTCTGGTGGATTAGGAACTATGGGCTTTGCCCTTCCTGCGGCTATAGGAGCAAAATTTGGCGCACCGGCTAAACACGTGGTAGCGATAATCGGGGATGGTGGTTTTCAAATGACGTTACAAGAATTAGGTACCATTATGCAAAGTGATGTCAATCTAAAAGTAATCATTTTAAACAATCGTTTTTTAGGAATGGTGCGGCAATGGCAACAAATGTTTTTTGAAAAACGCTATTCCTTCACAAATATGATAAGTCCAGACTTTGTAGCACTTTCTCAGGCTTATAGTATTAAAGCGAGTAAAGTTGAAGCTAGAGAAAGTTTAAAAACAGAATTATTAAAAATGCTAAATCACAACGGATCTTACTTATTGGAAGTAATTGTCGCAAAAGAAGAAAATGTCTTTCCAATGATGACCACTGGTGCCTCAGTTTCAGAAGTGCGATTAAACTAAAAAGAAATGGAAAAAACTTATACAGTATCAGTATTTACAGAGAATAGTATCGGGATGATGAATCGTGTCACGATAATTTTTACGCGTAGACATTTAAACATCGATAGTATTACAGCTTCAGAATCGGAGGTAAAAGGAGTTTTTCGATATACCATAGTTTTAAGAACAACTAGAGAGCAAATAGATAAAGTTATTGGGCAGTTGGAAAAATTAATCGATGTGTTTAAAGCCTTTGTACACGAAGATTCGGAAGTAGTACATCAAGAAATTGCCTTGTACAAAATTAAAACAGCAAGCTTAACCAATGGTGATGTTGAAAAGGTAATTCGCGAACATCATGCTAGAATACTAACTGTTGATCCACACTTTATGGTTATTGAAAAAACTGGGCACGTAACAGAAACACAACTGCTATTTGAAAATTTGAAACCTTATGGAGTACTTGAGTTTGCTCGTTCTGGAAGAGTGGCAGTTACTAAACCGATGAAAGAGTTTAGTACATATCTAAAAGAATTGGAGGAATCGAATAGCTAGAAAGAATGTTTAATAAAAATAAATAATAGTAGTAGCAAAAATAAAATTGTCAGGTCGAGCTTTTCGACTTCGCTCAAGATAAACTAAAGTTGAGCCCCAAATGACCTCTCGACTCCGCTCGAGGAGATATAAATAACAATTAACAAATAACAAATACAGAAAAAATGGCAAAAATAAATTTTGGAGGAGTACAAGAAAACGTAGTAAAAAGAGATGAATTTCCACTTGATAAGGCAAGAGAAGTATTAAAAAATGAAAGGGTAGCGGTAATTGGGTATGGGGTACAAGGTCCAGGACAAGCACTAAATTTAAAAGATAATGGAGTAAACGTAATTGTAGGACAACGTAGAGGTACTGGGAGTTGGAAAAAAGCCTTAGTAGATGGCTGGGAAGAAGGCAAAACATTATTTGAAGTTGAAGAAGCTTGTGAAAGGGCAACTGTTGTAATGAATTTACTTTCTGATGCTGGACAAATCCAGGCTTGGGAAGGGATAAAAAAACATTTAACTAAAGGTAAAGCGTTATATTTTTCTCATGGATTTGGTGTAACATTTCACGAGAAAACTGGCATAGTACCACCCAAAGATGTGGATGTGGTTTTAGTCGCACCAAAAGGCTCAGGAACTTCACTTAGAAGTTTGTTTTTAAACGGGCAGGGCTTAAACTCAAGCTTTGCAATATTTCAAGATGCAACAGGAAGGGCGAAAGAGAGAGCTTTAGCTTTAGGAATTGCAATTGGTTCTGGGTATTTATTTGAAACTACTTTTCAGAAAGAAGTTTATAGTGACTTAACTGGAGAGCGTGGAGTACTTATGGGAGCTGTGGCTGGAATTTTTGAAGCACAGTATAATGTTCTTCGTCAGCGCGGACATTCCCCAAGTGAAGCTTTTAATGAAACGGTAGAAGAATTCACTCAAAGTTTAATGCCTCTAATCGCTGATAACGGCATGGATTGGATGTTTGCAAATTGCTCCACTACTGCCCAACGTGGTGCGTTGGATTGGAAAGGAAAGTTTCGCGAAGCCACTGAACCAGTTTTAAATGAATTGTATGACAGTGTTGTTTCAGGAAAAGAAGCTGAGATAGTTATTGAAGCCAATAGCAAACCTGATTATCGCAAAAAATTGGAAGAAGAATTAAACGTGATAAAAAACAGCGAGTTGTGGCAAACCGGATTAGAAGTAAGAAAATTAAGACCAAAACAATAATGGAGCTATTAGAAAAAATATACGAAGCCAGAGAGCGTATAAAAAACATTGCGGTTCACACCCCATTAATGAAAAATGAAAACTTGAGCGATGAATTTTTTGCTCAGGTTTTCTTAAAACGAGAAGATTTGCAAGCTGTGCGTTCGTACAAATTGAGAGGAGCATACAACAAAATAGTTTCGTTAGCAGAAAAGGAAAAATTAAAAGGAGTAGTTTGTGCAAGTGCCGGAAATCATGCACAGGGAGTGGCTTATGCTTGTGATAAGCTAAATATAGGAGCAACGATTTTTATGCCTGTTACAACGCCTCTTCAAAAAACTAAACAAGTAAAACTATTTGGAAAAGATAAAGTTACAATAGTATTAAAAGGCGATACTTTTGATGAATCTTTTGAGGAAGCAAGTCGTTATTGTACAATGAACAATGCCATTTTTATTCATCCGTTTGATGATAAAAAAGTAATGGCAGGGCAGGGCACAATCGGTTTAGAATTATTGGATGACTCAAAAAGCGATATAGATTATTTATTTCTACCTATTGGAGGTGGAGGACTCGCTGCTGGTGTTAGCACAGTTTTTAAAAAATTGAGTCCGCAAACAAAAATTATAGGAGTAGAACCTGCTGGAGCTCCTTCTATGAAAAATTCCATTGAAAATAACACGAATACAACCCTAGAAGAGATAGATAAATTTGTTGATGGGGCTTCGGTTAAACGTGTAGGCGATAAAACTTTTAGAATTTGTAAAGACACTTTAGACGATATTATCCTTGTTCCTGAAGGGAAAATTTGCACAACTATACTGCGACTGTATAATGAGGAGGCTATAATTGTAGAACCTGCTGGGGCATTAACTATTTCTGCTCTTGATTTTTATAAAGATAAAATTAAAGGGAAAAATGTGGTTTGTGTGATAAGCGGTAGCAATAACGATATTACAAGAACCGAGGAGATAAAGGAGCGTTCACTATTACACGAAGGCTTGAAGCATTATTTCCTATTACAATTTCCACAACGTCCAGGAGCTTTAAGAGAATTTATGAATCATATTTTAGGCCCTAATGATGATATAGCCTATTTTCAATATTCGAAAAAAAACAACAAAGAAACTGGACCGGTGGTAGTAGGAATTGAATTGCAAAATAAGAAAGACTTATTACGCATTGAAGAAAAACTAAATTCCAAAAAATATACCTATCAATATCTAAATGGAAATAAAGACTTATTTACACACCTTATTATTTAAATCAAATTCTTAATCTAGAAATCTAAAACTTTAATTAAACAAACTTATTTGAATACTGTTAAAAGGTGAAATATCCCTTCTAACAATTTTAAGAGCAAATTAAAAAATATTAAGTTTGGCACCTAAATCAAAAAAAATATTATGGCAAAAATTTACACATTATTAGCATTAATATCATTACTCAACGTCTCTCTAATTAACGCTCAAGAATACTTTTCCTTCGAGGCTGAAGAGGGGTATACTTTAGGTAATATTGATGGACAGCAAGAATGGATAACTACAGGTCTAGGGAATGGTGAAAGAACAGAACTACAGGTAATTACAGATGAATTGGCCAAAGTTGGAGAAAGATCTTTAAAGATTAATTACGATCCACAAGCTTCATCGCAACCTCTACCTAATATGGGAGCATTCTACGCTTTAGACACACCCATGGATAAAACAAATTTTTCTATGAGTTATAGTATAAATGTTGCGAATCCACCAGGAGCTAACTCATCTGTTTTTGCATTAGAATGTGGAAGTATTGTGGACGAAAAATTAGTACTAGAAATATATTTTTCTTATGACGGAAGAATTTTAGTGTTAGAGAATGCAGGAAATGAATTTATTGTTACAGAAATTGGGAATTGGCAAGAAGATACTTGGTATGATGTTGCAATTTCTGGAGAGGGAGAAGTGGTATCTTACTACTTGAATGGAGAGCTAAAATACCAAGGTGCATTATTGTATAATATTGACGATTTAAGATTTGCACACGACAATTTTTCCGGAAGTGCATTTTTCGACGATATTTCAATAAACTATGCTCCTCTAGGAGTTCAAGATGTGAGTACTACTTCATGGAGTATTTATCCTAATCCAGTGCAAAATATATTAAACTTGAAAGGATTGGAAGAAACAAATAGCTTAACAATTTTTGATATTTCAGGTAAGAAGTTGGAGCAATACAATGAATTCACAAACCAAATTGATGTAAGTCATTTGAAAAATGGAATTTATTTGTTGCAGTTGGATACTCAAAATGGACCTGTTACAAAAAAGTTTATCAAAAAATAACCACGCCGATTAAATTTTGAATAGCGGGACTTAATCCTTCTAGATATATAGAAACCCGAAGTAAGATAGCTATTAGCGCCATCAATAAAATGAATTGCACTGTTAAATACCATTGTAATTTTGTTGATGGCGCTTTTTTTTATTGTGTAGGCCAAATTCTTTTAAACCTTAATATAGAAACTTTGAACTGCTTACAAATCAAATTTTATAGATTAAATTGGAGTTTTAAAAAGTAATATGCGGAATTAATCTCTCTATTTTGAAGAAGGAAAATAATAAAATAAAAAAACCATGGCCCACCAAAGCAGCCATGGCACAGGTATATGAAAAGAAGCTTTGGGGAGATAATAATACAGATTTTTATTCAGGAGAAGGTTCGCATCACCTTGATTTAGTAAATCCGTATATTGATGTGGTAACTTCATTTCTAAATTCATTTGAAAAACCTATAACCGTTTGTGATTTAGGTTGCGGTGATTTTAATATAGGGAAAGAACTATTTAAACACACTGAAAAATATATTGGAGTAGATATAGTTGATGCTTTAATAGCACGTAACAAATCACTTTTTAAAGCAGAAAACTTAGAATTTTATTGCTTAGACGCTGCCGTTGATAATTTACCTTTTGGTGATTGTGTGTTACTTAGGCAAGTACTACAGCATTTATCGAATTCGGAAGTACAACAAATTGTAAATAAGCTAGGCACTTATAAATATGTTGTTTTAACAGAACATCTACCACAAAGAAAATTTAAACCTAATAAAGATATAATATCAGGCCAGGGAATTAGGTTAAAAAAACAGAGTGGAATTAATTTACTGCTGCCGCCATTTAACATGAAAGTAAATGATGAAAAGCAATTATTAGCTATTCCATTAAAAGGCAGTTCAGGAGTTATAGTTACAACACTTTATAAATTATTTTAGATTGTAACAATAAATACTTGCATTTACAATTCTATTTAATTGTTACAAAATTCTTTATAGGTATAATAGATTTTAGTTGAAGCAGTTTAAATTAACTATCTTTAAGATATGTAATTTATACAAAAACCAATAGATTATGTCTAATGTAAGTAATCCTTTAGTAAAAGTTGTTGAAGAAGGTGAAAAATTTATAATAAAGCAGATGTCTGCAAATGATGGGCAATTATTACCAAAACATCAAGCTACAGACGAATCAATTGTGGTAGTAAGAAAAGGAGAGTGCAATATTGTTTTTTCAGAAAAGGAATATTATTTAAAACAGGGGGATAGTTTAATCATACCGCAAAACATTTGGCATCAAATTATAGTTATTCAAGACTTTCAAGCACTTCATATTATGCCTAAAAATATTCAATTCGAATTCACAAAATAAACCTCAGACAATGGAATTTTGGGTAGGTAGATAAAAATAGTTTCTTCAAATAATTATAAATCGTCTAGTAAACCTATTTTTACCCTTTTATTATCTAAAGTAACTTTAAGAATGGGATTTAACATTGTTTTATTTGAACCTGAAATACCTACAAATACTGGTAATATTGGACGCTTAAGCTTGGGTTCTGGATCAAATTTACATTTAGTAAAACCATTTGGATTTGAAATAGACGATAAGCGTTTAAAAAGAGCTGGACTTGATTATTGGAAGCATATCACCGTTCATATTTATGAAAGTATCGATGACTTTTATTCAAAAAATATGGGTGAGAACTTTGTTTATTTTTCTAGTCACGGAACCAAAGACTACTGCGATATAGATTTTATAGACAATATGTTCTTGATTTTCGGAAGGGAATCAACAGGTTTACCTGAAAAAGTTATTTCAGAAAATCAGGATTTACTCTATAATATACCAATTTACAGCCCGCATATTCGAAGTTTAAATCTTGCTAATGCAGTAGGAATAGTCGTTTATGAGGGGATACGAAATCTCAAAGTCAAGAATATATAGCCCTAAAACTTAGAAAAAAATCTCTTTTCGAACTCATTTAGGCTAAATTACATTCAAATAAAATTTACTTAACTTTAAAAATTTCTTTTTTCACTTATTTATTAATCGTAATATTGCGATGTATTAATAAATAGGAAAATGAAATATTTGTTAAGTGTCTTATTTCGAGTTTTTCTACCTATAAACTTACCTTAAAAAATGAACAATAATGTAATGTTGTTTTCAGAAATTGATAAAACAATTAGCTCTTTAGATACAAATAGTATTAGTAAAGAGCAAAAATCAAGGTTACAACCTTTAGTTGACTATATTCAATTAAAAGTTTTAAATAACGAAATAATTCGTTTTAATTTTATCTGCACCCATAACTCACGCAGAAGCCATTTTGCTCAAATTTGGGCACAAGCAATTGCCTGTTATTTTAACGTAAATAAATTTATCAGTTATTCAGCGGGAACTGAGGCCACAGCACTTTTCCCTAAGGTAGTAGAAACATTAAAAACTTCAGGTTTTCAAATTCATGTAATATCAGAAGGAGAGAATCCTATTTATAGCATTAAGTACGGGGTGAATCATCATCCAGTTATTGGTTTTTCGAAAACATTAGAAGATAATTTCAATCCAAAATCTAAATTTGCAGCAATTATGACTTGCGACTCAGCTAACGAAGCTTGTCCGTTTGTGTCAGGTGCTGAAATTCGAATTCCAATTACTTTTGAGGATCCTAAAGCCTATGATAATACTCCATTAGCATCTGAAAAATACAGAGAAAGGAGTTTGCAAATTGCGACTGAATTATTTTACATTTTTACTCAAATAAAATTATAAAGGAATGGCATCAAAAAAAATGAGTTTTTTAGACCGAAACCTAACATTGTGGATATTCGCAGCTATGGCTTTTGGTGTCGGTTTGGGATATTTTTTTCCATCATTTCCAGATATTATTAATTCATTTAGTAGCGGAACCACTAATATTCCTATTGCTATAGGTTTAATTCTAATGATGTATCCACCTTTAGCAAAGGTGAACTATGCATTACTCCCGAAGGTATTTAAGAATACTAAAATTCTGTCTATATCTTTATTTCTGAATTGGATTATCGCCCCCGTACTGATGTTCTTTCTTGCCATTACTTTTTTAAAAGATTATCCTGAATATATGGTAGGAGTTATTTTGATTGGTTTGGCTCGTTGTATAGCAATGGTTTTAGTTTGGAATGATCTTGCAGAAGGTAGTAGTGAATATGGAGCAGGATTAGTCGCTTTAAACAGTATTTTCCAAGTGTTTGCCTATAGTTTTTACGCTTGGATATTTATAACCATTCTACCTCCTTATTTTGGATTTGAAGGCGCAATCGTAGATATATCAATTGCGACAATAGCCGAAAGTGTAGCAATTTATCTGGGGATTCCATTTGTTTTAGGGATTTTAAGCCGTTTTATTTTAGTAAAAGCAAAAGGTGAAGAATGGTATTCCAAGAAATTTATACCCGCAATTTCACCAATCACACTAATTGCTTTATTATTTACAATTGTAATTATGTTCTCATTGAAAGGTGAATTAATTGTAGAAATACCGATGGATGTACTTATAATAGCTGTTCCCTTATTATTGTATTTTTCCTTGATGTTTATTATTTCATTCTTCTTTACTCGAGCATTTGGAGCGAGTTATGACAAGACTGCTTCAGTAGCTTTTACTGCAGCTGGAAATAATTTTGAATTGGCTATTGCAGTTGCTATAGCGGTTTTCGGTTTGAATTCAGGACAAGCCTTTGCTGGAGTTATAGGCCCCTTAGTGGAAGTTCCTGTTTTAATATTATTAGTTCGTGTTTCATTTTGGTTGCGCGATAAGTATTTTAAGATGGATTTAGAGTAGATTCTGAAGTCTCTTTATCAGTATATTTAAAAAGCAGAAACATTTAGATGTTATAATTTAACTAACTTTATAAATGATAAAGAGGTTAAATAACAATAATTTAGAGGTAGCTGAGCTAATTCAAAATATTTTTCACCAATCTTATGCTGTTGAGGCAGAACTTTTAAAAGTAGATGATTTTCCTCCTTTAAAAAGAACCTTAGGTAGTTATCAAAATAGTAAGATTTTATTTTTCGGGTACTTTAAAAATAAAAAGCTAGCCGGCGTTATTGAATTGGAAGTTTTAGAAAAATTTATTGACATCAATAGCTTAGTGGTTCATCCAACTTTTTTTAGACTTGGGATTGCCGGAGCGTTATTGGATTTTGTATTTGAAAATTATAAATTTAATTCTTTTAAAGTTGAAACAGCAGTTAATAATAAACCTGCAACAAAACTCTATGATAAATTTGGTTTTAAACCAATTAAGTATTTCGAGACCGACTGCGGAATAGAGAAAGTTGCCTTTGAAAGGCTTTTTGTAAAATAAAGTAATTCACTATTAAACTGTTAACTTAATACAAGAATTACCGCTTACCAAGAAAACCCTAAGTATCTTTGCCGAAAATAATTATATGCCCAATACATTTTCCGATTTAGGAATAAATTCTACCCTACATCAAAGTCTAGCTGAATTAAACATTAAGCTACCAACAGATATTCAACAAAAAACAATTCCAATAATCCTGAGTCAAGAAAAAGACGTTGTTGCCCTAGCAAAAACGGGAACTGGAAAAACTGCTGCATTTGGATTACCACTTTTGCAACTTATAGATTGTAAAAAAAATTATATTCAAGTAGTTATTCTTGCACCTACTCGAGAACTAGGTCAACAAATACGCACTAATTTAGTTTCTTTTAGCTCACATAGCCCTGAAATTAGTATTGCCTCAGTATGTGGTGGTATCCCTATAAAACCACAGATAGAGCGCTTAAAAAGCCCAACTCATATTGTTGTTGCCACTCCAGGACGTTTGGTTGACTTAATAAATAGAAAAGCCATTGACCTAACAAATACTTCGTATTTAGTTTTAGATGAAGCGGATGAGATGGTAAGTGCACTTAAAACCGATTTGGATTTAATCATTCAGAAAATTCCAAAGAATAGAAGAACATTATTGTTTACCGCTACCATGCCTGGAACTGTTAAACAGTTAGTTCAAAATTATATGAACAAAAATGTAGTTCATATTGAGGCAGAAATGGAAACCGTAGGACATCAAGGAATAGAGCATCAGTTTTTAGTAGTAGAGCCAATAGAAAAGCTTGATATTCTGCTTCACTTTTTAAGTTCGAAAGAAGGAGAACGAGGAATTATATTTTGTAAAACTAAAGCTGCCGTAAATAAACTAGCAAAGAATTTAGCCCTAAATAAATTTTCGTCAGGAGCCATACATGGAAGTCTTTCCCAACCTATTCGAGATCGAGTAATAGGGCAGTTTAGAGAAGGACATATCGATATACTTGTTGCAACAGATCTTGTGGCACGAGGACTTGATGTAAAAGAAATTAGTTACGTAGTAAATTATCACTTACCCGATACTTATGAAACTTACGTTCATAGAAGTGGTAGAACAGCTAGAGCGGGAGCAAAGGGGCTTTCAGTTACTATTTTACAACAAGAAGAAGCGTTTGAAATTCCTGAGTTTGAAGAAGAATTAGGAATTGTTTTTGACGAAATGAAAAAGCCTGATGCCCAAAGCACTGAAGAAAACAACACTTTATTATGGGCCAAGAAAATTTTTAAAACAAAACCAAACCGAACAATATCATCTGAATTTAGAGAGAAAATAGGAACTGTATTTCATCATTTGACCAAAGAGGAATTAATTGATAAAATTCTTGCCCATCAACTGGCTCAAACTACTATTGCAGCGCCAAAGGAAGAAGCAACAACAAAGAAAAAGAAGAAAAAGAAATAATGGCAAACGAAATAAAAGACCGACAGGATATTCTGGCAAAGCTGAACATTTCAGCCTTAAATCCTATGCAGGAGAAAGCTATTAAAACAATAAAGAACAATTCAAATACAATCCTCTTATCCCCAACGGGTACAGGGAAAACCTTGGCTTTCTTGTTGCCTATTTTAGATAGTTTAGATGTAGATAATTCAGAAATTCAAGCATTAATTGTGGTTCCTACACGAGAATTGGCTATTCAAATTGAGCAGGTGGTCAGAAATATGGGGTCAGGGTTTAAAGTAAACGCAGTTTACGGAGGTAGGTCGAAGAGTAAAGATAAAATAGAACTTAAACATACCCCTGCAATATTGATTGGTACACCTGGTAGAATTTTAGATCATTTTGACGATGACCGCTTTTCTAAAACAAGTATAAATACTCTAGTTTTAGACGAGTTTGACAAGTCCCTAGAGATAGGATTTGAAAGTGAGATGAGTGAAATTTTAAGTGAATTAAATAATTTAAGTAAACGCATTCTAACATCTGCAACACAAGGAGTTGGGGTTCCAAAATTTGTGAATTTAACCAATCCAATTGTTTTAGATTTTTTAACTGAAACTACAAACCCAAAGCTGTTAATTAAAACTGTGGTTTCAGAAGAAAAAAACAAGCTCCAAACCTTATTGAATCTTGTAGAATATTTGGGAAATCAGCCAGGAATTATTTTTTGCAATTTTCGCGAAAGTATCGATATGGTTAGTGATTTTCTAAATGATAATAGGGTAGGTCATACTTGTTTTTCAGGGGGTATGGAACAAAAGGATAGAGAAAGAGCACTTATAAAATTTAGAAATGGTACCAGTCAGATACTGGTATCTACCGATCTTGCTGCCAGAGGAATTGATATCCCTGAATTAAAATATATAATTCATTACGAGCTTCCTCATTCGGCTGTAGAGTTTACGCATAGAAACGGAAGAACAGCTAGAGTTAACGAAAAAGGTACAGCATATGTGCTAAAATGGAAAAATCAGCGTTTGCCCGATTTTATCGAAAAAATAGATACTATAAAAATCCCTAGAGTTACCCCACAAGTTCAACAGCAACTGGAAACGCTTTTTATTTCAGGAGGAAGAAAAGACAAAATATCTAAAAGCGATATTGCCGGCTTATTTATAAAACAAGGAAATATAAGTCAAGAACAGTTGGGGAATATTGAATTAAAACAAGACTGTGCCTTTGTAGCTGTGCCCTTAGAGTTAGCAAATGATTTGGTGAAAAAATTAAACAACAGCCGACTTAAAAAGAAAAAAGTAAGAATATATATTCTTTAATTAATAGATATTAACCTTAGTCATTTCTTCTCAATAATAGATTTATAAAATGAAATTTTATAAAATGCTAATTATAAGATATTAAGACGTACTTTCGCGGCCGCAAAAATAGCGAGGATATGAAACGCATAAAAGAATACAAAAAACTCTTTGGAGTTGAAAAAGAAATAGAATTAAAAGCTTTAAAAACTAGTTACCGCAATCTAGTAAAAGAGTGGCACCCAGATAAATTTCAAGAAGGTGATCCGCTACGTGAAGAAGCAGAGTTAAATTCCCGTAAAATTATTGACGGATATCATTTTTTAGTAAGTATAGCACCAGAAACTAAGGCTGCAAATCTTAATGAATTTACCCAAACATTTACAAATGCTGGAATTGATGATTTCCAACACAAAGGAATGCTTTTAGAAATTACTTACTTAGATGGTAGCACTTATGAATTCTTCGGAGTAACTAGATCTATCTATATAAAAATGGTAAATAGTGATAAATTAAACCGTTTTGCTAAACGAACTATATATCCAAACTATTTATATAGAAAATCGAAACGAATAATGGAGGATGCTTAAATGTAGAAAGCGCATTGTTGAATAAATTATTACTCCAAGCGCTTCAAATCAAAATGAAGCGCTTTTTTATTATATTAGTTTAATAATTTAAACATATTCAAATTCTAATAATTGAATATTACTTTTTATCCTTTCCTTCACAATATCCATCATTCGTTTATTCAAAGCGGATGAATTTTCAATATATTTTTGATATTCATTTAAGGTAAACTGTCCGATAATAACTCCTTTTAGAGAGTTTCGAAACTTAATATCCTTATTGATGGAATTATCAATGTATTCTAGTTTTTTCTCGACGTTGAGATCATAAAATACATTTTTATGCTTGGCAATATAATTGCGAAATACAGCTAATAACAAATCGCTTTGTAGTTTGATAATTGGCCTGATTGTTTTGTTTTGAAAACATTCATCGTCAGACATTTGAGGGTTGACTTTAGCCGAAGAAATTTCTGGACGCATTAAAAGCAGTAAACTATCACGAGTTTCCATAATGTGTTTTTCTTAAAGTTATAAAATAACAAGTCCATACTGATGCATTTCTCAATTAGTTATAAACGTTCTTTCAACAATAGGAAATAATGTTATTATATTTGAAGAAACTTTGACCTCCTCTATATTTGGGTGTTATATTTATGGTTTAGAAAAACTTATAAAATAAAGATGAAAATTATAATATTATATGAAAATATTCTCCGCAGAACAATTATACGAAGCAGATAAAATTACTTTAGAACAACAACAAATTACCACCGAAGAATTAATGGAGCGTGCCGGCGCTCAAATTTTTAATTGGTTACACGAACGTTTAGATGGTGCTTCGGTACCTATACGTATTTTTTGTGGAATTGGTAACAATGGTGGGGATGGCTTGGTTTTGGGCAGATTATTGATTGAATCAGGCTATAATGTTATAGTGTATGTGGTTAATTGTAGCGATAAACGATCTAAAGGCTTTCTTTACAATTATAATTTAATTAAAAATGTAACCAAGGATTGGCCAATATTAATGAAGGATGAAAATGACTTTCCAGAAGTTGATCCTGAGGATATAATTGTAGATGCTATTTTTGGAATAGGTCTAAACCGTTGTCCTGATGGATGGGTAAAGAAATTGATTCAACATTTAAATTCTAGTCCTGCTTTTAAATTAGCTATTGATATCCCAAGTGGTCTGTTTCCTAATAAAGCTCTAAAGGATGAAAAGGCTGTTTTAAGAGCAAACCATACGCTGACATTTCAAACTCCTAAGTTTGCTTTCTTCTTACCTGAAACAGCTCAATTTGCTCCAAGTTATGACATATTAGATATTGGATTAGATAGAGAGTTTCTTGTAAATACGAAGCCAATAGCGCAAATAATTTCTAAGCCTGAAGCACAAAATTTATACAAACATCGCGAGCGATTTGCACACAAAGGAAATTTCGGTCACGCGTTGATTGTTGCTGGGAGTTACGGAAAAATTGGAGCTGCTGCTATTTCAACAACTGCAACTTTTAGAATTGGAGCTGGTATGGTTACAACTTTTATCCCTAAATGTGGATATCCTATTTTACAAACTACTGTCCCCGAAGCAATGGTTGCTACAGATACAGAAGAAAATTTTATAAGTAAAATTAATGTTGATTTTGAACCCGCTGCGATAGGAGTTGGAATGGGTATGGGGAAAAATAAACTCACCGCTGAAGCATTAAAAAGCTTATTTAAAAACTACAAATCGCCAATGGTGATAGATGCTGATGCAATAAACTTAATTTCCGAAAATAAAGAGTTGCTAAAACTACTTCCAAAAAATTCAATTCTTACGCCACACCCTGGTGAATTACAAAGGCTTGTTGGTAAGTGGAAAGATGATTACGATAAAATCGAGAAAGTAATTAAGTTCTCAGTTAAACACGAGGTGTTGGTTGTAATAAAGGGATCGTATTCCATAATAGTATTTGGTGAAACACTTTACATTAACAACTCAGGGAATCCGGGTATGGCTACAGCAGGTAGTGGAGATGCGCTTAGCGGTGTTATTACAGGATTATTATCTCAGGGATATGATATATTAACATCTTGTGTGTTTGGAGTATATATGCACGGTTTTGCAGGAGATCTAGCTGTAAATCAAATGGGATATGAAGCTGTTATGGCGAATGATATAGTTAATAATATAGGTGAAGCTTATATGATGCTATTTGCAAAAGACCAAGCTGAAGTGAAAAACAATTAATTAAAAAACCACGAATTCAAGTTTTACTTAAAAGTAGAGTCTTGTATTCGTGGTCTATTATAATGAGATAAACTTTTTTTAGATTAACTCATCAAACATTTGTCTTAATTCAGGATCTGAAGGTCTAGGCGCATCAGCTGAAACAATATTTCCTTCGGTATCTATCAAAATAAACCTGGGGATTCCAAGAATCGCGTAGTCCTCAACAAATTTAGATTTCCAATTGTTATCTGCCATCAGTTGAATACCTACTAATTCTTTCTCAGCTACCATATTTTTCCACTTGTCGTAATCTTTTGGTTCATCAATAGAAATACTTACAAATTGAATGTTTTTTCCTTTGTAGTCATTCTCAACTTCTTTTAAGAAAGGAATTTCACGTAAACAAGGTCCGCACCAAGTTGCCCAAACATCCACATAAACATATTTACCTCTTAAACTTTCTAGAGATGTAGTGCCTCCTTTATAATTTTCATAGTTAAACGTAGGAGAAGGCTTACCCTTAGTAATTTCTCTTAATTTGTTGTATTGCTCCGTAAGCTTAGCTAAATTTTCAGGATTTGGATTACTGTTTTTATAAATATTATAGGCTTCTTCTAAACCTTCATCGGCCTTAAGGCCAAACTGTAAATAAGAACTCATCATTCTGTCCTTAGCATATCCGTTTGGAAGAGCTTCGTTTATTTTATTTAGGAAAAGTATAGTTTCGTTCGCATCTGTATTTTGTGAAGCTTCTTCTGAAACTAATCTGTTGTAATGTACTTGAAGCAAGTTTTGATAAGCAGTAGAATTTCTAAACGCTAAGGTATCTTTAAAATTTATGTCATTAAGTTCATTGTAGAATTCTTTAGAAACTTCAAATTCTTGATTTCCAGAAAAATGGCGATGCCCACTTTTATAATTTTCTATCATAATAGCTCGCGCATATCTGTCTTCATCGGCTAAGTTTTTCTTAAAATTATCATTAGCAATTTTACTCTCGCTAAAAAGAGAATCTAAACTTTTCTGATTTTCGTCTATTTGTTTTAAAAATGCCTTTTCATCCTTAGAAAATAACTCTTTTAAATCTACATTTTGCTCGTTCCACAGATATTTTGCAGCCAAGAAATTATTAATATCAGCTAAATCTCCGCTATATTTCAAGCTTTCATCAAATTCTTCTGCATTTAAAGTAACCGATAAGTTTTTGCCTTTTTCTAAGTATATTTCAGTGCGTTCACGACCAACATAAAGTTCATAAAACCCATCTTTTTTAATGTCTAAGGTATCTACAAAACTCCCCGTTTCGGAGATTGGCACTCTTGATTCAAAACCATTACCACGAACAAATGCTGTTTCACCAGTGTTATTTGTAACGGTACCATTAATTATGGTGTAAGTGGGCTTTTCTTCAGTATTACAAGAAATGATAAGCAACACAATAACAATCCAACTTAATTTTTTCATTTTTAATAATTTAAAATTATGACTTACAAAATTAGGGTTTTTGAAAGATAGAAAAGGTGGTAAGGAGAGCAAAAATCAGTATTTTTGTGAAAACAAAACATTTATAATGCAAGACATACATTACATAAGCTCTGAAATTCTTGATTTAGAGTTAATTAAGGATATAATAGATAATCACAAAAAGCTTGATCTTTCTGAAGAGGCTCAACTTAATATTAACAAATCCCGTGAATATTTAGCAAATAAAATAAAGGATAATGAAACTCCAGTTTACGGTATAAATACTGGATTCGGATCCCTATGTAATGTAAAGATATCTTCGGAAAATCTTTCGAAATTACAAGAAAACCTTGTTATGAGTCACGCTTGTGGTACTGGGGAATACGTTCCAAAACCTATTATAAAGCTTATGCTTTTGTTGAAAATACAATCCTTAAGTTATGGTTATAGTGGCGTGCAACTGGAAACCGTTAAAAGGTTAATCGATTTTTATAATAACGATATTTTACCTGTAATTTACAATCAAGGAAGTTTAGGAGCTTCAGGAGATTTAGCACCATTAGCACACCTATCTCTACCTTTATTAGGGAAAGGAGAAGTTTATTATGGAGGAGAGCGTTTGACAACAGAAAAGATTTTGAAAAAATTTAATTGGCAACCTATAAAGTTACAAGCTAAAGAAGGTTTAGCATTATTAAATGGAACTCAATTTATGAGTGCTTATGGGGTGTATTGTTTACTTAAAAGTTACAAATTATCCTATTTAGCCGATTTGATTAGTGCTATTTCTATAGATGCGTTTGATTGTAATATGAGTCCATATAATGCCCTTGTGCATTTAGTAAGACCGCATAGAGGACAAGTAAAAACTGCGGAGCAAATTTTAGACTTTCTAGAAGGTAGTGAAATAGGAGTATCTGAAAAGAAAAACGTTCAAGATCCATATTCTTTCCGTTGTATTCCTCAAGTTCACGGAGCAACTAAAGACACAATTCATTTTGTAAACAAAACTTTTAAAACTGAAATAAACTCAGTTACCGACAATCCAAACATTTTTGTAAAAGACGATTTAATTATTTCTGGCGGTAATTTTCACGGTCAGCCATTAGCCTTAGCACTAGATTATTTGGCAATCGCAATGTCTGAACTTGGGAATATTTCTGAAAGAAGAACCTACCAATTAGTTTCTGGATTAAGAAATTTACCAGCCTTCTTAGTTAATAACCCAGGATTAAACAGTGGGTTTATGATTCCTCAATATACTGCTGCAAGTATAGTAAGCCAAAATAAACAATTGGCAACTCCAGCTTCAGTAGATTCTATTGTTTCATCTAATGGTCAAGAAGACCACGTAAGTATGGGGGCTAATGGAGCAACTAAATGTTTACGTGTAATTGAAAATATTGAAACTATTTTGGCTATTGAATTGATGAACGCTTCTCAAGCTTTAAAGTTTAGAGAACCAAAATCTTCGTCACCATTTATTGAATCATTCTTAAAGCCTTACCGTTCTATTGTACCCTTTATTGAAAACGATAGAATTATGGCAGACGATATTCACGCAACTATTGCATTCATCCAATCCTTAGATGTTGATTCTGAAATAATATTCGATTAAAATAACGTAAGCTTTTAACCAAATACTGAATTATGAAAAGTATATTATCAATTCTAGTTATTTTTATTTTAAATATTTCTGTATTTGCCCAGAGTTATAAACCTTTGTTAGATAATATTAATGAATGGCATTTTACAACTTGCTTCTCTGGATGCTTAACGGATGCTTATTATACTGATGGTGATACTATTGTAAATGGTAAAAATTATAAGATTTTGGACGGCTATCACTATATATCCCGTACATTCTTACTTCGTGAAGATATAGCCACCCAAAAAGTTTACATAAAGTTTGCAACTTCTGAACCTAGTGATGAGTATCTGTTATATGATTTTTCATTGAGTGAGGGAGATGTTTTTGATATGAAAAACCCTGTCACTCCTTTTCCACGTGATGGAGGGCTTTTTGTAGTAGATTCTATTATAGCAAGACCTTTAGAAGATGGAAACAATTATAAGCATTATTATTTTTCACCTGCCCCGGGGAATACTACTAGTAACAATAATGCCGTTTGGGTTGAAGGTGTAGGATCTTTATCGTTAATAAATGCTCCTGGAGGTAAACCAAATATCAATGAAGTAGGGGAACTTAGTTGTTTTTTTAAAGATACTGAAGTTTTTTATGCCAATTTGGACTCAATTCAAGACTGTATTCCGATTCATCTAGGTATAACAAAAAATTATTTGGAAGAAGTATTTGTTACAAAACAATTAAACAGTAATACTTGCATCCTAAGTAACACTCAGAAAGTGGAAAGCGTAAAAGTTTTTAATCTGTCAGGCAAGCTATTGAGTAAAATCAATAACAACGGAAATGCCTCAGTTACTGTAGATTTATCGGCCTATCAAGATGGTTTATACATTCTATTAGCGAATGGGTATGGAGATGCTAAGAAGTCATTTAAAGTATTAAAGTAAATAGTACAATAAAGATTTTGTCATAAAAAAACTCTTCGCTGATTATTCAACGAAGAGTTTTTAGTTTAAAGCTATATCATTTTACGACTCGGTCGTTTTCTTTTGCTTATTAATTTTTATGGTAAGCTCATCTTTCTTTTCATCCAGATCCATAATTATAGAATCGCCTTCATCTAAATTGCTGTTGATGATTTCTTCAGCAAGGGCATCTTCTATATACTTTTGAATCGCTCTGTTTAAAGGACGCGCTCCATATTGTTTGTCAAAACCTTTGTCAGCAATATAATCCTTGGCTTTATCGGTTAATTTTAGGTCGTAACCTAAATCTGAAATACGTAGGAATAGTTTGTTCAGTTCAATATCAATGATTTTATGAATATCCTCTCTTTCAAGAGCGTTAAAGACCATAACATCATCAATACGGTTTAAGAATTCTGGCGCAAAAGTTTTCTTTAAAGCATTTTCAATAACACTCTTAGTATGTGCTTCTTCTTGACTTTTCTTTGCAGAAGTACCAAAACCAACACCTTGACCAAAATCTTTGATCTGACGGGCACCAACATTAGAAGTCATAATAATAATGGTGTTTCTAAAATCAATTTTTCTACCAAGGCTGTCCGTTAAATATCCATCATCTAAAACCTGTAGAAGCATATTGAATACATCTGGATGCGCTTTTTCAATTTCATCTAAAAGCACAACTGCATAAGGTTTTCTTCTAATTTTCTCAGTAAGCTGACCACCTTCTTCGTAACCAACGTATCCTGGAGGTGCTCCAACCAAACGAGAAATAGCGAATTTCTCCATATACTCACTCATGTCAATACGAATCAAAGCATTATCTGAATCGAATAACTCTCGTGCTAATACTTTTGCAAGTTGTGTTTTACCAACTCCAGTTTGACCTAAGAAAATAAATGACCCAATAGGTTTGTTTGGATCTTTTAATCCTGCTCGGTTTCTTTGAATTGCTTTCACAACTTTAGAAACAGCCTCGTCTTGACCAATAACTTTACCTTTAATTCTATCAGGTAGTGCGGCTAATTTGGTTGTTTCGGTCTGTGCAATTCTATTTACTGGTACACCAGTCATCATAGAAACTACTTCAGCAACATTGTCTTCAGAAACAGTTTCTCTGTGAAGTTTTGAATCTTCTTCCCACTTTTCTTGTTCCGTAGCGAGCTCTTTTTCAAGATTTTTTTCGTCATCTCGAAGTTTTGCCGCTTCTTCATATTTCTGTTTTTTAACTACAGTGTTTTTAAGTTCGCGAACTTCTTCTAATTGTTTTTCAAGTTCTAAGATTCTATCTGGAACGTGAATATTGGTAATGTGCACACGTGACCCAGCCTCATCTAACGCATCAATTGCTTTATCTGGAAGAAAACGATCTGTCATATACCTATTAGTAAGCTTTACACACGCCTCAATTGCATTTTGAGTATAGGTTACATTGTGATGCGACTCGTATTTATCTTTAATATTTTCGAGAATTTCGATTGTTTCTTCAACAGTAGTTGGTTCAACCAACACTTTTTGAAAACGTCTTTCTAATGCACCGTCTTTTTCGATATACTGTCTGTATTCATCTAATGTAGTTGCTCCAATGCATTGTATCTCTCCACGAGCTAATGCTGGTTTAAACATATTTGACGCATCTAAGGAACCGGTTGCTCCCCCTGCACCCACAATAGTGTGAATCTCATCGATGAATAGAATAATGTCATCATTCTTTTCAAGTTCGTTCATTACAGCTTTCATTCGCTCTTCAAACTGTCCGCGGTATTTGGTACCAGCAACAAGACTAGCCAAATCTAAAGTAACCACCCTTTTATCGTATAGAATTCTTGAAACTTTTCTTTGTATAATTCTTAGGGCTAAACCTTCAGCAATAGCAGATTTACCAACACCTGGTTCACCAATAAGTAAAGGGTTGTTTTTCTTTCTTCTACTCAATATTTGTGAAACGCGTTGAATTTCATCTTCACGGCCTACAACAGGGTCGAGTTTTCCTTCTTCCGCCATAGCGGTTAAATCTCTACCAAAGTTGTCCAAAACTGGTGTTTTCGACTTTTTATTGGATTTAGCAGAAGAACCTGTAAATAAATTCTCCTTACCACCATCCTGTGAAGAATCATTATCCTCATTTGGAAATGCATCGGCACTTGGCGTATCTATATATTCGTCATCATTTGTAATCATAAGTTTAAATTGATTTTTAACCCCGTCATAATCAACTTTCATTTTATTTAATAATTTGGTTGTAGGGTCGTTTTCATTCCGTAGAATACAAAGTAACAAATGTGCTGTATTTATAGAATTGCTTTGAAAAAGCTTGGCTTCTAAAAATGTTGTCTTCAATGCTCTTTCTGCCTGACGGGTGAGATGAAGGTTTTTTTTGTCGTTAGTATTTGTAATTACGCCCGGGTTTGCTGGGCTTAATATTTCTACTTTTCTTCTTAAGTGGTTAAGATCTACGGTAAGTGCATTAAGTATAGTTACCGCCTTACCATTACCATCTCTTAAAAGCCCAAGCATTAAATGCTCTGTGCCAATAAAATCGTGGCCTAAACGTAAGGCTTCTTCCTTGCTATAAGCAATTACATCTTTAACTCTAGGTGAAAAATTATCATCCATATTTTAAATCCTCTCTTCTTTTAGATACTAAATTAACCAAATTAAGGCAAATACTGTTCCTCTTTAATATGGTTTTAGTAAAAGGACAAAATATAAAGGGAATTTCAAAAGATAATTAACGATACTTATTAACGATTAATAGGCGTAAATTTGTTAATAAATTCGTGAATAAACCATATCAAAAACCCCTGTTAAACCTGCGAAAATGCGTATCTTGCTGCATTAGTTTAATAACGATAATTAATTCTATTTTTTATGACGGAAGGTGAGAAAGTGATCCCTATAAACATTGAAGATGAAATGAAATCTGCCTACATCGATTATTCGATGTCGGTCATAGTGTCACGTGCACTGCCAGATGTTCGTGATGGAATGAAGCCTGTTCACAGAAGGGTTTTATTTGGTATGCACGAATTAGGTATTAGAGCAACTGGGGCTCACAAAAAATCTGCGAGAATTGTAGGAGAGGTGCTAGGTAAATATCACCCACACGGTGATACCTCTGTATATGATGCAATGGTGCGTATGGCCCAGGAATGGAGTTTACGCTATTTATTGGTAGACGGTCAAGGTAACTTCGGATCTGTAGATGGTGATAGTCCAGCTGCAATGCGTTATACAGAAGCAAGAATGCAGAAAATTTCTGAAGATATGCTTGCTGATATCGATAAAGAAACTGTAGATCATCAATTAAACTTTGACGATACATTAAAAGAACCTACTGTTTTACCTACACGAGTTCCTGGACTGTTAATTAATGGTGCCTCTGGAATTGCTGTAGGTATGGCAACAAATATGCCTCCACATAACTTAACTGAAGTTGTAGACGGAACTATTGCCTATATAAACAATAACGATATAGACATCGATGGGTTGATGCAACATATTAAAGCACCAGACTTCCCGACAGGAGGAATAATTTACGGATACGAAGGGGTTCGTGAAGCTTTCCATACTGGTCGCGGACGTGTAGTTATGCGTGCAAAAGCAACTTTTGAGGAAGTTAATGGTAGAGAGTGTATAATTGTCACTGAAATTCCTTACCAGGTAAATAAAGCGGATATGATTAAGAAAACCGCTGATATGGTGAACGAAAAGAAAATTGAGGGTATAGCCAATATTCGTGACGAGAGTGACAGAAAAGGAATGCGCATTGTATATATATTGAAACGGGATGCTATTCCAAATATCGTTCTTAATACATTATATAAGTATACAGCCTTGCAATCTAGCTTTAGTGTTAACAATATTGCACTAGTAAAAGGAAGACCACAATTATTAAATTTAAAAGAATTAATTCATTATTTCGTTGAACACCGTCACGAGGTGGTGGTACGACGTACAGAATACTTACTTCGCAAAGCTGAGGAGCGCGCACATATTTTGGAAGGTTTAATTATTGCATCTGATAATATCGATGAAGTAATTAGATTAATCCGTGCGTCTTCTAATGCAGATGAAGCAAGAGAAAAACTTATTGAAGCTTTCAAGCTTTCTGAAATTCAGGCCAAGGCAATTGTTGAAATGCGTCTTCGTCAATTAACTGGACTGGAACAGGACAAATTGCGCAGTGAGTATGAAGAGTTGATGAAAACGATTGAAGATTATAAAGATATTCTTGCTCGTAAAGAACGTAGAATGGAAATTATAAAAGAAGAGCTTGAAGAAATTAGAGCTAAATATGGTGATGAACGTCGTTCAATAATTGAATATGCAGGAGGAGATGTAAGTATTACAGATCTAATCCCAGATGAGCAGGTGGTAATTACGATTTCTCACGCCGGCTATATAAAGAGAACCTCACTTTCAGAATACAAAACTCAAAATAGAGGAGGGGTAGGTCAAAAAGCTTCATCTACACGAAATGAAGATTTCTTAGAATATCTATTTGTCGGTACAAACCACCAATATATGTTGTTCTTTACTCAAACTGGAAAATGTTTCTGGATGCGTGTATTTGAAATCCCTGAAGGTACAAGAACATCTAAAGGTAGAGCAATTCAGAATCTAATTAATATTGGTCCAGAAGATAAAGTAAAAGCCTTTATCTGTACGCAAGACTTAAAAGATGAAGATTACATCAATAGCCATTATGTAATTATGGCTACAAAAAAAGGACAAGTTAAGAAAACTCCTTTAGAGCAATACTCAAGACCTAGAGCCAACGGTATTAACGCCATTACAATTCGTGAAGACGATGAGCTTTTAGAAGCAAAACTTACAACTGGTGATAGCCAAGTAATGTTGGCAGTTCGTTCAGGAAAAGCAATTCGTTTTGAAGAAGAAAAAACCCGTCCTATGGGAAGAAATGCGTCTGGGGTTCGCGGAATTACTCTAGGAGATGAAAATGATGAAGTGGTTGGAATGATTGCGGTTAACCCTGGTGATTCCGATATATTAGTAGTATCTGAAAATGGTTACGGTAAAAGGTCATTAATAGATGATTATAGAATTACCAACCGTGGTGGAAAAGGTGTGAAAACTATTAATATTACCGAAAAAACCGGTAAATTAGTAGCGATTAAGAATGTGACAGATGATGATGATTTAATGATTATCAATAAGTCTGGCATCGCAATTCGTATGGCAGTTTCCGATTTAAGAGTTATGGGTCGTGCTACGCAAGGTGTTCGCTTAATAAAAGTTAGAGAGGATGACGCCATTGCTGCAGTTGCAAAAGCAATGAAAGATGAAGACGAGGATGAGTTAGAAATTGTTGACGATAATAATGATGGCACTACTCTTGATAATAACGACACACAAACCGAAAATAACGAATAAAAATTAACACATGAAAAAACGAATTTTAATAACAGGACTTGCTTTTGTATCTGCTATTTCATTTGGACAAAAAAAAGAAATAAGAAAGGCAGAAAAAGCGTTAAAGTCTAATGAATTTAAAGAAGCTTTAGCATATTTAAATGAAGCTGAACCTCTTTTAGGAACTGTAGATAAGGATATGAAAGCTCAGTTCTATGCTACACGAGGTAATGCCTTATTAGGTAATGGCGTAGCTACCGATTATTCTAATTTAAAAGGTGCTGCAGATGCATTTGCTAAAGCATTAGAGTTAGACCCTAAATTAGAATCACAATTAGCAGCTTCACTTCAGAATCTTCGTGCTGGATTAATTAATGGCGCAATTAAAGACCAAAATGCTGGTAATTATGAGTTAGCGACAGAAAAATTGTATACAAGTTACACAGTAAGTAAGGATATGGATGATCTTTATTTTGCTGCTGGTAATGCGGTAAATTCTAAAGATTACCAATCAAGTTTAAAGTATTATCAAATGTTGTTGGATGCTGGTTATACTGGTGCAACTGAAGAGTTTGTTGCTACTGATAAAGAAACTGGTGAAGTAATTCCTTTTGAAACTGAGCAATCAAGAAGCTTAGCTCTCAAAAGTGGTCAATACATCAAGCCTGAAATTAGAGTTACTGCATCTAGAAAAGGTGAAATTCTTCGTAATATGACCCTAATTTATTTAGAGCAAGGGGATAATGACAAAGCTATTTCAGTAATGAAAGCTGCTAGAGAAGAAAATCCAGATGATATCTATCTAATGAGAGCAGAAGCGGACATGAGTTATAAAATGGGTGATATTTCTCGATATAATAAAATCATGAACCAAATTGCTGCAACTGATCCTGACAATCCAGAGATTTACTTCAATATGGGTGTTGCAAGTGCAGAATTGGGAGATACCGACAAAGCGTTAGAGCACTACAACAGAGCTTTAGAGTTGAAACCTGATTACGAGGCTGCTCTTATAAATGTTGCTGTTTTGAAATTATCTACTGAAGATGCTTTAGTTGAAGAAATGAATAGTTTAGGCAATTCAAGAGCTGATAATATTCGTTATGATGAGCTTAAGGAACAACGTTCTGATATTTATAGAGCAACGGTTCCATACCTTACTAAAGCAATGGAGTTAAACCCTAATAATCCAGATGTTGTAAGAACATTGATGAACATTTACGGACAATTGGCGGATGACGCAAATTATCAAAAAATGAAAGCTAAACTCGCTACGTTAGAAAAGTAAGCTAAGTTAGTTCCATATATAAAAACAAAACCCTCTGAAATTTCAGAGGGTTTTGCTTTTTAACAATGTTGAACTAGCTATTATTTTTATAATTGAATAGTATAATCCTTCTTAAATTAAAAGTTATATTATACGTTTTATAACTCTTAGTTTGTGAGTGTGATTACGAACGTCATAATTAAATATTCCGCTATGATCAATTCTATCAATGCGCACTTTTCCGTGAGCGTGAATTATATAATTGTCTTTCATAATAATCCCCACGTGAGTAATTTTTCCTTCGTCGTTATCAAAAAAAGCTAAGTCTCCTGGTTCACTTTCCTCAATAAAACTTAAAGCTTCACCTTGCGTAGCTTGTTGACTAGCATCTCTTAATAGTTTTTGACCGTTTAGTTTATAAACCATTTGAGTAAAACCGCTACAATCAATTCCAAAAGGTGTTTTACCTCCCCATAAATACGGACTATTTAAATAGAGTAGGGCCGTTTCTATTAAATGTTTTTTTGGAAGAGATTTTGTAATTGCTTTTCCCTCAAAATGATGATTTAAATATTTGGCTGCAGAAACATTACTTCCTAAGCAAATTGAAAATAATTGATTTTCAGGAGCAGTCACAAAATCAACTAAATCTGAAGAAAGCTGTAACTCAATCTTATCAAAATTGAAATAATCTTGTTCTGAAATATTTACAAACTGCTTATTGTCAATCCAACCTTCATATTTATCAAAAGCTAAACGGATTCGGCTCCATTTCTTGCGAGATTCTAAAACTTTAAAGTGCTCGCCATAGAGCACCTGCGTAACCATTTCACTAGCATCACTAGCTTCGGCCCGAAGAGGAACTATGCTTAAATTACAGATCCCGTAATCCATTCAGAATATATTGAAGTATACGGTTTAGATTCTCTCAATTACCATTGCAGAAGCACCGCCACCACCATTACAAATAGCTGCAGCACCAATTTTTGCATCATTTTGCTTTAACACATTTACAAGCGTAATTAAAATTCTTACACCGCTACATCCAAGTGGGTGACCTAAAGAAACAGCACCTCCGTTAACGTTTACATTACTATCGTTAAGACCTAATATCTTCATATTTGCAAGTCCAACAACTGCGAATGCTTCATTAAATTCGAAGAAATCTACATCTTTAATATCTATCCCAGCTTTTGCAATTGCTTTTGGAAGCGCTTTTGCAGGAGCGGTTGTAAACCATTTTGGTTCGTGAGCAGCATCTGCATAACCTTTAATGTAAGCCAAAGGAGTAAGACCTAATTCTTTTGCTTTAGCTTCACTCATTAAAATCATGGCTCCAGCACCATCATTAATTGTAGAAGCATTAGCTGCAGTAACAGTTCCATCTTTAGTAAATGCAGGGCGTAGTGATGCAATTCTATCCATCTTTACATTCTTATACTCCTCATCTTCCGAAACTATAACTGGTTCGCCGCGACGTTGTGGAACTTCAACTGGAATTACCTCTTCTTTAAATTTACCTTCAGACCAAGCTTTTGCAGAACGCTCGTACGATTGTACAGCAAATGCATCTTGATCTTCACGAGAAAAACTATATTCTGTAGCACATAAATCTGCGCAAGTTCCCATTGCGTTGTGATCATAAGCATCTACAAGTCCATCTTTTTGCATACCATCTGTTAAAGTAGCTGGACCAAATTTTGTAGCGTTACGCATATGCACATAGTGAGGAATATTACTCATACTTTCCATTCCACCTGCAACAACAATTTCTGCATCCCCTAAAGCGATTGCTTGGGCAGCCTGCATTACAGCTTTCATTCCCGAAGCACATACTTTGTTTACTGTAGTACTTGGTACGCTATCTGGAAGACCTGCACCTAAAGCAGCTTGTCTAGCAGGAGCTTGGCCAACACCAGCTTGAACCACGTTACCCATATAAACTTCTTGTACTAAAGAAGGATCGAGGTTAACTTTATCTAAGGCTCCTTTAATTGCTGCAGACCCCAATTGAGTTGCAGTTAGAGATGAAAGGCTACCCATAAAACTTCCAATTGGGGTTCTTGCTGCCGATACTATTACTACTTTATTGCTCATATTACTGTTTTTAATATTAAAATAAGGACTGCGAAATTACGGATTTCAATCTTAAAAATCAATCTTTGCAGGGATAGGTTTTGGGATAACTCATTCCTTATTTATACCTTTACTATAAGTAATTAATATATGAAGAACTATTTTTCTTTGTTCGCGAAAAACCAATCTCTTATTTATAAGGTTTTTCTATTTCTTTTTGCCACACTCCTAGTTATCTACTTTCTTCCTAAGGGAGGACAGTTCAAGTATAATTTCCAAAAAGGAAAGCCATGGCAATATGAAAACTTATATGCTCCATTTAGTTTCACAATAAAAAAGGCAGAGGATAGCTTAAAAAAGGAGAAAGAAGAAATTAGGGCTAATGCAATTCCGTATTTTGAATACAATAGCAAAGTGGAACCTAAGGTTATTGATGGCTTTAAAGAAGAACTAGAGTTAAGATATATAGATAGCCTCTATAAAACCCCAAAATACAGGGTTGAACAAATAGGGGTGAAGTTTATCTCTCAAATATATCAGAACGGGTTAACTGATGAAATATTTAATTACGAGGAAAATCGTCTTATTTATTTAAAAAATGGGAATGAAATTGAAGAACACAATTATTCTCAACTATTTAAGAAAGATAAGTTAAACAATAGCGTAAGGCAATTAGTTCAAAAGCATAAAATTGAAGATTCGCAAGCCTTATTATATAATATATTAAACGATGTAGTAGAATCTAATATAAGGTTAAATTCAAAATTAACCGAAGCTGCAATCGAATCGGAAATAAAAGCATTAAACCCCAATAAAGGTATTATTGAAAAGGGAGGAAGAGTGATTGCTAAAGGAGAAGTTGTTGAAGGAGATAAATTTCAAATTCTGAATTCCCTAAAAGCAGAATTCGATAGTCAGATATGGAGTGAGAATAACTACCTCTGGCTTTTGGTTGGATATACTATATTGGTGTCGTTAGTATTCTTAATGCTTTTCTTATTTCTAAAAAAGTATAGACCTTATATATATAATAACAACACCAAAGTAACATTTATATTTTTCAATATTTTTTTAATGGTTTTCTTAACCACCTTAGTATTGAAGGTGCATTCAGACTATGTTTATATAGTGCCAATATGTATTTTACCATTAATTTTGAAAGCTTTTTTCGATCCACGTGTTGGTTTGTTTGTCCACGTTTTAACGATATTACTACTTGGTTTTATTGTTCCTAATAGTTTTGAATATATGTTTTTACAGTTCATTGCCGGGATTGTAACAATACTTACGGTTTCAGAGCTTTATAAGCGAGTTAATTTATTTATATCTGTGGGTCAAATAACTTTAATTTACATTATTGGTTATTTTGCTTTTTTTGTAATTCAAGAAGGAAACGTTCAAGCTCTAGAGTGGCAAAGTTTTCAATATTTTATCCTGTGTGGCCTAGCGACACTATTTGCCCATCCATTAATTTATTTTTACGAGAAGATATTTGGATTAGTTTCGGATGTATCACTTTTAGAACTTAGTGATACAAATTCTAAACTTTTAAAAGAGTTATCGAATAAGGCACCCGGAACATTTCACCATTCATTAAACGTAGCAAATCTTGCCGAAGCTTCTGCAAACGAAATTGGAGCTAATAGTATGTTGGTAAGAGTAGGGGCATTATACCACGATATAGGTAAAATGTTAAATCCTACCATGTTTACCGAAAATCAGGCCAATTCAATAAACTCCCATAATGAACTTGACCCTCAAGAAAGTGCCAAAATAATTATTGACCATGTAATTAAGGGTATTGAAATAGCACGAAAAAACAATATACCAGACCGTGTAATTGATTTTATTAGAACTCATCACGGTACTAGTTTGGTGTATTATTTTTATAAGAAGGAGAAGGAGTTACAGGGAGAGGCCAATATAGAAGATTTCACTTATCCAGGTCCTATACCTTTTTCAAAAGAAACTGCAATTTTAATGATGGCAGATAGTGTAGAAGCTGCTAGTAAGAGTTTAAAAGAGCCTTCTTCAACGATAATCGATGAGTTTGTAGAAAAGATTATTAATAATCAAATGGCGCAGGGACAATTTTTAAATGCTGATATTACTTTTAAGGAAATTGAAACAATCAAAAAGGTTTTAAAGAAAAAGCTCAACAATATTTATCATTTGCGTGTTGAGTATCCTGAATAACATTTATTAGAAACTATTAGAAACAAAAAATCCCCTTAGTAGGGGATTGAGTGTGATCGCGCCAGGATTCGAACCTGGGACCGTCTGCTTAGAAGGCAGATGCTCTATCCAGCTGAGCTACGCGACCAATAAAAAATAAAAAAGCCGAACAATATTACTTGTCCGGCTTTTTGTCGGGGTGGCAGGATTCGAACCTGCGACCTCCTGCTCCCAAAGCAGGCGCGATAACCGGGCTACGCTACACCCCGAAAAAGTTCTCGCGAACTTTAACATTTCTAACTTTAAAAACTAATATCAGTATAAATAAAGAACTTTAGTTTTTCGAGTCAATGCGGAGAGACAGGGACTCGAACCCTGGCGACGGTTACCCGTCGACAGATTAGCAATCTGCTCCGTTACCACTCCGGCACCTCTCCAATTTTTTTATGAACTTGCATCCTGAAATGCGAGTGCAAATATATGTCTTCTTATCAATTCCCACAAACAAATATGAGCTTTTTTTCTAGATATTTTTTAATCGATTTGAAATCAAGGAGATGCCAATTAAAAAAAATTAAAAAATCTTGTCCTGTACCTTAGAGCATACAATCATTACTCTTTTACCTTCCAAATTGGTTGTAAATAATAGATAAATACAACCTCCATCAGAGAGTTTCCATCTCTTACGAAGTGTTGCAACCGATTCTGGGAAGTTTCTTGTGGTGATATTTGCTTTCTTAAACGCTAAAGCCGATTTAATTTCCTTTTTATTATAAGGAACTACCTTTTCAATTTTAAACCTCCTTCCAGGAAAATCGATTAAATTATCATTGGTATATAAATGGGTGTTTAACCCGATTTTATCTACATTGAGTTTTTCTGAAATCAAATCAAATGCACCACTTTTTAAAATTGCTGCATTAGGCTCATATAAATATTCCTGAGGCATACTATATTTTGCATTAGCAGTTTCATTCCAAGTAAAACTAAATTCTTCTTCTTTATTTTTTTTGAAATTTATAGTTTTAATTTTTAACTCAGAATTTTTCCCTCTTTTTAGAAGCCATAGAAGCTCTTTTACTTCATTTTCAACTGCAACTATGTGAATTTCTGAAACTCTTTTTAATTCTTTTAAACCCACTGATATATCTAGCATAGGAGAGGTTTTTAAAAGAAAAATTTCACAGTTGCTTAAAATTTCATCAATATTGTCTGGAATGTTTGGCTGGCAATCTTTTAAGAAGAAAACCTTTCCTTTACTATCGTGACGTCGCGAAGGATCGGCGTAAATTACGGAATACTTCTTATTTAAAACCGTGTTTAAGCCATCTTCGTTGAAGCACTTGATATTACTACCTAAAACTTGAAAATTATGGCGCACTATTTCTGAAAGAGATTCATTTAATTCAAAGTGATGAACTTCAGAAAACTTTTTAGAAAAATAAAAACTATCCACACCGAAACCCCCTGTAATGTCCGCGATTAATTCTCCTTTCACTAACGAAGCTTTGTATTCTGAAGTAATTTCAGATGACGTTTGCTCCAGATTTAATTTTGGAGGATATATAATATCTCGGGTAGAAAACCAAGTTGGTAATTTCTTTTCTATTCTACTTCGACTTTCAATTTGCTGAAGCAACTCTTGAATGCTAACAGCGTCAAATGGACTTCCGCTGAAAGCAAGATTAGAAATCTCCCCTTCAAAATTTCTTATGAAATCTTGAACTTCGGTATTTAAAATTGACTTGTTAAACAATTAATAAAGGTTTCTAGTTAGGCGTTTTACAACTTTATACTCAGAAAGAAACTCTTTCGCTATAACTTTTATTGCAGTGTAAGTAGGTACTGCAAGTATCATTCCCGGTATACCAAAAATAAACCCAGCCATTATTATGGATATAAAAATTTCTAAAGGATGTGATCGTACGCTATGACCAAATATTACAGGTTGTGAAATAAAATTGTCAAATATTTGTGCAATGGAATACCCAACCGTAATAATAATTAATAACGGCAATAATTCTGACGAAAAATCGGCTGCTAAATTATTTGAAACTACCACAAGCAACATTAAACCCCAACCAATTAAAGGTCCTAAGTATGGAATAATGTTTAAAAAAGCACAAATTAAAGCTACAGCTATAGCGTCGTTTATATCTATGTATAATAAAAGTACTGAGTAGAATAAAGCAAGGATTGTAATTTGAAATACAATTCCAATAAAATACCTTGATAAAAGCTCTTTTATCTTAATCAATATCCTTTTGAATCTTGCTTCGTTCTTATTTTTTGCAAAAGACAATACAGATCGTGCAATCAAACCTTCGTCCTTTAGTAGAAAAAATAGAATAAATAATACTGAAAATATTCCTATTACAGTGGAACCAACATTTCCAAAGAGTATATCTACGAAGCTCGGTATAATTTCTACATCCATATTTTTTGCATATGATGTCCTTTTAACAGCTTCAACTAATTGAAAGTGATCTACGCCCAAATAATCACTTGCTTGAATATTAAGTTCGTTTAAATCGCGTTTAACTTCATCAAAATTTATTTGTGAAATATGCTTTCCTTGCTCAATTATAATAGGGATAAAAATACTTAGTACAAGGCTGAATGCTCCGATAATCAGTAATAGAGTGGTTATTGAAGCTAAGGTATTAGTGAATTTTAGTTTGTCTTTTAAGAAAATTACAACCGGTCGACCAATTAGTGAAAGCACAATTGCTAACCCAATATATAGAATAAGCGCCTGAATTTTGTGGATAATCCAAAACAAAATACAGATGCCAACCAATACGGCTAGTGCTCTTAAAATACCTAGTGTAATTGCTCTTGCGGTGACTTTCACGCGGTAAATATACTACAAAACATACTGTGAAAAATTAAATGTTTTGTTAAGTATTTAAGATGAAAATTGATAGATTGTTTGCAGGATTAAATTATAGATACAAGTCTATCACCAAATACAATATATTAATTTTTAAAAACGTATTTAATAATGTTTGCACCCATTTGCAGTGCCTTCAATCTTATTTCCTGAGGATCATTATGCACTTCGGGATTTTCCCAACCATTTCCTAAATCTGTTTCATAAGTGTAGAGTAGTACAAGTCTGCCTTCTTCAAATATTCCGAATGCCTGAGGTCTTAAACCATCGTGTTCGTGAATTTTAGGCATTCCATTTGGGAATTTAAAATGGTAATTAAATAATGGGTGATTAGCAGGCAACTCTTTTAATTCTTTGTTAGGAAACAGCTTAACAATCTCTTTTCGCAAATAAGTATCCATTCCATAATTATCGTCTATATGTAAGAAACCACCACTTAACAAGTAATTTCTTAAATTCTCAGCTTCCTCTGCAGAGAAAAAAACATTTCCATGGCCTGTCATATGCACGAAAGGATAATCAAAAATATCAATACTGGCTGGAGTTACGGTTTTAGGTTTTTCGTTAATAGTTGTATTGATATTTTCATTACAAAACTTTATCAAATTGGGTAGTGACGTAGGGTTTGCATACCAATCGCCACCACCTCCATACTGCAAGACTGCAATTTCTTGAGCTTGAGTAGTCGTTGTGAATATGAAAAGTAAATATGGTAAAACCAATAATCGCATAGCCGTCAAAAATACAAATAAGTAAACAATACCACCACGCAAATAAATTATGATGTATTTTTATGTAAGTTACGGACAGAAAAATTGACAAAATAATAAAATATCCTATGGGTAACTATTTTTAACGATCTAATCCCCAAAATTTTAAAACAAGTCTAACTTTTACCTAACAGATTTACTTCCTCTGTATTATAAAGCGCTTTTAACTTTATAATAGGCGGTTCTACAATTATATTAAATTATAATGAGAGTTTATTAAGCTGTAAATCTGTTAGGTTTTTTATTCATTTATAAACGCTACACTATGACAGGCTACTATAGCCGCAGTTTCTGTCCGTAGTCTGCTTTCTCCCAGTGCAACGGGTATATATCCTGCATTTTTGGCCAATTCTATTTCCTCAGGAGAAAAATCACCTTCGGGACCAATTAATATAGAGATATTTTTATTGGGTATTAATACAGATTTTAATGATTTCTTACTTGTGGGATCATCTTCACAATGTGCTATACACATAAGTTCATCTGAAATGGTTTGAGAATCTATAAAACTTTTAAAAGAAATAGCTTCATTTAAAATAGGTAAATAAGCTTTTAAAGATTGCTTCATTGCACTTTGTAATATTTTTTCATAGCGTTCTGGTTTAATAACCTTACGTTCACTGTGATGACAAATAATTGGTGTTATTTCAGTTACTCCAATTTCTGTAGCCTTTTCTAAAAACCATTCGTAACGATCGTTAAGTTTGGTGGGTGCTACAATTAAATGAAGTTGGTAGGGTAGTGGTGGTTGCTTTTCTTCAGAAAGTATTTTAACTAAGCAACCTTTGGGATTAGCGTTAATAATTTCAGCATCAAAGAAAATACCCTTTCCATTGGTTATTTTAAAAACATCACCTTCTTGCATCCGTAAAACCTTTACGATATGACGACTTTCCTCTTTGTCGAAAGATATTTCTTTGTCAGAACTAGAGATGGTTGGATTGTAGAATAATTGCATTTAAAAGGTATTTAATTCTGCTTATACTTTTTACTGAAAACTTAAAACAACATGGTTATGAAGAGAATTTTAAAATTTCATTCGTGCTGAAGCTATCACATTGTTTTCAGCAAAATTGTGATTTTTGTATTTTAATTCTCCAACTATAGCAATCATAGCAGCATTATCATTACAGAATTCAAATTTCGGAATGTGCGTTTTCCAACCGTATTTGGATTCGGCTTCTTTTAAAGCAGTTCTAATCCCGCTATTTGCAGAAACACCACCACCAATTGCAACTTCCTTAATCCCCGTCTTTTTAACGGCGTTCTTGAGTTTATCCATTAAATAATCGACTATGGTGAATTGTAAACTAGCACAGATATCTTCTAAATTTTCAGAAATAAAATCAGGGTTTTTAGCAACTTCCTTTTCTACAAAATAAAGTACCGATGTTTTTAATCCACTAAAGCTAAAGTCCATTAATCCAACTTTTGGCTTTGGAAACTTAAAAGCTTTAGGATTTCCGGTCTGTGCATATTTATCTACTAAAGGTCCTCCAGGATAAGGTAGTCCAAGTATTTTGGCACTTTTATCGAAAGCTTCACCAACAGCGTCATCTATAGTCTGGCCAATTACTTCCATTTCAAAATAATTGGTAACTTTTACTATTTGTGTATGCCCACCACTAATAGTCATTGCTAAAAAAGGAAAATTTGGTGCCGATTGTCCTTCAGCTTTTATAAAATGAGCCAGTATATGTGCTTGCATATGGTTAACATCTATCAAAGGAACACCTAATCCTAATGCCAAAGATTTTGAAAATGAGGTACCTACAAGTAA
This sequence comes from Aequorivita sediminis, assembly GCF_032080575.2. Classification (NCBI taxonomy): domain Bacteria; kingdom Pseudomonadati; phylum Bacteroidota; class Flavobacteriia; order Flavobacteriales; family Flavobacteriaceae; genus Aequorivita; species Aequorivita sediminis. The sequence continues at coordinate 276,151 of NZ_JAVLSO020000003.1, read as the reverse complement.
TGACCCCATAAGTCCTGGTCCACGTGTAAAAGCAATGGCAGATAACTGATTTTTGTCGATATTTGCTTTGCGTAAAGCTTCGTGAACTACGGGAACAATATTTTGCTGATGTGCACGCGAAGCAAGTTCAGGAACAACACCACCGTATTGTTCGTGAATAGCTTGTGTAGCAACAACATTACTGAGTATTTTTCCGTTGTTGATTACCGCAGCAGCAGTATCATCACAAGAGGATTCAATTCCTAAAATGTAACATTCTTTTTCTGTCAAAGCAAAAGGGTATATTTATTGGTTGTAAAATTAAAACTTTAAAAGCGTATCAAAAAACTTAGGAAAATAATAGTTCGTGCCTTTGTAATCATTGCATTACTAATTGTACTTGTTATTATTATTTTTTCTATTCCATCGGTTCAAACTTATGCTGCTAAAAAAGTTACTACTTCACTAAACGAAACCTACGGTACAGATATTACTATTAATCGACTCGGACTTAACTGGAAAGGAGAAGTTGATATTAGAGATGTATATATAGCTGATCACCATAAGGATACATTAATTTACAGCAAGGAACTTCAAACAAATATTATCAATTTCAGCAACTTAATCAAGGGAAGACTTGGTTTTGGCGATATAGTATTAGACCGTGCAAAACTTTACGTTAAAACATACAAAGGGGAGGATAATGATAACCTTTCAATTTTTTCAAAAAAATTTAATACAGGAAAAGAATCGAAATCACCATTTGAGCTATTTAGTAATGATGTAAGGTTAAAAAATAGTAGAATAAAAATCACCGACGAAAACCTCGAAAACCCTGAAGTATTTGTTCTTAATGGCGTAAATCTTCTTGCCAATAACTTTAATATCCACGATGTTGATGTTACAGCAAACATCAAAGAGCTTTCACTAGTTGCCGAAAGGGGGATTGCTATTGTAGATATGCAAGCAGATTTTTCCTATACTGAAACTAATATCACCTTAAAAAACCTCACGTTGAAAACTTCAGAATCACTTTTAATAGGTGATGTCGATTTGGATTACTCTAAAAATGGAATGGCAGACTTTGTAAATGATGTTGTAATTACTGCCAATCTTAAAGATTCAAAATTATCTACCAATGATTTAAATGGATTTTATAACGAATTTGGCCCTGATCAAATGATTCAGCTTGACGTTGATTTAACCGGAACTTTAAACGACTTTAGCGCGAATAACCTCAAATTTCAAACAAGCGACACTGATATACGCGGAGATTATAAGTTTAAAAATATTCTAGACCCTGAAGGGAACTACGTGATAATAGCTGATAATCATAATATTTCAACAAACTATTATGATTTAAGGCGATTTATGCCGAATGTATTAGGAAATGTAATTCCTGTTGAGTTAAAGCCTGCAGGTAAATTTATTTTAGTTGGAGATACTTCAATAGTTGGAGATGAACTCAATACTATTAGTAATTTACAAAGTGCTATAGGTAATGCTAAGCTTAATTTAAAAATTGGAAATATCACCTACATTGAGAATGCTTACTATAAAGGAAATGTTGTTTTTAAAGAGTTTAACCTAGGTAAGATTGCAAAAACTACTTCCTTAGGAAAAATGACAGGAAACCTCAATTTTGATGGGCGAGGGTTTAACGAAGAAACTGTAAATACCGAGATATCTGGTAAAATATCATCATTTTCCTTTGAAGATTATAACTATCAGAATATTGAAGTTTCTGGAAATTTAAAAAATCCGCTATTTAATGGTGAATTAACCATCGACGACCCAAACCTTAAATTAGATTTTAAAGGATTAATAGACGCATCAAAAGAAACAAACCATCTTGACTTTGAGGCTAATATAGAATATGCAGAGCTTAATAAACTCAACTTAATAAAACGAGATAGTATTTCTGTGTTTACTGGTAATGTAGTTGTAGATATGGATGGTAGAACAATAGATGATGTTGTAGGAACTATCAATTTTAGCCAAACATTTTACCAAAATGAACGCGACTATTTTTATTTTGATGATTTTACAGTTGCCTCAACATTTAACGGCCCCGTTAGAACTATCGAAATTAATTCCCCCGACATTTTAAATGGGCAAATTTCAGGTGAATTTTTAATTGCAGATATTCCTAATCTTTTTCAGAATGGTATCGCTAGTATATATGCCAATTACATTCCTCAAGAAGTTACAACAAATCAATACATTGACTATGAATTTGTAGTCCATAATAAGATTGTAGACATCTTTGTCCCACAGTTAAAGTTGGGTGATAACACACGAATGAAAGGTTCGGTTTATTCAGATGAATCAAAATTCAAACTCGACTTTCGTTCTCCCGAACTTATATTATTCAATAATTATATAAGTAAACTAAACATTCAAATAGACAACGATAATCCTCTGTACAACACATATATAGAGGCAGATTCAATTTATACGGGATTTTATAATATTAAACCGTTTAATGTAATTAATAAAACCTTGAACGACACTATGTATGTGCGTTCAGAATTTAAAGGAGGTAAAAACAAAGAAGACCTATTTAACCTGTCATTATATCACACAATCAATCCTGCGGGCAAATCGGTTATAGGAGTAAAAAAATCTGACATAACCTATAAAAACAATGTTTGGTATATCAACGAGAACAACAATAGATTAAACAAAGTTGTATTTGATGATAATTTTAATGAAATGCGAATTGACTCCTTAGTACTTAACCATAATAATGAGGTAATTCAACTAGCTGGGGTGCTACGAGATTCGACGTATAAGGATTTAAAAGTTCGTTTTAATGATGTAAATATTGGTAATATCACACCAGAAATTGACAGTTTAAGACTTCAAGGAAATATGAATGGGCGTTTCGATTTCCTTCAAAAAGATGGGGCTTATTATCCTAATAGCTCAGTAACTATTGATAATGTAGTTGTAAATGAAATTCCTTTTGGAGATTTAAATTTGAATATTGACGGAAATAAAGATTTGTCCAAATACAACATAAACACTTCACTAATCAATGATAATATAAAATCTATTAGCGCCATAGGCGAAATTGACGTTGCCACTAAATATCCACAGATTCGGATGGATGTGGATTTAAATCAGTTTAATATGCAAGCGTTTAGCCCATTTGGCGGGGATGTACTAACCGACATTAGAGGTTTGATTACAGGTAGTGCTAAAGTTTCAGGAAACTACAAATCTCCAGATATTAATGGCCGCTTTACTTTAGAAAAAAGTGGCTTAAAAGTTCCTGAACTAAATACTGATTTTAACATTGATGACGATGCTGAAATATTAGTTACAAAAGGTAAACTAGAAATGTCTCGTTCTAAATTTAAAGACACAAAATACGGAACTGAGGGGATAATGTATGGTAATGCAAAGCACAACAATTTTGGCGATTGGGAACTAGATTTACATTTTGAAGCGCCTGATAGGTTATTAGTATTAGATACGCCACCAGATGAAGATGCTCTCTACTATGGTACTGCATTTATACGAGGTAGGGCTGATATTACGGGGCCTATTGACGAATTAGTTATTGATGTTGCAGCTACTACTGAAAAAGGAACCACTTTTAAAATACCTATTAGTGAAACAGAATCTATTAGTGACGACTCCTTTGTATATTTCCTATCACCTAAAGAAAAACAAGCAAGAATTGAAGGTGAAACAGTCGTTACCGAATCTATTAAAGGACTTTCTTTAAATTTCGATCTCGATATAAATAACAATGCAGAAGTTGAAGTTGTTGTTGATAAAGTAAATAATTCTACATTAAAAGGTCGTGGTGCAGGAATTCTACTTATCGAAATAAATACAAATGGAAAATTTCAGATGTATGGAGATTTCCAGGTTTATAAAGGAGAATACGATTTCCGATACGGTGGAATTATACAAAGAAACATTGGTGTTGTTCCTGGTGGTAATATTACGTGGAATGGAGCTCCTGAAAAAGCAAACCTGAATTTAAGCGCTGTATATAAAACAGAGGCAAATCCATCTGTTTTGCTTGATAACCCAGCTATTAACACTAAGATACCTGTAGAAGTATATGTTGATTTACTAGGTCAATTAGCGCATCCTGAACTTAAGTTTAACATCGATTTCCCAAGAGTAAGCTCTACGCTTAAAAGTGAGTTGCAATACAAACTTCAAAATGAAGAACAGAAACAACAACAGGCATTATTCTTACTCGCTTCGGGATCATTTGTTAGTGATAATTATGCAGGAACTAATGCATTTGCAGGAACAGTGGCAGATAGAGTTTCTGGATTAGTAAACAACCTTTTTGCAGATGAGGACGGCAAGTTTCGTGTAGGTTTAGATTATTCAGTGGGAACAAGAACTCCAGATCAAGAAACAGCCGACCGCATTGGCCTTACACTTTCGACAGAAATTAGCGAACGCGTTTTAATTAATGGAAAAGTAGGAGTACCAGTAGGTGGTGCAAATGAAAGTGCAGTAGCAGGAGATATTGAAGTTCAATGGTTGATAAATGAAGATGGAAGTTTAAGAATGAAATTCTTTAACCGTCAAGCAGATCTTCAATTTATCGGAGAAGATCAAATATTCGAGCAGGGTACAGGTATTTCTTATTCAGTAGATTTCAACACCTTCAGGGAGCTCTATCAGAAGTTATTTAATAAGAGAATGCAATTAGAGTCTGATGTTAAAAATGAAAAAGACGAAGAAGAAAATAATAACTCCGAAAGTATAAAGCCTCAAGCTACAAAAGTTGAGGAGGAAGAGTAGGACAGCTAATTATTAAATTAATTTAACTTCTATCACTACTTATTTCGAAGCAATGACAGAAATTTCAACATTTACAAACTTAGGTAAATTTGCTACCTCTACTGTTTCTCTAGCTGGTGCTGTTTCCTCGTTAAAATAAGTGCCATATACTTCGTTTATAGCTGCAAAGTTGTGCATATCACTTATAAAAATCGAAGATTTAATTACATTTTCAAAAGTCATTCCTGCTTCAGTTAGAATAGCCTTCAAGTTTTCCATTACTAGTTTAGTTTCAGACTTTATATCTTCTGTCTCTAACTTTCCTGTTTTAGGATTGATTGCTATTTGTCCCGAAGTATAAAGCATATTTCCAATAAGAACGGCTTGATTATACGGGCCGATAGGGGCAGGTGCATTTGAAGTATTTATTATTTTTTTCATAACTAAAATTTTAAATCGACTTAAGCTTTATATTGCAAAAAGACGCTTGTACATATTCAAATTATCGTAGTGTCAACATTTAAAACCCAAATATAAGGCTATAATCGCTTATCGCTTTCTCTACGCTTGTCGTATTTAATATCGCTAAGCATTGATGATTTAATTCCTATAAAGAAATACCAAGCTGTATTAATACTTCCAATTGGCGTCCAATTAAAACTCATTTGCCAACTTTCCAAATCACGTTGGAAACGGAACTGTGTTAAGGTTACACCTTTATTTTTAAAATCGTAACCCGAAGAAACTCCAACTGTCCAACGCGGGGCGAGTTCTAAATTGGTGCTCATCATAAACGACTGACTCGAAATTTCATTTTGTCTACGTGCATTGCCGTAAGTAATTGTATATGCAAAACGCATATCCCAAGGAATTTTATAATTATACCAATCTACATTTGTTTTGTCGGTGTCATCATCATCATCATTGTCGTATATCCTTCCGTCATAAATATTTGCCGCATCTCCAAATAGATCGTCAGGACGCCCACCATTTCTAAAGGTTTCATTATCGATTTTATCAATGTCTCTAGTTTTCGACTGAAAATCTCTACTAGAAAACGAATAATTAATACTGATATTAGCATTGGTAAGCCTAAATAAGCTTCCGCCGTTTTCAATATTAAAAACATCTATTTTATTATTGTTATTGTCTAAAGCATATGGATCTAAGGTTCCGCTGAAGTTTAAATCTAATTTAGGAATAATTGGAATGTTCCCTGAAAACTGCACCGGACTCCATTGAAGTGAATCTCCCGCTAAGTTGTAGGCCGTTGAAAAATTCAGGTTATTTAATAATATCACTTTTTTTGGTTCTATAGAAGTAGTATCTCGGTCTCGCACCTTAGCTTCAAAAGTATTGCTTAATGACATTCCTATACTGCTAGAATACACTTTGCTAGGAGGACCGTATAAGGTGTTTTCAAATCGTGAATACTGATAAATTTGTCCTGCAGCTTCTTCTGCTGTTTCAGGTATAATAAACTCATCGTAATACCTGTCGAAAGCAGGATTTATATTGTAGCTTAAAGATGGACGAACAACGTGGCGTACAGCCTGAATTTTCTTGTCGTTTCCAAAATTGAAAAGTCCGTATAAGGTGGTACCTAAACTAGTCGAGAAGTTGTAAGTTCTATAGCTTTCAAAGCCAGAAACAGTGTCTTTTACAATTCCTCCACGACCATCAAACGCATTTTCTTCATAGCGTTGGCGAGTACTCTTCATAACCCAAGTTTCACGGAAATTTGTACCAGTAGATGCACTTAAATATTTAAAAATTTTAAAATTAGTAGTGATTGGAATACTGTGTTGCGCTCCAATCTGTGCACTATTAAACATTTCAGGTTTAAAGAAAAGTGAATCTACAGTTTGAATTCTATTTTCGGCAGTAAGGTCGTATTGAAAGTTTATATTCTGAATAATTCCTTTTTTAATTCCGTTTTTAGGTGCAAAAGGATAAATTCTAGAAACACTTGCGTTCAAATTAGGTAACGACATTGAAATCTGATTGGTATTGGTGTTTTGAGAGTGCGTAGCTGCCAATGTTACGTTTACCTGTGGATCTCCTTCAAATGTTTTTGCATACGAGATAGAAGAGCTTAATGTATTTACTAATGCACTCGCATTGTTCGTCTGATTGATAGATTGTGTAAAATATTTACTACTTCCTAAGTTTACAGAAGCTGAAAATCGTGAACTAGGATTACTTTTAGGATCCTGAGTATGTGTCCATCTAATATTGTATATGCTACTTTGTTGAAAATTTGGAAAGCCACGTTCCTCTTGTACAAGGTTTTCGTAACGCGCACTTAAATTACCTCGGTACTTATATTTAACAACGTACGAAGATTCGCCACGCAATGCATAACTTCCGTTAGTATAATAATCACCAGTAACTGTGAAATCTAAATAATCGTTGATGGCAAAATAATATCCTCCGTTTTGTAAGAAGAAACCACGACTGTTATTTTCTCCGAAAGACGGAAGTATAAATCCTGATGTACGATCTTCAGATAACGGAAAATATGCAAAGGGAAGACCTACCGGAGTTGGTACATCGGCAATATACATATTGGTTAACCCTGTTACAATTTTTTTCTTAGGCACAAACTTAGCCTTTCGAGTATAAAAATAATATTCGGGATCATCGATATTTTTAGAGGTAGTAAACTTCACATTTCGTAGATAAACTACTGAATCGTTTACTTTCTTAGTCACTTCTGCAATAACTCTAAACCCACTTTGCTCGGTACGGCTGTTATAAACCAGCGCTTTTTCAGAATTAAAATTATATCTAATGCTATCAGGTTCTACTTTATTCGCGCCTTGAACAAATACAGGTCGCTGACTGTAAACTCCAGCGCTATCTATTCCTTTAGCGTAAACTTCATTTTTATTGTAATCTAGAATAATTAAACCAGCATCTATACGCATATCTTCATATTTGATATAAGCGTTATTATACATATAGATTTTATTCTCTTTTCTATTCAGAAAAACATAATCTTCTCCAAAATAATCAACTATATCTGTCAACGTCTCTTTGGGCGGTTTTATAGTGTCGGTTTTTACGGTGTCCTGAGCTTGTTCATTTATCTCTTCAACTATAGGTTTTAAGTTTACTGAGAGAGTATCCTGAATATTAGAATTAGGAAGTTTAGCACTTTTATTAGACGGTATGTCTTGTGCACGCAAAATAGAACTGCTAAAAAGCAGAAATGTTAAGAAAATTGTTAAGTATTGACTATTGGTCTGCAATGCGCTGATGCTATTATTTTGTAATTTTGGCTCAGTATTTGAAACGGTCAAAAATAAACATATTTTTTGGGGTAGGTTTTTTAAAATGAAAATTTTAGGGAAAAGAACTAACAACCAAAAATTATTAGGGTTTAATATAATGATTCATAATATTATCGTTATAATGTAAACGATAAATTTTAATGTGAAATATTTGAAAATCTATTGTAAAACAGTCCGTTTTAGACATAATTAACAATAACAATCTTTATAAAAATATGATAACGAAACTAATTTCTTCTTTCGTATTAATAATTAGCTTTTCATTTTTCAATTTCACGGCCTTTGCTGCAGAAAACCCAATTAAACCATTTGTAGTTGTGCTTGATGCTGGGCACGGAGGGCATGACCACGGAAACAAAGGAAAACCGGGTAGTGGGTACAAAGAATCTGATATTTCCTTAAATATAGTATTAAAGGTAGGTTCTGAATTGGAAAAACTACCTAATGTACGCGTGATTTACACTCGCAAAACAGATGTTTTTGTAGAATTGCGTGAACGTGCTGCAATTGCCAACCGAGCAGATGCCGATCTTTTTGTATCGGTACATTGTAATGCACACCATTCTGATGCTTACGGAGCTGAAACTTTCGTTTTAGGGTTACATAAGAGTCAAGCCAACTTTGAGGTTGCCAAAAAAGAGAATGAAGTAATCTATCTTGAAGAAAACTATGAAGAGAAGTACGGAGGGTTCGACCCTAATGCACCTGAATCACTAATTGGAATGGTTTTAATGCAGGAGGAATATCTAGATCAAAGTATTCTTTTAGCTAGTTTGGTTCAAAATAACATCATTAACAATCTAAAGCGTAAAGATAGAAGTGTTAAGCAGGCTGGATTCTGGGTGCTACACAATACTTATATGCCTAGTGTGCTTATTGAAACTGGATTTTTAACCAATAAAGTTGAAGGAGCATATTTAAATTCAGCTAAGGGTCAAGCTGATATGGCTAGAGAAATTGGTAATGCCATAAAAAGTTATATCAACAGTCTCTCAATTTCTGATGATAAAATAAAACATCCCGAGGTCAAGGAGTTAGAAGTTGAAAAAGCCATTGAAACTACTAAAGAAGATATTTTTGAGGGAGTAACTTTTAAAGTGCAATTGGCGGCTACCAGTAAAAAAATAGACCCAAGACCTTATAATTTCAAAGGATTAAAAGATGTTGAACGTGATAAAGAAGGTGGGTTGTTCAAGTATTATTACGGTAATACTTCAGACTACAACAAGATTCAAGTAATAAAAACCTTTGCTCAGCAAAAAGGATTTCCATCTGCATACATAGTTGCTTTTAAAAAAGGTAAAAAGGTTAATGTTTCAGAAGTGTTAAAATCCAAAGCAAATTAGTGTGCTTTCTTTATATTTATCGCTTAAATTTGTTGCTAACAAAAAACATTACACTTGAAACTATCCAAAGAAGTAAAAACCGGAATTCTTGCCATAGGCGCCATATTGCTATTGATATTTGGATATAGCTTTTTAAAAGGTACTAACTTACTAGAAAAACATCGTGAGTTCTATGTGAAATACGATAACGTTGAAGGTCTTGCACAATCAGCTCCAGTTACCATTAATGGTCTTACAGTTGGTAAAGTTCAAAATATTACCTTCGCCAATTCCAAAGGTGGCTTAGTAGTGAAATTTACAGTTGAAAAAGACTTTGACTTTTCAAAGAATAGTATTGTTAGAATTTACAGCTCGGGATTAATAGGAGGTAAAAATCTAGGTATTTTTCCAAAGTATGATCAGTATGTAGCCAAAAGTGGTGACACTTTAAAAGGTGATGTAGAAGATGGAATGCTTACCGCGGTTACCAAAGCCTTAGGCCCATTAGAAAAAAAGGTTAACAATACGCTAGCCACCGTAGATACATTATTATTAAATGTGAACGCAATTGTTGACGAAAATACACGTAATAATTTACAAGAAGCAATTGTAAATCTTAACACAACCCTAAACTCTTTTGCCGGTGTTTCGGAAAAACTGAATAGAATACTTGGAAACAATACTGGGAAACTAGATAACACTTTTACCAATCTTGATAGAACTGCAAATAATCTTTCTCAACTTACCGACTCACTATCTCAACTAGAAACAGGTAGATTAGTGAGAGATTTGCAAGATATGGTTAATAGAATGGATAACATTGTTGCTGGAATTGACAATGGAGAAGGATCTGTAGGAAAATTATTAAACGACGATAAGTTATATGAGAATTTAGAAGGAGCTTCAAGACAACTTGAGCAACTTCTTCAAGATGTAAAATTAAATCCTAAACGATACGTACACATTTCTGTTTTCGGAAGAAAAAATAAAGAATACGAGCAACCAGACAACCCAGACAAATAATCATGCAATACATTCCAAACATTCTTTTTATCATTGCCCTAGTGGCGGGTATCGGTTATTTTACCCTTAACATTCGTAAAGTAATTCGCAATATTAAGTTAGGTCAGAAAGTAAACGCTTCTGATCATACAAGTGAAAGATGGGCAAATGTATTTCGCATCGCACTTGGGCAGTCTAAAATGACAGTTAGACCAATTTCTGGTTTCCTTCATATTATAGTTTATGTTGGATTTATAATTATCAATATTGAAGTTCTTGAAATTATTATCGATGGTATTTTTGGTACACATCGAATTTTCTCTTCTTTAGGTAGTTTTTACGGATATTTAATAGGCTCTTTTGAAATCTTGGCGCTTTTAGTTTTGGTTTCTGTTATAGTATTCTGGATAAGAAGAAATATTATTAAAATTCGAAGGTTTTGGAAATCTGAGATGAAAGGATGGCCCAAGAGTGATGGAAATATAATTCTTTACTTTGAAATGGTACTGATGATTTTATTTCTTGTAATGAATGCAACAGATGTTTCATTTCAAGAAATGAATAACGGAAATGTAGTTTCAAAATACATAGCTTCTATATTTAGTGGCACTCCAGAAGGAACGCTTCATATTATAGAGCGCACCGCATGGTGGTTACATATATTAGGGATTTTAGCTTTCTTAAATTACTTATACTTTTCTAAGCACCTTCATATAATGCTTGCTTTTCCTAATGTTTATTTCGGAAAAGTGGTACCTAAAGGTAAGTTTAAAAACCTTGAATCTGTTACCAATGAAGTGAAAATGATGATGGATCCAAATATTGATCCATTTGCAGCACCAGCTGAAGGCGCAACAGAGGCTCCATCAAAATTCGGAGCTAGTGATGTATTAGATTTAAATAGAATCCAACTTCTAAACGCCTATACATGTACCGAATGTGGTAGGTGTACAGATGAATGTCCTGCTAATAATACCGATAAAAAATTATCACCTCGTAAAATTATGATGGATACCCGTGACCGATTGGAGGAAGTTGGTAAAAACATAGATAAGAATGGTGAGTTTAAAGATGACGGTAAACAATTATTAGACGATTATATAACTCGTGAAGAATTATGGGCTTGTACAACTTGTAACGCCTGTGTTGAAGCTTGCCCAGTAAGTATCGACCCATTAAGCATCATTATGGACATGCGTCAATACCTAGTTATGGAGCAGTCGGCTGCACCTGCTGAATTGAATGTGGCAATGACAAACATCGAAAACAATGGAGCGCCTTGGCCATACAACCAAATGGATAGACTTAATTGGAAAAATGAGAAGTAAATATAATTTAGGATGAAGAAAGACGAAGTAGATAGAATGTTGAGTGAGAAGGTTGAAAAAGGTGAACACGTGAGCCCAATTCTACCAGAAGGTGTAAAAAACTACTTAATTGATATTGACGGAACCATTACAGATGATGTCCCCAATGAGGAACCTGAACGAATGGCCACCTGTAAACCTTTTCCTGACGCCTTAAATACCTTAAATAAATGGTATGATGAAGGTCATATAATTTGCTTTTTCACATCCCGTACAGAAGCACATCGTGAAATAACTGAAACTTGGCTTAAAAAACATGGTTTTAAATATCACAGTATGTTAATGGGAAAACCACGAGGTGGCAATTACCATTGGGTGGATAACCATTTAGTAAAAGCCACCCGTTACAAAGGAAAATTTACAGACTTAGTTGAAAAAGAAGTAACGATTGAAGTTTTTAAAGACTAAAAAAAGTTATAGGAATAATTAAATGCAATTGTATACGGCAATTGTTATTTAATAATTAACAGATAAGATTAATATAATGAGTGAACAAATAAAAGTGCCTACAATGGCGGAATATGCGGCTCAAGGAAAACAACCAGAAGTTCTTTTTTTCGTGGGTTGTGCTGGAAGCTTTGATGACCGTGCAAAGAAAATTACTAAAGCTTTTGTAAAACTACTTAACAAAGCCAATATAGACTTTGCTGTTTTAGGAACTGAAGAAGGCTGTAACGGTGACCCTGCGAAAAGAGCAGGAAACGAATTTTTGTTCCAAATGCAAGCTATGACCAATATTGAAGTTTTAAATGGTTATGGTGTAAAGAAAATCGTAACTACTTGTCCGCATTGCTTTAATACCTTAAAAAATGAATATCCAGAATTAGGTGGTAGTTACGTAGTAATGCACCATACTCAATTCTTAAAATCATTACTAAACGAAGGAAGATTAAAAGTAGAAGGCGGGAAGTTTAAAGGTAAAAAAATTACTTTCCATGATCCTTGTTATTTAGGACGTGCTAATAATGAGTACGAAGCGCCTAGGGAACTTCTAGAAAAATTGGAGTTGGAATTGGTAGAAATGAAACGAAATAAAAAACGAGGCATGTGTTGTGGTGCTGGGGGAGCTCAAATGTTTAAAGAACCTGAAGCTGGCGACAAAGATGTAAACGTTTTGCGAACAGAACAGGCTTTAGAAACTTCTTCTGAAATAATTGCTACTGGTTGTCCGTTCTGTATGGTAATGATGACCGATGGTGTAAAAGCCAAGAATGCTGAAAACAACGTACAGGTAATGGACGTTGCAGAAATGATTGCAAGTGCCGAAGACCTCTAAGTTTTCCGAATAAACAATCACGATCAAAAACAGTTGAATTACAACACTTATCATCTCCAAAAATACTTGGGAATGATTAGTTTGTAATTATATTAATCACTTTAATTTTCCAATAATGTTAACAGATTTTACCAATTTACCAGATGATTCCAGAGTTTGGATTTATCAGGCAAATAGAAAATTGAGCGACGACGAAGTTGCTGAAATAACGGAACTTACAAACGATTTCCTTACAAAATGGACTGCTCACGGTGCTGAGTTAGAAGCAGGACTTGAAATTAAATACAACCGATTTATTGTTTTAGGCCTTAACCAAGCCAATGCTTCCGCATCTGGATGTAGTATTGATGCTTCAGTTCATTTTATACAATCTCTAGAAAAAAAGTTTGATATAGATCTTCTTGATAAAATGAATGTTACATTCTACACTGGTGAGTATATTGCTCATAAACCGCTTACAGATTTTAGAAAAATGGCTAAAGATAAATCTGTTTCAAAAAACACTGTAGTTTTTAATAATCTTGTAAATACTAAAGCAGAATACCTTGAGAATTGGGAAGTTCCCGCATCCGAAAGTTGGCATGCTCGATTTTTATCTTAAACCTTTTTTGTAGCTATGAATAAGTTTTTTCTTACCTGCATTTTTTTATGCTTTTGTTTACCGGCAATAGCACAAGAAATCAATCCATTAATTGTTAAAAATGATTTTCAAAATCAAAAAAAATGGGTTGATAGCATCTATGATAATATGTCCTTAGAAGAAAAAATAGGTCAGCTTTTTATGGCTGATATATTTTCTAGCGACCCAAAATCAAAAACAGATAAGATAAAAAACCTCATAACTGAGTATCATCTAGGTGGCGTGATTTTCTCTAAAGGAGGACCAATGCGTCAAGCAAAGTTGAATAATGAATTTCAAGCCCTTGCCAAAGTACCACTTATGATTGGTATGGATGCAGAGTGGGGGCTATCAATGCGTTTAGATTCTACCTATGCATTTCCATGGAATATGACATTAGGCGCGATTACAAATAATAAAATTGTTGAAAAAGTTGGGAAACGTATCGGCGAACATTCTAAACGACTAGGAGTACATATAAATTTTGCTCCCGTTGTTGATATTAATACAAACCCTGAAAACCCAATAATTGGTAATCGTTCATTTGGTGAAGACCGCGACAATGTTACCGATAAAGCTCTTGCCTTTATGAAAGGAATGCAGAGTGCAGGTGTTATGGGAAGTGCAAAGCATTTTCCAGGTCACGGCGATACCGATATGGATAGCCATAAGACTCTGCCTACTATTGACTTCTCCAGGGAAAGATTAGACACTTTAGAGTTATACCCTTATAGAAAATTAATTAATGAAGGCCTAAATAGTGTAATGATCGCACACTTAAATGTACCTTCATTAGAACCACAAATGAATTATCCATCATCGCTTTCTACAAAACTAGTTACCGATCTTCTAAAGCAAGAAATGGGTTTCAATGGTCTTATTTTTACAGATGCCTTGAATATGAAAGGTGCTTCAAACTTTAAGAAGCCCGGTGAAATTGAATTAGCAGCATTCTTAGCTGGAAATGATATTCTTCTTATTTCTGAAGATATCCCAAAGGCAGTAAGTTTTCTAATAAATTCTTATAATGATGAAACCATAACCGAAAAGCGTTTAGCTTATTCAGTTAAGAAAATTCTTTATGCCAAATATAAAGTTGGATTAAATAACTATAAACCGGTAAGAACAGCATATTTATTAGAAGATTTAAATTCTATAAACGATGATGTTCTTTATGAAGAAGCAATGAGTAATGCACTCACAGTAATAAAAAATGATCGCGCTATTCTTCCTATTAAAGATTTGCAAAAGAAGAAAATAGCCTATGTAAACTTTGGTGATGATTCAGGGGAAGATTTTTTGAATGAACTCAAAAAATATGGAAACGTACACTGGGTAAAAGCTAATAGTTTAGATGAATATATTCAGAAGCTTAAAGATTATAACTATGTTATAATTGGTTTCCATAAGAGCAATGAAAACCCTTGGAAGAGCTATAAGTTTTCCCAAAAGGAATTAGTATGGATGTATGAAATTGCACGTACAAACACAGTAATTCTCGATGTATTTGCTCGACCATACGCTATGCTAGATGTTAAAACTACAGCTAATTTTGAAGGGGTGATTATATCTTATCAAAATAGTAAGATATCTCAGCAATTGTCTGCTCAATTAATTTTTGGAGCTATAGATGGGAAAGGTAAACTTCCAGTATCATTAGGAGAAGATTTTCCATTAAACACCTTTATGCAAACTAAATCATTGCGAAGATTACGATATGGAACTCCTGAAAGTGTGGGTGTAAATAGCTATAAACTTAAAAAAATTGATTCGCTTGCCAATGTCGGACTTAAGCAAGGGATGTATCCTGGAGCTCAAATATTGGTAGCGCGCAAGGGTAAAGTAATTTATCAAAAAAGTTTTGGTTATCACGATTACGACAAAAAAATTGAAGTAAAAGACACTGATATTTACGACTTAGCCTCTCTTACTAAAATTTTAGCTACACTACCGATTGTAATGGAATTGGTTGACAGAAAGGAGCTTACGTTAAACACTAAGCTTTCTGAAATGCTTCCAGAATACAAAAAATCTAACAAATCAAACGTTACCTTAAAGCAAATGCTTTCACATTATGCCCGTTTGAAGTCTTGGATTCCTTTTTATAGAAACACGCTAAATGATGATAAAACAGGTGTATCGTCAAAATATTACGCTAGCAGGCCGGATAAAGACTACAATGTGGAAGTTGCAGATAATCTATACCTAAGACGTGATTACATTGACACCATTTACAAAACTATTCGTGAAAGTGATTTAAACGTAAGTAAATCATATAAATACAGTGATTTACCATATTATATTCTAAAGGAATATTTAGAGAGAAAATATAACAAGCCACTTGAAAATATTGTACAGGAAAACCTTTACGAGTCGTTAGGCGCTAATTATACCCTATTCCAACCCCTAGAAAAATTTTCTAAGAATGAAATTCCTCCAACAGAGCAAGACAATATTTTTAGAAAGCAAAAAGTTCAAGGCTATGTACACGATCAAGGTGCTGCGATGCTTGGAGGAGTAGGAGGTCACGCCGGATTATTTTCAAATAGTAATGATGTGGCTAAAATTATGCAAATGTTTTTATGGAAAGGATTTTATGGCGGAACTAGATTTTATAATCCCGATGTTTTAGATAAATTCAATACCTGTTATTATTGTGAAAATAATGTAAGAAGAGGGGTTGGATTTGACAAGCCTCAGTTAGGAACTGTAGGGCCAACGTGTGGATGCGTGTCTATGACGAGTTTTGGTCACAGCGGATTTACTGGAACTTTCGCTTGGGCAGATCCAGAACAAGAAATAGTATATGTGTTCTTATCAAACAGAACCTTTCCAGATTCAGAAAACAGAAAACTAATTAGAAGTGACTTAAGAAGTTTAATTCAAGAAGCAATTTACGACGCTATTGATTATTAAAAATAAATTTTAGTAGTTCTATTATGTCTAATTTAATATTAAAATAGAAAATTATGAAAATAGCAATAGTATGTTATCCTACTTTTGGAGGAAGTGGTGTTGTAGCTACAGAATTAGGTTTAGCTCTTGCAGAACGCGGCCACGAAATACATTTTATAACTTACAAACAACCTGTAAGATTAGAGTTGCTATCAAAAAACATACATTTTCACGAAGTTTCTGTTCCTGAGTATCCTTTATTTCATTTTCAACCCTATGAACTTGCACTTTCAAGCAAATTAGTAGATATGGTGAAGCTTCATAAAATTGAAGTTTTACACGTACATTATGCCATTCCACACGCTTACGCGGGATATATGGCCAAGAAAATGTTAGCCGAGGAGAATATTCATATTCCAATGGTAACAACGCTACATGGCACCGATATTACTTTGGTAGGGAGCCACCCTTTTTATAAGCCAGCTGTTACTTTTAGTATTAATAATAGCGATGTTGTTACATCTGTTTCTCAAAGTTTAAAGGAGGATACACTTCATCTTTTTGACATTAAAAACGAGATTCACGTTGTTCCTAATTTTATAGATATTCCTAAAAAAATTAATACATATACCGATTGCCAACGTGAACTTATGGCGCTTCCAGAAGAACGTATAATTTCACATATTAGTAATCTTCGCAAAGTAAAACGCGTAACCGACGTAATTGAAATATTTGATAGAATTCAGAAAAAAATTCCTTCAAAATTAATAATGGTTGGTGAAGGTCCCGAACGTGAATCCTGCGAACAATTATGTGTAGAAAAGGGCATAGAAGAAAAAGTACTATTTGTAGGAAATAGTAATGAAGTGGATAAAATATTGTGCTTTACAGATTTATTTCTACTTCCTTCGGAAAAAGAAAGCTTCGGACTTGCGGCTTTAGAAGCTATGGCTTGTGGAGTTCCTGTTGTATCTAGTAATACTGGAGGTTTGCCTGAAGTTAATATTGATGGAGTAAGCGGATTTTTAAGTGAAGTTGGTAATGTTGCTGAAATGGCGGAGAATGCTTTAAAAATTTTATCATCGGATGAAAATTTAAATAATTTCAAGAAACAAGCTGTTGAAGCAGCAATGGTATTCGATACAGAAAAAATTGTCCCTTTGTACGAAACTTTATATAAAGAAGCTATCTTTCAAAAACAAAACAAATAAGTTTTAGTAGTTTCTTTTTATAAAAAGTATTGCATTTTCATTCATCACGCGTGCAACAATGGATTCTGCGGAAATTCTGTTAAACTCATTCAAGTTGTTTAAATTATTTGAAAGATAATCTTTAGCGTGATTAAGCATTTCTTCAGCTAAATCCTTCATATTTTCTGCAGTCCAAAGACCATTTATTGGGTTTACAATTCCATCAAAATCGCTACCGATACTTTGTATTCCCCAACAAAATAGATTTTGCTCATCAAGTACTTCTGCTATATGCACAACTTGTCTCCAAACTAATAGCGATTTTTTCTTGAGTTGTTTTCTCTTATTGGGAATATAGATTTTACTATTGTTTATTTCCTTTTTACTTCCAATACGACGTTCATCTAATTGAATTCCGAATATCCCGTTGCTTTTGGCAATGCGTATTAGTTCGCTATCGTAAAAATTAATATCTATATCTGCAAACCATTCTCGATGATTTTTTATACCTACTTTATCCCATTGTACAATTGAATGCTTCCCATTACAAGCGGCGTGACTCGCAATTATAGGTATACTCTCATTGGCGTATTTTGCGTCTAATAAATTATAATAAGCTTTTCTAGAAGCTGTACTCATGTGTTTTATATCTATAGGTATTCTCTTTCCTTTTGAGTTATCGAGTAATAGTTTAATTACCTCATAACCTAATTCTGTTATTCCAGAGTTTAATCCTCTATTTTGGTTTTTTTTTAATAGAGAAATAGAAATACTGCGCGCGTGACCGCATAGTTCGTTATAAAAATGATGAGCAAATGTTAAAAACAATGGTCGGTGCTTCCAATTTTTTACAGCCAAAACTTTTCTTAGAACTTCATTTTTGTTGGCTGTATTTTTACTCATAACTAGCCCTGTGTTGAAGCTATGTCCTCCTTCAATAGAAAGTATGATATTAATAATTTTCTTAGATTCAGTTTCCTGCGTTAAGTTGGCTTCTATGTCTTGGAAACTTGCAACAATGCGATAAGTATAGATTTTTCCGTCTATTTTTTGAATCTGATTATGAAGTTGTAAATAATAATTATACTCATCAACTAAATCTTCAAAATAGTTTTCATTACTACGAATATTATCCATGCGCGATTGACTAATACTTGCTACAAGGTTTACTAAAACATCTGTAACCCCTTTAATTCCTAACACTTCTTTTCCAAAAAAATGTTTCTCAAAAGGGTAGAGCGCAACTACAACAATTTTAGTTTTAGCTTTGGCAAGGGCAGTAAGGTCTGTTTGAGTGAATTTAGTCAACGTAACCAAACGATTGACTAATTTCTCCAAAAAATTAGGAGGACTATAGTGCCATATAGAGTTTTTGCGATTTGGGTCTAGCGCATTTTGCTTTGTGGGATTATATTTAAAACTTTTACTATATGGCTTTAGAGAAGGATGACAATGTAAATCTATATAACTTGTATCCATAATGCTCATTTTGTACAAGTTATAAAAAAAAGTAAAGACCTATGAAACTAAAGAATAAAAACTTATTTATTCCATAAAAATAAAAATGCCCCGATAAGTGGGGCATTTTATATAAATATTTTACAATTCTTAGAATTGATAACGAGCACTAATACCTACGTCGAAGCTCACGTCATCTCTATATCCTAAGTTAATTTGAGGGCGGAAATCGAAAGAAACTAGCAATGGAAAGTCAAAGCTATATTCTATACCAACATCTCCTGTTAAAAATGCAAAGGCTTCAGAATCATCGTATCTATGATCGTAGTCCCAATGTTTTTTATCATAATTTACAACACCAGCACCTAACCCTGGCCCTGCATACCAATTAAAACCTCCATCAATATTCCATACCCACTGATAAATTCCTGTAAGTTTTACAGCGTCCCAATACCTCTTACTGTGAATTGCCAAACCTAACTCTAGTCTGTTGTTTTCGCCAAGAGCTCTTTGGTAGTTTACTTCAGGACCAAAACCGTCACTTTCACTTAAACGAATACCAATAGCATTTTTTGCTATTTCTTGAGCATTGGCTTGCAAACCTAATACAAACACTGTGAATACTATTAAAATTGTTTTTTTCATAATTTGCTTTTTAGTTTTAAACATCACAAAAATAGATGTATTTCAAGATAGTTTTAGTTAACAGTGTGCCAATCTACATCTCAAATTTTACAAACTTTTGTTAAGGAATTTTCTACATTTACATTACTATATGAAGAAGCAACTCCAAGATTTTAAAAAGATTTTCAATGGTGAATTTAACATTGATTCACTACATACAATACTATATGCAACGGATGCCTCTGTTTATAGAAAAATCCCTTTGGCAGTAGCCTATCCTACTAATGAACGCGGCATTAAGCAATTAGTAAACTTTGCTAGTAATAACAATATTTCACTAATCCCTCGAACAGCAGGAACTTCACTTGCCGGGCAATGTGTAGGGGAAGGTATTGTTGTAGATGTATCAAAACATTTTACAAAGATAATTTCAGTAAATACTGAAATGAAAACCGTTACCCTTCAACCGGGAGTTATTAGGGATGAATTGAACCAATATTTAAAACCATACGGACTTTTTTTCGGTCCAAATACATCAACCAGCAATCGTTGTATGATAGGTGGGATGGTAGGGAACAATAGTAGTGGCACAACTTCAATTCAATACGGTACAACTCGTGATAAGGTTTTAAAATTAAAGACTATTCTATCCGATGGTAGTGAAGCAATATTTGAACCGTTAACAAGAGAAGAATTTCTGGTTAAAACAAATTTAAACACCCTAGAAGGTGAGATTTATAAAAAGCTTTTTAAAGTATTATCTCCTAAAGAAGTTCAAAAAGAAATTAGAAAAGAATTTCCAAAACCCGAAATTCATCGTAGAAATACAGGCTACGCTCTAGATAGTTTAATAAATACATCTGTTTTTGGCGACTTTCAAGATGATATTAACATCTGTAATCTACTTTGTGGCAGTGAGGGTACATTAGCATTTACAACTGAAATTACACTTCAGCTAGACCCATTACCTCCATTTCATACAGCAATGATAGCTACACACTATCAATCCCTCGATTCGTGTTTAAACGATGTTGTTGTAGCCATGCAGCATAATTTGCATACTTGTGAAATGATGGACGATGTTATTTTGAGTTGCACTACTAATAATAAAACTTATGAGCCTTATCGCTTTTTCGTAAAAGATAATCCCAAGGCTATTTTGTTATTAGAATTAAAGAGTAATTCAAAAGAAGATCTTCAAAATCAAGTAAACTCCTTGTTGGCTTCCTTAGAAAATTCAAGGTATAGTTATCATAATCCAGTTTTAAGAGGTGATGAAATAACTATGGCGTTAGAACTCCGTAAAGCCGGGTTAGGGCTTTTAGGGAATATGGTCGGCGATAGAAAAGCAGTTGCATGTATTGAGGATACTGCAGTAGCTTTGGAAGATTTGCCTGCATATATAAAAGAGTTTTCAGCTTTAATGAAAAAGTATAATCAAGAAGCTGTTTATTATGCTCACGCTGGAGCAGGAGAATTGCATTTACGACCTATATTAAATTTAAAGAAAGCTGAAGGTGTTCAGTATTTCAGAAAAATCACTACCGATGTTGCATTGCTTTGTAAGAAATACAAGGGATCGTTTTCGGGAGAACATGGCGATGGAATAGTGCGGGCAGAGTTTATTCCAATAATGATTGGGCAGAAGAATTACAAGCTATTAAAAAAAGTAAAAAAAGCATTTGATCCACAAAACACCTTTAATCCTGGTAAAATTGTAGAGGCTCTTAAAATGGATGAATCCCTTCGTTATAAAGTGAATAGAGTAGAACCTAAAATCGAAACTTTCATGGATTTTGGTGATTCTGAGGGAATCCTCCGATTATCCGAAAAATGCAATGGCAGTGGGGACTGCCGAAAAAGCGCTGAAGCTTCTGGAGCAATGTGTCCTAGTTACCATGCAACAAAAAATGAAAAAGATACAACTCGAGCTAGAGCTAATGCTTTAAGAGAAGTGCTAACTAACAATAATGCTGTAAATAAATTCAATTCTGAAGACTTGAAAAAAGTCTTTGATTTATGTTTAAGTTGTAAAGCTTGTACCAGTGAATGTCCTAGTAATGTAGATATAAGTACTGCAAAAGCAGAATTTTTATATCAATATAACAAAGAAAATGGAGTTTCATTTTCTAACAAACTCTTTGGAAAAAGCACTTATATAAACAGATTAGCCGCTAAATTACCAAAAATGTCAAATTGGATGTTTTCAAATAATTTAACCTCCAGTTTTATTAAAATAATTGGAGGAGTTCATCCTAAAAGAAGCCTACCATTAGTTTCAACTAAAAGTTTAAATATATTACTTAAAAATCTTATATATCAGGCAAACAATGAAAATTTAGTTAACGGAGAAGTATATTTATTTGTAGATGAATTCAGCAATTATTTGGATACAGACATCGCTGTAGATTCGTATGTACTTCTAACGCGTTTAGGTTATAAAGTTAACATTATTGATACCTTGGATAGCGGCAGAGCCTTACTTTCTAAAGGCTTTTTAGAGGAGGCAAAAAAAGAGATTGACAAGAATATAAATAAGCTAAAGGAAAAAATATCTGCAACTACTCCTTTAATAGGGATTGAGCCCTCTGCAATTCTTTCTTTTCGCGATGAGTACCTCCGATTAGCAACTGATAAAGCTTCAGCTACAAATATTTCAAAACACAGTTATTTAATAGAGGAATTCTTAGCTGTTGAGTTTGAAAATGGTAATATATCATCTAATATGTTTACTTCTAAAGAAAAATATATTAAAATTCACTCACATTGCCATCAAAAATCTCTTAGTAACCAAAAAGTAACTTTCGATATATTAAACATTCCTAAAAACTTCAAACCAACTATAATTACTTCAGGTTGTTGTGGGATGGCTGGGAGTTTTGGTTATGAAAAAGAACATTACGATGTGAGTATGCAAATTGGAGAGCTAAAACTTTTTCCAGCTGTTAGAAAAACTTCCGAAGACACTATTATTTCGGCAAATGGGACGAGTTGCAGGCACCAGATTTTTGATGGGACAGGTCGTGAAGCTTTGCATCCAGTTACAATACTTAAAAATGCTTTAAAGTAAATTCACCCAAAATAAGTTTTAAATATACCTGTAATTCAAGTTTTTAAATGATAAATCTTGAATTTTGAAATTTGAATCCTTGAATTATTAAATTCGAAAGTTTACATTTGTTCAAAACCAATCTATGGCGGGCAATTCTTTTGGAAAAATCTTTAAAATCACCACTTTTGGCGAATCTCATGGAGAGGCTATTGGTGGGGTGATAGATGGTTGTCCTGCAGGGATTTCCATAGATTTCGAGGCAATTAATGCTGAAATGCAGCGGCGTAAACCTGGGCAATCTGCCATTGTCACCCAACGAAAAGAAGAAGATGAAGTTAAATTTCTTTCCGGAATTTTTGAAGGAAAAACTACAGGAACTCCCATTGGATTCATAATTGAAAACACCAATCAAAAGAGTAAGGATTACAGCCATATAAAAGATGTGTATAGACCTTCCCACGCCGATTATACTTATGATAAAAAATACGGAATACGTGACTATCGTGGTGGGGGACGCTCGTCTGCACGTGAAACTGCATGTAGAGTTGTAGCGGGAGCGATTGCAAAACAATTAATTAAAGAAATTAAAATTAACGCTTTTGTATCTTCGGTTGGTGATATTTTTATAGATAAACCATATCAAGCGCTCGATTTTACAAAAACTGAAAGTAACCTAGTTCGTTGCCCTGATGCAGAAAGCGCTCAAAAAATGGAAGAGCTTATCAGAGAAACTAGAAAAAATGGTGATACTGTTGGCGGAACAATTACTTGTGTATTAGAAAACGTACCAGCAGGATTGGGAGAACCTGTCTTTGATAAACTTCACGCAGAATTGGGAAAAGCAATGCTATCAATTAACGCTGTAAAAGGATTTGAATACGGCAGTGGGTTTTGCGGTGCAAAGATGAAAGGGAGTGAACATAATGACCTTTTTAATTCCGATGGAACTACAAAATCTAATTTAAGTGGCGGAATTCAAGGTGGAATAAGCAATGGTATGGAAATCTATTTTAGAGTAGCATTTAAACCAGTAGCTACAATTATGCAAAAACAAGAAACTATAGATAGCAAAGGGAACACGGTAATTGCTGAAGGAAAAGGTCGACACGATCCTTGTGTAGTACCTCGTGCTGTTCCTATAGTTGAGGCAATGGCAGCTTTAGTTATTGCGGATTTTTGGTTGTTGAATAAAATTTCAAAAATAAATTAGAACTTCATAAACCTATAAATTAAATAATTTACCATAATTAAAATCTAGTATCAAAACTTCAATATGAAAAAAATCGCACTTCACTGGAAAATTATAATCGGACTTGTATTAGGTATAATTTGGGCATTACTTTCCAGTAAATTAGGATGGAGTGAATTTACTTTAGATTGGATTGCTCCATTTGGTAAAATATTTATAAATCTGTTAAAGTTGATTGCCGTGCCTTTAGTGTTAGTTTCTATTATCACTGGAGTTGCAAATATTGGAGATCCATCTAGCTTAGGTAGAATGGGAGGAAAGACACTTTTGGCTTATTTATTTACAACATTGTTTGCTGTGAGTTTAGGGCTAATCCTTGTAAACACTATTAAACCAGGTAAATTAATAGATGAACAAAGTAGAATAGACAATCGTATAAGTTATGAGCTTTGGGCGGATTCTAAGGGGCATCAAATAAAGGACGGAATTAATTACTTACAAGACCCAGCTTTTTTTGAACGTGCACAAGAAATAACAACCTTATCTAAAGGAGAATTAAAAGATGCTTCGGTATCAGATAAGTTAGAAACAGCTAAAAAAACAAAAGAAAGTACTCCATTACAGCCCCTAATAGATATTGTACCAGAAAACTTTTTTTTCTCACTTACAAATAATGGATTAATGCTTCAAATAATTTTCTTTGGAATATTTTTCGGTGTCTGTCTGTTGTTAATTCCTAACGAAAAATCAAAACCTGTAACCGACTTTATGGATGGGGCTATGGAGGTTTTCCTGAAAATGGTAGACCTTGTCATGCAAGCCGCTCCATTTTTCGTATTTGCGTTACTAGCAGGAGTTGTAAGTCAAATGGCGGGAGATGATATAGGTAAAGTTTACGAAATATTTAAAGGTCTTAGTTGGTATTCTTTAACTGTTTTCTTAGGATTAATGTTAATGATATTTATTATTTATCCTCTTTTTATGAAGCTTTTTGTACGAAGTATTCCATATAGAGGTTTCTTTAAAGCGATGGCGCCAGCACAAACATTGGCTTTTTCAACATCGAGTAGTGCTGCTACATTACCTGTAACAATGGAATGTGTTGAAGAAAATTTAGGCGTAGATAAAAAAATTACCAGTTTTGTTTTACCAATTGGAGCAACAGTAAATATGGATGGAACTTGTTTGTACCAAGCTATTGCAGTAGTTTTTCTTGCACAATTACACATGATTGATCTTACCATTGGACAACAATTAACCATTGTGATTACTGCTACATTGGCATCAATTGGCTCTGCCGCTGTACCAAGTGCTGGTTTGGTAATGCTTATAATTGTTTTAGAATCGGTTGGCTTAAATCCAGCTTGGATTGCTATAATTTTCCCTGTGGATCGAATTCTAGATATGTTTAGAACAATCGTAAATGTTACGGGTGATGCTACCGTATGTAGCATAATTGCAAAGGGAGAAGGTATGCTTAACTACAAAGCTAGAAGAAACCCTTCTGAAACATTCGACTACGATTCGTAAACATACTGATTATTAGCTATTTAGGTTTTGAAATCATCTATTTTATTTCTATATTAGCATACTCCCCAAAATTTTTCTAAGTCTATAATTTAGAAATACTGCATTATTAATGTTGTAAATCTGTTAGTTATGGAGAGGTTGCTTTTTATATTTAGTATTTTATTGTTTTCCACAATAACTTATTCCCAAGTTGGTATTGGCACAACTACCCCTTCAGCTGCGTCTATGCTGGAGGTGAGTAGTACTTCGGACGGTGTATCCTTTGGCGGATTTATGCCTCCTCGTGTTCCTGATGCAGCTACTCGTGACCAAATACCTGTTACTTCGTCTGATGATGGTTTGGTGGTGTATATAAAAGACTCAGGGTGTCTACAAATTTGGAATGGTATTTCATGGGAAAATATTCATTGTAATAATTCAAGTGCACTAGCAAGTGACTTATTTATCTCAGAATATGTTGAGGGTACATTAGATAATAAAGTTATTGAAATTGCAAATTTCACTGGTAGTTCTGTAAGTTTGGAATCTTATAGACTCTACATTAGTCGCAATGGTGGTACTACTCAATCAACTATTGCTTTTAATAGTGGGTTTATATTAGAAAATGAAAGTGTATATGTTATAAAACATACAAACGCATCAAGCAGTATAATTGCAAATCAAACAGCAAATAATTTAGATTTTAATGGAAATGATGCTGTTGTTCTTATATATTCATCCGGAGAGCATATAGATATATTAGGAGAAGTTGGTAGTACAGTTAATTATGGAGAAAATGTTACTCTTCGAAAAAAACCAACAATAGGTCCGTCGCTTACTTACCAGCCAACAGATTATCTGGTATTAGGTCTTGATGATTTTTCAGGGATAGGTAGCCACACCTATTAATTAGAAACCTATAAAAACTTATTTTTCAACTCTGCTGTAGGAATCATACATTGATCCTTTTTCCCAAACCACTTATATCTATTTCTAGCCACAAAATCGTAAACAGCATCTCTTATGAATTTTGGAACTATAATAAATCCAAAAAGTAGGGGATAAGCGCCCGAAAGATGTTTTGCTATATATAGTGCTGCTGAAGATTTTTCATAGTGTTTATCACCATCAATTAAAATAATAGAATCTACTTTTGATTTATCAATTTTGAATTTTGCAGTAAGACTATGTCCTATTTCACTCTGAAGAGCAGCAAATTTAAAAACATTGTTATGATCTCGTTTAATAACATAATTAATCGCACCGTTGCAGAGATTGCAAACACCGTCGAATAAAATTATTTTATGATTTTCAGCCATAATCGTTTTTATAAAGCACTTAAATCAAGTTCAAAACTAATCTTAATTTTTAAGGGGTTCGGTTTTAAAGTTTGATACTTACGTTTTTGAATTTTTATAATTATACTTTCTCCAATTCAGATAAACTTACATTAGTTGTAAAAGTTCCATAATTTACAAAAGCTTTATTTTTTTCAATAGTATCTATTGTTCCAATTGCTCTTCCATCTATCATTCTTACTCGATCCCCAATTTTTAAAGTAACTTTTGGTTTTGGTGGCGGGAGTTTTTTGGCTTCTTCTTTTTCGATTTTTTTTCTTTCGCGAATAACTTCAACCTTTTTCTCTACTTCTTTAATTACCTTCTGTTTTTTCGCTTTTACGGCTTTTTTCACTTTAGGCGCAAGCTTTTTACGTTTGCTATTTTCAATCATGACGAGCTTCATAAACTCGTCAATAAGCTGTTTTTTCTTTTTATTATTAAAGTATTTATCTGCAAGAGAATCAACCTTTCTACCAAGACTTATAAGCTTTTGGTTAGCGTCGAATAATTCTTGATAGCTTTCTAATTTCTCTTGAACGCGTGCGTTTATTTCTTCGAGTTGTTTGCTTTCAATACGTGCTTTTTGTTCCTCAGATTTTAGGGATTCAGAGGTTTTTCGAAGGTTTGAGCGTTCTTTTTGAAGATTGGCAATCGTTTTATCAAATCTTACTTTTCCACGCTCTATTTTCTTTTTAGCTTTATTAATTAAACTATATGGTATCCCATTTTTTTGCGCTACTTCAAAAGTATAACTACTTCCAGCTTCGCCTAAATGTAACTTATATAAAGGTTCTAAAGACCTACTGTCAAATTGCATATTTGCATTAATAGCGTGTGGAAGTTCATTTGCCAATAGTTTTAAATTGGTATAATGAGTTGTTATAATTCCAAACGCATTGCGTTCGTAAAAAACTTCTAAAAAAGTTTCTGCTAATGCACCTCCCAATTCTGGATCACTACCGGTACCAAATTCATCAATTAAGAAAAGAGTATTTTTATTACACTTTTTAAGAAAATAATTCATCTTTTTTAATCGATAACTATAAGTACTTAAATGATTTTCAATAGATTGATTATCTCCAATATCGGTTAAAATACGTTTGAAATAGCTCAATTCACTTTGTGGTTTTACAGGAATCATCATGCCGCTTTGCAGCATTACTTGTAACAAACCAACTGTTTTAAGCGTAATACTTTTTCCACCTGCGTTAGGTCCTGAAATAACAATAATTCGCTTTTCTGGAACTAATTCAATGCTTTGAGGGTAAGTTTTTTGTTTCCTCTTATTATTAGAAATTAACAACAAAGGGTGATATGCGTCAAGTAAGGAAATCTTTTTTTTCGAATTATCTCCTTCGGCCTTATAGGTAAGAATAGGAAGAACTCCATTTATTTTAAGTGCGTACTTTGCCTTCGCGTAAAGCACGTCCATGGTAGTTAAATATTCTTGATAACTCGCTAAAAGCTCGGCATATGGCCGGACAAATTCAGTTAATGCTTTTAAAATTCGTTTAATTTCTTCTCCCTCTTCATACAGTAGATTGCTTAACTCTTTTGCAAACTCTAAAGTTTCTTGGGGTTCTATATAAACTATACTCCCAGTTTTTGAACTTCCCAAAACTGCCCCTCTTACTTTTTTACGATGCATTGCTTTAACTGCTAGTACTCTACGATTTTCAACAACCGATTCTCGAATGTCGTCTAAGAAATCGTTTTGTGAGTATTGGGAAAGAGCTTTAGTAAAGGAGGAATTAATTTTTCCTTTTACCACATTTAACCTCCTGCGAATTGTTCCTAATTCATTGGAGGCCTCATCTTTAATCTCACCGTATTTATTAACTTTTTTATTAATTTCTTCTGAAATTATTGAAGTGTAATTTACTTCTTCTGAAAAAGCATTAAGGTGTATGTAAAACTCTTCGTATTTTTTGAAGAATTTTAGTAAAATTCGAGTAGTTTCAGATATAGAAAGAATCTTTCTGAAGCCTGAAATCTCCAAAGTACTATTTTCAATACTGAATAGTTTAAGCTCCCTAAAAATAGGATCAAAACCGTGATTGGGTATCTTATTATCGCCTTCAAAAGATACCGTGAATTCCTTTAAACGCAATAATTCAGATTCAATTTCCGAAAATTCCTGAAACGGTCTTATTGAAAGTACCTGTTCCCGACCAGGTTCAGTAACACTAAGTTCTGAAATCTGATTCAGAACGGTTGGAAACTCAAGATCCTCTAAAGTCTTTTTATCAATTTTAATCATACAGATTACACTTGGGATTTTCTTAGTACTAATTCATCAAAAAAATTAAAACGCCAACGATTGAATAAAACAAATTAGTAAGTTTTGGATTGAATAGTAAGGCCTTTTATTTACTTTTTAAATAATTAAAAGATATAAACATCTATCTATTCGTGATATGTTATCTTATTTTTGTCTCCACAAAAGTAAGTATAATGCAGATAACTATAGAGCCTAGATGGAGGGCGATTTTAAAAGATGAATTCGAAAAACCATATTTCAAAGATTTAATGGAATTTGTGAAATATGAATATAAAACATCAAAATGCTTTCCCCCTGAAAATCAAATATTTTCAGCCTTAAATTATACCCCATTTAACGAAGTTAAAGTGGTGATTATAGGTCAAGACCCTTATCACGGAGAGGGGCAATCACATGGTTTATGCTTTTCAGTGGGGAAGGATGTAGCTATTCCGCCATCACTAAAAAATATTTTTGAAGAAATTAGAACAGATGTGGGCAAAGTGATCCCAGATAATGGCTATTTACTTCGATGGGCTGAGCAGGGAGTATTACTGTTAAATGCTACTTTAACCGTTAGAGCACATCAAGCAGGTAGTCATCAAAAAAAAGGTTGGGAAAAATTCACCGATGCTATTATTCAAAAACTCTCTGACGAAAAAGAAGGCATCGTTTTTCTACTTTGGGGGGGACCTGCTAAAAAGAAAGGTTCTAAAATCGATAGTACTAAGCATTTGGTTTTAAATAGCGGACATCCATCACCATTAGCAGCCAATAGAGGTTATTGGTTTGGAAACAAACACTTTAGTAAAGCAAACGAATATTTAAAAGAAATTGGAAAAACCCCAATTGAGTGGTAGGCTAAAACTTACTGAGCCTTATAATTTATTACAAAATCTAAGAAGCGAAATGGCTTAGATAACACAGTTAACTTAAAAAGAAAAATTGAAGCTTTCTATTCTTCTTCAGGCACTTCAGTGTCGGCATTTGCGTCATTACAACTAAACTGTAGTAACAAAAAGTTTGTAACTAACAACGCTCCCAAAATAATTAAAAAAGTTGTCATAATACTTGATTTTATATAAATAAGATGCAAGGATTACTTTTGGGTTGCGTAAATATTAAGATTTTTTTTAGAATTCATGTAACACTCTACTTTCCTGAACCTTAGCATCGATTAACTGAAGTTCTAGAAGTTTTTGTTGTATGTTTTGAAGCTCTTTTGATGTTAATTGCTCATCAGACCATTCTGTTAATGATAACCATTCACGAACATCTTCTATTTTCTGACCATAGCGTTTGGCAATTATTTCGTCTATTTCTGGTAAATTTTTAAAATCGGATGTAGTCTTGTTAATGATATCCAATATGGCTTGAATACAAGATGCCTCATTTTCTAACACGTCATTTCTAACAGCAATTACAAAACTTGGCCATGGAGTAGGCGATAAACCTACTAATCGGAAGGTACCATTATCTACGTATGGTTTAGTCATAAATTTCTCCCACATAAAATAATCTCCATTTCCTTTAGGCAATCCTTCAATAGCTCCATTTAAGTCTTGAATTACTTTAAACTTTAAATCGGATTGTAAATTCCATTCTAAATTTTCAGCATTCACATAAGCCATTAAGTGCGATCCAGATCCGTATCGACTAATTGCTGCTTCGGTACCTTTTAAGTCTTCCACTGCGTTATATTCGGAATTGGCGGCTACATGAATCCCCCAAAGTAATGGCGATTTTACAAATACTTGAACAATTTTACAGTCATTTCCATTTATAATATCGCGAACAATTCCTTCAGTAAGAATTACAGCCATATCAATTTCCTTTTCACGTAAAGCTTGAACCATATGACCTGTTCCTTCCGGAAAATCTTTCCAACGCAAATTAATATCTTTCTTGTGAAATTCCTTATCGCGTAATGCAATATACCAAGGTAAATTAAAGTGTTCCGGCACACCGCCGATTAAAAAATTTTTCATTGTACAGTTTTTTCTAAAGTATATTGAATAAGCTCATCGATAATTTTATACGAATTTTTACTAAAACTACCTGTAGCGCGATTAGCGATTATTGCATTCATTGAAATAGCACTATGGCCTAATAATTTAGACATACCATACATCGTTGCAGTTTCCATTTCCATATTGGTAATTTTCTTTTTATCAATACGGAATGATGTAAGTTTTTCGTTAAGTTTTTCATCTCTTAATCTAGCTCGTAACACACGTCCTTGTGGACCATAAAAACCTACATTAGTTATAGTAATTCCTTTAAAAGTTTTATCTGAAGCTAATTTTTCTAATAAATTTTTATCAGCTCTAACAGCATAAGGAACCGAATTATCTGGATTCCATTGTGTATGATCAATAAATTTTTGGGCAAAATCCCGTTCAAAAATGGTGTCAATATCATTGTAATAATGCATAACATTATCTAAGCCAATACCTATAGCACTTATTAAAAAACTATCTACTTCAATTTCATCAGTCAAACTACCAGATGTTCCAATTCTAATAATATCGAGAGAAGTAAGTTTCTTTTTAATCGTTCTATTGCCAAAGTCAATATTTACTAAGGCATCGAGTTCGTTAAAAACAATATCAATATTATCTGGACCAATTCCTGTTGAAACAACACTGATACGTTTCCCTTTGTAAGTACCTGTATGAGTTTTAAATTCACGATGTTCAGCTTTTACTTCAATAGAATCGAAGTATTTTGAAACCATTTCAACCCGACCTGGGTCGCCAACTGTAATTACTGTTGGAGCTAACTCGGTAGGAGCAAGGTTTAAATGGTAAATTTTACCCTCAGGTGTTAAAATTAATTCACTCGATTTTATAGATTCTGGTTGCATATTAATTCTTTGTGATTAACTGTGTGAAAAAAAGTATTTCAAATCGATTTCTTTCAATTTCAATTATCCTCCTACACGTTTTACTTTAAACCCCTTATCCTTCAAAAACTGCATTATCTTATCGCGATAATCACCTTGAATTATAATTTGTTCATTTTTAAAACTTCCACCCACGCTTAAAAGCTTCTTTAGTTCTTTCGATAGCATTTTAAAATCTGAATCTGCACCATTATAACCTTCAATTATAGTAATAGGTTTGCCTTTACGTTTTTCGTATTTACATATCAGAGGCTCGTCTTGTAACCAAATTGTTGATTCTTCCTCTGTCTCAGGAACGTCTTTTGGTTCGTGATCTGGAAATAAGTTTTTTAATTGGTCTTCTAAAGAATTCAAATTGTAAAGTTTAAGATTTATATTTCGGCTATTCTCAATATGAGAATTTGGTTATTGAGTGAAGTCGAAAGGCTACTTTTTTATCAGTCCTATTTCTACCAAACGTTGGTGTAGAAACTCTCCGGCAGTAATGTCGTCATATGCTTTAGGATGATCTTTATCGATACACTCTGGCATGCAGTTTAGTTTCATATCACTACGAGGATGCATAAAGAAAGGTATAGAATAACGAGGTGTATCCCATTCTTCACGAGGTGGATTTACTACGCGATGTATAGTTGAACGAAGTTTGTTATTAGTATGGCGCTCTAACATGTCACCTACGTTTATTACTAGTTCATCTTCATTTGGGATTGCATCAATCCATTCCCCATCTTTTCTCAATACTTGTAAGCCTCCAGCAGAAGCTCCCATTAACAGTGTGATTAAATTTATATCGCCATGAGCACCTGCACGAACAGCTCCTTTTGGCTCTTCAGTAATAGGCGGGTAGTGGATTGGCCTTAAAATACTGTTTCCATTATTTGCCCAATGGTCGAAGTAAAACTCATCTACTCCAATGTATAGCGCTAAGGCTCTTAGTACGTAAATTCCAGTTTTTTCAAGCATTCTGTAGGCTACCATTCCTGTATGATTAAAGTCTGGAAGTTCACTTACTTGCACGTTATCGGGGTAATCTTCATCTAAATTAGCGTCTGCAGATGGTTCTTGACCAAAATGCCAAAACTCTTTTAAATCTCCTTCTTTTTTACCTTTCGCATGTTCTTTACCAAAAGAAATATATCCGCGTTGGCCACCAAGACCTTCAATTTCGTATTTCTTTTTTGTTTCTTCAGGAAGTGCAAAAAAGCTTTTAACTTCTTTGTAAAGCTCATCAACTAAATCATCACTTAGGAAGTGATTTTTAAGTGAAACAAACCCTATATCTTCATAAGCCGAACCAATTTCGTCTACAAACTTTTGTTTTCTCTTAGGATCTTCAGAAAGAAAATCAGCTAAATCTACACTTGGTATATTATTCATAGTTTCATTTTTTTAATGAATTTATTCGTCGTTTACAGATTGAAGATTTAGGAAGTAAGCCTAAGTCTGTAATTTATAAACAACTACATTTTTGTATAACTATTAAAAGCTATTTTAAAATTCTTACAATTCTCAATAATTTTTAGTTTTACAAATATACCAAATTGATAAAGTTTATACGAAGTTAAAATTTGCTATAATAATCCTGTTAGATACGGGTTTTTTCCTAATTTTGATTGTTATAACTTTTTAAGATGAAAACTGAAACAACTCCACAAATATTCTATAATTACGACCGAAAAGGTCTTGATGACTCTACTTTAATAAAACTGTATCGCGCTATGTTGAAGCCGCGTACAATTGAAGAAAAAATGCTAATTCTTCTTCGTCAAGGAAAAATTTCAAAATGGTTTAGTGGAATAGGGCAGGAAGCAATTTCTATTGGTGTAACGTCTGTATTAGAAAAAGATGAATACATCTTACCAATGCACCGAAACCTAGGGGTTTTTACTACTCGTGAGATTCCTTTACACAGATTATTTTCACAGTGGCAGGGAAAAGCCAACGGTTTTACAAAAGGTAGAGATAGAAGTTTCCATTTTGGAACACAAGAATTCCATATTATTGGTATGATTTCGCACTTAGGACCACAATTTGGCGTTGCTGATGGAATAGGATTGGCTAATAAATTAAAAGGCAACAATAAGGTATGTGCAGTATTTTCGGGAGAAGGCGGGATGAGCGAAGGTGATATACACGAGGCATTAAATGTTGCTTCAGTATGGCAACTGCCGGTTTTGTTTTGTGTTGAGAACAATGGTTACGGACTTTCAACCCCTACAAATGAGCAATACAATTGTAAAAACATAGCAGACCGGGGTGTAGGCTACGGAATGGAATCACATATTATTGAAGGCAATAATATTCTTGAAGTATACACTACACTTAAAAGTGTTGTAGAGGATATGCGTATAAATCCTCGTCCAGTTCTTTTAGAGTTTAAAACTTTTAGAATGCGAGGTCACGAAGAAGCTAGTGGTACAAAATACGTTCCTTCAGAATTAATTGAAAAGTGGGAAGATCGGGATCCACTAGTGAATTTTGAAAACTATTTATTAGCTGAAAGTATCCTTACTGAAGAAAAAATCAAAGAGTTTAAAGATGAATTTAAACGTGAAATTGACGAAAATTTAGAGATAGCATTTGCAGAACCTGTAATTGAATTTTCTGAAACTAATGAATTAAATGATGTTTATAAATCATTTAACTATCAGGAAGTTAGAGAAAATATAGAAAAAGAAAACATTAGATTAATTGATGCAATTTCTCAAGGCTTAAAACAATCCATGGAACGCCACGACAACCTTGTAATAATGGGACAAGACGTAGCGGAATACGGTGGGGTTTTTAAAATCACCGACGGGTTTGTAGAGCAATTCGGGAAAGATAGAGTTAGAAATACTCCCATATGTGAGTCAGCTATTGTATCTGCGGGAATGGGGCTTTCAATAAATGGTTATAAAGCAGTTGTAGAAATGCAGTTTGCGGATTTTGTTAGTTCTGGGTTTAACCCAATAGTTAATTATTTAGCAAAAAGTCATTATCGTTGGAACGAAAAAGCTGATGTTGTAATAAGAATGCCTTGTGGAGCAGGGGTAGGTGCCGGACCATTCCACAGTCAAACAAATGAAGCTTGGTTTACACATACTCCGGGATTAAAAGTTGTATATCCTGCTTTTCCTTATGATGCAAAGGGATTATTAGCAACGAGTATTGAAGATCCAAACCCAGTCCTTTTCTTTGAACATAAAGCACTGTATAGAAGTATCCGACAAGATGTTCCGACAGATTATTACACTTTGCCAATTGGAAAAGCAGCCTTGCTAAATGAAGGAGAAGATATTACTATTATAACTTATGGAGCAGGAGTACATTGGGCGCTTGAAACTCTTGAGCAAAATCTTGAAGTCAAGGCAGACCTTATAGACTTACGAACACTTATGCCTTTAGATACCGATACTATATACAAATCTGCAAAGAAAACTGGAAAGGTCATAATTCTACAAGAAGATTCTATATTTGGAGGAATAGCATCTGATATTTCAGCATTAATTACGGAGAATTGTTTCGAACACTTGGATGCACCCGTAAAGCGTGTGGCTAGTTTAGAAACGCCAATCCCTTTTGCCGCAAACCTTGAAAAAGGGTACCTTTCTAAAGGAAAATTTAAAAAAGAACTATTTAACTTATTATCTTATTAATCATTTAACACTCTCTGTTAAACTTTAGATAAAGGAAATACAAACGCTAAAATTGTTGTTTACTTTAGTGAAATACTAATCATTAAAACTAAACAATATGGTACGCTGGATTATTATTTTCTTAGTAATAGCAATAATTGCTGGAATCTTTGGATTCGGGGGCATCGCAGATGGTGCAACTGACATCGCAATGATTATTTTTTGGATTTTTATTGTATTACTAGTGCTGTCTCTACTTTCTAGACTATTTAGAAAATAGAGTTATTCTAACCAATTTATTTACAAACAAATCACATTTTAAAATTATGAAAAAATTAATAATGCTTGCACTAGTTGCAGCAACCGCTTTTGCTTGCGGTACCCCAAAAACAGTACAAGAATCTCGAAAAGTAATTAAAGGTTACTGGAATTTAGATGAAATTTCATACGATTCGTCTGGTACTTTTAACGTTACAATGTTTAATGACACATCTGCAGAATGTTTTGAAGGCAGTATGTGGCGTTTTATCCCTAACAATAATACTGGTAGATACAGTATCGAAAACTCTAATTGTCCTACTGGTGAACGTAACTTTATTTTTACTATTCAAGAAATAGATCCAACAAGTGGGTTATACGATTTCTTACTAAAACCTACTAATGCCAAAGGGAAATCAGATACGAATGCTGGTTATAGATTGCGTTTAACTCAACTCAATGAAAATTCAATGCGTTGGGAGCAAACTGTAAATCTCGATGGTAAACCATTTAAAATTAATATGAACTTTTCTAAAATAAACGAATAAGAACTTATGAAGACTTTTTTCAAACAAACCGCAATAGTTGCTTTAGCATTTACACTAGTAATAAGCTTAGGAAGCTGTGAAGCAACTAGAAACGCAAATAATAAACAAAAAGGCGCCGTAATTGGTGCTACTGGTGGAGCTGTTCTTGGTGCCATATTAGGAAATAATATTGGTAAAGGAGGAAACAGTGAGCTAGGAGCAGTAATTGGTGGTGTAGTTGGTGGTAGTGCCGGTGTAATTATCGGTAACAAAATGGATAAACAAGCACAAAAAATTGAAGAGGAAATTCCAGGAGCTCAAGTAGAAAGAGTTGATGATGGAATTGTAGTTACTTTTGATGAAAACAGTGGTGTTTATTTTGCTACGAACAAGTATAATTTAAATACTCAATCTCAAGAAACGCTTGATAGATTGGCAAATGTATTAAAAGAATATCCTGATACTAATATTTTGGTAGTAGGACATACCGATAGTACTGGTCCAAGAGATTTTAACATGACACTTTCTAGAGATAGAGCTAATTCAGTAACTAATTATTTCGTTGCTCAAAAAGGAATTAGTTCTGGAAGAATTACTACTAAGTGGTTCGGACCTGACACTCCTATAGCAGATAATAGTACTGTAGAAGGAAGAGCTAAAAACAGACGTGTAAACATTGCTATTGTTCCAAATGAAAAAATGAAGAATGATGCAAAGAACGAAGCTGGAGAATAATTAAAATTTGAAAGTATTTTAAATCCCGCCCATAATCGGAGCGGGATTTTTTATTTTTATTAGATATTATGGTTAAAAAAAATAAATGGGATTTAATTATAATTGGGGGAGGTCTTGCAGGCCTTACCACTGCTTTACATTTATCTAATCATAATTTAAAGATATGTTTGATAGAAAAGAATACATATCCAAACCATAAGGTATGCGGTGAATATGTAAGTAATGAAATTTTACCATACCTAAAATCGTTAAACATTGATCCTTTTTCTATCGGAGCGAAAAAAATCACAAAATTCAATATTACGAATTTAGAAGGTAATACACTTAACACAAACCTTCCATTAGGGGGCTTCGGAATTAGTCGTTACGCTTTTGATGATTTAATTTATAAATCTTTAAAAAATAAAATAGAAGTAATATTTGAAACGGTCGAGAAAGTAGTTTTTCAAAAAAATAATTTCGAAGTATCCACTCAAAACAAAAAAATATTTAATGCAGATTTTGTGGTGGGAGCATTTGGAAAAAGATCCAATATCGATTCGTTTTTAAAAAGAGAATTTATATTGCAAAAATCACCTTGGCTTGCCATTAAGGGGCATTATAACTTTGATTTTCCCGAGGATACTGTGGCTTTGCACAATTTTAATGGTGGATATTGTGGCCTTAGTAAAATTGAGACAAGTGCCGTGAATGCTTGTTATTTAACCACTTTTAGCGCATTTAAAAAATATAGTGATATTGATGCTTTTCAGCGTAACGAAATGAGTAAAAACCCATTTCTAAAAGAATTTTTTAATACTGCAACCCCCATTTTCGAGAAATCAATTACTATTAGTCAAGTTTCATTTCAAAAAAAGAAACCAGTAGAAAATCATATCTTTATGATTGGTGATAGTGCTGGATTAATTCATCCTTTATGCGGAAATGGAATGGCTATGGCCATTAGAAGTGCTCAAATATTTTCAAATTTATTTATAGAAGCCATGAAAAAAGATAGTTTCAACAGAGAAACATTAGAAGAAAGTTACACACATTCATGGTACACTGAATTCGGTAATAGGCTAAAAACAGGAAGATTTATTCAAAACTTGCTGATGAATCCCCATAGTTCAAAAATTGGATTTTCCGTAGCCAAAACATTTCCATCAATAATTCCTATACTAATTAAAAAAACACATGGTAATCCTACTAAATGATTAGTTTCAGCCATAAAAATAGATCTTCTCAAAAAGAAGTGATGGACAGTTTGGATTTTCAAGGAGATGAATTGAATAATCTACTGCTTGACTTAAAAGCTATAAACAAGTGGTTGGGGGGCAATCACATTACCATTGATGGGGTTAAAAAGTTAATAAAAAATCACTCTAGAGACAGTACTGTTACAATACTTGATATTGGGTGTGGTGATGGAGAAATGCTAAGAAAATGTGCTGATTATTTTGTAAAGCAAAATTTAAGATTTAAGCTTATTGGTATAGATTTCAATGAAAACATATTAGAAATAGCCGAATCCAAAAGCGTTGGTTATTCAAATATTTCATTTCTTAATATGGATGTCGTAAACAATACAGAAGCAATACCTGAAAGCGATATTATTTTATGTACATTATTTCTTCATCACTTCAAAAATGAAGAAATAGAAAAGTTAATAAAAAAGTTTTTGGTCAAGTCACGATTAGGGATAGTTATAAATGATTTAGAAAGAAGTAAACTAGCATTTAATTTGTTTAAATTGGTACATAAATTATTTCTGAAAACAAAAACAGCTAGATACGACGGTTTAATATCCATCGCAAGAGGTTTTAAAAAGAATGAACTTGTAAGATTTTCAGAGCACATTCCAAATCAAAAAAGTACTATCCGTTGGTGTTGGGCCTTTAGATTTCAATGGATTATAAATAAAAATAAATAATGGTAAAAATTACAACAGTATCGACTCAAGTAGCTCAACATTGTAGAGAAACACCTGAGATCATTGAGCTAGTCAAAAATTGGATGAGCAACCAAGATAATCGATATAAACGTAAAGTAATAAAAATAATGGAAGGAGCAGGGGTGGACAAACGCTATTCTATTATGAACCCTGTAGATGTATTTAAAAATCCTAGTTTTGAATCTCGTAATAATATATACATTAAGGAAATAAAAAAAATGGGCAAAGAATGCCTCCAAACAGCACTAAACCAAGCAAATTGGAAGGCTACTGATATTGATTTTATTATTACCGTAAGTTGTACAGGAATTATGATTCCTTCGGTGGATGCTTATTTAATTAATGACCTAAAAATGAGGGATGATGTTGTGCGTTTACCTGTAACTGAAATGGGGTGCGCCGCTGGAGTATCTGGAATAATCTATGCTCGAAATTTCTTAAAAGCGAATCCGGGAAAAAGAGCTGCTTTAGTGTCAATTGAAGCTCCTACTGCAACCTTTCAAATTAATGATTACTCAATGGCAAATATTGTAAGTACCGCAATATTTGGAGATGGTGCTGCCTGTGTATTGTTATCTTCGTGTGAAGACGACACTGGGCCTGAAATAATTGCCGATGAAATGTATCATTTTTATGATGCAACGGATATGATGGGATTTAAACTTGTTGATACAGGCTTACAAATGATACTTGATAAGGAAGTTCCCGAAAAAATAGCAGAACACTTTCCTAAAATCATTCACCCATTTTTAAAAACGAATGATCTGGCAATCGAAAAAATAGACCACCTAATTTTCCACCCAGGAGGGAGGAAAATTGTAGAAACCGTGGAAGAACTTTTTGGTAAATTAGGAAAGAATATTACCGATACCAAGGAAGTGTTAAGGCTCTATGGAAACATGAGTAGTGCCACTGTACTTTTTGTTCTAGAAAGATTTATGACACGAAATCTTGAAGCTGGCTCCTATGGACTTATGTTGAGCTTTGGCCCAGGATTTTCGGCTCAGCGCATATTGTTAAAGTTTTAAGGTAAAGACTATGAATTTTAAAAATAAATGGGCAGTGATTTTAGGTGGTAGTAGTGGTTTAGGGCTTGCAACTGCTATAAAACTCGCTACTGAAGGAATGAATATTTGTATTGTTCATAGAGATAGAAAAAGTTACATACCTGAATTTGAAGCTGAAGTTTCTAAATTAAAAGCGTTAGGAATAGATATAAAAACTTTTAATAAGGATGCATTAAACAGAGAGGTACGAAATCAAATAATTTCTGAATTACCAGAAATGAGTGTGAAGCTGTTATTGCATAGTATTGCGAAAGGAAGTTTAAAATCTATGACTGACGATGGA
Source organism: Aequorivita sediminis (assembly GCF_032080575.2). Classification (NCBI taxonomy): domain Bacteria; kingdom Pseudomonadati; phylum Bacteroidota; class Flavobacteriia; order Flavobacteriales; family Flavobacteriaceae; genus Aequorivita; species Aequorivita sediminis. Next base: position 235,684 of record NZ_JAVLSO020000003.1, on the reverse strand, counting down.
GCTAATCTTGAAAAACAAGATTTAGATATAACCATACATGCGATGGCCACTAGTTGGTACGAGTGGACTCAAGCTTTAATCCAAAACAATAAATTTTCAGATAGTGCTAGAAATCTAGCTTTTACAAGTGAAGGAAATACTAGGGTTTGGCCTGGATACGCGGCAGTTTCAGCTGCAAAATCGGTTTTAGAATCTTTAATGAGAAGTATGGCTGTAGAACTTGCACCATTTAATATTACAACTAATTGTATTCAAGCCGGTACCACACAAACAGCTTCCTTTAAAATGATTCCAGGTAGTGGGAAATTAGCGGAAATGAGTAAATTCAGGAATCCATTTAAAAGAATGACGCAAGCAGAAGATGTCGCCAATGTGGTATTTTTACTTTGCAAAGATGAGGCTAAGTGGATCAATGGAACAATAATAAAAGTTGATGGTGGCGAAAGTCTTCGGTAAACAAAAAAGTAAAATTTGAAGCGCGATAATATAATCAAAATACTCCCTTACGGACCCGAATTTTTATTTGTGGACGAACTCACTAAGATTTCTTCGGAAAGGGCTGAGGGCTACTACACGTTTAAAAAGCACGAATATTTTTACAAAGGTCATTTTAAAGAAAATCCTGTAACACCTGGAGTAATCCTAATAGAGTGTATGGCTCAAATCGGCCTTGTGTGTTTGGGAATATATTTATTAAATTCAGAAAAGATATCTGAGAAAACAGCAGTTGCATTTAGCAGCTCTCAAGTCGACTTTTTTATCCCTGTGTTTCCGGGAGAAAAAGTAAAAGTTGTTTCAGAAAAGGTTTACTTTAGATTTAATAAATTAAAATGCAAGATTAGGATGTTTAATGAAAAAGGGGAGCTCGTAGCGAATGGTGAATTAAGCGGAATGGTAAAGAAGTATGAATAATAGAGTTGTAATAACTGGTTTAGGTGTATGTTCCCCAATAGGAGTGGGGCTACCCGATTTTACAAAAGCTTTACAAAACGGTAATTCGGGAATTCGATATTATTCTGAATTAGAAGATTTAAAGTTTTCTTGTCATTTAGGGGCCATTCCTAAAGTTACTGAAGAAAAAAAGAGGGAGTATCTTACAGAACTACAGCTACGGAATTTTAAAAGTAGTAATATTTTATATGGTATTATTGCAGGAATGGACGCTCTAAAAGATGCGAAAATTCCAGCAGCTAAAATTGATGATGAACCATTATGGGATTTAGGAATTATTTTCGGAACCGGTGTAAGTAGCGTAGAAAAGTTTAGAGAAAGCATACACAAAGTAGATGATAAAAACTCACGTAGGTTAAGTAGTAATACCGTTCAACAAATAATGACTAGCGGAATTAGTGCTTATTTAGGGGGTTTAATTGGAGCAGGAAATATGGTTACAACAAATTCATCTGCCTGTTCCACGGGTACTGAAGCGCTACTATTAGGTTACGAAAGAATAAAAACTGGCAAAGCCAAGCAAATGCTTTGTGGGAGTACAAGTGATCACGGCCCCTATATTTGGGCTGGTTTTGACGCTCTAAGAGTTTCTAATTATAGATATAACGATGCTCCTGGAAAAGTGCCGGGTCCTTTAAGTGAAGCTGCAAAAGGATTTATACCAGGAAGTGGAGCAGGGGCGTATCTATTAGAATCGTTAACGAGTGCGGAAAAAAGAGGAGCTACAATTTATGCAGAAGTTTTAGGGGGTGCCGTTAATAACGGTGGACAAAGAGGTAAAGGAACTATGACAGCTCCTAATAATAAAGCTATTATAAAATGTATTCAAGCAGCCTTAGTTGATTCAAAAATTGAAGGAAAAGATATTGAATATATAAATGGTCATTTAACAGCAACTTCCAAAGACCCAGAGGAAATTGAAAGTTGGTGTAAAGCACTTAATAGAAATGGAAATAACTTTCCTTATATAAATTCCTTAAAAGGTGCAATAGGGCATTGTATAGGTGCTAGTGCTAGTATTGAAATAGTTTCGGCATTAGTACAAATGAAGGAAGGATTTATTTTTCAAAATCTTAACTGTGAACCAATACACCCTGAAATACTAAAAAACATTTCTATTGATAAAATTCCAACACAAACGTTACACAAATCATTTAATGTTATGGCCAAGGCGAGTTTTGGGTTTGGAGATGTCAACGCCTGTGTTATTTTCAAAAAATAAATAAAATATGACTTCAGAAATTATATATAAAAAAATTGAACCAATTATTAAGAACTACTTACCAGAAGATGTTTCTAAAATGGAAGTTAATAGAGAAAGTGATCTTACAAAAGAATTGAATATCAACTCAGCTCATTTAATAGATATTGTTTTAGATGTAGAAGATGTATTTGATATCGAAATAAAAAATGAAGATCTCGAAAAACTCAGAAATCTGAATGATGTAATTAATTTAATCAAACAGAAAACGGAATAATTAGGTATTCCTAGTTAACAGTTACTGAGTTTTACTTGGTATAAAAAAACTGTTTTTATTAGTGCAAAGGACTAGATTCCTAAATACTAATAAAAACAGTTGATAAATTTTATTACTCTATAAAATTTTCGTTTTCGGAAGTAGGTGTTATATCTGGTTGCGTGTCGTTGGATGGACTTTGCTCCAAACCTGCAGATTCAACTTCAAAAAACGCTAATATTTCTGTAGGATTCTCAATTTGTTTTGTTCTATCGCCATTTATAGCAATAGGATTCGAAATTACAAAGTCATTACTTTGAATAATTTTTATCCAATCCTCAGTGTTAAAATCCGAGGTGTTATCAGAATTGAGATCAAGCTCACGAGTGTCAACAAGGTCGCCAACTTTCACTCCAAGTGCCTTTGCTATTTCCACCCATTGGGTATCTCCAACCTTGGTTTTAGCAATATCAACTGCTAAATACGGTTTCTCAATACCTGTAAGATAACTCAACGTATGTGCCCCTACACGTGTATTACTGCTGTATATTAATGTTAATTGATTTTCGTCACGTGCTATAACTCCCATATTATATATAATTAATGTGCTTGTAGTTTTTCTTTTCGCTTTTGTAGTTGTGTTCTAAGCTCTGTTGAAACCTTTGCCACAGAGGCCTCAAATGATGCTGCTGATGTTTCAGCAAAAATATTAGAGCCTGGCACGCTTAAACGTACACTGCAAATTTTACCTTTTTCTGGATTGCTGCTATTTTCTTTTTTGAAATAAACATCTGCACTTACTATAGAGTCGTATTTAGATTCCAGTTTATTTAACCTTTCTGTCAATAAAGCTTCTAACCTTGGACTTGCGGTTACCTCGTGATATTCAAAATTGATAGTCATATTTTATGTATTTAAAATTTGAATATTAAAGATACAATAGCATAAAATCCATTCCAAACTTTTAATAGCTTTTTGTGAAATTAATCGTCCTTAATTGGTGTATTACTAGAATCTGGAATTAACAAAGACGCTAATACACCTCCAGCCAAAGATATGCCTATAATTCCAAGTGAAAGCCATTCGGGTATTTCTACATTATGTGATAGTAGCATTTTAATACCGACAAATGCAAGAATAATAACCAAGCTATAGTTTATGAATCTGAACTTCGTCAACATTCTAGAAATTAAAAAATACATAGAGCGAAGTCCTAGAATTGCTAAGATATTAGAGCTAAAAACAATAAATGGATCGGATGTAATTGCAAGTATTGCAGGAATGCTGTCTAAAGCAAAAAGAATATCGGTTAATTCTATAATTATTAAAGCCACGAAAAGGGGAGTGGCTGCTCGTATTCCCATTCGTTTTATAAAAAATTTATCTCCATCCATTTTATAACTTATAGGAAAGAGTTTTTTCATATATCGAAATACTTTCGATTTTTTTGGATCGAATTCAGACTCTTTATGAATTAACATTCTAAAAGCCGTAAGTAAAAGGAAAGCACCAAAAACGTAGATTATCCAATCGAACTTGTTAATGAGAGCTACACCAAAAAATATCATTAACGCTCTAAAAACTATCGCGCCTAAAATTCCCCAAAACAATACCTCATGTTGATATTTTTGAGGAATAGCAAAGGATGAAAATACAACAGCTATTACAAATACATTGTCAATACTTAACGACAGCTCGATTAAATATCCAGTGATATACTTAAGAACTGCATTTTGTGGAGTAAGCTCTGTAGGATTTTCAACTAGCCCTTCAGAAAACAACCAAAAGATTATGCCAGAAAAACCTAAGGCAATAGTTATCCAAATAGAAGTCCAAATTGCCGCTTCTTTGGTTTTAATTACATGCGGAGTACGATTAAATACCCCTAAATCTAAGGCTAGAAATAAAATTATAAATGCTATAAATACACCCCATACTAACATCGCGAAAATTTTCGGCTAAATTTAGGTGTAAATCATGTTAAAATATACAACAGATCTGTTAATAAATTATATTTCCGTTAAATCTTTTTTAAATCCTTTTTAGCCAGTCATTAACTGATTAATTTTAATAAAAATATTTAAAACGTATGAAAGTAAATAAAACTACACCAACTGATTACCCAATTTTAGAAAGTATCAAAGATAGATGGAGTCCAAGGGTCTTTTCTAATAAACCCATTACCGAACAACAAGTAAAAATATTGCTAGAAGCTGGACGTTGGGCGCCAAGCGCTTCAAATATTCAGCCATGGCGTGTAATATGGGGATTAAAAGGTACAGAAATGTACGATCGAATTTTTAATTGCTTAGACGAATTTAATAGTAGTTGGGCGGGGAATTCACAGTTACTATGGATTAACGCCTATAAAAAAACCATGAATAATAGAGATGTGGATAACTTTCACGCCTTACACGATTTAGGGCTATTTATGGGGAATGTAATCCAACAAGCAAATAGTATGGAAATTGCAGTCCATCAAATGGCTGGAGTAGATTTTAAGAAAGCCCAACAAGAATTTGGGTTTACCGATGATTATCATGTAACTACAGCGATAGCTTTTGGCTATTTTGGTGGTAATCCTGAAGATTTACCTGAGGATCTAAGAAAACAAGAGTTAAAAGAAAAGCGTGAAAGAATGTCACAAGATGAATTTGCTTTCAACGGAAATTTTAAAAACAATAAACAATAGAGCTATGAGTGATAAAAAGAAACATGCAGATTTCCAAGATGAATATAGAAAGTCGTCAAACTTTGGTAAAACCGACAAGACTGATGAATTAAACATAAAAGGTGATGGGGAATTGAAGTTAGAGAAAGATGAAAATATGAAAACTAAGGCGGAAAAGAAGAAGATTGATAAAACATTAAACAAAATTATATCTGAAGAGGAATAGCTCTATTTCAAATATTTTACATAATATAAATTATAGAACAAATGTGTTCATGTAGGTAAAATAGCGAATAGAACATTTTCATTCTATTTTACAAAGATGCAGATATAGCGCCTTTAGGTCTATATCGTCAACCGAATCGACTTTAGGAGATTCACGAAATCCATAAAACAAAATATAAATGTGTGAGTAATTATGTCGAGCTAATTGTGGATTTATAGTTGTATTTATAATTTGGTGGCAATAATTTTCTATTTTAAAAAATACCCCAAAGAGTTCTGTTTTCAAAAAAAATAAATTCACATCACTGCTGTTAAAATATTTTTAATTGTGTTATAATCTTTTACAAATAAGCTTTTATTCAACAGGCAAATTTTTAGTTTTAATACTTAAAAATCGTTTTCTAATTTAAAACAATTAATCATGGGTGATACAACAGACGGATTTAATAAAAAACGCGACCACAATCAATACGGCGAAGTAGAAAAAGATAGAAATAAAAAGGATATTAAAGAGTTGCCTAAACCACCCAATAGAGGTGCGAAAGAAGAAGAATAAATATAAATTTACTATTATCTAGTTTTATCTGATTTTATCTGAGATTTCTAAGCAAATATTTTTGAGCCAATTTGGATAATAAAAATAGCGATGCCAAGTGTGAAAATTAAGTTTGAAGAACACCACACAAACCGAGCAAAGAACAAATTTTGGTCAGTTCATATTTTGGTGGAACTGGTTTAAAACATTATTCTTTTACCTATAATTTATTCCTAAAAATTAAACAAAGCATGTGCAATACTGTTCACTGCATTTGTCATAATCTCAAAATCTAATGTTTCAATGGTATCTGTAGCTGTATGATAATTGGGATTTCCCTCTCCCCCTGTACCTATCACCATCACAGCTGGAATATTGAATTGCCAGTAATTGCGATGATCGGAAGGACCGTTATTTGGATAGTGCTCTGCAAAAGAAATACGCCGGGAATCCATTGTACCATTCGCTTTTAACAACTGAGAGACTTTTCTATTAAAGAAATCAAATCGTTTTATACCAGAAACTATCAATTGATTTTTGTGAAATGAATTGTCTTCATCTTTAACTTTAGTTTCACGATAATAGCCAATCATTTCAAGCGCTATCATCCCTATATAGTCTATATTGCTATTTGTGATTGAGTTTGCGTGAATATAACTCCCCATTTTACTTGTTTTAAAAAACGGAGGTTCCTCTAAGCAGAAAAACACAAAATCAATTCCGTAATCTAAGGTTAAACTACTTTCAGCTAGCATACGTGATATATCTAACAAGCCAGCTACACTACTTGCATTATCGTCGGCACCAGCAATTTCTTTATAAACGTCGTAATGAGCGCCAATTATAAATCTTTTTGATTTTTGTGATTGGTAGGTCGCGATAACATTTTCATATATATTTCCTTTAGCTTCCCATTTTTGCCTAGCTGTAGGTAAACCGATATCTTTAAGTTGTTCCTCTATATATGTGGCTGTTTTTTGAAGGCTTTCAATATTTTTATAGTTCCGATAAGGGTATATGGAAGTCAAAAAGGCCACGTGTTTATATAAGTTTTCTGTATTCGCTTTCATTTCCATATATTTCAAAACTACTAAAATTCTATTTTTATGGCATCCTGGGCTGCGCGTTTTCAGCCCCCAAAGGTCTACAAGATTGATGGGGTTGAAATGCGTCCGACGATTTACGTCCTACCTTTTAAATGTATTGTATTCAGCAACTACTCTATTATTATTAGCTGAACTGCATCCATCCTAATTCTTGCATTTTTAATAAGAATAGATAATTCTTGCTGCTCGTCAAGAGCTGTTTGAATTTCTTCTTGTCTAATGTTACTATTATTGCTCTTTAAAGTTTTTAATCGCTCGATTTCGTGATTAAGAGTCGTATTCATTTTATGTAAACCAATTTCTTTCTTTTTCAAACTTTGTGTTTCGGCAATATTTGTTGCAGCTGCTATCATTTTGGGTAGGATTGTTTCTACCAGCGCTTCATTATCTAGCAGAGGTTCTATCTGACCAGCAGCCAAATTCTTGTTTAAAAATTCAACAGGATATTGATCGGTTACTTCTTTACCATTAAGGTCTACCACAATACGTATTGGAGTATTGGGGAGAAAACGATCTATAAATACTCCTTGTTTTCTTGAGGTTTCTAACATATAAAGGAACTCCATTATAAGGCCACGACTACTAGTATTTCGAAGGATACCGAAACTAGCACTTCCAATTCCTGAGGTTAGCACCATTTCAATACACTCTGTGGTAATAGGATGGTCCCAACTTAAAAAACTCAGGTCTTCCCTACTCAAAGCATGATTTCTATCGAAAGTAACTCCGATACCTTCCCGTGGAATTGATGCAAATGCCTCTGTAGTAACAGAAGCTGGATGTAGAAAATAACTTCTATAAGCTAAATCTTCCATTTCCATATTAAAATACCTGAAGACCTTGGTTAGGTATATTTCAAGATTTTTGTCACGATCTTCTTGCTTAATTTGTCTAATCAATTCATGAGAAACCTTTGGTCTAAATGAATTCATTTCAAGCAACTTATCACGTCCATATGAAAGTCTTTCTTGAAGTTCCTTTTGAAAGATGGTTGTGTCAACAATTAAGGCTTCTAATGCTGAATCTTCTTCTGTGAATGCTGAAGAGTTACAAATATTTAGCAATCGATCTCCAAATAATTTAAAAACTTCATGACCAACCTCAATATTTTTTTCAAATGCATTTAGCCCTTCGTGATACCATCGTACAAGTTTATGCTGTGGAGTATTAACTAGATATGGAATATAAATATTAACATTTTTAGTTTGGCCTATTCTATCTAATCGTCCTATTCGCTGCTCTAACAATTCTGGATGTAGCGGAAGATCAAATAGTATGAGGTGATTTGCAAATTGAAAATTACGTCCCTCACTCCCGATTTCTGAACAAAGAAGAATTTGTGCTCCATCTGCATCGGTAAACCAAGCTGCATTTTTGTCTCGTTGTACTATAGTAAGATCTTCATGGAAAACAGCTACATTTAAATTGGCACGCTTTGTTAACGCTTCTTCTATAGCCATTACTTTTTCTTTGCTTTTGCAAATTAATAAGGTTTTATCGGGAGAAATTTCTTTTAAAATATTCAAAATCCAAAGCAATCGTGGGTCGTCCTGAAACCAAAATTCTTTTTCCTCTATAAGATGTTCTGTATTAATATCTTTTACAAACTCTTTGGTAAGCCTTTCAACCCAAATTGATTCATCATCCTTTACTGCAAGTGGAATTAAATGTGCTTTTCGTTTAGGAAAATCACTCATAGCAGATCGAGTATTACGGAATAATACTCGACCAGGACCGTGTTGGTCCAACAAGTCTTCTATTAAATTAAGTTTTGATACTGCGTCGCCCTTTAGTACAGCTTGAATGCGTTCTCTGAAAAAAATAGATTCTAAAATTTTTATTTCCTTAGTGCTTAGGGATTTGCCCAAATCAAGTTTTTCAACTATAGTTGCAATATTTTTATAATCTTTTGATTCATTTATAAAATCCTCATAATTGTTATATCTAATAGGGTCTAGCAATCGAAGACGTGCAAAATGGCTTTCAATTCCCAATTGTTCCGGTGTTGCGGTAAGAAGCAACAATCCTTTCGCCACCTTACTCAGCAGTTCTACCACAGCGTATTCTGGGCTTACTTTGTCCACAGACCACTCCAAGTGATGAGCTTCATCCACCACAAGCATATCCCAACTGGCAGATAATGCTTGGCGTGTTCTTTTTTTTGAGCCTGCCAAAAACGCTGTACTACAAATTATTAACTGATTGGCAAGAAATGGATTATTCTCCGGTGCACTTTCGTCAAGAGCTTCACAACGAGCCTCATCAAAAATATTAAACCACATGTTAAACTTGCGCAATACTTCAACAAACCATTGATGTACTAAAGATTCAGGAACGAGAATCAGCACTCTCGAAATTCGACCGCTTAGCAATAATCGGTGAATTATAAGACAGGCTTCAATAGTTTTCCCAAGTCCTACCTGATCTGAAAGTAATACACGCGGGGCATAGCGGGAGCTCACTTCGTGTGCGATATAAAGTTGATGTGGAATTAAATCTATCCTTCCGCCTACAAATCCATAAACGGGAGAAATTCTTCTATTGTATTCGTGTTCTAAAGTTTCTCTTCGTAGTGCAAAGGCGCGTGGTGAATCAACATCTCCCATAAATAGCTTATCATCCACTCCATAACTTGCGGTAACATCACCTAGCTCGGCTTCAGAAATCTTATGGTTTTTATCGTAATACATATAAAATCCATTAACCATTCTCACATTCTCAATAAGCATGGATTTCTGGTTTGAATCTACAATAGTATCTCCGGGTTTAAAGACTACACGGCGCAAAGGAGCACTTTCTATGGCATATACTCTATATTCCTTGGAAAGCGGGAAATATATTTTTACTTGACGGTTACTGGTTTCCGTTAAAATACCTATCCCTAATTCTGGCTCACCTTTACTAGTATATCTTTGATTTGGGTAAAAAGCATGCTTGTTATTCATTGATGTAGGTAATTGTTTGTTGAGGGAATTGGTAAATATCGGAAATCTAAGTTCATTAGACCATAGAAGACTTCCTCTTAAGTTGAATAAGGTTTAGGCTGTGATGCAATAATCCGTGAGATCTTTCCTCGCTTAATTCTCACTAAGAAAATTGAAAATATCTAAGTTTTATTAGCCGGGTTTCAAAAAACTTTGGTGTAATAATTCCTCGAATATATTTTGGTATATTTGATAACAATAATAGTTATTTTCAATATACACCTATCTCTTTATCTTGGCGGTAACTATCGAGTAAATTTCTCGACAAAAAAACTGTAACTTAACTTATAAAATGCATTGTAGCGATAGTCCCCGCCTTACCATAAAGGTTATCCTGAAGTTTACCTTTATTATTTTCTTTTGTAGTTATTACTCTTCTATCTCAGCACAAATGCTATTGGAAAGTAGACAAAATAGCGCATTTACGTATATTTTCAAGATTTCTGATGACGAAGCTAAAAAGATATATTCAAAAAGAAATGTGGACATTGAAACAGAGTATTTCCATACTTTAATTGATTCTTTCGCAACCGGAGACAGCTACGACAAAAATTTAAAGCCTGGACATTATTTAAAAACATATTTAGACAAGAATATTCAAAAATCCGAAATTGCTACCGTTCAGAATCTCGAAGTTTTTCTGTTAAACAATTATCAAGACCTAGTTATTCAGCTATATGATTTGAATGGACATTTAATTCGTGATGCAGATGTAAAGATCAAAGGCAAGTCCATAAAATTCAACGATCACATTCAATCTTTTTCATTAAAAAAGACAAATAAAAGAGGGCTCCTTCAAATTACGTATTTAGGTAAAACCTCCTATTACTACCTAGATAGAAATTACAACAACTCTGCCTTCCGAAGAAATTCCAGAAAGGTTTTGTACGGTACTCCGTTGAAATATGTTTGGACTCCTGTAGAATTTGTTGTCAAATTGCCTGTAGATGCCGTAAAATCTATTACCGATGGTTGGTCACAAGGAACTATTAGAAGGACTGAAAACTTTTTTGTTAGAATTTATAACAAAGTAGCCTGTCTTTTTGATGACTATCATTGTTATCAAACTAAAAGAACAGACTATAAAGGCTATTTGGTTTTCAACAAACCTAAATACAAACCTGGAGACACCGTTAAGTTTAAAAGTTTTTTGGTTAATAAAAGAGGAAAACCATACGATAAACCTGTATCGGTTTCCTTATACGGGAATAGGCAAAATATAGCTTTGACAAAATTAACACCTTATGATAAAGGAGGATATGAATATCAATTCTTTCTTCACGATTCTCTCAAACTCAGACTCGACACCCATTATGCCATTCAACTTAAGAATAGGAAGGAACAAACTTTGATTGCAAATTCATTTAGTTATGAAGATTACGAATTGGCAAAGAACCAACTACACCTTAGATTACCCAAAAAAAATCAATACAGAAACAAACCATTGGAAGTTTACATTAAAGCAACCGATGAAAATGAATTGGTACTTCAAGATGCACGAGTTCAGATTTTAATACAACCCAAAAGACCGACATCCTATTTTAAGGAAAAACTTTTTATACCAGACACTCTCGGGTATTTTGAAAAAATGTTAGAACCATCTTCGGAAACAAAAATCGAAATTTCAGATTCGCTTTTCCCGCCTGCTAATTTTGAATACGCATTGGACGTAAAGCTTTTAACCTCAGACAACGAACTGATTCTGAAAAGTGAAAATGTAACTTATTACCATTTAAATGAAAGCTTAGAAGCCGAATTGAAAGTCGATTCCATCAATATTACTTTTAAGTATAACGGTTTGTCCACAAATAGAAAAGCAGAGGTATTCGGGCAAGATAATTTTGGCAATGAAACTTTGGTTTTTGAAGGAGAAACACCCATAAAATTAAAGCTGAACCCGTTCTATTCAAATTACATTTTAAAATCTGGAGATGAAGAGCTGCAATACAATATCTCAGATAAGTCTTCGCTTCTTCAAATCTCTGGAAATCGGACGTCAGATTCAATCAAACTTGAAGTTATCAATCCGAGAAATTTGTTTTTTAATTACAGTATATATTTAAAAAATCAAAAGCTTTCATCGGGATATACCTATAAACTTCAACTATCAGAACCTCTAAACTCTCTCGAAGATTATCAAATTGCGATACAATATATTTGGGGTGGAGAAGTAAAAACTGAGAACATATCAGTTCCCATCAAGGACAAGGCTTTAACTATTGAAGTAGATCAACCTAATTTGGTCTACCCTGGCCAGAATTCCACAATCGAATTGTCTGTTACCGATTACAAAGGAAATCCTGTTGAAGGCGTTGATATCACGGCTTATTCCCTGACCAAAAAATTTGGGCATTACCCTCCCCACCTACCCTATTTAGGAAAAAAAAGAAAGAGCAGAAATATTATCAATACCTTCAGTTTAAACGGTAATAAGTTAAACCAGGCCAAGGATCGCCAATTGGATTTTAAATATTGGAACAACAAAGCAGGTTTGGATTCCATTGAATACTACAAATTCCTATACCCAGGAAATGACATATACCGAACTTCATTTTATTCTAAAGATTCCATTACACAGTTTGCGCCTTTTGTGTTTTCAGATGGAAAACCAGTTCCAATCCATGTTATTTATGTAGACAACAAACCTGTCTATTTCAATTGGTCCACCAATCAACGTCCTTATTCTTTTAACGTTAGACCGGGATATCATCAGGTTGAACTGCGAACAAGCAAGAACACATTCACCTTGAACAACGTGTATTTTCCTGAAAATCAAAAAGTGATATTCAGTCTAGATGAAACCATTTCTATAGAAGATGTTGAACAGAAAAAAGCGAAAAACAAGTTGAGTATTCAAGAGCAAGGACTGCTTTATCGCTATATTTTTCCTTATCGGAATACTTTTCACAAAAGATTTGCCTTCATTCAATATGGCGAAAACACTCAACTCTTGTCATATAATGCAGGCTATAGTTACTACAGTTTGGCGGGACCTGTTTCTGGAAATGTAACTTTCAGAATGCGTGATAGCATCAAAAATGAGTTTATTCATGAACCTTATTTTGAATATGATTTTCAAGGTGGTATGATGAAATTGAGGCCTTATAACAAGTCACGTTTTCCAACACGTTTATATAATAGGTTTGGTTATAATAATCTTAAAAGGCTTCACGACTTGGTATTGACTTCAGAAAAAATTAATGATTTGTACCAAAAATCTATTACAACAACCCGTACAACTTGGGACTATTTTCAAAACCCAAAAAACACCACCTTGGGTTTTGGCAGGTTATCCATCAAGATAGAAAATGAAGATAATTTCGAAGAAGCACTTTTAAATATTTTTGTCTTTAAGCAAGATGACCCAAATTTCGTCAGAGTTTATGCCGGTAATTCCCGTATATTCCATCAACTGAACAAAGGAAAATACAAACTGATATTCTTTTATCCAGATAAAAAATACCACGTAGTTGATGATATCTCAGTGGGTGTCAATGGCCTAAACTTCATCAGAATCTATAAACCTAAGGTCTTAGATCAAAATGCTTTTAGTGAGACTCTTGACGAAATTATTCAAAATATAATTTCCTCAGGCAAATCGGATGAAAAATCCAGAACCACTGGCTTAGACCAAATTAATTCGACGCTTCAAAATTATTTTAGTCCTGAAGGCAGTATAAGGGTCGACGGAACTATAATGGATGATACTGGCCTTCCTTTGCCTGGAGCGAATATTATTGTAAAAGGGACTTCTCGAGGTGTTCAATCCGACTTCGACGGTAATTTTACCATCTTTATAAATGAGGGAGAAGTGTTGATATTTTCTTATGTAGGTTTCGATTCTCAAGAAATGATTCCCGAAGGAGATATAATGGATATTCAATTAGAAGCAGGAGCTAGTCTAGAGGAAGTTGTTGTAACTGCTTATTCTAATTCAAGAAGCTCTGTGGGTTCTCTTTCTGGCTTAAAAATTGAACAAACATTAGCCGGAAAAGCGAGTGGAGTGGAAATTACACCTGGGGCTGCACATGATATAACAGTTAGAGGAATGGGGAGTTTATCCAGCGACTCCGAGCCATTATATATTATTAACGGGATGATTTATACTGGGGATTTCGCTAAAATAAACAGCGATCAAATTACATCTATAAATATTTTAAAGGGATTGGAAGCAACTAATTTGTATGGTGCAAGAGGTGCCAACGGGGTAGTTGTTATTGAGCTTAGTGATGAGGCCTTGCTTTCAACGCTGAAGTTGCAAGACAAAGGAGCAGATTTTGATAGCACATTTTATGAAACTGCACTAGGCGGAAGTTCGTTGAGGCAAAATTTTTCGGACGACGCCTTTTGGCAACCAAAGCTCAAGACTGACATAAACGGAAAAGTCAGTTTTAATGTAACTTTTCCAGACGACATTACAAATTGGGAAACCTTCTATCTAGCCATGAATGGAAAGAAACAATCAGGGCAAACAAAAAAATCGATTAAATCCTATAAGCCTTTAATGGCGCAAATTGCTATTCCAAGATTTTTAGTAGTGCAGGATACCACCTATGCTATAGGGAAGTCACTCAATTACACAGAATCTGAGCAAGAAGCAACCATTACTTATTCGGTGAACGATATTGTTCAATTTTCAAAAATAGAGCATTTTAAAAATGCTGTTATCGACACCTTGATGATTACTCCAAAGGATTCTATTTCGGTGAAATACACATTAGAAAAACCCGATGGATATTATGATGGGGAATTAAGAGAGATTCCGGTATATCCTCAAGGTCTTTATCAAACAAAAGGTCAGTTTTATGTATTGGAAGAAAACAAAAAAATCGATTTATCCTTCCATCCAGATTATGGCACGGTAAGACTTTATGCGCGAGCCGATATCTTGGAAATTCTCGATGAGGAAATGGATCACGTTATTAATTATAAATACCTCTGCAACGAGCAAATAGCCTCCAAACTCAAAATGCTGTTAATGCAGAAAAAATTAGCTACATTTAAAGAAGTGCCTTTTAAAAATGAAAGACGTATCGAAAAGCACATTTCACGATTACTAAAAAATCAAAAACATTCAGGTTTATGGGGGTGGTGGAAAAACTCAAAAGACAGTTATTGGATCAGTCTGCAAGTACTCGAGGCTTTAGCATTGGCAAGAGATAATGGTTACACAGTAAAACTAAATCCAACCAAAACCGTCCAAGAAATGATCTGGAGATTGGAGACTTCATCAAACTTCGATGAGACGTACCGAATTTTAAGAGCGTTAAATTTGCTGGACGCCCAAGTGGATTATCCCAAATACATCGAAAAATTAGAAGAAAAGAAACAAATCCAATTTAATGAGCGACTCATGCTCACTGAGCTTCAACAAATGCATGGGATGGAATATAAACTAGATTCGATCCTTCAACACAGGAGAACAACACTTTTCGGTAATGTATATTTTTCAGATGCCAAAAACATTTCAACCATATTGAACAACAACATCCAAAATACTTTATTGACCTACAAAATCTTGAAAGCCGACACCTTAGACTATACCGCTGACCTCTCGAAAATCAGAAACTACTTTTTTGAGAGACGCCAACCCGGATATTGGCGAAACACCTTTGAGTCGGCTCAAATCGTAGAAACTATTCTCGACAATTTTATTCAAGACGGTACAAAACCCACTTCCCCGAAACTCATCATTAAAGGTGATGTCTCTAAGGTCATTGAAACTTTTCCTTTCGATTTTACCTTGGCACCTAATCAAAACATTTCGATTAAAAAAACCGGCGACTTTCCAGTTTACTTCACAAGCTATCAATCGTTTTGGGAGAGCAATCCCGATAAAAAAGCAGGAGATTTCGATATAAGCACCCAATTTAAAGATACGAATAGCAACACCTTAAAAGGAGGACAGGAGGTTACACTGCTGGTAAAAGTGAATATTAAAAAAGATGCTGATTATGTATTAATCAACGTACCAATTCCAGGGGGATGCTCCTACGCCAGTACACAAAGAAAAAATAGGTTTGAAAGCCATAGAGAAAACTTTAAAAACGAAGCTACAATTTTTTGTGATTTTTTACCTGTTGGCGAACACGAATTTGAAGTAAAGTTAGTGCCGAGATATTCAGGGAATTACACTCTGAATCCTGCAAAAATTGAACTAATGTATTTTCCAACGTTCAATGCGAATACCACACTTAAAAAAGTTTCAATCGAATGATTTAAAAATTTTTGCAAGCCATAGAGAAAACCAAGCTGCGATTCCTACGGCTTACTTATCAAATTTATATCGTTGTTTATTGGTGTAAGAAAACGAAGAAGGCTCTTTAAAAAAACTAAGCTTACAAGCCTTATTTAATTAAGTTAATTAAATATTTTTTTTACCTATTTCGTCTCAGCTGTGATATTTAACCATAAGGCCGCAAACTTCTCTCTACCATAATACCTCTGAAAACTAACATCTATTTTACCCACTCTTTCTTAGCACTTCTAAAGGTGAACTTCTTAAAACCTCTCGAATGTTGCTTAAACCAATCACTAAAACTAAAAATGAAATTCCAGGTAAGAAAACTAAAAATGGGATTAGCGAAGGAGTAAAGGTTTCTTGAAATACAAATACGGCTAAAAGCAAGCTGCTAATCAGTGCCAAAAGAATCCCTAAAAGACTACCTAAAATACCTAGAAATAAATATTCTAGAGCGGTAATGGTTAAAATCTGTTTGTTTTTTGCTCCTAAGGTTCTCAATAAAACACTTTCTTTTATTCGTTGATATTTACTGGTGCGCACGGATCCTATTAGAACAATAATCCCCGTAAGAATACTAAAAAATGCCATGAAATTAATTATCCAAGACACCTTGTTAAGAATATCTTTTACTACAGTAAACATCTGCCGTAAATCTATAACGGATACATTTGGAAACTTACTTACTAAATCTCGTTGCAATTTAGCAGAACTGGTTTCAGTTGGTGCGTTGGTAGATAAAACATAAAACTGGGGGGCGTCCTCTAGGACACCACTTGGAAAAAGGATGGTAAAATTAGGTTGCAGATTTGCCCAATCCACCTTGCGTATGCTTTTTACGACGGTTTCCATTAAAACACCTTGTACATTAAAAACAATTGAATCTCCAATAGTTACATTAGCATCCTCAGCAAGATTTTCAGAAATGGAAATTTGAACTATCTCCCCAGGTTTCTGTAAAGGCACCCACTCCCCTTTTACAATTTCTTCAGAATCGATTAAATTATTTCGGTAGGTGGTTCTAAATTCATGATTTAAAACCCAACCTCTTATTTGGGCTGTACTATCGGTGCGAAGGTCGTTTACCAGTTCATTTTTTATACTGTGCATTCGCATAGTAACCAGCGGAATATTATTGATTACTTTTAAACCATTTGCTTTAAAAGTCTTAACCACGTCCCCTACTTGGTCTGGTTGCACATCTAGGGTTATTAGGTTTGCACTTTCTGATGTTTGACCAATTTCAGCCTTATCTAGCAGAATATCTTTTGTAAAATATAATGTACTTATTAAAAAAGTTCCTAAGCCAATAGCCATCAATAGTACTACAGTTTGATTATTGGGACGAAATAAATTCAGTAAGCTTTGTCTAGTAGTAAAGCCTGCGCTTTTAGGGAAAAAGGTTCTTACCAATTTCATTGTGCCTAAGGCTATCCCTGAGAGGATTCCAAAGGCTATCATGATTCCGCCGACAAAGGCCAATGCAAATATCCAATCGCTAAGCAACCAATAAGAAAAAATATATAAGAATAAAACAATCACCGCAATGGCTACGATACTTGCCTTTCTAGATTGTTTTGAAGTATCCCCATTAACTCGTAATACTTCCAATGGTGAAACATACCAAGTACGCAATAACGGTAAAAAAGCGAATAAAACTGACATTATTACGCCCAGCAGCACGCCCATAACTATTGGTTGGGCAGAAATACTAATTGTTAAATCGAAAGGTAAAAACTCTTTTAAAACAATAGGGAAAAGCTCTTGTAGCCCTACTCCTATTGCTGTACCAAAAATTCCTGCTAATAATCCTATTCCGGCAATCTGAATCAAGAAAATTAAAAAGCTCTGTTTTCTAGAGGCTCCCAAACATTTTAAAACGGCAATTGCTTTTATTTTTTCCTTAATATAAATGTTAACTGAGCTAGCAATCCCTACACAACCTAACAAGAGTGCAATAAATGCAGTAAGATTTAAAAACGAACCTACATTATCATAACGCCTCCCTAATCTACTGCTAGTACTAATATGAGTGTCTAAGTCGGCATTTTCTTCTTCTAGTATTGGTTGCAATTGCTCTTCCAATAAAACTAAATCGGTGTCGGGTTGATTATAGAAGAATTCATAACGTTTACGACTTCCAAATTGCAACAATTTCGTTGCTTCTATAAATCGATAAGGAATAATTACTAATGGCGCTACAGAACTCGAGACTGCCGTATTACCCGGAATTGCGTTTAATGCACCAGCTATAGGCAAGGTTATTTCTCCTATTTTAATAGAGTCACCAGCCTGAAGGTTGTACTGCAACATTAAGGTAGCATCTACTAATGCGCCACCTGAAGTTTTATATAAAGTAGAAGCTGTAACCGGCTCTGTTTCAAGTTTTCCGTAAAAAGGAAAATCACCCTGCAAGCCACGCACACGAACTAATTTTGTGCCATCGTTCTTAGGGAATGCGACCATGGATACAAAACTTACTTCCGAAGCGTCTGGTTGAAGAGAATCTATAATTTCCTGTGCCCGCTCGGATGGAGCTTCATTTATATCGATACGAAAATCGGCTCCCATCAAGGATTTCGATTGTCTTTGAATATTATCGGTAAGGGTGTGACTAAATAACTGTATTGAAACCACTGCGGCAATTCCTAAAACAATGGAAGCCATAAATAGTAGCAACCGCGCCCTACTTGCTTTAGCATCACGCCAAGCCATTTTAAATAGCCAAGCAGGATTACTATTTGATTTTAAAGTTGACTTTTTCAAATTACCGCTGTTTTTTCATTGGTTAAAATTTGTCCGCCTTTCAGTTTTAAAATTTGTTGCGTTCTTGCGGCTAAGTCTAAATCGTGCGTAATTATAACAAGCGTAGTCCCTGCTTCTTCATTGAGGTTAAATAGTAATTGAATTACTTTTTCACCAGTTTCTTCATCTAAATTCCCAGTAGGCTCATCGGCAAATAAAATAGAAGGATTGTTGGAAAATGCTCTTGCTACTGCTACTCGTTGCTGCTCCCCACCTGATAGTTGTGAGGGATAATGATTGACACGTTTTCCCAAACCTACTTTTTCTAATAATTCTTTCGCTTTACTTGCGGCATTCTTGGCACCTTGTAACTCTAATGGTACACTTACGTTTTCAAGCGCAGTTAAGGTTGGCAATAATTGAAAATCTTGGAAAATAAAGCCTACTTGTTTGTTTCGCAATTGTGCTCGTTCATCTTCATTCAGCGTACTTAAATCATAACCACATAATTCCACTGTTCCTGAGTTAGGAGTGTCTAAGCCTGCACATAATCCTAATAAGGTGGTTTTTCCACTTCCAGAAGGTCCAACAATTGAAAATGTTTGTCCTTTTTCAACTTCAAAGGAAACTTTTTGAAGGACTGTTAATTGTTTTGAGCCACTTGTATAAGTCTTTTCTAGCCCGTTAATCTTTAATATCTTTGTCATTTCAATTTTATAATTATCTGCAACAATATGCCGAAGTCCAAAATTACACAAAGCCTTTTAAATACAAGCCTTTACAAGTCTCGAAACCTCTTAAAGTTTTGTTATATCCTTCTGGCATTTGTAATGATTTCCTGTGGGAATGATAAAAAAACTGAGGCCACAACAGATTCAACCGAAAACAATACTACTGAAACTGAAACTACAGAAAAAACATCTAGCAAAACCATTATGTTTTTTGGCGATAGTATTACCGCTGGGTACGGTTTAGATGATACAAATGACGCATTCCCAGGAATTATTCAGAAGAAATTAGATTCGTTAGATCTAAATTATCAAGTTGTGAATTCTGGTGTAAGCGGAGAAACTTCTGCCGGCGGTAAGAGTAGAATCGATTGGATTTTAAATCAAGATATTGATGTTTTTGTATTAGAACTCGGAGCCAACGATGGACTGCGTGGTCTTCCAATAACAGAAACTAAAGCTAATTTACAAGCAATTATAGATGCAGTAAGAGCAAAGAATCCTGAAATAAAAATCGTTTTGGCAGGAATGCAAATGCCACCCAATATGGGAGCGGAATACACCACCCAATTTAAAGCCATATTTTCTGATTTGGCTTCTGAGAATAACATTGCTTTCATTCCTTTTATTTTAGAAAATGTAGGTGGTGTAAAACACCTAAATCAAGCCGATGGAATCCACCCTACAGCTGAAGGACATAAGATTTTGGCTGAAAATGTTTGGGAGGTATTATTACCTGTAATTAAGATTTAGGATTCTGAATATAACAATCTCTATTGGTAAAAGACCATGTTTTATTATCAATGGCAGTTATGGTATAAGAATTCATTAATAATATAGGTTGAGTTTCACCTGAATTATTTTCAAGTTCAGAAATTTTGTAATCTAAATTGTTATTGTCTGGAAACTTATTTATAAAAAATTTTCTATTTGTTGAAACTGTACCTAATTCATAAACAAATGAATTGGTTTCAGTTGCCTTCACAAGTATTTCAATTGTTTTGTTATGTTTTATTGAATTATTAAAATTAACTGGACCGTCAAAGGCAATTACAAAGGGTTTGTTTAAAACAGAGTTTGCTGTTGGAAGTTGAATTGTTAATCGTGTATTAACATTGTTGTAAATATTTGACGTAGTAGTTCTAATCAAAACTATCCCTCCTTCTGGTAGTGAACTCAAGGCTGTGGCCATTTGAAAACTAGTAACATTTACCTCATTTCCATTACTTCCATCCGGTAATGTGATATTTATCGTTGCAATACTATTTGGAACACCGCAATTTGTTGTATAACCTTCTGTTTTACCTAAAGTGACCCATTTAGCACTCCCCGTCGGTCCACCACTCATCAATACTTGCCCTGTTTTACCTTTACTCCCTACAGCTGTACTTCTTCCACCTAATCTAATTCCTCCATCTATTTGAATACTTCCTCCGTCCACAGATGATTTTGAAATATGTAAGTCACTCTTTGGAGTAACTGTACCAATTCCTACTTGGGAAAAAGTAGTTGTTGTAAAAATTAGCATCACTATAAGCGTGGGGTAGAACTTCATATAATTATATTTTTGGCAAAAATACATTTTTAATTTTTAATAGTTTTTTATCTTAATTCTCAAAAAATCAACTAAATAATCAGACTGCAATGGAAGTATTAAAAACAATAGTCATAATAATTAAGTTATCCCATCTGATTTAATATAACTCGGCATTAGGTAGTATATTTGTTGCATTGTAAAATCTCAACTATTTATCATGTCTTTATTTCCTATGCCCTTTAAAAAACTAAACCCTGAAATAAAAGAGAAGTTAGAAAAGTTTGAAATAATTACTCCTACTCCATTTCAGACAAAAAGCATTCCCGTTATTAAAAGTGGTGCTAATGTTTATTGCTCGGCTCCTAAAGGAAGTGGAAAAACAACAACACTTATTCTAACAACTTTACAGAAATTAAAATTTGAACCCGTGGGAGATGCTCCTAGAGCAATAGTTTTGGTAGAAAACAAAGAAAAAGCATTGGAAATGTTCGAAGCTTTTGAAGCATATACACAACACAAAGAAATAAGAGTTTACGTTGGATACGAAGAGCTTCATATTGATATTCAAAAATCTGAAATCTTTATGGGTGTAGATATTTTAATTTCTACGCCTAAAACATTAAATAAATTGTTTTTAACCAATGGAGTTAGTTCTTCTCAGTTAAAGATATTAAGTATTGATGATGCTGAATTTCTTGCTCAAAAAGCTGATTATACCGCAATCATGGCCGTTACTCAAACTATCAAAAGGTGTCAATATGTATTGTATACAGAGAAAATACACCCAATGCTAAAACGCTTTGAAGCACACTTTATGGAGTTTGCTAAAAAGATTGAGATTTCTTGAAAATAAATAGTCGCGAGAAGAGAGTAGAGAAAAAAGAACAGAGAAAAAAGAACAGAGATCTTCAAAAAGAGACAAGGCGATCTTGATTAATAAAATATTGACAAAAACGCTATGATACCTAAATTACATTATATATCTCAAGGGAATTCTCCTAAAGAGCTTTTGGAAAATATCCAGAAGGCCTGTACTTCTGGGGCAGAATTGGTACAGTTGCGTTTAAAGAATATTTCTGATAAAAAATTATTAAAACTAGCCCAAGAGGCAAGAGATATTACAGCTCACTTTCAGACCAGATTAATAATAAACGACCATTATAAAATCGCTAGAGAGATTAAAGCAGACGGAGTACATCTAGGAAAATCTGACACCTGCCCTACTATTGCTAGAAAACATTTATATACTTGGCAGTTTATCGGTGGTACTGCAAACACTTTACAAGATTGCGAAACATTAATTGAAAAAGAAGCAGATTATATTAGTCTAGGACCTTTTAGACTTACAGAAACAAAGGAAAATCTACCCCCAGTTTTAGGATTAAATGGATTTACAGCAATTATTGATGTTTTAAATACAGAAACGCCTATAATTGGTGTGGGAGGAATTACTTTAGAAGATGTAACCGCAATCCTAGAAACTGGAATTTCAGGACTAGCAGTATCTGGAGAAATTACTCGTAATTTTAATACAATTAGAAAATTTAACCAAATGCTCAATGCTTCTTCAGCAGCAGAGCAACGATATACTTTTGAATAAAGGTAAAGTTGAATAATATTTTATTGACATTTAATGCTTTGAAAACTCATGAAATTAAACTTAATATCTTGCGATGCGCAACGCCCCGATAGAAGAGCGATAGCTCAATGTATTTCAGAAATATCAAAGCACAATGAGTCCTTGGCTAAGGAACTTACAGATATATTATTAGAAGGTGACCCAGTAGAAATTGATGTTGACGATAAAAACTCAGGTTCTGCATTACGAGCCTTACGAAAACTAAGTGTTAATTACGAAATTATTGAATAACACTAACTTGACGATATTAAAACTTTAAAATTGAATTTATTATGAAATCAATTCGCTATCATTATTTTTTAATTTTTGTTCTTCTATTTGTAGGTTGTAAAACCTCGACAAGCCTTGAATCTACTTTAAGAGAGGTCTCAAACTTTGAGAAATTAGCTTCTATAGAAAATGTTGTAAGTATTGAAAAAAGAGCTGTGGTAAGTCATTTTGAGGAAAATTATGAGCTTTGGTTTGAACAACCAATAGACCATAACGACTTAACTAAAGGCACCTTTAAACAGCGTGTATTTTTAGGATTTGAAAATACAATGCAACCTGTAATTGTTGAACTTAATGGCTACGGAATTGGTTCAGAAAAAGCAGGGGAATTAGCAACTCATTACAATGCCAATCAAATATCCATAGAACATCGTTATTTTAATAATTCTCGACCTGAAGATATAGATTGGAATACCCTATCAATTGAAAACGCCGCTAAAGATCAAGCTGCTATCATCAATGCAATTAGAAATGCCTTATATCCAAATTCAAAATTTATTTCAACAGGAATTTCAAAAGGTTGTCAAACTGTAATGGCACATAGATATTATTTTCCAAAAAATGTTGACGGCTGTGTTTGTTACGTTGGTCCTTTAAATTTTGATAGAGAAGACGAAAGGATATTTGAATTCTTAAGGAATGTAGGAACAGAAGAAGACAGGACAAAAATCAAAAACTTCCAAGAATTAAGCTTCAAAAATAAAGAAGCTCTATTAGAAATATTAAAATCTAAAGCAGCTGAAAAAGCAATGTCTTGGGAGTTTGGTGTAGAGAAAGCTCTTGAATATTCAATTTTAGAATACCCTTTTGCGCACTGGCAATGGGGAACAAAAACTGATGATATTCCAACAGAAACAGCATCAGTTGAGGCTATATACGATCATTTATTTGATATTGTAGGCTACGGATTTTTTGAGGAAAGTTCAGTTGAAGATTTACAACCCTATTTTTGGGCTGCTTTAACACAACAAGGAATTTATGCCTATGAAACCAGCCCATTCGAAAAATACTTAAAAACCGATAAACTATATACTTTTGATTGGGCTTTCCCTGAAAACATCTCAAAACCTTTCGATCCTAAGCCAATGCAAAACATAAAGGCCTTCTTAGACAATAAGGCCGAAAAGATGCTATTTATTTACGGCGAATACGACGCTTGGAGTGCTACAGCGGTAGAGTTGTCGGAGAATGCTGAGAAACGAGAGTTATTTAAGTTTGTAAACCCTCAAGGCGATCATAGAACTCGTATTAAAAGTTTTGATGTTTCAGAACAACAACAAATTTATAAAATTATAGATAGTTGGCTTAAGGAATAAATATTAAGCCCAATTGCTTGAAATTGAATTCGAAATTGAATTCGATAGGACTTTTATATTTTTTTTGTTAAATTTTGATGGATTATAATTCTTCACACATACGTTTTAACCACTCTTTTTCATTAGCATTCAACATAGGAGATAGTTGTTCAAACACTGTTATATGATAAGAGTTATACCACTCAATTTCTGTAGCGGTTAGTAAAGCCTTATCAATTAGTTGTCTGTCTATCGGGCATAACGTAACTGGCGTGAATCCTATAAATTCTCCGTATTCTGTTTCTTGTTTAGCTATAGACAGTACTATGTTTTCAATTCGAATTCCAAACACTCCTTTTTTATAACACCCAGGTTCAATTGTTGTAAGTTGATTTGGAAAATGTGCTGTTCTCCCGCTACTCGTTGCAGGATTTGTTGTAAAACCTTGTGGTGGTTCGTGTACCATTCCAAAACTACCAATTCCATGACCTGTTCCGTGTGGATAGTTTAAACCTTGTTGCCAAAGATGGAATCTTGCAAATGCATCAATTTGCATCCCTACGGTTGCTTTAGGAAATTGTAATTGCTCAAGTGCAATATATCCTTTTAAAACGGATGTGTAGGCCGTTTTTAACTCTTCAGATGGGCTTCCTCCTAACCAAACAGTTCTGGTAATATCAGTGGTTCCATCTTTGTATTGAGCGCCACTATCTACCAATAAAATATTTTCATTTTTCACCATGGCAGAACCTTCTTTTGGTGCTGTATAGTGTATAATTGCGCCGTTTCCTTTATAACCCACAATAGCAGCAAAAGATTCACCTGTATATAAATCTTGTTGTTGCCTGAAACTTTCTAGTTTTTTTCCAATTTCATATTCAGAAATCTCTCGTGATGCAAGTTCTTTTTCCAACCAAATGAAAAACTTGGTAAGTGCAACACCATCCTTTACCATACAATTTTTGGAACCGCTTATCTCTGTTTCATTTTTAATAGCTTTCAATTCTCTTGCTATTGAGTTTTGAAATAAAAACTCACTCTGTAGTGCGTTAAAAACTGCATAATTAAGAGACGATAAATCTGTGATGATTTTCTTATTTGAATCTAATTTCTGAAATTCAGAAATAGCTAAATCATAGTCTAATACTTCTATATTTAATTTTGAAAATGCTTCAATAGCTGAAGGGGAAAACCTGTTTCTATCACAAAAAATAATTGTTTTTTCTAGCCCTACTAACGCATAAGAAGTTACTAAAGGGGTAAAATCTACATCTTTAGAACGGATATTAAAAACCCAAGCAATTTCATCTAAACTTGAAAATAAGTAGTAATCTGCTTTAGCTGTTTCAATTTTATCTTGAACTTTTTTAATTTTTGAAGCAGTAGTTTCTCCGCTGTATTCTAATGGGTGAATGTCAACTGGAAAACTTGGCAAGGCGGGCCTATCAATCCAAATTTCATCTACTAGATTTGGAATGTTTTTAAGTTTAATGCTTTTAGAACTTGCGACTTCTTTTATATAGTCAATTTGTGCTTTAGAAAATTGAAAAAAATCAACCCCAATAACCGTTTCTTGGTCTAAACTATCACACAACCATAGTACGTGTTCTGGAGCGTGAGGTATCGATTGTTTATGTAAGTTTAAATTATAGTCTTTACACTCATCTTCAAATTGAAGGAAATAACGTGAGTCTGTCCAAAGTGCAGCTTCATTTTGATTTAAAACTAACACACCAGCTGAACCCGTAAATCCTGTAAAATATTCTCTTACTTTCCAATGTTCCGCAACATATTCTGATTGATGCGGATCTGTTGAAGGTATAATAACTGCATCTAATTGATACTTAACCATTTGTTGACGCAGATTCTCTAGCCTTGTATTAATCATAAGAAGGAATTAAAAGATTTATTTTGTAACGGATTAAAAGTTTAAAATTAATAATATCAATTGGATTTTATCTGGCATTTGAGGTTAAATAAAGTTGTAAAACCTTTATATTTTTATGGCTATTTAAAATTGAGTAGCATAATTATTTCTTTAAACTGTAAATATTAACCATGCTTAATGCTATTATAATCTATCACTATCATTGAGCTGTGATAACCCAAATCCTATTAAACCGTAAAAGTTTAGGTACTTTATTTCTATTGATTTAATTGGTACTATAGTTTCCTGTGGGTGAAAATCATCATCCTTCCCCAGGCAACTTGAAAATGAAATTTAACCAATAAATAATATACCTTGATTTGGAAAGTTTATGTGAATAAGTAATGAAAACATAAATTCTATTAAAAATAGTTGGGGTTTTATTATCTGTTATAATATAAATGGCATTAAAAAGATTTCTGGTCGATATTATTCTTTTACCAATTATTCATTTACCTTAACAGCATATAATATTTTTCACATTTAATGTAATCTAGAATAATGATTTATCGACTTATAATATTTTTAATTTTAAATTTCTCAGCCCTCGGTCTTGGCAGCTTTTTAGCGGGTAAAGGCCCACGATCTGAATGGTATGACGGAATTAATAAAGCACCGTGGACGCCTCCAGGCTGGGTATTTGGAGCATCTTGGACTATAATAATGATATGTTTTAGTATCTATCTGGCTTATTTATGGCCGGCCGCCGAAAATAGAAACTTACTAATAGGAGCACTAATTGTTCACTATATACTTAACATAGCTTGGAATCCTACTTTCTTTTATTTCCATCAAGTTTTAGTGGCGCTATTTATTATTATAGCCCTTACAATTGTTATTGGATTCTTCTTATTTTATTACTGGCCAGAAACGGGATATAAGTCGTTGCTTTTAGTCCCTTATTTTATCTGGTTGTTAATTGCCACCTCCTTAAATGCATATACCTTAATTAAAAACTAAAACTTTAAAAATGTGAAAAGGTATAGCAGCATCCCAAGCAAGAATATAAATGTTACCTTAAAAAAAGCGTTCTTAATTCAATCCCTACAAAAATTATAGTACCGATTGAATTAAGAACACTAAATTCTCTTTAATTTGAGGTTTTTATAGTTAAATATTTAAAATAACTCTTTTAAATATTTCATATTAGATTTTGCTGTATCAATGGCATCAGCAGCTTGTCCGTTTAGCATTAATTTCCCCATGGTTGTAGCAAAACCTTTCATCTGACTGAATTCTACTTTTGGAGGCATTGCCAACGCGTCTGGATCTGTAAATATATTAACGAGAGCTGGACCATTGTGTGCGAATGCTTCTAACAATGCTCCCTTAACATTCTCACATTCTTCAACATTCCATGCCTTTATATCCATAGCCTCAGCTACTTTAGCAAAATCAGGATTTTTCATATCTGTTTGCCATTGTGGATAGCCAGCAACCTGCATTTCTAATCTTACCATTCCTAGAGTGCGGTTGTTAAAAATTATAATTTTTGCAGGAATCTCATAATGGCTAATAGTCATTAGGTCTCCCAACAGCATACTTATGCCTCCGTCCCCACATAATGCTATAACTTGACGATCGGGTCTAGAAAGGCCAGCACCAATCGCCATGGGCATGGCATTTGCCATAGAACCATGATTGAACGAACCAGTTAGGTATCGATTGCGCTGTCCTTTAATATATCTCGCAGCCCAAACTGCAGACATACCTGTATCTACCGTAAAAATAGCATCATCTGCTGCTATTTCATCAATTACGGCTGCAACAAATTCTGGATGAATATTCTTTTCTTTAGACTTCGCCTCTACATACGAAGCATATTTTTCTTCCTGCTCATCATGTAATTTTCGCATTTCTTTTAAAAACCCATCATCGGCTTTTTTATCTAGCATAGGAAGCAAAACTTCTAAGGTATCTTTTATTTTACCAGCGAATCCATAATCAACTTTAGCGCGTCTACCAATTCGTTCGGGTTTATCATCTATTTGTATGATAGTATTTTCTTCAGGCAAAAAATCGGTGTACGGGAAATCTGTTCCTAACAAAATTAGTAAATCGGCTTCGTGCATAGCCTTAAATCCAGATTTGCTTCCCAATAAACCGTTTAACCCTACTGCATAAGGATTGGAGGTTTTATCAAAAAAAATTTTTCCTCTAAAGCTATATCCCATGGGTGCATTAAGTTTTTCAGCCAGTTGTATAGCTTCATTTTGAGCTTCTTTACAACCATATCCACAGAACAGCATGACATTTTTATGTGAATTAATAACTTTCGCCAATTTTTCCATCTCTTCGATTCCTGGGATAACAATAGGATTGGTATAAAAGTTTTTATTAGCGACAGTTATATGATCTACCTCTGCCTCAGAAACATCTCCTGGAAGACCAACAACAGCTACTCCCTTATGTTGAACAGCATGTTGAATTGCCGCTTGAAATGCATTTGCCGCTTGTTGCGGTGTGTTTGCCATTACACAGTACTTACTACAGTCGTCAAAAAGCTTTACGACATTGGTTTCTTGAAAATTTTCCAAACCTGTTCTGTCGGTATTAATAGTTGTGGCAATGGCGATAACGGGATTTCCAGAGCGGTTGGCATCGTACAATCCATTTACCAAATGCACATGTCCAGGTCCGCTACTACCCATGCAACACCCTATACCATCAAGCTCGGCATCCATAGACGCAGCGTAAGCACCTGCTTCTTCATGACGAACATGTATCCACTCTATTCTTCCATCTCTTCTTATCGCATCATTAATAGGGTTTAAACTATCACCAGTAACTGCGTATAAGCGTTTAACACCTGCATTAACTAAGTTCTCAACTAATAAATCTGCTACTTTTTTGGCCATAATTTTGCTTTTTTGTTAAAGATAAGGAATGTCATTTTTAAATTTTATTAATGCGAAGTTAATTGTCAGAAATGCAAGCTATGAAACTAGTTTAATTCCTGTCTTTTAAACATTAAATAAAATTAAAAATGTGATTTTCAATCGTCATCACAGCTAGCGTGAAAAAACGGTTGGCTTTCAATAGTAAACTCTTCCTTCGAGACGTTCAAAACTTTAATTTTATAAAAAGGTGCTAAAAATTCTGAACTAGGATTTTCAAAATAAGGAAAAAACTCATTATCCATTGTAAGTTTATTCGGAAGTAAGCTTTTTTTGACGAAATTGGTTGTCATAGCCAAATCCTCTTCGCTTAGTGTATTTAAAGGCCTCTTCTTCATGCCTTTGGAATCAGAACCTATAAATAACGTATCATCGTTAAATATAGCGTTAAAAGTACCTTTATCTGTATAATCTGATGGTAGATTAATTAAAATAAGGTCATTGTAATCCGTGGGGATTGTAAAGCGAAAAACATATCCAAAAAAATCGTTTTCAGAAGAAGAATTAGTGTTTTTCATTAAAACTTGGGCAGCACGAAGATGGTGTAATTTCTTTTCTTGTTTAAAAATATAAGGATAATTAAAACAATTTGCTGCATCGTTAAAGACGGGTTTCAGTTTAATAGGTTCATTTGAATCTAATCCTACTACCACGGCATTACTTGCTTCAACTGAAAAATTTATTTGAGTCTGATTTTTTAAACTTTTCAATTTTCTGCCATACAGAACAAATTGGGGTTCTGTACTTTTAATAAGCGTTACCTTCTCTCCATTTCGTTCCCAAACTCCCTTTTGAAAACCACCGAAATATGCAATAATATAAGTGTGGTCTGGAAGAAAAATAAACGTTGCCCCGCCTATAGGGTCACTACTCCATTCCTTGTAAACTCCTACCACATCATCACTAGAAATATTTTGTCCTGAAAGAGATAGCGAAAAAATAATACTAAAAATAAATATTAGATTCTTCATTGAGTAAAGTTATAGGTTTCTTTCCTCTTAAAAATTATACCAACTATGATTTTTGATTTATCTAGTAAAAATCTTTATATCGACATTACTTTCGAAGTCTTAGTTCAATCTAAAAGACGAATTAAGAAGATATATAAATTACAGAAATAATTTATGAGGTCTTTTTTGTTTTTAAGTATAGGTTCTCTACTTTTTCTCTAGCCCACGGAGTTCTACGTAGAAATTTTAAGCTAGATTTAATGGAAGGGTTACTATTAAAGGAGTTAATTTTAATTTTTTCACCTAAGGTATCCCATCCATAATATTCTACTAGGTATTCTAAAATATCGGCTAGCTTCACTCCGTGTAACGGGTTATTTGGTTGTTCGTTACTCATGCTATATATCTTTAAATTTTAAGTGTATTGATAACCTCTCGTTTTAAATATGTTCTCGATAAACTCTCAGGACATGTCGTTTTTAAATAGAGCTAATCATCTACCAGTCTATTGGTCTATAATCCTTTAAAAACTTCCCACTCCAATGCTTTCCAGTATTAATTCCGTCAAACAATGGATCCATAACTCTTGCTGCACCATCTACAATGTCTAATGGAGGTTGAAAGTCGTGTAGTTCAATTTTTCGCTTTGCAAGCTCTACAGGGTCTTCATCTGTTACCCAACCCGTATCAACTGCGTTTATATAAATTCCTTCCTTAGCAAGACTTCCGGCTGCAGTATGGGTTAACATATTTAGCGCGGCTTTTGCCATATTTGTATGTGGGTGTCGGTCTTCCTTAAAAAAGCGATGAAACTTTCCTTCCATAGCTGAAACGTTGATAATGTGTTTTTTACCAGTATTTTCTTTCTTCATAATTTCACCCAAACGATTACAAAGAACAAAAGGAGCAATGGAGTTTACTAATTGCACTTCAATCATTTCAGTAGTTTCAATTTCACCTAACCTTAATCGCCAGCTATTAGTCTTCCTTAAATCTACTTGTTGCAAATCTGCATCTAGTTTTCCTTCAGGGAAAACTTCATTTGCGCTTAATGAATTATCAAAACTATATGGTATTTGTGAAAGTTTAGCCGAGGCTCTAATTCCAATTCCTGGTTCTGAACCGTGCCAAGTAACAGGTAAATTTTTATTCTGGTCTTTGCCAATATCGTCAGTAAGTGATTTTAACTCAGTTAAACAATGGTAGTGGTCTTGAAGTAAATCTTTTACAAATTGAGGGTGGGCTTCAAATGGCATTTCTTCCTTAGGCATCAAGTGCTTATAAAATCCAGCTGGCCTACGTACAGTTTGCGCTGCATTATTTATTAATATATCGAGTTTATCATATTTCTGCTCGATATAATTACAGAAAATTTCAACACTAGGAATATGGCGAAGATCTAACCCGTGAATTTTTAAACGGTCAGACCATTGGTGAAAATCTTCTTCTTGTCCAAAACGATAAGCAGAGTCTGCGGGGAATCTAGTAGTTGCAACAACAGTGGCTCCTGCCCTAAGTAACATCAATGCAATATGATACCCGATTTTAAGTCTTGAGCCTGTTAAAACTGCTATTTGCCCTGTTAAATCGGCTGTTTGAAACCTTTTGGCATAATTAAAGTCCCCACACTCGGTACACATGGTATCATAAAAGTGGTGCATTTTTGTAAAAAGAGTTTTACATACGTAACAATTACGAGGCGTTTCAAGATCTAAGGTTTCTTTTGAAGACAAATCAGAGGTTTGTATAAGTTTAGGCGCTACAAATACTACATTCTCTCTAGCACTTCGTATTCCTGTTTCTTTACGTGCAGTTCTATCTTTATTTGCAAGTTTACGCTTTTGAGCTTTCTTGGCATCTTTCTTTCTACGTGAGAATTCATCTCGATTAGGTCTTGATAATTGACCTGAAGCCTTTATTAAAGCAGTTCGCTGTTCCTTTGGAATTTCAAAAATCTCATCGGTATGGTTATTCAAATATTCGAGTATAGCAATACACTTGGCAATTTCATCAGGATTAATTGCTTTATTTTCTTTATCAGAAAATTCACTAGAAAAACTATTTTCTTCAACTGAGATATCATTCTCAGACTCCTTTCGAGACATATTTTTAATTTTTAACAAATATAGCTAGAGAAACAATGTAAAATGTAATTATGCTTATCTTAAATTTTTACGTTTCTCTTTTAAAGAATTCAACTGTATTTAATCCCAAAAAACCATAGTGTAAATCTTCAAAAACCTTTTTAATTTAAAAATTTGGGAATACTTTAAAAGTATTTTAAGCTAAGTATTAAATTTATATTAAAGTCAACAATATCACATTGTTATAGTGCGCCAATCTCGTATCTTCACATAAACAAAAAAATAAAAAGATATGAACAATAAAGGAAAAGGATTATTAGCAGTTTTAGGTGCAGCTGCCGGTGCATTTGCTTTATGGAAGTATAACAAAATGACTCCAGAAGAAAAGCAAAGACTTAAAGACAAAGCTACTGATACAGGTAGAAGAATTAAAGAAAAAGCTGGCGAAGTTGAAGATACAATTTCTGAAAAGTACGATCAACTTAAAAATGCTGCACAACGTGAAACCAACCAGCTAAAAAATAAAGCTGAAGACTTAACTAGTTAATAATTAACTAGACTATAATTGAAAAATCCCGCTTTTAGCGGGATTTTTTGTTGGAAAGAAGTTTAATACTTTAGATTTTAGTAACCTTTACAGCATTCATTCCTCTTTGACCTTTTTCAAGTTCGAATGATACGTTATCATTTTCGGTTATTTCGTCAATAATTCCACTTACGTGAGTAAAGTACTTTTCGTTGTTTTCGTTATCGATAATAAATCCGAATCCTTTCGATGAGTCATAGAAAGAAACCTTTCCCTTTCTTAAAGGGTCAAAAGCTTCTCTATCCCCTTCTTCTTTTGGTGGAATTCCAAGGATTATATCTTCTGCTTCAATTTCTGGCTTCATACTAGGATCTGGTGGCGTATCAGTTAAGTTACCGTTATGGTCTACATAAACAAAGTCTATTCCTGGAGTTTTTTCAGCTTTACGAGCTAATTTTTTCTTTTGTTTCTCCTCCTTCTTTTTCTGTTTTGCTTTTTCTTTTTCTTTTTTACTGTACGTCTGTTGCGATTTTGCCATTTGTGTTTTTAGAATAAAAAAAGCCATCCGCTGTAGGCAGATGACTTTTTAATGAATTATATATTAAAAATTATTGTTATTGGTATACCTACTGGGGTTTTAAATTATAGTTGCCCCCTAATGCTTCAAAGGTACGGATAATTAATGTGTTAAAATAATTAATGACTGACTATTTAATTAATAATCCTAATTCTTTATGCTAAAAGCTTTTGTTTTCACTTAAAAAAGCTATAATCTAGAAAGGATATCCAATTCCGAAATTAAATACAGTTTCCTTTACGTTAAAATCGAATCCATTATTTTTTGATGGATCATGAAAAGGAGCGGCAAAATCAAAGCGTAGTACAAAACCTTGCACATCAACTCTAAGCCCTACTCCTGCTCCCATTCCAAATTCTTTGATAAAACTTGAGGTAAATTTATCTTTTCCTTCGTAAACTGGATTAGGATCTGAGTTCCATATATTTCCTGCATCTGCAAATACAGCACCTTTTAAGAAAGATATAATAGGAAAACGATACTCAATATTTGCTTCAATGCGAATGTTTCCTGTTTGATCGAAATAATTAGTTTGAGAATTACCCTCATCAGAATATGTTCCTGGTCCTAAAGATCTAATTCTAAACGCTCGAACACTATAAGGTCCACCAGAGTAGTATTGCTTTACATAAGGCATTATATCGGAATTGCCATAAGCATACCCGTATCCACCGAATAATCTAGCAGCTATAAGTTGTTCTTTTCCGAAGTTTAAATGATATCTAAAATCTGCATCAACTTTTGCATACTGAGCATATTCTAAATTTAAAATTCCTTTTTTACCATTATCCATTTCTTTGGCAAACAAACTCATGGTATTACCCGCAACATCTAAGGTAGAATTAATAAAAAATTGATGCTTTTTAGTTGCATTTACCATTCCGTTGTAAGTAAATGAATAGTTCAAGCCTGCAATAAATTGCTTTTCAAAACTGCGTTTTAGATAAGGGTTTGCGTCTAAAATGTTTTGAAACTCCTCAGTAGTATTTGAAGGTTTTGTGTAGTTTAATGAAATAGGTATTATTTCGTGAGTTACATACCTATTTGCTTGCCAAAGGTATCCAAATTGTGCGCTACCCGATAATAGAGTATAAAGTTGTGTTCTTCTTAAATAATCAAGACTAATGCTTGTCTTTGTTTTAGGTATATCGTATTTAAAAAAGTCGCTATCTATTTTAATTGGAAAAATCACTCTTGGGAAAATCAATTCAGACTTTAAACCTAAATCTACACTTGTTTTACCACTACTGCTCCCTCCTCCTACTTGCATTTCATACCCAAAACTAGCAGTAGTGTTTAATGTTTCCCCACCACTAAAAAGGTTTCTGTTACTGTAAGTTAATGCTATTCCAGGTCCAGAAAAATTATTGGATTTTGATACTGCTTGCAATTCAACACGTAGCGCTCTTTTGTTTAAGGGTGATAAAAATATATTGGCTTCCAAAATTCCCAAGCTGTCATTATGTACAGTATCTCGTTCTTTATATTGAATATTTACAAACTTATACGCTCCAATTGTTGAAAGTCTTCTTGCTGAATTTCTTGAGTTTTCTGGACTGTAATATTGCCCTTCTTCCAAAGTAATAAAAGGATCGAGGTATTTTGATTTAAAGAAACTTGAACTGTTTATATAATTTTTTTCATTGAAACGCTCCACCTCATTATCAATAGAGTCTTCTACGTGATAGTTAGCGTAAACATTAATTTTGGAAATTTTATAGGGAATAATAGACTTTTTAAGAACATCTTTTTTTATTCCGAGAAATAAATCAAATCGTTTTTTGTCATACTGATTAGTGTCGGCTTCAAATATTAGAAAACTTGAATTAAAGTTATAATATCCATTTTGTTTTAATTCTCTATCTATACGTTCACGTTCCATCTTCATAATAGCTAAGTCGAAACGCATTCCTTTGGAAAGCTTTGTTTTGGCTACACTTTTTTTAACTTCAGGATAAATAGGATGCGGCATACTATCTAATTGGTAACTAGCAATAGTGTATGCCTTTGGAGCTTTAACTGTGTATTTTACTGAAGCTTCTTTGTTTTCCTCATTATCTTTAAACTCCGAAGTAATCTCACTATAGAAAAAACCTCTGTTTTCCATACGATTGAGTAGAATTTCCTCAACTTCATAAGGTTTTACATCACTTTTATAAACAGGTTTTTGTTCTCCAAATCGTTTATAAAAAAATCGGTTTATAAATCCCGGATTCTCTTTCTGCATTTTGTAGTAATAATGAAGCCCAACACGCATTCCCAAAAACTTTTTATAAGGCTTTGGCAATAAAGCTTCTTCTAAAACAGATTTTAGTTGAGATTCATTTTTTATAATAGAATCCGATTTAATTTCCACAGTTGCACCGGTATAAAGCATTTCATCTTCAGGTATGTACTTTTCTACTGCACACGATTGAAGCACGAGCAATGCCGATGTTAAAATGAATACTATTTTAAATTTGATATACATAGTCCAACTTTGCTTAGCAACCTATTAGGAGGCTTAAGTTTAAGTATTACAGTTTTACTTATTCCTTAGTTTTTGAATCATTAGTGTTTTTATCATCTTCCCCTTCATTTTCAATATTCTTTTTAATTTCTACCTCTTCTTTTTCTATTCTTTCCTTTTCCTTTTCCAATGCTTCTTTTTCAGCCTTTTCCTTTTTGGTTTCACCATTTAAAATAGCTTGCCACAATTCATCAAACTTATTAAACTCTTGTGTGAAAATTAAAGCAATTCCACTTACAATAGTTTGTCCATCAACTACATTTTCAAATTGATTTTTTCTAAATCCTTTTAATCTATACCTGCCGTTTTCGGTGATTAAATATTCTAAACTTACATCGCCAATAATTGGGGCTTCTTCTTCATTTGAACCGCTTCCTTGTATGTCAACTTCACTACCTACACGTACTATTAATCTATCGTTAAAGAGTTTTTTCTGCGCAGCAATATCTAATTGTGTACGCTCTTGTGCGGTTTCACCTTGGTAATCGGTATAACTGTTTAATCCAAAATCCAATTGAATTCCAGATCCGCCTAATAAATTATTTGAAAAGTTATTTAATTGATCTGAAATAGCGTCGTTTAAATTATCTCTTGCCACAGTGACAAAACCTCCAGCACTACCATCACTTCCTGGTTCTGGATAAAATCTATTGAGAACTAGCAATGAAAAAACTTGCCGATTTAATTCGTCTTCTTGACTATTTACTTGTTGTAATCTTCCATACACTTGTCCTCCTATTGCCCCCTGCTCATCCTCTGGCATATCAAGGTCGAACGCGATTATTGGTTTAGTTAATTCTCCGTCAATATTTAAATATACGCTAAATGGTAATACTTGTTTATACCTATTTTTCACCGAAGGATCAGCTCCAGAACTTATAGGCGCCATTAATGCCGACGCAGAGGCTTTCAAATTGTATACAGCCTTGATGTCTAGTTTGGCATCGAAAGGATCTCCAGACCAACTTACTCTACTTTCAGGAGCAAGTTCAAATCTTCTGTTTACTAAATTGTATAAGTTCATTTCATAATGACCACCTGCCACATTATAAATGCCACTTAAATTCATTCTTCCTGTAGGATTCATTGTAAAATCGAATTCCCCAGCACCGTAAACTTCAAAGTTATCCCCAGTTTCCTGATCTATTATGATTTTGACTTTAGCTTCTTTCCCAATTGTTAAAAATGCCCTAACATCAAGCCCTGTTAATGTTGCTGTTTTTTCTGCAGTTTGCGTTAATATAGCATCTCGATTTTCGCGATTTACAAATACTACAACTCCATCTCTTTCTTCAATAAACACTGATGAGGATGGCAATATATAAGTAATATCAGTTGCATCATTTACAGTTATACTGGCGTCTAGTTTTGGAACTAGCATATCTCCCGTTAGGGTTGCATCTGCGTTAAATGATGCTTTTCCATATAGAAAATCATTATCATCTTTGGTGGCGTTTAATACTTGGAAATTTTTAGCATTAATCTGCAAATTAAACGTTGGATTGATAAAGTTTTTCGTACCAACCTCTCCAGATAAAACCAATTGGTTCTGATTTTCATCACGGACAGTAAAACCATCCATAAAGAACCCATCGTTATTAATAGACAAAGTTTCATTTTTTAGTGTAAATGGAGCATTTAACTTTGCAATTGTAAATTCAGCATTATTAAAAATTAATTTCCCTTGATAATTGGGCTCCGCCATACTACCGGTTACCTTAAACTTTCCTGAAAAACCTCCTTCACCATTTTTAATTTCACCTAAAGAAAACCCTTCGAGCGCTTTCATTTTAAACTCATTTATATCTAAATCTAAATCTATCTGTGCATCTTTTTGATTTGCTATATAATCTCCCGTTAAATCTAAATCGACGTCGCCTTCTTTTAAAGCTAGATTAAAATCGTAACTATTTTCACCTTTCGACTTGGCGTCAACGGTCATCGTTCCTAAATCAACATCTAAGAAATTTAAATTATCCACGGTAAGGTCTGCCAAAAGCCCCATATCTCCAAAAGGGTTAATAGTTATTAGACTACCGTTTAAATTTCCTTTAGCAATTTCATCCGATGGATTTAAGTAATTTAGAATCTCACTTAGTTTGAAGTTATTAAATGTAATTGCTGCGTGATATTCAGGCACATTTGGCAGTTTATTTGATAGTTCGACCATCTCATCGCCCTTAGAAAATTTGAAATTGTTGAATTCTAAATTATCTTTTCTAATAAGAATCTCATTGTCTTTAGGAGTAAGCCACTTACTTCTATCGAGTATTAAATCTTCAGGAACTATATGAAATCTAAGCTGCTCTGAAGTACCTGTAATTTGAGATTGAATATTAATAAGCGTACTGTCTTTATATACCGACTTAAAGCTTAGATTCATCTCATTATCTTGCTGGTTTCCTGTAATTTTTGTTTTAGGAATATCTAAAGGGCCACCCTTTATATTTTTAAAGCCCAGGTCAAAAACAAATTTATCTGTATCTGTATCCATTGTAAATGACAGACTATCCAGCTCGTTGCTTCCATAAACAATATGTGGTGCTTGAATATCTGCTTTTAATTTTCGTGCTGCTTCGTCAAAGTCAACCGATAGTTTAATTGTATCTAGTTTTTTAACATTCACTAAAAACACTTCATTTAATACAGGGGCCTCTACTATTCGCCCTTTCGCATTAAGCTTTATGGGGTTGCTTATGGTATCAGACAAGATAATGTCTCTAGAAAAATAACTGGAAACATGTCGCTGAATAGCCTTGCTAAATAACTCTGGATTTGTATTACTCTCTAAACTAAGTTGAACAATTTTATTATTAATCCACACAGAAGTGGTATCGCTTCTAGTGTGAGCAGTTGCCAATACATCGCCCAATATGTACGTTTTATTATCATATACTGCTACTCCATCTCCTATGGTTGAAATAACATCGAGACCGTCTTTAGTGATATCAAAATCGGCGTCTAAGGTAAAAGCTGTCCTAACATCTCGATCCATTAAACCTAGCGACTTCAAGTTTGCACCAATAATTTTTAGGTGTGCATTAGCATTTGTTGCTATAGAATCTAAAATTACGTTAGCATTAAAATCTAAATTGATATTTTCATCTTTATAAGCTGAAACCACATTCCCTTTTCCGTCTTTAATATTACCATTCATAGCTAAATCTTTTACAGCGTAATTATTAAACTGAAAACTAGAAATTACAGCTTCCAATTTTGCGTCAAGAGTGTTTAAATCTGTCCCCGAACCACTAGTTTTTATATTTAAACTAAGGGATCCTAATTGATCATTTTGTAAAAGCTCGTTTAATTTATACTCTTTTATATCAATATCGGCATCAAAAGAAATTTTAGAATCGTTTTTAAAGTGGCCATCTACAGTTGCAACTCCTTGTGTGGTAGTCAGGTTTGCTTTGGCATAAATATCTTTTAAATTGCCTTTAGCACTACCATTAAGTGAAATGTTTTCCGGTAAACTTACTCCTAAATCCTTTTCACTTACAAATTGAATTAAATCTGCACGCTTAGTATTTGAAGCAAACTGAGGAATATTAAATTTCAAATTATCTGGGTTTGTAACATTCTCAATTAATCCATTAGCAGAGATTTGGGTAGAACTTCCCCAATTAACAGTCATTTTTGGGATATTTATTGCAGACAAATAGCCTGAAGCTTGTACATCTCCTGAAATATACTTTTTACTTAAAGTCTGTACATATTCATTTTTTCGAAGTTCTGGTTGAAATTTAAATACTTCTCTTAAATCTACTTGAAAGGATGGGAGGTTTAATGCAATTTTAGTTCTGTCTGGAACCTCGATTAATTCAGCTAAAGAAATATAATCTAGGTGTATATCCCCCTTTAGCCTGTTGTTGTTTAATGCTAATTCTAAATTATCAAGGTTTAATTCAGTATCAGTAATATTTAGATTTAAAGCTAATTCATTTAGATTTAAACCTGACTCTTCTTTAAATGTCAAAGTTTTGAGTTGTAGACCTGCCTTTTTATCTTTTAAATGAATATCAGAAGCCTTTAAATTTAAGTCCTTTAATACTATTGCATTGGAATTAAAGATATCCTTTGTAACTTTATGATTACCGACAAAATAACTGAAATTATTACCTTTAAAATTAATGCTGTTTGCTGCAAATATAAAGTCGGGCCACTCAAATTGTTGAATATCAGATTTTACCTCTTCCTTTATTTCTTCAGCCTTTTGAGTAATCTCGTTAACTTCTGTTTCGGTGTTAATAGCAATAATTGAATTATCTAAAATGAATTCTCCAATAACAATCTCATTATTACTTAAATCTGCTTTTTCTAATTCTAAAAACAGATTAGATAACTCTAGGTTAGCAGCAATCCTATCGGCATAAGATTGATAATCTACAAATACGTTTTTCAGTGAAAGCTCCTCCAATGCTAAATAAGGTAAAGGAGAATCTGATGGAGGCGTTGGCGGAACGGGTGATTGGATATATTTAATATGAGCATTAGAAATTGAAGCTTTAGAAGCACGAAAATCCATATTTTCTAAATCGGTTTTCTGCATTTGAAGGTTCAATTTTCCTATTTTGAATAGGCTATTTATTCCCAACACACTATCATTAAACACAACATTAAAGTCTTTAAAGCTAATGTTCCCTAAAACTAAATTTAAGGGTTCTGAAGTAGTATCATTTTTAACCGCCGTAGTATCAGATGAAGCAAAAGCATCTACGAGGAACTGAAAATTATAACCTGCAATTGAATCTTTACGGATAATATTAGCGCGAAGCCCTTCCCATTCAAGATATTCTACCCCTATACCGTTACCGCGAATTATAGGAAGAAGCGGTACGTCTGCTTCTAAAGATTTTGAATAGATTAAGGTATCTCCTTTTTTATCCTCTAAATAAACGTCTTTAAGCATAATATTACCATCGAAAGTAATAAAGAGCTTTTCAATCTCAACTTTGGTATGGGTTTTATCGGATACATATTTAACAGCACGCTGTACTATGATATCTTGACCCCATGGACTTCTGATAAATAGTACAAGAAGAATAAACAGAAAAATAAGAACTAAGAAAACTCTTCCTATAATTCTTAAAACTCTGAATTTCTTATTTTTTTTATTCTTTTCTTTTTTCTTTTCCAATGCTGTATTTGGTAGGTATCAAAAATATAAAAATTATATACCAATAATCGTATTTAGGTATGTAACAATAAGTTTATATTACATTTAGTATAGTGAACTGAACCAACTTTTTAATGTTTTGAAGTTGTAAAAACTCTTGAAGTAAATGGAATGTTGCCCAAAAGATTTTGAATGCTGCTATTTACTGGGTTTAAAATTTTTCTTTGCTAAATCTTTACGAACTCTACTCAAACTTTCTGGTGTAATACCCAAATATGAAGCAATCATCCATTGTGGAACACGAAGTAATAAATCTGGATACATTTCAATAAAACTCAAATATCTTCTTTCAGCAGTTGCTCCTAGTAAAAGGTTAATCCGTTTCTGCATTTGACGGATATGATTGTGCAACAATTTATCATTAAACTGTCCAAACATCGGACTAATATTATTGGCATTAGTGAAAAAGTTTTCTTGCAGTAACACAACTTCGGTATCTTCAACAGCTTCTATAAAACTATCAGAAGGATCATTAAAGTATACACTACTTCTATCAACAATAAACCAGTTTTCTGGTGCAAATTGAATAATATGTTCCTTACCATCGTCTCCTAATCTATATGAACGAAGCAAACCTTTTTCCACAAAAAACGAATTGCTGCAGATAGCGCCTTTATTTAAAAGAATAGAACCTTTATCATACTTCTTCTTCTGAAGCTTATCATATAATTCTGTTGCTTGTTCTTCAGGAATAGCTGCAGCGCTAACTAAATAAGATTTAAAATTAAATTCGTTCATCCAAAAGTTTGTTTTATACAAAAAGTTATTTCATCTACCTCAAAAATACCAAATAATACGTTATAACTTCTAGCTCAAATTAACTTAAAAGACCAAACAAATACCTTATTTTTATAAGTTTCTAGCAGCAAGGAAATTCTAAGACTTTTTAAAATGAAAACGACAAAAATTGAATTATTACTTCAAAAAAGTAACGTTAGACCAACTGCCATGCGTATTTTGGTCTATAATTTTCTTTTAGAAAACGAGGCTGCAAAAAGTTTGACAGACTTAGAGAATTATTTTGATAAGTCTGATAGAACAACCTTGTACAGAACAATAAAAACTTTTGAAGAAAAAGGTGTTGTTCATCAAATTGACGATGGCACTGGCACAACAAAGTATGCCTTATGCGAACAAGGTTGTAATTGCCAAATAGAAACTGATCTTCACCTCCACTTCTATTGCAATATTTGCGATGAAACCGTTTGCTTAACCGATAGAAAAATTCCGCATATTAATCTTCCTGATGGCTATACTGCTGAGGATGCCAACCTCGTAATAAAAGGTAGATGCGAAAAATGTCCTGAATAATGCACTTCTGTTGCACTATCTATATTCCTAAATTGCCACTTTGAACAACAAGCTATTTGTAATAGAATTTCTTAGGCTAAAGAATTAGCCGAAATGAATTTTTATTTCAAAATTGAAAATAAGTTAGGAATGAAGAAAAAGGAATTAAACAGTGAAGAAGGATGCTGTAGTGACAACCCTAGTGTCAATACCGATAATCACCAAAGTAACTTTAAAATATATTTACCTGCCGTAATAAGCTTTATAATGCTTATTTCGGGTATTATAATGGATTACTATGGCACCGCTTTCTTTAAAAATTGGGTTCGATTAGTTTGGTACGGAATAGCATATATCCCAGTAGGTTTCCCAGTAATGAAACAGGGTTGGGACAACATTATTAAAGGAGACTTTTTTACAGAATTCTTTTTAATGACCATTGCTACCATCGGAGCATTTGCCATTGGTCATTATGAAGAAGGTGTTGCTGTAATGCTTTTTTATACAGTTGGAGAGTTATTCCAACATTCGGCAGTTGAAAAAGCAAGAGGAAATATTAAAGCTCTTTTAGATGTGCGTCCAAATGAAGCTTTAGTATATCGAAATGATAAATATGTAACAGTAAATCCTGAAGACGTTGAAATTGGTGAGAAAGTTCAAATACGCGTGGGAGAAAAAATTCCCGTAGACGGTAAATTAGTTTCTCAAAAAGCTTCCTTAAATACGGCAGCACTCACTGGAGAAAGCAAACCCG
This sequence comes from Aequorivita sediminis, assembly GCF_032080575.2. Classification (NCBI taxonomy): domain Bacteria; kingdom Pseudomonadati; phylum Bacteroidota; class Flavobacteriia; order Flavobacteriales; family Flavobacteriaceae; genus Aequorivita; species Aequorivita sediminis. The sequence continues at coordinate 192,607 of NZ_JAVLSO020000003.1, read as the reverse complement.
ATACGATTAGAGAAGGAGATAAAGTTTATGCAGGAAGTATTAACCTTGAAGGCGTTATCGAAATTGAATCCACAAAACTATTCAACGACAGTTCAATATCTAGAATTTTGGATTTAGTTCAAAATGCTACTTCTCGTAAATCTAAAACTGAACTTTTTATTAGAAAATTCGCCAGAATCTATACTCCGATAGTTGTTTTTTTAGCTATAGGCGTTACGCTTCTACCCTACTTTTTTGTAGCTAATTATGTGTTTCAAGATTGGTTATATAGAGCATTAATATTTTTAGTAATTTCTTGTCCATGTGCTTTAGTTATATCCATTCCTTTAGGATATTTTGGTGGGCTCGGTGCTGCTTCACGAAATGGTATACTATTTAAAGGAGCTTCATTTCTTGATGCTATCACTAAGATAAACACTGTAGCTATGGATAAAACCGGCACCCTGACTAAAGGGGTTTTTAAAATTAGTGCAATTAAGGCAATTGCGTTTTCTGAAGAAGAATTGATGCAATATCTTCTTGCAATTGAAGCTCAGTCAACCCATCCCATAGCAAGAGCTATTTTGGAGTACGAACCTAATGACAACATTTATCAAGCAAATAATGTCACTGAAATAGCAGGAAAGGGGTTAAAGGGGAATGTTAACGGTAAAACTATACTGGCTGGAAATAAATCTTTAATGATTTCGAATAATATTGAAGTTCCTATAGAAACTGAATCTATTGTAGAATCTATTGTTATGATTGCCATAGATAATGTATTTGCGGGATACGTAATCGTTGCTGATCAATTAAAAGATGACGCTCAAGAAGCCATTAAAAACCTAAGAAAAGTTGGGATAAAGAATATCATTATGCTTTCGGGTGATAAAGCTTCAATTACTGAAAGGGTTGGTTTAGAATTAAATCTAAATCAAGCTAAAGGCGGATTGTTGCCAGAGAATAAATTGGAAGAGGTTGAAAGGTTAAAAAGGATCCCAGGTACAAAGGTCGCCTTTGTTGGTGATGGAATAAATGACGCACCTGTTATTGCAACAAGTAACGTTGGAATTGCGATGGGAGGCTTAGGAAGTGATGTTGCTATTGAAACTGCCGATGTAATTATTCAAACAGACCAACCTTCAAAAATTGCACAAGCGATTAAAATAGGACGTTCAACCCGACATATTGTTTGGCAGAATATAGCATTGGCTTTTGGCGTAAAATTAATTGTTTTAATTCTGGGTGCAGGAGGAATAGCTACAATGTGGGAAGCTGTTTTTGCTGATGTAGGTGTAGCTTTTCTAGCCATTTTAAATGCCATACGATTACAGAAAATGAAATGGTCATGAATTGAATAAGGTTTCGAAGTTTTAATGTTAACAAAAACATTAAATTTGTATTATTCATAACTGTTCACTTAATTCCTTTAATGCTTACTTTAATGTTTAAAATAGGATATAATGTTTAGGCATCAAGGCAAAAGCAGAACTTTAAAACACAATTTACAAATTGCAACTGTTTTATCATTTGTTGCCGGAATTGTTAACGTTACTGGATTTCTTGCCATTCATGAACTTACTACTAATGTAACTGGACACTTCGCTCAATTTATATATGAAGTTGAAAATTTAAAATTTTGGAAGGGAACTATTTATTTGCTGTTTATCCTTTCATTTCTTTTAGGATCATTTTGTTCTAGTATTCTTATATTAAAGTTTAGAGAAACTAAAAGAATAAATGTATTTGTATTACCTACGCTAGCAGAAGCCATAATTCTTATTACAGCAGCCATCCTGGCTCAATCCACCGAAATACAATATCCAAATACTATAGCTTGTTTATTACTGTTTTCGATGGGTATGCAAAATGCTTTTGTGACTAAAATTTCAAACGAAATTGTTCGTACAACACACCTTACAGGACTTTTTACCGATTTAGGTATTGAATTGGCTCATCTGTTTTTTCCAAGAATGCACCCTGATATTCAAAGAGTAAAATCGAATATAAAACTTAGAATGTTTATTATTTCCTTTTTCTTTATGGGAGGTTTACTAGGCGGATTTTGCTATTCAACCTTAGGATTTAAGACCAACAATCTATTTATTGGAGCTGCTATTCTAGTACTTAGTTTATTTTATGACGACTTAAGATTTAGCTTAATTAAAACTAAAAGGAAAATCTATCAGAATAGAATTCAGAACAACCAATAAAAATGACTTTTCTGGAAGTTACATTGAAAAAAATTCGAACCTCAGAAATTGTAGGAATGCTAAAAGCGCGGTTTTTACTAAAGTAGATTGAAAATAGCTAAAGCGTAAAGATAAAATCTTACAAAACGAAGTAATCCAAAAAGCAGATAGTTTCTAAAGCTATAATGAATCATTCCTGCAGCCATACTAGTCATAGAATAAGGAATAGGCAACAAAGCACCAACCACTATAAGGAAGCCTCCCCATGTGCGAATCTGCTTTAGATGCTTTTTCATTTTACCTTCCATATATTCATAAACTCTAGGAAGAGTGAAAATCCATCTACCAATGAAATATGATATAATACCTCCTATGTACGATAATGCAGCTAATAGAGTTAAGTAAAGTATTGGTTGAGGCATTTTATCACTCCAAGCAATAAAAATTTCTGGTGGTACAAGTCCTAGTAAAGATTCTGAAGCCAAAAAGACCAACAAAATATTTATCGGTGCATAGGTTTCGGTAACATAAGTAAAAAGGTCACTGAAATCTACTAAATACCTATCTATGGCAAACAATGCAGCGATAATTAAAACTATAGGAATAAAAGCTTTTTTAAGACTTTGCCCTACAAAGGAATAGAAACCTGTGTATTTGTAATACAGATGTACCCTTTTTAGTTTGTTAGTTTCAGATTTTTTTACTGTGTTCATTATATATTGTAAAAATTCAATCGTTTTTATATTGAGAATAGTCATCAACCAATTTAGGTTGGAGACGTTGCAAATATAATTTTATTAATACTCAGACACAATGATTTATGAAATCATTCACGGTTAATTGTATGTTAAAGAAACACAAGGTTTTAACACCAAAACTCTTAACTATAAAATATAATACTAAGAGTTTGACTTAGTTTGATCGCTATGTTTTACTTGTGGTTTTTTCTTATCAGGCATTGGTCCGCGTAAATGAATAACTAAACCGTTTAAAAAATTTCGAAGAAATTGATCGCCACACTCCATATACTTTTCATGGTTTTCATTTCTAAATATTGCACCAAGTTCACTTTTACTTACTCTGAAATCTACTAATGCACAGATTTTCACGATATCTTCATCTCTAAGTTTATGCGCTACGCGCAATTTTTTCATTATATCGTTATTTGTTAATGCCATAAATTTAAATTGAATTTTTTCAAAGATAACTTTATTTATACGCTACAAAAACAAGATGGTATAAGAAACAAGATATCCAACATGTCTTAAATAAACATGCATCTCTTTTATATTAATTTACTTTCCACCTACTTTTCTCCGGTAGGTACAAGATAAACTGGAACTTTAGTTTTTTCAAGTACACTGGATGCAACTGTCCCAAGGAAAATTCTTTCCAAAGTACCGTGACTGTGAGTTCCCATAACAATTAAATCTGCACCCCATTCATTCGAATACTTTAAAATCTCATTTGCAGTATCTCCTTCTACCAATTTTGTTGAAATATTCTCGCCTCCTATATGCCTTTTTGTCTGGTGTAGATAATCTTCAGCAACTTTTACAAATTCTTCTTGTATGTTGTAATCTACAGGAAAAGCATATCCTTCATATCCCATAAATGGTTGATATTCCATTCCATAATAACGCATTTCAGAGAGAACATGAAGCAAACATACCTCAGCATTCATCATTTTTGCTAACTCGTAACCTTTATTTACAACCTTTTCAGAGTTAGGATTATAATCAACTGTAATTATTACTTTTTTCATAATGAATATAGTTTCATGTAAGGTTAAAATACAATAGTGAATAATTTCGCTTTAATCAATAATATTTCTATTAAAAATGGATGTCTTATAATTATTCAATAAATACTATTGCTTTACAATAATTGTAGTGGCTTTATTACCTGTTAGCAAATTCCATTCGTAAGAAGCTAAAAGGTTTCCAATTTCATCATAAACATTAACTTGTGCCGTATTAGGACCTGAAGAACCCTGATTTAAAGCTTCGAAATCAATTTTATTAAATCCGTCCTCAAGTGGAAGATCAAAACCTTTAAAGCTTCCTTCTAATCTTACGTGAGCAATTTCAATTTGTCCGTTAACCCATACTCTAATTATATCTCCGTCCACAAACTCGTGATCGCGATACATAATTGTAGCCTTTTTTGCTGTTGTTTTAAAATCACCTAAATACTGATCTTTTCCATACTCTGGTTTAGCTTCCTTATCTTTGGTAAAATACTTCGGGGCTTTATTAGTACCTGTGTAATCTATTAGCCCATCCCCATTTTGCATATCAATTTGCTTTTCCTTTTCTTTTCCTAAATCTGAATTACTAAAAGTATTAGATTTATTATTTTTAGTAAGTGAAGGTGTTTTTACAGCTGGTATTTCAAAACCTGTAGGATTATCTATTGTTGATTGCGACGATTCAAAACGAACATTGTTATTATTCGGGAATTCAATTTGAGCAAACAAAACTCCTTGAAACAGAATTAAACAAATGAATAAGTATCTCTTTAACATAGCGTATTAAATTTCTTAGCCTACAGCAACAATTACACCAAATTTAGTGTGCTAATTGATAAACGAGAAATAAATTTTTAATTTTTATTTATTCTGTTTTTGCCTTTTTCTCCACCAAAGAATTAACACCACAAATACAATTGGAATAATTATATAAATAATTAAGTCGGCTGTATTTGATAAGTCTATTGGGTAATCACTTGGCTTTGGCACCTCTGTGGGCTTTTGTGCCCAACTAATCGAGCTAAATAAAAAGGCTGTTGCAGGGATTAAAATATCTTTCATATATATATTTTTTTTTAAGATAAACATTAAAAATTACATCATCAAATTTTAACAATTTATGTTAACTATTTGGAAAATCCCCGAAAATGTCTTACTATGCCGTGTTATTATTAAAAACAGGAGAATATATGAGACAACTTAAGATCACGAAGCAGGTTACCAACAGAGAAACCAAATCTTTAAACAGTTATTTACAGGATGTTAGTAAGATAGATTTAATAACCGCCGAAGAGGAGGTTGAGTTGGCACAACGAATTCGTGAAGGTGATCAAGCCGCACTAAATAAATTGAGTCGTGCAAATTTACGATTTGTTATTTCTGTGGCAAAACAGTATCAGAACCAAGGTTTAAGTCTTCCAGATCTTATTAACGAAGGTAACGTTGGTTTAGTGAAAGCTGCTAAAAGATTTGATGAAACGAGAGGTTTCAAATTCATCTCGTATGCCGTTTGGTGGATTAGACAAGCAATTCTACAAGCAATTGCAGAGCAGTCGCGAGTTGTAAGACTTCCACTTAACAAGATTGGTGATATTAATAAAATTAAAAAAGCCTCTATTCACCTAGAGCAAAAGTTTGAAAGAGTACCTACTGCGGCGGAAATTGCAAAAGAATTAGATTTTAGTGAATCTAAAGTAAAGAGTTCTTTAAAAAACTCAACGCGAAGCTTATCGATGGATGCTCCATTTCAGGAAGGAGAAAACGACAATAACCTTTATGATGTATTGAGTTCTGGAGAAAGTCCGAATCCTGATAAAGATTTAATGCACGAATCACTTCGTATTGAAATTAATCGCGCATTAGACACTTTAGCGCCACGTGAAGCAGATGTTGTAAAATTAAATTTTGGTCTTTGTGGGCAACCACCAATGACACTTCAAGAAATTGGTGATACTTTCGATTTAAGTCGTGAGCGTGTACGTCAAATTCGTGAAAAAGCGATTCGTCGTTTGCGTCAGACTTCTAAAAGCCACATCTTGAAAAAATATTTAGGCTAAAAAAATCTTTAAAAATATTGGTTCATTAATATTTTTAACATTTTCTAAAGAACGAGTATTGTTTCTGAGGTTATCTTTATAACGATAACAAAAGTCTTATGACAACAGAAATAATACTCGTTTTTTCTATTCTGTTAATTACCATTATCCTTTTTGCCTTTGAAGTTTTTTCAGTAGATAAAATTGCGATGTTGGTAATAGCCACATTAGCACTTACCGGATTAGTGCAACCAGAAGAGGCAATTTCGGGCTTTTCTAACCCCGCAACTATTACAGTGCTCTCCTTAATGATTATCGCATTAGCCCTTGAAGACAACGGCGTAATCGCAACTCTAGCGCGTTTTCTTAAAAATTTACATATACTCCCACTTTTTCTACTGCTTCCCGTATTTATGCTTATTACGGGTGGGATATCTGCATTTATAAATACAACAGCAGTAGTAATTGTATTCATTAAAATTATCTCTGAATTAGCTAAGCGCTTTAATCTTCCAAAGGCCAAGTTACTTCTTCCTATATCATTTGCAGGTATTTTAGGTGGTAGCTGTACACTTATGGGAACTTCAACAAACCTTATAGTAAACGCTATTGCAAAGGATTTAGGAGCCGAGCGCTTTAATTTTTTTGAATTTTCATTTTTCGGATTTATTTTTTTGATTGTTGGAATTATCGTAATAACAATAGGTTCACGTTGGCTTCCCTCCGACTCTAAAGAAAGTTTGCACGAGGCATATGAATTGGACGATTATGTAACAACTGTATCTATAACAGAGGAATCTAAATTAATAGATAAGAATATAGAAGACACTTTTTTATATTCTAATCCAGAAATTTCAATATTAAAACTAAGAAGAGGAAAACAAACTATTAATGCACCCGGGAGGTACATATCTTTAAAGGAAAACGATAGATTAGTTTTAATGTGTGATTTAGAAAATCTTACTGAACTTAAAAAAGCTGAAGGTTTAAGTATTCATAAAGATGAAATGGATAAAGAAGATAACGGACAAACCGACAAAGCAAAAGATAAAGAAGCAAGTAAAATTTCGAAGGAATGGACTTTTGTCGAACTTTTAATTCTGCCTGGGTCTATACTAATAGGTAAAACATTAAAACAGTTAAGAAAACAAACCTTTAATAGCGCACTACCTATTGCTATTAAAAAACGTAGGAATATCAGAAATACAAAAGAAAGATTAATCAGGAAGAATATTGAGCAAATTACTTTAAAACCTGGTGACAGACTTTTAGTTGAAATTCCGAAAAATGAAATGAACCAACTTTACGATTTGGAGAATGTTGCTATTCTTAAAGAACATAAAGCTAAACCTAAGGTAGATATTCGAAAAAGAAATATTTCATTCATTATTTTGCTAGTTGTTATTGGTTTAGCGGCTAGTGGAGTCTTACCTATTTTAATTAGTGCCATAACTGGCGTTTGCTTAATGCTTTTAACTCGTTGTTTAAATTTAAACGACGTGTATCACCGTGTTAATTGGCAGGTTATATTTTTACTTGCAGGAATGATACCTCTGGGTATTGCAATGAATAACACGGGTGCAGACAAGTGGCTTTCAGATCAACTGCTTTTAATTTTAAGCGGGCAATCTAACTTAGTGGTTATAGGCCTTATTTTCCTAATCACCATGTTAATGAGTAGCGCAATTAGCAATAATGCAACTGCAATAATTATGACACCTATAGCAATAGCTGTAGGCGTTGGACTAGATTTGTCGTTAAAGCCGTTTATACTCTCAGTTTTATTTGGAGCCAACTTCAGTTTTTTTACTCCTATGGGATACCAAACCAATACTTTAATTTACGGCATGGGTATTTATAAATTCAAACATTTCTTTATAATCGGAGGTATTTTATCTATTATTTTATGGCTTTTTGGTACATTTATGCTTTCATCATTATTATAAAAACAAAATATATGGCACTTCAAAACTTTTCAATTACTGATTCAATTTCTAGTTTATGGGACAAACTCGATGGTTGGTTGGATGCGATTATTCTAAAACTGCCCAATATGGCGGTAGCCATTATTGTAATGGTGATATTTTATTTTATAGCCAAAGGGGTAAAGAAATTTGCCCACAAGGTTCTTTTTAAAAAAATGAGTGATGAATCAATCAAGCAAGTTTTATCAAAATCTTTTTACGCCGTAGTATTATTAATTGGGTTTTTTATAGCGCTTAGCGTTTTACAACTTGACAAAATGCTCACCTCAATACTAGCTGGTGCTGGTGTAATGGGTTTGGCTATTGGTTTTGCTTTACAAGGAACCTTAAGCAATACTGTATCAGGTTTTATGCTGTCTTTTCAACCTAAGGTTAGAATAGGTGATTTCGTAGAAACTCAAGACGAAAGCGGTTTTGTAGAAGAAATTGATTTGAGGAATGTAACACTTAGACAAACTGATAACGATTACCTTATTGTTCCAAATAAAATATTTATCGAACACAGCTTTGTAAATCATTCATGGACTAAAAGAACACGCATCACTGTTGAATGTGGCGTGGGTTATGAAGACGACTTACAAAAAGTAGAAGAATTGGTTATCAAAATTATTTCAGAAAATTTTAAACAAAAAAGCAATGAAGAGGTAGAATTCTTCTTTAAAGAATTTGGAGATAGTTCTATAAACTTCATCACTAGGTTTTGGATAGACAGCCAAAGTCCAAAGCCAGTTTTAGCTGCAAAACACAAAGCGATAAAATTAATCAAGAAAAACTTTGACGAGGCTGGAATAAACATCCCTTTCCCTATTCGCACATTGGATTTTGGAAAGAATAAGTTACAAATGGCTACTAAGAAAGAAGAATAAAAATTAACCAAAAAATTAATGTTATGAAAAAATTACTTAGAATATTAGCTGCCGGTTGGGGTGCTAAAAAAATAGGTGGAGGTAAGTGCGGTTGTATAGGTACAATCGTAGTATTTATTATACTATATTGGCTTATAGGGTTTGTACTATAGACCCTTTAATACCCCTTTAACAAAACAATAGCACTTATTAACTAATTATTTGTAGTGTTGGCACATATATTTGTCCCATACAAACCTATTAAAAATTAGTAAAATGAAAAAAGCTATTGCACTAACCATGCTTGCGGGAGCATTATTTGCTACCTCTTGCGTATCGAAAAAAAAGTATGTAGAATTGGAGAATCAATACAATGATACTCGTTCTACATTAGCAAAAACTCAACTTGAAAAAGAAGAAATTGAAGCAAAATACGCTAAAATTGAAGAGCGTGTTGCTAGCTACAATTCTAAAATCCAATCATTAACGGACAGCAACAACAACCGCCTACAACAGTTTGAAGGTGTTGTTATTTCAGAAAATGATAAGGAAAAAATGAAAGAAGCTCTTGCCAACGTAGATCCCCAAGAATTGGCTGAAGCTAAAACACTAAAAGATTCTATGAATCTTATTGTTTCTTACAATCTTAAGAAAAACCTTGACAATTCATTAGTTGGTGAAGGTGAAGAAGATGATATCACAATTGATATTGATGAAACAGTAGTTATGATTACTATTTCTGATAAATTATTATTCAGTTCTGGTAGTGCACGTGTTAACAGAAAAGCTAATCCCCTATTAGAGCGTTTGGCAAATGTAATTAACAGCGAACCAGCATTAGAAGTTATGGTTGAGGGTCATACTGATAGCCAAACTGTAAAGCCAGGTGCTTATATTAAAGACAACTGGGAATTGAGTGTAGATCGTTCTACTGCTGTAATTCGTATATTACAGGATAATTACGGTGTAGATCCTGCAAAACTAATTGCTGCTGGTCGTAGTAGTTTTCATCCGTTAACCGAAAACGAAACTAAAGAAGGTCGCGCAAAGAATAGAAGAACAAGAATTGTAATCTTACCAAACCTTGATAAATTCTTAGCATTACTTTCTAATAACTAATGTTAGAAAGCAAAGATTAAACAACAAAAAAGGCTGTTCATTTTGAACAGCCTTTTTTTATTTAAATAGTTGAAAATACTTTTACTTGCTAGGTGGCGTAGTTGGTCTTACTTCAATTTTACTCGGTAAGGTTCGAGGGTTCATTTTTAATAAATCTACAACTAACTTTCCAATATCTTCTTTCTGAATCTTCCAAGCATCCTTTTCATCAGGCTCATTCCCATTAAAATGCGTAGACACTGAACCAGGCATAATTGTACTTATTTTTATACCATAGTCACGGAGATCAAGCATAGCTGCTTGTGAAAAACCAGTTAACCCAAATTTACTTGCATTATAAGCGCTTCCTCCCTTAAAGAAGTTTGTACCAGCTAAACTTGAGATACTTATATAATACCCCTTGTTTTTCTTCAGTTGCTCTAAACCTGCTTTTAAAGTAAAAAATGGGCCTGTAAGATTAGTGTCTATTGTTTCTTGCCATTGTTCTATGGATAAATCTTCAACAGAACCAAAATGGCCTAAACCAGCATTAGCAATAACAACATCTAAACCTCCAAATTGATTAATTGCCGCCTCCACTGCATTTTTTTGACTTTCAAAACTTCTTACGTCTGCTTGTAAACCTATAGCTTGAGCGCTGTCGTTTCCATGTGCATTCAACATTTTAGCAGCCTCTTCAGCCGTTTCTAAATTTCTTCCTGTAATTGCTACATTAACGCCTTCTTTGAGTAATGCTTCGGCAATTCCGTAACCAATTCCTTTTGTACCGCCAGTAATTAAAGCGGATTTTTTTTCTAAATTATTCATGTCTATTGTTTTTTTCAAAGTTACCAAATGCAATTTCTATTGTTATTAATTTCTACTTAAATTTGAAAAATGAAACTTCCAGTAATTTTACTCTTATTCCTCATTTTTTCACCGAAATTGAATTCACAAGAGAAGTTAGTTAATCTAAAAGATCTTTCTACGGAATTCAACTATGAAATCCGTTACGCCACTCCAAATAATTTTATTGGCGAAACACTTTACGATTGTGCAGAATGTCTTTTACAACCAGAGGTTGCTGAAGCCCTTCTATTAGCAAACCAGTATTTTTGTGAAAAAGGATACCGGATAAAAATTTACGATTGCTACCGTCCACTAGATGTGCAGAAATTCATGTGGTCTAAATACCCGCGCCCTGGATATGTTGGTAATCCTTATGGAAATGGCTCTATCCATAATAAAGCTGCTGCAGTAGATATAACCATAGAAACCCTAGAAGGATGTTATGTTGAAATGGGAAGCGATTACGATTACTTCGGAAAAGAAGCACATATAGACAATTATAACTTGCCCAAAGAAGTGCTTGCAAATCGTAAGCTTCTTTTTGAAGGAATGCGCAAATTTGGCTTTAAAAATATCCGTACAGAATGGTGGCATTTTAACTTTGGAAGTACGAGGAAATATAAAGCAATGAATGTCCCCTTGCCTTGTGAATAACAATTAGTGTTTAATTAGATGCTTTACCCTCCTCCCCTCTATTCAATTTAAAAGGAATTTCCGGACTGTTTTTATAAAGTTTTAATTCAACAACATCTGAAGGTAAATTGAAGTCTCTATCTGCAAGTGCGACTTTCACTTCTTTAATTATCATACCACGTAATATTCTTGAAGCCCTTCTATAATCAACAGTATCTACCCAAAAGAATACTTTCAAGTTTACAGTGCTTGCGGCCAACTCATCTTCAATTACAAAGTTTTCGTGCTCACCATCGCGGACAATTTCTTTGTTGTTATCTAAAACATCTTGGATTACCTTTTTAGCAGCATCAATATCATCTTCATACCCCAATCCTACTGTGAAATCGACTCTATAGAAGCCATCTGCTGTATAATTTTCAACTGGTTTAGTTAACACATCACTATTTGGAATATAGATATCACGTCCATCAAAAGTTTTTATATGTGAATATCTAAAACTCAACTCCTTTACTTTTCCAAAAATGTCATCAACTTTTATGGTATCATTAATATTAAACGGTCTGTTAAAAGCCAGAATAATACCTGCTAAAAAATTCTTACCAATATCTTGAAAAGCAAATCCTAAAATAATTGCTCCACCACCAACAGCAGTTAATAATCCCGTAGCGATATCATCTAATCCAGCAACTCGTAATGCTAGCATTATAGTTATAATAATTAAAATTACTTTCACTGCTTGTGCCAAAAATTTGGACATTAACGGATCTTCAGATTTTTGCTGAAAACGTCTTTTATAGAAGCTCGTTAACATTTGAGCAAGTAAAACACCAAGGATTATAACCAAAATAGCCAATGCAATGCGAGGTAAAATTCTTAGAAATTCCTCGTAATATTGTTGAAGTGAAAGCTTTATTGTTTCGGTAGGTGATTGTAGAAGTAAAGGCATTTATTTTTTCTTTTAAAGATACTAATAATGAGTAAACAATTCTTCACTTAAATTAGTCTTAAAGTTTAGCAGAGCAGATTTCAAGATGTATCTTTGCGAAAAAAATAAAGTATAGTGGAACTTTCAGTAAAAACATTCAAGCTCATTAGCACTTTAGAGGCTATTTCATTTTTAGTATTATTAGGTATTGCTATGCCTTTAAAATATATTTGGGATATGCCAGAAATGGTACAAATTGTTGGTATGGCGCACGGAATCTTATTCGTGCTTTATGTTGGCGGTGCTATTTATATGTACAAAAAACTTAATTGGTCTATAGCCGATTTGTTTATCGTGGTAATGTGCTCTGTACTTCCTTTCGGACCTTTTTATGTTGAGCGTAAATATTTATAATGAATCAAGATACACTACAAGAATATAGTTGCTTATTACAGAACTTCCTTATAAATGAAGGAATGTATCCCCAATGGGCTATTTTCTTAAACGTTGTTGTAAATTGTATCATTGTTTGGATAGTAGTCTATTTCCTTGACATTGTCTTTAGAAAGTTAATTATAGAAACCTTTAAAGCATTAAGCAATAAGACTGTTTCAACTTTTGATGATTATTTAGTTAAAAGTAATTTCCCAAGGTATATTGCGCACGTACTGCCGTTGGGGATTGTACACAACCTAATTCCAATAATTTTTATAGAATCCCCTCTAATTACCAATCTTCTATTGGTTATCACTAAGGTTCTTACTGTAATTCTTTTAATTTATATTTTTAGAAGTATTCTACGATCCACTCGTAATTATCTTCAAGGTACCGAACGATTTAGGGACAAACCTATGGAGAGCTACGTTCAGGTAATGATGATTTTTACTTGGGGAATTGGTATAATTTATATTATACAGATGTTGACTGGTTTTTCGCTAGTTAGTTTGACAACTTTGGGGGCGGCTTCAGCAGTAATTTTACTTATTTTTAAGGACACCATACTCGGGTTTGTAGCGAGTATCCAAGTTGCGGTAAATGATATTGTTCGAATTGGAGATTGGATTACTTTTAGTAAGTTCGGCGCCGATGGTTATGTTACCGAAATAAATCTAGCAACGGTACGCGTTCAGAATTGGGATAATACATATACTACAATTCCTACCTATAGTCTAATTTCAGATTCTTTCCAGAACTGGCGAGGAATGCAGGAAAGTGACGGTAGAAGAATAAAACGATCTATTTATATAAAGCAATCTTCCATAAAATTTTTGTCTTCAGAAGATATTGAAAAATTCAAAAAGATTCAGCTAATTAAACCATATTTAGAACACCGTGAGAAGGAGGTTTCTAAGTTTAACACACAAAATGAAGCTGATAAAGAATTGCTTATCAATGGCCGTAATCAGACGAATTTAGGAGTTTTTCGTCATTATGCCGATGCTTATCTAAACGAAAACCCAATTATAAACAAAGATTTATTTTTGATGGTTCGACATTTGGCACCAACAGACAAAGGGATTCCTATCGAGATATTTTGCTTCAGTAAGGATAAGCGCTGGGTAATGTATGAAAATATTCAAGCAGATATTTTTGATCATCTATTGGCAGCTATTCCCTACTTCGATTTAGAGGTATTTGAATTACCTACAGGCAAGGATATACAACGTCTTTGATTACTTGATTTCTAAGCACTTCAGAATAAAAATTTCAACCATCACAAGTCTATAATTTGCGGTGAAATAGTACCTTTGCAAACTATGTCGAAAAATGAGAATTTTATAGAAGTTTTGGGCGCACGTGTCCACAATTTAAAGAATATTGATGTTCGTATACCCAGAGAAAAATTAGTTGTTATTACAGGACTTTCGGGAAGTGGAAAATCTTCGCTAGCTTTCGATACTATCTACGCTGAAGGACAACGCCGCTATATTGAAACTTTTTCGGCTTATGCACGACAGTTTCTAGGTAGTTTAGAACGTCCAGATGTCGATAAAATTGAAGGTCTTTCACCTGTAATTGCAATTGAACAAAAAACTACCAGTAAAAGTCCCCGTTCTACTGTGGGTACAATTACTGAAATTTACGACTTCCTCCGTTTGTTTTATGCTCGTGCAAGTGATGCGTATAGCTACAATACTGGCCAAAAAATGGTTAGTTATAGTGACGAACAAATTAAGCGTCTAATACTTGAGGATTTTGCAAATAAGAAAGTTAGCATCCTCGCTCCAGTTATACGGTCTCGTAAAGGCCACTACCGCGAACTATTTGAGCAAATAGCCAAACAAGGATTTTTAAAAGTTCGCGTTGATGGTGAGGTACGAGATATTGTTAAAGGAATGAAGGTTGACCGCTATAAAACTCACGATATTGAGATTGTAATAGATAGGTTAAAAGTTCCAACATCTACCGAGCGGGCAACAGTTAAAGAAACAGATAACGACAAACGAATTTCGGAAACCATAAATACAGCAATGTATCACGGTGATGATGTTTTGATTGTTTTAGATAACGAGACCAATGAAGCGCGATATTTTAGTCGTTCCTTGATGTGTCCAACTTCTGGGGTTTCCTACCCTAATCCCGAGCCAAATAATTTCTCTTTCAACTCTCCAAAAGGTATGTGCCCTAATTGTAAAGGGTTAGGGAAGCTTTATGAAGTAAATCTAAATAAGCTTGTTCCAAACCCAAAACAATCAATTAAACAAGGTGCCTTGGCTCCGCACGGACCACAAAAAAGTAATTGGATTTTTAAGCAGTTAGAATTAATTGCCGAACGATATAAGTTTAAATTAAGTGATTCTTTTGAGAGTATTCCTCAGAAAGCAAAGGATATTATATTTTTTGGAGGAAATGAAAAGTTTGAAGTAGAATCAAAAGAACTTGGAATTACAAGAAGTTATAAAATAGATTTTGAAGGAGTAGCAACCTTTATTCAAAATACATTTGATGCTAACGAATCTACTTCTCTTAAAAGATGGGCTAAGGAATATATGGATAAAATTCCTTGTCCAGAATGCGATGGAACTCGACTTCGCAAAGAGTCACTTTATTTCAAAGTAAATGAGAAAAATATTGCCGAACTCGCCAATATGGATATTGTGGAATTGGCAGATTGGTTTAAAAATTTAGAGAAAAATCTTTCAGAAACGCAGCTAAAAATTGCTTCTGAAATTATAAAAGAAGTGCGCTCTAGACTTCAGTTTTTAATTGATGTGGGGTTAACTTATTTGGCGTTAGACAGAAGCTCAAAATCTCTTTCTGGTGGAGAAGCACAGCGTATACGGCTTGCAACTCAAATTGGCTCACAGCTGGTAGGTGTACTTTATATTTTAGATGAGCCTAGTATTGGTCTGCACCAGCGGGATAACGAGCGTTTAATCTACTCTTTAAAACAACTTAGAGAAATTGGTAACTCCGTAATAGTTGTAGAACACGATAAGGATATGATTGAGAGCGCAGATTATGTAATCGATATTGGTCCAGCTGCTGGGAAATATGGAGGTGAAATAGTTTCAGAAGGAACTCCAAAAGAAGTTGAAAAACACGATACGCTTACAGCAGACTATTTAAACGGTAGAAGAAAGATAGAAATTCCTGAAAAACGCAGAAAAGGAAACGGAAAAAAATTAACGCTGAAAGGCGCTACAGGCAATAACTTAAAGAATGTTTCTGTTGAGTTTCCTTTAGGAAAGATGATTGGCGTTACAGGTGTTTCTGGTAGTGGGAAATCAACTCTTATCAACGAAACTCTCTACCCTATTCTCAATGCTCATTTTTTTAATGGTGTAAAAAAACCAATGCCTTACAAAAAGATTGAAGGACTTGAAAATATCGATAAGGTTATTGATATTAATCAGTCTCCAATTGGGCGTACACCCCGCAGTAATCCGGCAACTTACACAGGCGTTTTTTCTGAAATAAGAAATCTATTCGCTAAAACTCCGGAAGCAATGATTCGCGGGTATAAACCTGGACGTTTTAGTTTTAACGTTTCTGGTGGTAGATGCGAAACATGTAAAGGTGCTGGACTAAGAGTGATAGAAATGAATTTTCTTCCCGATGTTTATGTAGAATGTGAAACCTGTCAAGGAAAACGATTTAACCGTGAAACTTTAGAAATTCGCTACAAAGGAAAATCTATTTATGATGTTTTAGCAATGACAATCAATGAAGCAGATGATTTCTTTGAAAACATCCCTAAAATACACCGAAAAATAAAAACCATAAAAGATGTTGGACTTGGTTACATAACGCTTGGACAACAATCTACAACCCTTTCTGGTGGAGAGGCGCAACGAATTAAATTGGCTACAGAACTTTCAAAAAGAGATACCGGAAATACTTTTTATATTTTAGATGAACCTACAACAGGATTGCACTTTGAAGATATTCGCGTATTGATGATAGTACTGAATAAATTAGTAGATAAGGGTAACACCGTTTTAATTATTGAACACAATCTCGATGTTATCAAAACCGTAGATTATATTATAGACATAGGCCCTGAAGGTGGAAGAAAAGGTGGGAAGGTGATGGCTCTAGGCACTCCTGAAGAAATTGCAGAACACAAAAAAAGTTATACTGCGCGATTCCTTAAAAAAGAGTTACTTTAGTGGATTATTCCTAATAGCTTGGAAATAATGATTTTTAACAATAAAATACTATTCAATATATGAGAAACGAATTAACACCTAAAAACTGGAACCAAGTAAAAACAAACGACTCTTGGGCTATTTTTAAAATAATGGGAGAATTTGTTAATGGATACGAAAAAATGAGTCGTATTGGACCCTGTGTATCTATTTTTGGTTCAGCTCGCACAAAACCAGATCACAAACATTACAAGCTAGCAGAAAATATTGCCAAAAAAATCACTGAAAACGGTTATGGTGTTATTACTGGTGGTGGTCCTGGGATTATGGAAGCAGGAAATAAAGGTGCTCATTTAGCAGGGGGAACTTCTGTAGGTCTTAATATTACACTTCCATTCGAACAACACGACAATCCATATATTGACAGCGATAAGAGCATAGACTTTGATTATTTCTTTGTGAGAAAGGTTATGTTCGTAAAATATTCACAAGGCTTTGTTGTAATGCCTGGTGGCTTTGGAACTTTAGATGAGTTTTTTGAAGCATTAACACTTATTCAAACTCATAAAATAGATAAGTTCCCAATAATATTGGTTGGTACTGAATTCTGGGGCGGACTTTTTGAATGGATTAAAACGACATTAGTTGAAGCAAAAAATATTAATGTTGAAGATTTAGATTTAGTTCATTTAGTTGATACTGAAGATGAAGTGCTTGTTATCTTAAACGAATTCTACAACGAATATAATTTAAGTCCGAACTTTTAATTTTCCATATAACTCAGGAGGTATTTATTGTTTATCGTATTCTTCTAGCAGTTCAGAATTTAAATTCATTAAGATATCTTGATAGCAAGAAGTATTTTATACTGTATTTTCTTTTGCTTGACTATTCAAGCAATGGCACAGCATACAATAAATATTAATGCTACGCTAAACCCTTCAAATAAAACCATTTCGATTAAACAGGAGATAACGTATAATAATACTTCTAAAGATACATTAAATGAAATTTACTTTTTTGATTGGGCGAATAGTTTTTCAGCTAAAACAACACCGTTAGGTAAACGTTTTGCTGACAATTACGAGAGCGCTTTTCACTTCGAGAAAAAAGAAAATCGAGGAAAAACAGATATTCACAAAATCTATAACAACTCGGTTGTTCCACTACAATGGCAACGTGATAAAACAGTAGATATTCTAAGAGTTATTCCTGACAAACCTCTTAATCCAGGTGATAATTATACTTTCAATATAGAGTATACCGTAAAAGTGCCAGACGATAAGTTTACGCGATATGGAGTAGACAAAAACAACAATTACAAACTGCGGTATTGGTACATTTCCCCTGCTGTTTACGATGGGGAATGGCAAGTTTACAGCAATAAAAATACAGATGATTTATACTTAACTCCATCTCATATTTCTATAAACTTAAACATCCCAAGGATATACAATATAACGTCAGATTTAAACGTCGAAAATAAAACCCTTTCTACTAAAGAAAAGACTATTCATTTAGAAGGAAAAGACCGAAATAGCGCTGTTTTATATATTGAAAGAAATCCAAGTTTTACAACAATTGAAACCGATAAAGTTAGCATTGTTACAAATATTCAAAACAGTCGTGTAAACCCTCCTGTTCAAGCTTTAGTAATTGATAGAGTCGCTCAATTTCTACACAATAAACTTGGGCCTTATCCTTTTGAAAAAATAGTGGTTAGTGAAACAGATTACAAAACAAATCCTGTTTACGGTTTAAATCAACTCCCGAGTTTTATTAGTCCTTTTCCTGATGGTTTTGAATATGACATGGAACATCTCAAAACCATTACCCGCCATTATATAGACAATACTTTAATTTTCAATCCTAGAGATGATTTTTGGTTACAGGATGCTTTGCAGATTTATTTAATGATGGAGTATGTAGATACCTACTACCCTAATATGAAAATAATTGGAAGTTTAAGTAATTGGTGGGTAATACGTTGGGCACATGCAGCAAATCTCGAATTTAACGATCAGTATCCGCTACTCTACTTGAATATGGCTCGTAATAATATTCAACAACCACTTACTACTTCAAAGGATTCGTTATTGAAATTTAATATGAATATTGCCAATGGTTATTACGGTGGTAGTGGTTTTAAATATTTAAAGGATTATTTAGGAGATAATATACTTAGTGAAAGTTTCAGAGAATTTTATATTAAAAATAGACTAAAACCAGTAAAAACTTCAGATTTCGAAACTTTTCTGTCTGAAAAAACTGACCTTCCTATTAATTGGTTTTTTGAGGATTTTGCAAACACTCGAAAAACCATAGATTTTAAAATTAAGAAAGTTCAAAAACAAGGCGATTCCCTTATAGTTTCTATAAAAAACAATAGAAAATCTAAACTGCCCGTTAGTTTATACGGCTTAAATGAAGACGATGTTGTTTATAAAACTTGGACCAAGCCTATTGACAGCATAAGCACCATTACAATTCCGTCTAAGGATATTAAGAAGTTAGTACTTAATCACAATGGAGAAATTCCTGAATACAACCGTCGAAACAATTACAAAACTGTAGACGGTTTATTAGATAAACCTATCCAATTTAGGCTTTTTCAAGATGTAGAAGATCCAAGCTTCACCCAGTTTTTCTTTATGCCAATTTTCGAGTATAATTTGTACGACGGGGTATCTGCAGGTATTAGACTATACAACAAAACTGTGTTACCCAAACCAGTTCACTTTAGTTTTGAACCCCAATATGGTTTTCGTTCTAAGAAATTAGTAGGTGGTGCATCTGTTAGTTATATTCAATATTTAGATGAAGACAAACTTTACAGAATGCGCTATGGTTTTTCAGGAAATTACTACTCCTACGATCGTGGTTTGTTCTATAAAAAATTCACACCCTATATCACATTCTCTTTTCGAAACGATGATTTAAGAGATAATGAAAAACAATTTATCAATCTTAGAAACATAAACGTTTATAAGGATAATGATCCTAACGATCCCGATCAAGAACCAAATTACAGTGTTTACAATATTCAGTACGTCTATTCAAATCCAAACCTTATTAATTATTTTAGGTCTGTAGTGGACTATGAAATTTCGTCTAAATTCAGTAAACTCTCAGCAAACTTGGAGTATCGCAA
This sequence comes from Aequorivita sediminis, assembly GCF_032080575.2. Lineage (NCBI taxonomy): Bacteria > Pseudomonadati > Bacteroidota > Flavobacteriia > Flavobacteriales > Flavobacteriaceae > Aequorivita > Aequorivita sediminis. The sequence continues at coordinate 172,569 of NZ_JAVLSO020000003.1, read as the reverse complement.
GCTATTTTTAAGCAATCGACAATTAAACTTACGCTTTTTTGCAGGGGTTTTTCTTTTCAACGATACGCGTGAGAATGAAGATTTTTTCAGTTTTGCACTAGACCGTCCTAGCGATTATTTATTCGATTATAACTATTACGGAAGAAGTGAAGACTCTGGACTTTTCAGTCAACAATTAGTAATTGCTGAAGGTGGATTTAAATCACAATTGGAACCTGCTTTCGCAAATAGTTGGATGGTAACAGCCAATGCAAGTACTAATATATGGAAATGGATATATGCCTATGGCGATGTAGGGTTAGTTCACAATACACACAGTGGTACTTCTGCTGTTTTTGACAGTGGAATTAGATTGAGTTTGGTAGCAGATTATTTCGAACTCTACTTCCCTCTTTATTCAAGTTTAGGGTTTGAACCTAACCTTCCCCACTATGACGAAAAGGTTCGTTTTATAGTAACCTTAAGCCCTCAAACGCTACTTGGTCTGTTTACTAGAAAATGGTATTAAAGAAAGTTTATATATAAAAAAACAAATTCTATAAGATAGCTTCATTCAAACAACAATAAACTATAAACTCCCTATATGGATTTCCTAAACAACTGGCGTATAATTATTCTACTTTGTCTAACTCTAGGTTTAGCTCCATTTATGCCCGAACCACATCTGTGGGGAAAATTAAAATGGATTGCGGGAGGAGCTAATGGGATGCAAGCTGCAGATTGGTTTGATGTATTGTTTCACGGTTTTCCGTTTATTCTACTCCTTAGACTACTGATTGTTAAAGGATTCAAGACTAAAAGAGAATAGTTAATAATATTAATTTTTAATTAACTTCTACTAAACAATTTGGCGTTGTAAAACCCCCTTAAATTTGCTATTTTTGCAATTCCTAAAATTTATAGAAATGCAGACAGATCCTAAGATAAATACAGAGATTTCTTTTGAAGATTTTAAAGAAACAGTTTTAAACGATTATAAAATTGCTGTAACTAGCCGTGAATGTAGTTTACTAGGCCGACGAGAAGTACTTACAGGTAAAGCTAAATTCGGGATCTTTGGAGATGGAAAAGAAGTCCCTCAACTTGCTTGGGCAAAAGCATTTCAAAAAGGAGATTGGCGCAGTGGATACTACCGCGATCAAACATTTATGATGGCTATTGGCGAATTAACCATACAACAGTTTTTTGCTGGGCTTTACGCACATACCGATATCACTGTAGACCCAATGAGTGGCGGAAGACAAATGGGAGGTCACTTTGCTACGCATAGCTTAAATGAAGATGGAAGTTGGAAAAACCTAACAGAACAAAAGAATAGTAGTGCAGATATTTCACCTACCGCTGGGCAAATGCCTCGTTTATTAGGTTTAGCACAAGCTTCAAAGATTTTCAGAAATGTAGAAGGCTTAGAAGACAAAACAAACTTTTCTATAAATGGAAATGAAGTAGCTTGGGGAACTATTGGAAATGCAAGTACCAGTGAAGGTCTTTTTTGGGAAACCATTAATGCTGCTGGAGTTTTACAAGTACCAATGGTAATGAGTGTTTGGGATGACGAATACGGCATTTCTGTTCACGCAAAATATCAAACTACAAAAGAAAATATATCTGAAATCCTTAAAGGTTTTCAACGTACCGATACAGAAGATGGTTATGAAATCATTCGTGTAAATGGTTGGGACTACCCAGAGCTTATAGAGGTTTACAACCGTGCGTCTAAGATAGCTCGCGAAGAACACGTACCGGTATTAATTCACGTACAAGAACTTACTCAACCTCAAGGCCATAGTACTAGTGGTTCGCACGAGCGTTACAAAAGTAAAGAGCGCCTAGATTGGGAAGCAAAAAATGATTGCAATTTAAAAATGCGCGAATGGATGATCGCCAATGAAATTGCTACAGAGGAAGAGCTTTCTGAGATTGAAAAAGATATTAAAAAACAAGTACGTGACGGTAAGAAAGCGGCATGGGATGCTTTTTTAAATCCACAAAAAAGAGAACAGGAAGAAGCTGTTTTATTGTTAGGAAACCTAGCGGAAAACAGTGCAAATAAAAATTTCATCGAGAAGATTAAAAACGAATTAGAGGCTGATAAAAGTCCATTGCGTAAAGACATACTAGGCGCTGCGCGTAAAGCATTGCGTTATGTTGTTAAAGAAGATTCTCCTGAAAAGAAACAATTACAAGATTGGATTGCGAATTATTTCGAAATAATTCAACCAAAATACAGTGCCCACCTTTACTCTGAAGCTGAAGAAAATGCCAAAACAGTAAAAGAAGTGCCTGCTACATATTCTGATGATGCGGAAGAAGTTGATGGTCGTGTAATTTTACGTGATAATTTTGACGCTATTTTTAGCAAACATCCAGAAGTTCTAATTTTTGGTGAAGATGCCGGGGAAATTGGTGACGTAAACCAAGGTTTAGAAGGAATGCAAGAAAAGTACGGCAAGCTTAGAGTTGCCGATGCAGGAATTCGCGAAGCTACTATCTTAGGGCAAGGTATCGGGATGTCACTTCGTGGACTACGTCCTATAGCTGAAATTCAGTATTTAGATTATATTTTATACTGTCTTCAAATTATGAGTGACGATTTAGTTACTACCCGTTACAGAACAAATGGTAAGCAGAAATCTCCACTAATTGTTAGAACTCGAGGTCACCGCTTAGAAGGAATCTGGCACAGTGGCTCTCAAATGGCTGGTTTAATCCACTTACTACGCGGTATGTATATCTTGGTGCCAAGAGATATGACCAAGGCAGCAGGCTTCTATAACACACTGTTAGAGACAGACGAACCAGCATTGGTAATTGAATGTTTAAATGGTTACCGCTTGAAAGAAAAGATGCCTAACAACCTTGGTGAACTTAAAACTCCAATAGGGGTTGTAGAAACAATAAAGGAGGGTACAGATATAACTTTAGTGTCCTATGGAAGTACTTTACGTATCGTTGAAGAAGCTGCTAAAGAATTGCTACAAGCCGGGATTAATGCTGAAATCATCGATGTTCAGTCATTGCTTCCGCTAGATATTAATCACGATATTGTTAAAAGTGTTCAAAAGACTAACAGATTGTTAGTTATCGATGAAGACGTTCCAGGTGGAGCTTCAGCCTATATATTAAATCACGTTATTGAAGAACAAGGAGGTTATAGATATATGGATAGCAAGCCACAAACCCTTTCAGCTAAAGATCACCGACCTCCTTATGGGACCGATGGAGATTATTTCTCTAAACCATCAGTAGAAGATGTTTATGAAAAAGTTTATAGCATTATGCACGAAGCAAATCCAAGTGAATTTCCAAAATTGAGATAATATTAAATTCAAGGGGGATTTCCCCTAAATTTTAATATAATTCAACAAATTATTGTTTTAATAGTATTTTTAGCATACATTAGCAATATATAATTATAAAAAAACAAGTTTATGTCATTAGTTAGCTTTAATAATAATAATAATAACGAGCTGCCGTAACAAAAACTTGTCGCGATATATAGCCCGTCAGGTTTTTTACCTGACGGGCTTTTTTTTTGTCTCTTCGACACCGCTCGTGGACCAAAAAGTGCTAGGGCACCGCTAGATAATTTTATCAATACTCGAAATAGCAGTGAAATTGTAAAAACTAAATAACTATTAACCAAATATTCAAATTATGTGTGGAATTGTATGTGCATTCAAGTTAAAAGAGCCCTCTGAGGCATTAAGATCTCAAATATTATCTATGGCAAAAACTATTCGTCATCGCGGACCAGACTGGAGCGGTGTATTTACCAATGATAAAGCTATTATGGCTCACGAGCGACTAGCTATTGTAGACCCTATATCAGGGAAACAACCACTTTATAGCAGTGATGGTAACCTTGTGTTGGCCGCAAACGGCGAAATCTATAATCATACCGAATTGAGAAAGCAATTAAACGGTTATGACTTTCAAACTAAAAGTGATTGTGAAGTAATTCTGCCATTGTATAAAGAAAAAGGTGCAGCTTTTCTTGACGAAATGAACGGAATTTTCGGCTTTGCACTTTATGATATCGAAAATGATAATTACTTTATTGCTCGCGATCACATGGGCGTAATTCCACTGTATATGGGATGGGACCAAAACGGAACCTTTTATGTTGCTTCAGAATTAAAAGCCCTAGAGGGTACGTGTACCAAAATTGAACTCTTCCCTCCTGGTCATTATTTAGATAGCCGTGAGGGTGAAATTAAGCGGTGGTACACAAGAGACTGGATGGAGTTTGGTACGGTTCAAGAAAATGAAACCAGTATTGCCGATTTACGCCAAGCTCTAGATGCTGCAGTAAAAAGACAGCTAATGAGTGATGTGCCTTACGGCGTATTACTTTCTGGTGGCTTAGACTCTTCCATCACCTCTGCCCTAGCTAAAAAATATGCCGATAAGCGAGTAGAATCTGGAGATATTGAGAATGCTTGGTACCCAAGGTTACACTCTTTTGCCGTAGGTTTAGAAGGCTCGCCAGACTTAGCCGCCGCCAAACTGGTTGCCGATCATCTAGGAACTGTACATCACGAAATCAATTTTACAATTCAAGAAGGGCTTGATGCCATCAGCGATGTGATATATCACGTGGAAACCTACGATATAACTACTATCCGTGCCTCTACCCCAATGTTTTTATTAGCGCGTGCTATTAAGGCAATGGGTATAAAAATGGTGCTTTCTGGCGAAGGAGCCGACGAGATTTTTGGTGGATATCTTTACTTTCACAAAGCTCCTTCCGCAAAGGATTTTCACGAGGAAAATGTACGTAAATTAGACAAACTACATATGTACGACTGTTTACGTGCAAACAAATCTTTAGCTTCATGGGGAATCGAAGGTCGAGTGCCATTCTTAGACAAAGAATTTATGGATGTGGCTATGCGACTAAACCCTAAAGACAAAATGATCATCGCTGGTAAAAAAGGATCTCATGATAAACAAGCCATGGAAAAATGGGTGTTACGCGAAGCTTTTGGAGATATGCTACCCGAAGCTGTTGCCTGGCGCCAAAAAGAACAATTTAGCGACGGCGTAGGTTACAGCTGGATTGACTCTTTAAAAGAAATGGTAAACAATAAAGTAACAGACGAGCAAATGACAAATGCGCATTATCGTTTCCCGATACAAACGCCTACTAGTAAAGAAGAGTTTTACTACCGCACCATTTTTGAAAGTCATTACCCTAGTGATGCCGCAGCCTTAACGGTACCCAGCGTACCTAGTGTAGCTTGCAGTAGTCAAGTTGCATTGGATTGGGACGAAAGTTTTAAAAATATGAACGACCCTAGCGGTCGTGCCGTTGCAAATGTACACGACGATGCATATTAAAATACAGGATTAATTACTCAAAAAGCATCTCAGAGTTTTCTGAGGTGCTTTTTTTCATGTAAATAAGTAGTTGACAACTCCTTAATATTTTATGTTAAAGTTTTAATATATAGGTTATATTTGATTGTTAAACTTTAAAATCTCGAGATATAAAGTATGTGAATATTGCTTTATAAGGAGTTGTGCTTAATACAGAAAATAGAACATTGATAGAGAAAGGAAAAATATTTAACCAAAGGGAAATTTTAGAACTACAACAATTAATTACTCAAATTGGAATACCAATGTATTTGAGTGTTGTAAAATCAGACAACTCAATTAATGTAGATTTCAAAGGAAGTGTATACATTCATTCTGAACTTAGAAAAAATAGTCAAGGTTATAGAACAAACTACACGACCTCCAATGGTGATGAACGATCATTCGAACATAAAGAATGGAATAAATTCAAATATCATATCAGAAAATGGATTGAAGCAATTAAGCGGGATAATCCATATGAGCCAATTCGCAAAGAAAACATCATTGAGATTAGTCCTAATTTCTATGACATTTTCAGAGAAGCAACAATAATAAATTCAATAGGCTTTAAGGAAAGTTCTGGAATGATTTTCAGAAAAGCACTTGAGATTTTGGTTAAAGATTTTCTTAAAGATCAATTACCAAAAACTTATGAAAACCTCTTGAATAGAAAAACAATTGGGCAAATTATTAGGCATTTCTACGATATACAAGATGACCAACTAATAATTAAAAACAAAGAAGACTTTAAAAGCATTAACGCGGAATTGGAAAACTTGAAATCTTTAGCAAATAGTATTAATAACACTTTCAAAATTGGAAATGACTTTTCACACTATGAGAGAAGATTAATTGAATTTAGTGCAACAGATATGCACGAAAGAATAATTAAAATTTCTGACTTTGTAGACAGTCAATTGGAATTGAAAAAAATAAAATCAAAACAAACTGAACTGAATAGGGAGTTTGATACAGATAAACTATAAAGTACTAAGCACAACAATGTAAAACCGCAATTTCGGCGGATACGACTACGTCCGAATCCACCCATAATTGCTAAAGTCAATGCTAAACCTAAAAATCTCGTAAATTTATCCGTAACTGCAATTATTAAAAAAACAAACAGTTGAAATATAGTTTTATCGTTAGCCAATACTAAAATAATGAGATGCATAACTTTAGTGAACTAATATTCGGAAGTACTACTTTTACTTTAGACTCATTGAAAGAAGTGGAAGATAAAATTGTAAAACCACCTCAAATAAGTGGTTCAACTATTCTGGTAAAAAACTTACAAATGATTGAATTGCAAAAAACAATCACGGCAATAGGAATGTTTTCTTTATTTGAATCAATTTTACAAGACCGTTTAAATTGTAATAATGGCTTTGAAGAAGCAAAAAAGATTTTAATACAATCAGGAAACGAAAAAATTAATAAACGCTTTGTTATTTTTATTTGTGCAATTAACGTACTAAAACACGGAAAAGGACGAAGCTATAATACTTTAGTAGCTGAATCAGAGATATTACCATTTAAGATAAAATTTCCTGGCGAGAATTATTTTGAGGAAGGAGATGCCTCTGAAATGTCAACATTAATCGATGTCAACAATGATTTTATTTTGATGTGTGCAAAACTAATTGAAGAGGTTTCAGAAGCGATTTGTAAGGTAAGACAGGATATTTTTATTTAATTCATAAAAAATTTAAAGATTCATGGGAATCATTAAACGAAACGAAATCAAATACATATATTCATAGATAAATATTAATTTGGTATACCAGCTATCAATACGCATAAAACGTTTAATAATCTTTCCTCAATAACTTTCATAGTTCTCATCCCATTTTTTGCTTCCACTAAGGCGCATTTACACGTACGTATATAAACCTCACATATTAGTTAATAGTGTAAATAAAAAATCCGCTCTCCTAAAATAAGAAAGCGGATTTTATTTAAACGTTTAAGTTGTTACACTTCTCTTCTAACCACTTGGCTAATAGGTTTAATTTTTATAATTCCTAAGGCGTGTAAAACCTGCATTATTTTATAAGTAATATCAACCTCGTGCCAGCGAACGCCTCCAAAATTAGCGCGACTAGCGTGTTTGTGGTGATTGTTGTGGTACCCCTCACCCATCATTAAAAAATCAAAAGGCAAAAGATTTTTTGAGGTGTCCTTAGATTTAAAGTTAACATATCCGTAGATATGTGCGTACCAATTAATAATTACTCCGTGAATAGGTGCCATAAATAGCGCTACCGGAAAAAACAACCATTGCCACCAAGCAGTTGCGAAATAAAAGAAAAATGCGAAATACAGTATACTCCAAATAATTCTAGAAAAATAAGAACTTGCAAAACTGTCAAAGCGTTCCCATTGTGGAACATTCTTGGTATATTTTTCGTCCACCTCAATGCGTTTCTCATTTATATCGGCGTATATGTTTTTAGTGCGCCACATCATTGAAAAAACGCTGGCATCGTATTTTGGGGAATGAGGATCGTTTTCAGTATCGGCATAGGCGTGGTGCATTCTGTGCATAACGCCATATCCATAAGCACTTAAGTAATTTGAACCCTGAAAAAACCAAGTTAACACAAACGTAATTCTCTCGTTGAGTTTAGACATGGTAAAGGATTGGTGAGCGGCATAGCGGTGTAAGAAGAAGGTTTGGAAAAATAATCCTCCGTACCAAAGTACCACTATAAATATCAATATTGTCATTAGCTATTTTTTTTTACAAACATACTTGCAATAGCCAAGCCAAACAATGAACCTAAATCAATTAATACGCTTCCGAATACGGCTTAAGGCTTGTGGCGTCACTCCAATATAGGAACTGATGTATTTTAGTGGGATATCATTAATAAAATCTTGACGGTTTTTAAAAAGCTTTAAATACCGCTCCTCAGCAGTTTCGTTAAGAAGAGACTGCTCCCGCTTCGATTTCATAAGAAAAAGACGTTCGGCAGTTAGTCTGCCAATTAAATTTCCAAATTGAGTATTGGCATACACATCCTGTAAATCGGCGTAGGAAATGCTATACATATGTGTATCTGATAAAGCCTCCAATTCGTAAAGTGAAGGTTTTCTGGTTAAAAATGAATCGTAGGCGCTTACAAATTGATTTTTAAAACTAAAACTAAAGGTTACCTCCTTTTCTACAAATTCCTTTGGCAGGTAAAATCGGACAACCCCAGATTTTATAAAAGAAATGTAGTTTTCTATCTCTCCTAGTTTTAAAAAAACGGATTTCTTAGAAAAATTTCTTTCTATTAATCTAGAGGAAAAGTAATGCCAATCCTCATCAGATATTTTTGATATACTTTCAATATGATTTCGGACAAATTCCATTTATGCTTAATTGATACTTTTGAAATCCGTTTAAATATCTTTACTATATTATAAAATGCTAGTTGCTACAGAAACATTATACTATGGCAACCACTTTTTATCAAAATTTGGTTTGCGTTTTTCTAGAAAAGCATCACGACCTTCTTTTGCTTCGTCCGTCATATAAGCAAGACGAGTAGCTTCACCAGCAAATACTTGTTGCCCAACCATTCCATCATCGGTTAGGTTCATGGCAAACTTCAACATTTTAATAGATGTAGGGCTTTTTGCAAGTATTTCTTGCGCCCATTCGTAAGCTGTATCTTCCAGTTCGGCGTGAGGGATAACAGCATTTACCATTCCCATTTCAAAAGCTTCTTGTGCGCTGTAATTTCTTCCTAAGAAAAAGATTTCACGGGCTTTTTTCTGTCCTACCATCTTAGCTAAATACGCACTTCCATATCCCCCGTCAAAACTTGTTACATCGGCATCGGTTTGTTTAAAAATAGCGTGTTCTTTACTAGCTAACGTCAAATCGCAAACCACGTGTAAACTATGTCCGCCACCAACAGCCCAACCTGGTACAACACAAATAACTGCTTTTGGCATAAAACGAATTAAACGTTGTACATCAAGAATATTTAAACGGTGGTATCCATCTTCCCCTACATAACCTTGATGTCCTCGTGCTTTTTGATCGCCCCCACTACAAAAACTATATACGCCGTCTTTAGATGAAGGACCTTCAGCTGAAAGTAAAACTACCCCAATTGATGTATCTTCTTGCGCATCGTGAAAGGCGTCAAGTAGTTCGGCGGTAGTTTTTGGACGAAATGCATTTCTTACATCAGGTCTGTTAAAAGCTATCCTGGCAACACCATTAGATTTTTTATAGGTTATATCGGTGTATTCTTTTGCTGTTTTCCAATTGGGAGTATTCATAATTATTATTTTTGTTTTCAAAGATAGTAGATATTGTTTAGTATCATTTTCTATCTTCTTTGAAATTAAACATAAAATCTCTGCGCGCTCTACGCTTCTGCGGTTTCAAATTTACCGTAAAGACATAGAGTTCACAAAGAAAAGATGTCTCAAAATCCTGAAATAAATATTATTAAAATAAATAAAACAATGCGCAGCCTTCTACTCCTACTGGTAACTCTATTTACATTAAATCTATCCGCCCAAGAACAATATAAATTCACAACTGTTACAGACCTTGAAACTACCCCTGTATTAAGTCAAGGGATTACAGGAACGTGTTGGAGTTTCAGCAGTATTTCATTTTTAGAAAGTGAAGTAATTCGCCTAACCGGAAAACGTATCGATTTAAGCGAAATGTATCAAGTACGTAATACCTATCCGCTTAAGGCCGAAAACTTTATCATGCGACAAGGAAAAGCTCAATTTGGGGAAGGTGGACTTGCTCACGATGTAATGAATGCTGTGGAAAAATACGGATTAGTACCTCAAGAGACTTTTAACGGAATGTCTAACGGGGAAAACAAACACAATCACGCCGAAATGTCTGCAGTATTGGAGGCTATGCTAAAAACCTACGTAGAAAATCCAGGTAGAGAATTAAGTAATAAGTGGCGTGCAGCAATCGATGCAGTATTGAATATATATATTGGTGAGAATGTGAATAGTTTTACTTACGAAGGGAAACAATATACACCACAATCCTTCTTAACCATGACTAAAATACAGCCAAAAGATTATATAAGTTTAACAAGTTTTACTCACGCTCCGTTTTATTCAAATTTTATTTTAAATGTTCCTGACAACTGGAGTAATGGCAGTTTTTACAACTTACCATTAGATGAATTGATAGCGGCCTTAGACAACGCATTGGAAAACGGATATACTGTAGAATTGGATTGTGATGTAAGCGAGCGTAGCTTTTCATCTAAAGAAGGAATTGCAGTCGTTCCTGAAGATCATGAAAATAAACTGAAAGCACTAAGCTTTATATTCCCTGAAAAAACGATAACTCAAGAGTACCGCCAGCAGGAGTTTGAAAACTACAATACTACCGATGATCATTTAATGCATATTACTGGAATTCTTCACGATCAAAATGGCACAAAATATTATAAAGTTAAAAACAGTTGGGGTAACGATGAAAGCCGTGTTGCTAATGGAGGCTATGTGTATTTTAGTGAAGCTTATATGCGTTTAAAGGTTATAAGCATTACCATACATAAAGATGCACTTCCTAAGAAAGTGGCTAAAAAAATAAGTCTGTAATTATTAATGTTCGAATAACATATAAAACCGCTGCGCTGAAAGATAAATGACTTGCTTTAAGATATACCAAAAATCAATAGGTTACTAATTGCATATCCGTTATTAAATAATCACCTAAATTTTGATAAATTTTAATTTGATAAAATTCGGTTATAAAAAGAATAATTATTCTGCCTTTTAATCCTTGGAAGCGTTCGGTCACACATCTCAAGTCTAACATCTCAAATCTATTTATTCTTGGCTTAAAATTTGATATCTTTGTTTCGATGAAAAAATTATTGTTTCTTATATTATTATTCCCATTATTGGCTTCGGCTCAATTGGATTACGAGACCAATAAATATAAGTTAGATTTTGTTAAGCTTCCAGAAATTGAAAGTTTAACTACCACTTCCCTATTATTTGAAGGAGATTTTCGGTCAAAAGGTTTAAAAAGGCTCCCATCTTTTAAGTTGAATAAGCAAAACTATCGCGAACCAGTAAGTATGATTGATGCGATGATTACAAACCAAAATTATGTAGAATCTGATCTTAAAATATCTTTGGATCCTAGAGAATACGGAGTTTATGGCGGTAATAGCAGTTATAGTGCAGATGGATCCACCAAGGTTAAAAACAAGGCAATTTACGAAGCAAACCGTGGGTTTTTAAATGCAAACACTTGTCCGCCACACGGAATTTGCGCACGTTGTGCTCCATTTAGACTAGGGCGTAGATATTACTAAGTTATTTACTAAAATCCACAACCCTATCTAGATATTTGAATTAAATAGAATTTACTTCAACTCAATACCATCATCTTTAATGATGATTTGTTTGTCCTTATAAAGGGTTCCTATTGCTTTCTTGAAGCTTTTCTTACTCATACCCAACATATTTTTGATAGTGTCTGGATCTGATTTGTCGTGAAGTGGAAGAAATCCTCCTGCGGCCTCTAATTCTTCTCTAATAAAATTAGCGTTTGGCTCGATGCTCTTGTAACCTGGCTGCTGAAGCACTAAATCGATTTTATTGTCAGGGCGTATTTTCTTTACGAATGCTTTTAGCTTATCACCTGTTCTAATATCTTCAAAAATATCTTCTATATAAATCAATCCTTTATGAACACCATTTACAATAGCATTTGCTCCTTTTTCAGTTAAATGTGTTACTAAAATATCAACTTCTTGATAAGCTTCAACCGTTAGGTTTTCATTTTGAAGAAAATGGTTTGTTTTACTTGAACCAACTAAGCGGTTGGTTTTTTCGTCTATATATAAATAAACGATATACCAATTTCCTTTTTTCATTGGGCGTGCTTGTTCCTTAAAAGGCACAAACAACTGTTTTTCTAATCCCCAATCCATAAAAGCACCATATTCGGTAACATCGCTACAATGTAAATATCCGAAAGTGTTTAATTGTAAAAAAGGGTCTAATGTGGTAGCTATAGGACGTTCTTCATTATCAAGATATATAAAAACCGTGAGATCATCTCCTATTTCATATTCTTCTGGTTTGTATTTGTGAGGTAAGAGAACTACGTTTTCTTCGTCATCACCTAAATACAAACCTGGTTCGGTTTCCCTTAGGATTTCTAATGTATTGTATTCACCCAATTTTATCATAACTGCAAAGGTAGTGTTTTAAAGAAAATTAAAAATATAATAAACAATGGAAAACTTAATAAATTCCAATGTAATTAATTGGCCTTAGGCAATGAATTTAAAGTAATCCAAAAGCACCTTATCATTGATAGTTGAAGGTGTAAATATCTCTAACAATGAAGGCCCTTCATCTGCTTGGAAGAATGTAGCAATTCCTTTGCTTAATTCTTCCTTTTTAGATAAAGATTGATACTTAAAACCATACATTTCTGAAAGATGTCTGGCAGTTAAATTGTGTTTGGTTTCAAAATAAGTATCAAACACTTTAGTGTCTTTTTCACCAGGAAGAATTCTAAAAATACCGCCACCTCCATTATTTATAACGATAATTTTAAAATTCTTCGGAATATAATTATTCCACAACGCATTGCTGTCGTAGAAAAAGCTTAAATCTCCAGTAATAAACACCGTAGGCAACTTTGAAGCGTACCCTGCTCCAATTGCTGTACTTGTACTACCATCAATTCCACTAGTTCCTCGGTTACAAAAAACTTCTGAGGATTCTGGCAACTTAAACAGTTGGGCATATCTAATGGTGGCACTATTACTTAGTTGAAGCTGAATATTTTGTGGAAGCTGTTTAAATATTTCAGAAAACACCATAAAATCTGAATACGGTATTTGGGTTTCATATATATTATGACGTTGTAATCTATAAGATTTTAACGATAACCACTTTTCACGATACTTACTATTAACAGCATTCGTTTGTGGAAGAAATTCAGTTAAAAATTTATTTATTGGTGTTTTAAAATGATGCGTTAAAGCAAAAAAAGTATCGTAAGCTTTTTTTGAGTCTACGTGCCAATGTTCTTTTGGGGCATAATTCCTCAAAAACGCTTTAATTCTTTTAGAAACCACCATTCCTCCAAAACTCAATAATATTTCTGGTTGAAGATTTTTAAAATCTTCATCTGTCAATGGCGTTATAAGCTGATCTATAGCAGAAATAAAATTTTCATTATAAAGATTTGAAGTTGTTTCGGTTAGAACTAAAACACTTTCATCTTTTGCTAAATATTCGATAAAATGTTGCGCTACACTGTTTGGAGCTAGAACGCCAACCAAAATCATTTTGCGATTACAACTGTTCCACTTCTGTTGAAAAGGTGTTAAATCTTCTGATAAGTCAAAACTATTCAACCTAGCTTTAACGTTTTGTGGTGAAACTAATAGCTTGTCAACAGTTTGGTATAAAGGTTCTGAAAAGGGAATATTAATATGAACAGGTCCCGATAGCTCAATTGCTGTGTTTAAGGCAACGTTTATTTCGGTTTCATTTTTTTGTTGAAATTCGTCCCCCTCGATACAGTTAGCACTGTAAAGAATATGGTTATGAAAAACATTTTCCTGACGAATGGTTTGTCCATCGCCTATATCTATTCGGTCTGCAGGTCTATCTGCTGAAATAGCTATAAGCGGAATATCACTATAAAACGCTTCGGTAATTGCTGGGTAATAATTTATTAGTGCAGAGCCGGAGGTGCAAACAACAGCTACAGGTTTTTTTAATTGTTGCGCCATTCCCATTGCAAAAAATGCAGCAGCACGTTCATCAACTATACTAAAACAGTTAAATTCTGGGTGTTCTCCAAAACCTATGGTTAATGGGGCGTTTCGCGACCCTGGAGAAATTACGATATGATTAATTCCTTTATCCAAAAATAATTGAATAAGGGTTTGTGCAAGGATTTTATTTGTAAATTTCATGGGGTGTAAAGGTACAAAGACACTGTAGATTTTAAAGCATTGGCTGCAACACTTGTAACATTGTTTGCATTTTATTTTGAGTTTCCTGCCATTCTTCTTTTGGATTAGACTCTAAAGTGATTCCTCCACCAACAAATATACGCGCAACGTCATCTTCTATTTTCATACATCGCAAGTTTACCATAAGGTTAGCCGAAGTCCCATTGTTGAATACCGGACCAAAAAACCCTGTGTAAAACTCGCGATTATACCCTTCATTTTCTAAAATGAATTTTTGTGCTATTTCTTTGGGATTACCACCTACTGCTGGTGTTGGGTGTAGAGCAGACGCTACGGTTGTGAGGGTTGTATTGTCATTAAGTTTACCCGTTATATCTGTTCTAAGATGTAATAACGAACCAGCACGGTGGGTATATGTTTTAGAAACCTCTAATGAAGAAGTCACAGGTTTTAATTTGTCTAAAATCATATTGGTTACCTGCTGTTGTTCATCTAGTTCTTTAGGTCTCCAAGTTACAGACTCATCACTAATATAAGCTTGGGTTCCTGCCAAAGCCATAGTTGTAAAAATAGCGTTGTCTAAACTTACAAGTGTTTCTGGTGTAGCACCACACCACAAGCCGGTTCTGGGATGATACCAAATATATCGGAAGGCTGTAGGATAGGCCGAGAATAATCGTTTTAGTAATTTATCAATAGAAAAACTTTGAAGCTTTAGGTTTTTTGGACGGGAAATAACAATTTTACTCGCTAGGTCATTTTTTATTGCTTCTATAGTATCTTCTAACAGTTTTATATAACTGGCTTCCTCATCCTCCTCGTATGAAACTGATGTAGCTTCTGCTGTAAAGGTTTTTTTAAAAAAATCAGAAACATAAATCTCAGATTCCCTTTCAGGTATAAAACAACAAGAATTTTGATAGTTGAATGGAGAAAGGATAAATCCAGACTGATTCAAATCTTCAATTTTATATAAGAAATCATTCTTTTGTAGAAGCGTTGACAACTTATTACTATTTGGTTTACTGTATATTACAAATGGTAATTTCTTCAAATAATGATTTGAAATTTTATCAGATAATATATTAAAATCCATTATTTGGTTTTTGGTAAACTAATAGTTGTGAGTTTTACAAGAGAGACAAGGTCGCCTTCTTCATTGGTTATCTTAATCTGCCATAACTGAGTTGTACGTCCTTTATGCAGAATACTCGCGTGAGCATACACAAAACCTTCACGGACACTTTTTACATGGTTAGCTGCAATTTCAATCCCGCGAACAACAATGTTTTCGGCGTTTAAAAAGAAATAAGCTCCCGCACTTCCAACACTTTCTGCTAAAGCGGCAGATGCACCGCCGTGTAAAACACCGTCTGGTTGATGAACTCTAGGGGTTACAGGCATTTTTGCAATTAAAAAGTCATCTCCGACTTCCGTAAATTCTATATTTAAAGTTTCCATTAATGTGTTTTCACACATTTTTTTGGACATAGCTAAAATCTGATCTTTAGTGTACTTCATCTTATTAAATTACATTTGTAAAAATACAAAATTGCATACAACAAATGAGCACTGAAAAAGAAGCTTCTTACAAATCGGTCAACACTTATTCAACATTAAATACGTTAACCGAAAACACCAAAAATATTTGGATAGTATTTCACGGTTTGGGGTATTTAAGCAAATACTTTATTAGATATTTCTCGGAATTAAATCCTGAAGAAAATTACATCATCGCCCCGCAAGCCCCCTCAAAATACTACCAAGATAGAAGGTTTAAACATGTGGGCGCTTCTTGGCTTACACGCGAAAACACAGTTATAGAAACTGAAAATATATTAAATTATATAGATGCCGTTTTTAAAAAAGAAATAAACGGAGAAACACCTAATTTAATTATTTTAGGATATTCACAAGGAGTTTCAATTGCCACTCGCTGGGTTGCAAATAGAAAGATAATGTGTGATAAGCTGATACTCCATTCAGGAGGAATACCAAAAGAATTGAAAGCCTCGGATTTTAAATTTTTAAATCCTTCTGCTAGGGTTATTTACTTATATGGTGATAAAGATGAATACATTACGGAAGCCAGAAAAACTGAGGAACAACTAAAAGGAAGCGAGTTGTTTGAAAACCGGCTAGAAATTGAGGTCTTCGACGGAGTTCATGAAGTGAACCAAAAATTTATAAATAAAGTATCTAAATAAAACATAAATTTCATTTAATAGTTAAGTTTTTAAAAAATATCCCCAATTATTTTGGGATAATGTTTATTTAATTATAATTTGGCCCTCGGTTATTAATTGGAAACCCCCACTTTCCAACCAAATAACCTTAAAGCTTAATATTTGGTTAAAAACAAAGCTTTAAAATTGAACGGCCCGAAAGGGCCGTTCTTTTTTAGATTTTAGGTGTAAATCTCAAAATGCTCCCGTCTCACATCCTAATCATATTTATCTAAAAACCTTAAAAAGGTATATCCTGCTACTATTTTTTTTTAAATATTTTATATAAATAAAATTAAACTTCAATTAAACATAAAAAAAACCGCAACCTTTTCAGGTTGCGGTTTTGTATTAAGCATATATAATCTTGCTTATAAAAATCCCTCAACAATGCTTGGGATAAGCGAATGACATATTTTCACTTAAGCAAAAATAGCTCTCACCTTACTTTACTTCTTCGAAGTCAACGTCTTCCACATCACTGTTTTCAGTGTTGCTTCCTTGCTCAGCTCCTGCTCCAGCATCACCTGTAGGTGCACCTTGAGCATCTGCTTGCGCTTTGTACATTTCTTCTGAAGCAGTTTTCCAAGCTTCATTTATCTTATCTAAAGCTGGTTGAATTGTAGCTAAATCTTGTGATGCGTGTGCTTTCTTCAATTCTTCTAAAGCTTCCTCAATTGGTTTCTTTTTATCATCAGATAATTTTTCACCAAATTCTTTCAGTTGCTTTTCAGTTTGGAAAATCATAGCATCTGCTTCATTCAACTTATCTACTTTTTCCTTAGCAGTTTTATCACTTTCAGCGTTTGCTTCTGCATCAGCTTTCATCTTGGCGATTTCTTCTTCTGTTAATCCTGAAGAAGCTTCGATACGGATGTCTTGCGATTTATTAGTGGCTTTATCTGTAGCGCTTACTTTAATGATACCATTAGCATCAATATCAAACGTTACTTCAATTTGTGGCACACCTCTTTGCGCTGGTGGAATTCCATCTAAGTGGAAACGACCAATTGTTTTGTTATCGTTTGCCATTGGACGCTCTCCTTGCAATACATGAATTTCAACACTTGGCTGATTGTCTGCAGCTGTAGAGAACACTTGACTTTTCTTAGTAGGAATTGTAGTGTTAGCTTCAATTAACTTAGTCATAACACCTCCCATAGTTTCAATTCCAAGAGAAAGTGGCGTAACATCTAAAAGAAGTACATCTTTAACATCTCCAGTTAATACACCTCCTTGAATTGCAGCTCCAACAGCTACTACTTCATCAGGGTTTACACCTTTATGAGGTTTCTTTCCAAAGAATTTTTCAACAGCTTCCTGAACTGCAGGAATACGAGTTGAACCACCAACTAAAATTACTTCATCAATATCGCTCTTGCTTAAACCTGCAGCTTTCATTGCAGTTTCACAAGGAACCATAGTTCTCTTAACTAAATCGTCAATCAATTGCTCGAACTTAGCACGAGATAATGTTTTAACCAAGTGTTTTGGTCCGCTAGCAGTAGCAGTAACATAAGGTAAGTTGATTTCTGTTTGTGCGGCAGAAGAAAGCTCAATTTTTGCTTTTTCAGCAGCTTCCTTTAAACGTTGTAACGCCATAGGATCCTTACGAAGATCGAAATCCTCTTCAGCCTTAAACTCATCTGCTAACCAATTGATTATTTTTTGGTCAACGTCATCACCACCTAAATGTGTATCTCCATCAGTCGCAAGTACTTCAAAAACTCCATCTCCTAATTCTAGGATACTAACGTCATGTGTACCACCACCAAAGTCAAACACAACCACTTTTTGGTCTGTTCCTTTTTTGTCAAGACCGTATGCAAGTGCAGCAGCAGTTGGCTCATTAATAATTCTCTCTACTTTAAGACCAGCAATTTCTCCAGCTTCTTTAGTAGCATGACGCTGACTGTCATTAAAGTATGCAGGAACAGTAATTACTGCACGAGTAACATCTTGTCCTAAATAATCTTCTGCAGTTTTCTTCATTTTTTGAAGAATCATTGCACTTAATTCTTGTGGCGTGTATAAACGGCCGTCAATATCAACACGAGCTGTATCGTTATCACCTTTTACTACCTTGTATGCAGAATGTTCTGTTTCTTTTAAAGACTCAGAATATTTATTCCCCATAAATCTCTTAATAGAGCTAATGGTTTTTTCTGGGTTAGTAACAGCTTGACGTTTCGCAGGATCACCTACTTTAATTTCGCCACCTTCCACAAATGCGATTACAGAAGGAGTTGTTCTTTTTCCTTCGGCATTAGGAATAACTGTTGGCTCGCTTCCTTCCATTACGGCAACGCAAGAGTTTGTTGTTCCTAAGTCGATTCCAATTATTTTACTCATAATAGTATTGTTTATTGTTTTTGATTTATGTTGTGTATTCTTAATTTCGAGTTCTATAAGTCAATGATTGTGCCAACCAAATTGTACTGCCATCATGTCATAAATAAATTTAAATGCATCATTAATAAGGGTTTGAATATCTTCCTGAGCATTTAAAAATGGTGAAAACCTATCGCAACTATAATAAAAACATCATTTTTATAAAATACACTACTTTTACATTAAGCAGAATTTATAAAACACGCAATTGAATAATAAAAAGCCCTCAAAACAATATATTACATATATTATCCTATTAATACTAGCGGGGGAAGCTGCTTTTATCTTACCATTTGTATTGGCACGGGTTTTTAGAGCTACGGTTCTTGAAGTTTTTCAAATTAATAATACAGAATTGGGGTTTTGCTTCTCGGTATATGGAATAGTGGCAGTTTTCTCTTATTTATTTGGTGGCCCTTTAGCAGATAGATTTCCTCCTCGCAAATTGATGGGTACAGCTTTACTACTTACAGCATTAGGCGGACTTGTTTATGCCAGCTCCCCAAGCTTTCAAACTTTAATAATTCTTTATGGTTTTTGGGGGTTTACAACAATCTTTCTGTTTTGGTCGGCAATGATAAAAGCCACCCGCGTTTGGGGTGGAAATGACAGTCAAGGAAAAGCATTTGGCTTTTTAGATGGAGGACGCGGACTAGTAGGCGCACTCTTTGGATTGCTTGGTGTATTTGTGTTTTCTTTGTTTGTGTCTGAAACTGAAATATCTTCTGAAGTTCAATTAAAAGCCTTCCACTATGTAGTATATACCTCCTCAGCCCTAGTTGCTATAATTGGAGTAATAGTATTATTTTTTTTAAAAATTGATAAAAACACTGAACCGACAAACCTTGAGAAAATCACCTTTAAGAATATAAAAACAGTCCTAAAATTACCTTCTGTTTGGCTTCTTATGATTATTATTATTTGTGCCTATGTAGGGTATAAAATAACCGACATATTTTCGCTTTATGCCAAGGATGTAATGATGTATAGCGAAGTAGATGCTGCGAAAACGGGAACATTTTTATTATTTATCCGCCCAATTGTAGGTGTTGTTATCGGCTTTCTGGCAGATCGTTCTCGTCCTTCTATTTACCTTTGTATCGGATTTTTACTTTCAATTTTTGGTGGGTTACTTTTTGCCTCTGGTATTTTAGATCAAGAAACAAATGTTTTATTCTTTCTTTCTATAATTGTTACAGCCGTCGGAGTTTATGCTGCTCGTGTTCTCTATTTCGCCGTTATGAAAGAAGGAAACATACCTTTAACGCTTACAGGAACTGCAGTGGGAATTATTTCCTTTATAGGGTATACACCCGAAGTTTTTGCCGGGCCCGCTATCGGGTATTTTTTAGATGGCTCACCTGGTGAAAAAGGCCACCAGCAAGTATTTTGGATGCTGATAATTTTCTCGGTAGTAGGATTTTTAGCGTCATTTATTTTTTATAGAATTTCAAAAAGTAATAGCTAAAACCTAATAGAGTTCGCGGATAAAGATTCCGTTGTAAAATGAGGTTTATTTAAAATCGTTTATCAATGTTTATGATTTTTAAGCATAATACATTTATTGATAATTTATCTATAACCTTTTAAATAAGTCTCCCCTTTCTATAGTATCTCTTAGCCTCTTTCTTTTTAACAAACTTCCACTTATTAAAATAAACCTTTAGTTAACTGCAAAAGAACACCTATTTAGTATCTTCTCTTTATTTTTGTAGGTTTACTTGAAAAAAACGAATCCAAGCATTAATTGTTAACAATTAACGCGTTCTGTTTAGCTAAATGTTTTAAAATTTCTTAGGTTTGACTCAAGATAAAATTTATGGAAAGTATTAGTGTTTTTGACATGTTGTCTATAGGTGTGGGGCCGTCTAGTTCCCACACATTAGGTCCTTGGCGTGCAGCCTTGCGTTGGATAGAGGAGTTAAAAGATGATAATAAATTTGATAAGGTGGTTTCGCTAACTGTAGATTTATATGGCTCGCTCTCACTAACGGGGAAGGGTCACGCTACAGATTTAGCTGTAATGCTAGGTTTAATGGGGTTTGACCCTGTTACATTCCCCATTGAAAATATAAATAAGGAAATAGACTTTATTACTTCAGAAAACAAGCTTAAACTCAACAATGAGTTAGAGGTACCGTTTGTTCCTAAAGAAAATATAATTTTTAATAGAAAGTTTCTTGAATTCCATCCTAATGGAATGACTTTCAATGCAAGCTTTAGAGACGGATCGAATGAATCTACTTCTTTTTATTCCATAGGTGGAGGATTCACTGTTAAAGAAGAGCGCAAGCAGGAAAAAGCTAAAATGAAGAAGTTTGCACAGTTTCCCTTCCCTATTCAAAACGGAGCGGAGCTAGCTGCTTACTGCAAATCTGAAAATAAAAGTATTTCAGAAATTGTTCTCGAGAATGAAAAATCATTGCGTTCGGAAGCTGAAATTACACAAGGTTTAAAAGAAATATGGGATGTAATGCTCGACTCTATGTATGTAGGAGCGCATACTGAAGGAGTTTTACCCGGCGGCTTAAATGTTACTCGAAGAGCTTACGAAATGAATAAAAACCTTATTGGAGAAACTTCATACAATAATGCTGAAGAATGGATAGATGCCATCAGAAATACCGAAGTAAAATTCCGCCAAATTCTGAAATGGGTTTCTTGTTTTGCTTTAGCTGTTAACGAAGTAAATGCTTCTTTAGGTAGAGTTGTAACCGCTCCAACAAACGGAAGTGCTGGTGTAATTCCTGCTGTAATGATGTATTACATGGTGATTGAAAACCACGATGCAAATTTTGAAGACGTTCAGAAATATTTATTGACTGCTGGCGAAATAGGAAGCCTTTTTAAGAAAGGAGCTACTATTTCAGCGGCTTTAGGAGGATGCCAGGCAGAGATTGGTGTATCATCATCGATGGCTGCAGGTGCCTTATGCGAACTTATGGGAGGAACGCCAGACCAATGCTTAATGGCTAGTGAAATTGCAATGGAACATCACCTAGGTTTAACCTGTGACCCAATTGCTGGTTTGGTTCAAATTCCTTGTATAGAGCGTAACGCAATGGGTGCAATTAAAGCCATAAATGCTTGCGAAATGGCACTTAACAGTGATCCTGCCAAGGCAAAAGTACCTTTAGATAAGGTAATTGCAACAATGTGGGAAACGGCAAAAGATATGACATCGAAATATAAAGAAACTAGCGAAGGAGGTCTTGCAGTACAAGTTAATGTGAGCGATTGTTAATTCACAGTATTCATAATTGGTTTAAAAATATCTAAGAATTATCAAATCTAAAATCCAAGTTTCTAATGTCGTAATTTATTACTTTTACCATTCAATTTCAATATAACTATGAGTATAGCTAAAAAAGAATACAAACGCATTACCACCAAAACTCTGGTGGATATGAAAAAGAAAGGTGAAAAGATTTCGATGCTAACTGCATACGATTTTACCATGGCCAAAATTGTTGATAGTGCAGGAATAGACGTAATTTTAGTAGGTGATTCTGCTAGTAATGTGATGGCTGGACACGAAACCACTCTACCAATTACCTTAGACCAAATGATATATCACGCCGCTTCAGTAGTTCGCGCTATTGAACGCAGTCTAGTTGTAGTTGATTTACCTTTTGGAAGCTATCAAAGCGACCCAAAAGAAGCGCTTCGCTCTGCTATCAGGATTATGAAAGAAAGTGGCGGACACGCAGTTAAGCTGGAAGGTGGAAAAGAAATAAAAGAATCGGTAAAGCGAATCTTAAATGCAGGTATTCCTGTAATGGGGCACTTAGGGTTAACCCCCCAATCAATTTATAAGTTTGGAACTTATACTGTACGCGCTAAGGAAGAGGAAGAAGCCGATAAATTAATTGAAGACGCGCTTTTATTGGAAAGAATTGGATGCTTTGCAATTGTTCTAGAAAAAGTTCCAGCAAAGCTAGCACAACAAGTAGCCGAAAAAATTAATATTCCAGTTATTGGAATTGGAGCCGGAAATGGCGTTGATGGACAAGTTTTAGTGCTTCACGATATGATTGGAATGACTCACGAATTTAACCCTCGTTTTCTTAGACGTTATTTAGACTTGTATACTGATATGAAAAACGCCTTTACACAATATAGCAAAGACGTAAAGAGCGGCGATTTTCCCAATGAAAGTGAACAATATTAGGTCTATAATTTAAAACTCTGAATTCTAAAAATTAAATTAGAATTCAGAGTTTTTAATTACTTCTTATTCTTCAGGTGCATATCCGTGAATTTCTTCAAAAACTTCATCAAAGTTCTCTCGAAGATAATTTCTAAACTTTAAACGGTAATCTTCTTTTAACCAACTAATAAAATTACCTGTACTCTTACTAATGCACTGCGCATATTTTTCAATTCGATGATCGATATCATCTCCTAGCATTTTCGCTAAAGCAAGTGCGTCATAAACATCTTCACTGTTTTCTATACAAATTCGCGCGTGTTGTTCAATAGATCTTTCTAAAATTACCTTACTAGATTCACCCTTTGCTACAGAATCTTGATAGGTTTGTTTAATATCAAAATAAACATTCTCACTCTTTGCAAACTCATTGCGAACCTCTTCTGGCATTTCGTAACGGAAGTTACTTTCTAACTCCTCATCGCTTACTAAGCGATCCATAAAAAAGTCAGGTGAATTAAAAATTGCCTGCCAATCTAAAGGTGCCTCCCACGGTCCAAATCGCTGAAAGTTATTACCAAGATCGATAACCGAGAACTTAGTTTTATTATTCCAAATACGGGAACCACGACCAATCATCTGAAAATAAAGCGTTAAGGAACGTGTCGCTCTGTTTAGAATAATTGTATCTATCGATGGTTCATCAAATCCTGTGGTTAAAATACTTACAGATGTTAGTATAGCATCAGGAGTTTCACGGAACCAATTTAAAATTTGCTTTCGCTGTTTTTTTGTAGCTGTATTATCTAAATGCATTACAGGCAAACCTTCTGCTTTTAAATGATAATACACTTGTATAGATGTGTTAATACCGTTGTTGAAAATCAACGTTTTCTTGCCGTTAGAGTGCGTTCTATACGCCTCAAGTAAACGGTCAAGCATATTTACTCCAGAATATAAATCGTCTGATGATTTAACAGTATAATCACCATTAGATCCAATCTCTAAAGACGTTAGCCCCATATTATATTGAAAAACTTCAATTTGAGCTAGAAACTCATTATCAATTAACGATTGAATACTTTCTCCAACAATTAGCTCTTGATAGTTATCCTTCATCGGAAGATTTCTATTAGAACTTAATGGAGTTGCTGTAACGCCAAGGATAAATGATTTTTCAAAGAATTTAAAAAGTTTTGTAAATGAGTTGTAGTGAGCCTCATCAATAATTACTAATCCAATATCTGAAATATCAAGCTTATCATCGTTCAAACGGTTGTTTAAAGTTTCAACCATTGCCACAAAACAACTGTATTTTGCTTGATCGGAAAGATCAGCAGTGCTATTAACAACTTTGTTTACAACCCCAAAACTTGTAAGCATTTCAGACGTTTGCTTGCAAAGCTCCACTCGGTGAGTCATCACCAAAACTTTTTTATTGTGAAGTTTAAGATATTGACGGACGATTTCAGAAAAGATAACTGTTTTACCTCCACCTGTTGGCAATTGATACAACAAATGATAATCGTCTGGAGCGGTTTCAAATTTTTCAAAAATTTGATCTATTGCGCCTTTTTGATAGCTATATAGCTCCTTATCAGTCTTTTTTTCTTTTAATGCGTCTGTTACCTCCATCATAAATTCTACCTTTTTTGGAAGGTGCAAAATTACGTCCTTTTTTCACATTGCAAAATAATATATTTTGACGCTTAAATTTTTAACGAATAACAGCAAAAAAAAGGCAGCTAAAAATCCTCACCTTCAGTGTTTAAGAAAGTTTTAAATGATAAAATTTAAAATTATATTTTTAATTCTATTTGAGCTTATCACTGTGCATTTTACGTAACCTTGCCAATTTTGGAGAAATTACTGCTGTACAATATCCAGCGTTTTGATTGTTTGCATAATAATCTTGGTGATCTTCTTCAGCTTCATAAAAAGTTTGTAAGGGACTTATTTCTGTAACAATTGGATTTGTATAATAAGGCGCCATTTCCTTTACTATGGTTTCTGAAATCTCCTTTTGAGCCTCGTTGTGATAATAAATTACCGAACGGTATTGTGTACCTACATCCGCCCCCTGACGATTTAGGGTTGTTGGATCGTGACTCGTCATAAAAATTACTACTAAATCTTCGTACGAAATTACTTCGGGATCGAATCTAACTTGTACTACTTCAGCGTGACCTGTCAAACCTGAGCATACTTCACGATAGGTTGGTCTTCCAGGAACAGTTCCTCCAGTGTAACCCGAAACAACTTTTTCTACTCCCTTCACTTGATCGAACACCGCTTCAGTACACCAAAAACATCCACCACCAACTGTCATTAATTCCATTATATCGTTTTTTTAATTTTATAATATTTTTAAAATTTCATCAAAATAGAGAAGCCAATTATATCCACTTTTTTCTTTTGAAATACCAAAGTAAACCCAGAAAAACAAGAATCATTAACCCCCAAAGGTAATAATACCCATATCTAAGATGAAGTTCAGGCATATGATCAAAATTCATTCCGTAAATACCCGCCATAAAGGTGAGCGGAATAAATATAGAAGCCATAATTGTCAAGACCTTCATAACCTCATTCATCTTATTGCTTATTGTGGTCATATACATATCCATTAAACTCCAAATCATCTCCCGGTAAATTTCCACACTTTCATTAACTTGAATAATATGGTCGTATAAATCACGAATATATTTATTGGTACGCTCTTCAATGATAGTGTAATCTATTTTTTCTAATCTATTTACTACTTCTCGTAAAGGAACTACTGCTTTTCTAATTTTTAATATTTCCTTTTTTAATTGTTGAATCTCCTCTGCAATATCTGGATCCTCCTTCTTATCGAAAAGCTTATCCTCTAATAACTCTACTTTATTACTTAGGTATTCAATAACTGTAAAATAATTATCTACAACTGCATCTAGAATAGCAAACATTAAGTAGTCTGCTCCTACCCCACGAATTCTACCTTTTCCGTGTTCTAAACGCTCCCTCAAATCACTAAACACATCTCCTTCAGCTTCTTGAAAAGTTAACACATAATCCTTCCCCATAATCATACTAATATGCTCATTGTTAAGCTTATCGTTGTCATAGTGAAGCATTTTAAATACTATAAACAAGTATTCTTCGTATTCATCAATTTTTGGACGTTGATACGTGCTAACTATATCTTCTTGAATTAATGGATGCAGTTCAAAATGGGTACCTAGTTTAATAATATCATCAGCATTGCTAAGGCCGTTTACATTTATCCAAGTAATATTTGTAGATTCTTCGTAATTGAAGGCTTCATTAATATCATTGGTTTTAAACCGATGATAATGATCTTTGGAGTAATCAATTATATCTAATTCTGTAATTGTGGTTGCCTTTTTTCCTGTGTAACTTACAGTACCGGGAGATAAATTTCTGGCTCTTTTGGGTTCTATTTTAGTAGCTTTCGCTTTGTTCCTACGTTTTGCCATAAAAATGAATTTGTTTTTAAAGGTAGGAAAAGATTCTACATTATTTAGAATTATGACGTTGACGAAGAATTTCCGCTACATCGTTTAAAGAAAATCCTTTTGCCCTAAGCAGTATTAAGTAATGAAAAAGTAAATCAGCACTTTCATCTAAAAATAGCGTATCGTTACCATCTTTTGACTCAATAACTACTTCCACGGCCTCCTCGCCTACTTTTTGAGCTATTTTATTGATTCCTTTTTTGAAAAGAGATGAAATATATGAATTTTCATTATCTAGGTCTTTTTGTCGGTTTTCAATAATATTTTCAAGTTTATAAAGAAATCCAAATTCTGAAACATTATTTTCTTGCCAGCAAGTATCTGAACCTTTGTGACAAACGGGGCCGGTAGGATTTACTTTAATTAGTAGAGCATCATTATCACAGTCAACCCCAACGGAAACTAAATTTAAAAAATTTCCACTTACTTCTCCTTTGGTCCAAAGTTTTTGTTTGCTTCGACTAAAAAATGTAACTTTTTTTAATTGATTGGTTTTTAAAAAAGCTTCCTCATTCATATAACCTAGCATAAGCACTTTACCAGTTATATTATCTTGGATAATTGCTGGTACAAGGCCGTTAATATATTTTTTAAAATCTATGTTCATATTACTTATATTCTAACAGGTATTCCCTGTGTTTTTAATTCTTTTTTTAAATCTGGAATGGTTAATTCCTTAAAGTGAAAAACACTAGCAGCCAAGGCTGCATCTGCTTTTCCAGATGTAAATGCATCAGTAAAATGTTGTATTTTTCCTGCACCACCAGAGGCGATAACAGGAATATTTAAATAAGTAGATAGTTTTGCCAAAGCTATAGTAGCAAAGCCATTTTTGGTGCCGTCGTGATCCATGGAAGTAAAAAGTATTTCACCTGCACCACGTTGTTCTACTTCTTTAGCCCAGGCAAATAAATCCAGCTCCGTAGGTACCTTTCCCCCTACCAAATGCACAAACCACTTACCGTCAATTTGTTTTGCGTCTATGGCCACTACAATGCATTGTGATCCAAATTTGGAAGCTAAGTCATTTATTAATTGTGGATTTTTTACTGCTGAAGAATTTATCGAAACCTTATCGGCACCATTTTTTAGCAGCATTTCAACATCTTCTACAGAAGAAATACCACCGCCAACGGTAAAAGGTATATTAATAGTTTTTGCTACTTTTAATACAAGCTTAGCCAATGTTTTTCTGCGTTCTTCAGTTGCTGAGATATCTAAAAACACAAGTTCGTCTGCCCCATTTTCGGAATAGATTTTTGCCAGTTCCACAGGATCACCAGCGTCACGCAAATCAAGGAAATTGACTCCTTTTACGGTTCTTCCATTTTTAACATCTAAACAGGGTATTATTCTTTTGCTAAGCATTTAAGATATATTTTTCTAGTTGTTTTAAACTAATTCTATTTTCATAAATAGCCTTACCAATTATCACTCCTTCGCAACCAATATCATTTAGCTGTGGAATTTCTTCAAATGTCGAGATTCCGCCAGAAGCAATGAGTTTAACCGCTTTAGTTTTGCTAATAATTTTTTTATATAATTCATACGACGGTCCTTGCAACATTCCGTCTTTACTAATATCCGTACAGATAACGTGGCTAATACCTTCTGCTACGAATTTTTGAATAAAGGGGATCAACTTTAAATCTGATTGCTCCGTCCACCCACTTATTGCCACTTTTTCGTCTTTGGCATCTGCACCTAAAATAATTTTATCACTTCCAAATTTTAGAAACCAGTTTTTAAAAACTCCTGGGTCTTTTACTGCAATACTCCCTCCCGTAATCTGATTTGCACCACTTTCAAAGGCAATACGTAAATCATCATCAGACTTTAAACCACCCCCGAAGTCGATTTTTAATGCAGTATTTAGCGCAATCTTTTCCAGAATGTTATAATTTACAATATGCTTGCTTTTTGCGCCGTCCAAATCCACTAGGTGCAAATACTTAATTCCATGGTTTTCAAATTGTTTCGCTACCTCCAACGGGTTTTCGTTATAAATTATTTTGGTGTTGTAATCGCCTTTTGATAATCGGACGCACTTGCCGTCTATGATGTCTATTGCTGGTATTATTCTCATATTTAATTTGGTGATGTTAGATTTGAGATTTGAGACTCAAAAAGTTTTTTAAAATTTGTTCTCCCTTGTAACTACTTTTTTCTGGATGAAATTGTACCCCGTAGAAATTGTCTTTTTTTAAAGCTGCTGAATATTGCTTTTCGTAAACACAGGTCGCTATGGTTTCTTTACAAATAGGAGCATAAAAACTATGTACTAAATACATAAATTCATTCTCAGGCACATTTTTAAACAAATCAGATTCTAAATTCTGAATTTGGTTCCACCCAATCTGTGGCACTTTTACATTTGTGGAAAACTTTATAACATCAACATCAAAAATACCCAACCCAGTTGTATGGCCTTCTTCCGAAAAATTACAGAGCAATTGCATTCCCAAACAAATTCCTAAAACGGGTTGTTTTAAAGTCGGAATTACTTTGTCTAATCCTGAAGTTTTCAATTTTTGCATGGCGGTACTAGCCTCGCTTACACCTGGAAAGATGACTTTATCTGCATTGCGGATTTCAGTTTCATTATTTGATAAAATAGCTTCTACTCCAAGTCTTTTTAAAGCAAAAATTATGCTTTGAATATTTCCAGCTCCGTAATTAATTATCACAATTTTCCCATCCCCACGACTGGTAGATTCTTTCAAATTATTTTGAATTTTATATTCCATAAAGTCTTTCACTATACGTTTAATATTTTTCAAAGTTGTTTTTTGAAACTACAACATTCCTTTTGTTGAAGGAAGAATCATTTTTTCCGCATCGCGCTTAACAGCCATTTTTATTGCTTTTGCAAATGCTTTAAAAATGGCTTCAATTTTGTGATGTTCATTTATTCCTTCAGCTTTTATGTAAAGATTTGCCTTAGCACCATCGGTAAAACTTTTAAAGAAATGGTAAAACATTTCTGTGGGCATCTGTCCAATCATTTCACGTTTAAAGCTGGCATCCCACACTAGCCAATTTCTACCACCAAAGTCAATAGCAACTTGTGCCAAACAATCGTCCATGGGTAGACAAAATCCGTAACGCTCAATCCCCAATTTGTCTCCTAGCGCTGTATTAAATATTTCTCCTAAGGCAATCGCGGTATCTTCTATAGTATGGTGTTCATCAATCTCTAAATCACCATTTACGGTAATTTCTAAGTCCATTTGACCGTGTCTGGCCAACTGGTCTAGCATGTGGTCGAAAAAAGGAATACCCGTGTTAATTGTGCTTTTTCCGTTGCCGTCTAAGTTAATTTTAATTGAAATATCTGTTTCATTAGTCTTCCTCTGTATTCCGGAAACGCGTTGCTCGAGTTTCAAAAATTCATAAATTTCTTTCCAGTCATTAGTTTCCTTGGCAATGAATGGTTGAAGTTCATCAGCTTTAACTGATATTTCCGAAGTTCCCAAATAGGTATTATCGTTAATAAAAATTGCTTTAGCACCTAAGTTTTTAGCCAATTCAACATCAGTTAATCTATCGCCTATTACAAATGATTTTTGAAGATCGTATTCTTTTGAAAAATATTTTGTTAAGAGTCCTACTTCGGGTTTACGCGTAGTAGCATTTTGGTGCGGAAAGGTGCGATCAATAAGAACCTCATTAAAACACACTCCTTCATTTAAAAAAGATTTAATTATAAAATCATGTACTGGCCAAAAGTTTTTCTCTGGAAACGAATCAGTGCCCAATCCGTCTTGATTGGTTATCATTACCAACTCAAAATCGAGTTCAGTAGCAATTTTACCGAGATAGGTAAAAACTTTTGGGTAAAAAATCATTTTATGAAAAGCATCAATCTGCTCATCCACGGTTTCTTTAATTATTGTGCCGTCACGATCTATAAACAATACACGTTTTTTCATTACAGTTCTTTTAAAATTTTCATTAACTTTTTATTCTCTAAAATTGTTCCTATGGTTATTCGAAGCGTGTTCTCACAAAGTGGCTGCGAACTTCTATTGCGCACAACAATGCCTTTCGCTACTAATTGCAAATAGCGTTTTTTAGCATTATCAACTTTAAAGAGTATAAAATTGGCATCGGTTGGATAAATTTTTTTAATAAAACTGACCTGATTTAAAGCTTTGAGTATAGTTTCTTTTTCTACTTTTAGTAAGCTTAGTTCACGCTTAATTCTTAGCGTATTGTTCAATTTCTCAATTGCGGTTTGTTG
Organism: Aequorivita sediminis; assembly: GCF_032080575.2. NCBI lineage: Bacteria > Pseudomonadati > Bacteroidota > Flavobacteriia > Flavobacteriales > Flavobacteriaceae > Aequorivita > Aequorivita sediminis. Next base: position 141,733 of record NZ_JAVLSO020000003.1, on the reverse strand, counting down.
AGTGAGTATGTTGATATTGTAGGGTGGTTTAATTTTGTTTAAAACCGATATAATTTCCTGTGAAGCATAACAGATTCCCAAACGGATTCCCGCCAAGCCGTATGCTTTTGACAAGGTTTGTGTGATAATCAAGTTTGGGAATTCATCCAATTTCGAAATCCAACTCTCTCCATTTGCAAAATCGATATAGGCTTCATCAATTACAATTAAACCGTTGAAGCTTTTTAAAAGTTGTGAAATCTTTTCTGAAGCAATTAAATTTCCAGTTGGGTTGTTAGGTGAACATATAAATAACAGTTTAGTGCGTGTATCGATAGCTCCTAAAATCGCATCCAAATTCGGTTGAAAATTTGAATCAAGAAGCACTTCTCTGTTTTCAACATCGTTTAAATTAGCCAATACGCTGTACATACCATATGTTGGTGGCAACGTGATTATATTGTCTTTTGTAGGTTCACAAAAAGCTCTAAAAATTAGGTCCAGCACTTCGTCACTTCCGTTTCCCAAAAAAATTTGGTCTGTTGGAAGGTTTTTTTGTTTTGAAAAGATACCTTTTAGCTCTCGCTGTTGCGGATCTGGATACCGATTTACACTAGTTTCAAATGGATTTTCATTAGCATCTAAAAAAATCATCTCACTATCATAATTTTTAAATTCATCTCGTGCCGAACTATATGCCACCATACTAGCTACATTAGGACGAATTACATTATTTATATTAAATTCAGTTTTATTCATCTCGCTTTCCCTTTAGACTGTTTAATCTTAAACTTACGGCATTTTTATGTGCTTGTAAACCTTCAGCTTCTGCCATTATTTCTATACTCTTACCTATATTTTGAATCCCTTTTTCTGAAATTTTTTGAAAAGTCATACTTTTTAAAAAACTTTCTAGATTTACACCACTATACTGCTTTGCATAACCGTTGGTGGGTAAAGTGTGATTAGTGCCCGAGGCGTAATCACCAGCGCTTTCAGGAGTGTAATTACCTATAAATACAGAACCGGCATTGTGAATTTTTTCTATAAAAAATTCTTCTTCTTTTGATATAATAATAAAGTGTTCTGGAGCGTATTCATTAATCAGTTTTATAGCTTCTTCATTACTATCAACTAAAATTAGTTTTGAATTTTCTATTGCTTTTTCTGCAATTGTTTTCCTTGGCAGTAATTCAATTTGTTGGGCTATTTCCTTGGCTACTGAATTTAAAAACCTTTCGGAGGTTGTAACCAAAATCACTTGACTATCTACACCGTGTTCGGCTTGTGATAATAAATCAGAAGCCACAAAGGATGCATTTGCTGTTTCGTCGGCAAAAACTAATAATTCCGAAGGGCCCGCGGGCATATCTATTGCTACACCATATTTGGTTGCAATTTGTTTTGCCACGGTAACAAATTGGTTTCCTGGACCGAAAATTTTGTAAACGGAAGGTACGCTTGCGGTACCAAAAGTCATTGCTGCAATTGCCTGTATACCGCCGATTTTAAAAATTTTAGTGACGCCGCATAGAGCTGCAGCATATAAAATTGCAGGATTTATTTTACCGGTTTTATCGGGAGGTGTGCATAAAATAATTTCGTTGCACCCTGCGATATTTGCAGGAATAGCTAACATTAAAACCGTTGAAAACAATGGCGCCGAACCTCCAGGAATATACAAACCTACCTTTTGAATAGAACGTTTTTCTTGCCAGCACTTTACACCTTCTGTTGTTTCTATTGTAATACTTTTAGTTTTTTGAGCCTTGTGAAATTTTTCAATATTTATTTTAGCAAGTTTGATTGCGGCCTTTAATTCTTTAGGTATCTCCTTATTTGCTAACTCAATTTCTTCTCTTGAAACTGATAGTTCGTCAATGGAAACTCCATCAAATAACTGCGTATATTTTCGTACGGCGGCATCGCCTTTTAACTTTACCTCATAAAATATTTCATTCACTGTTGCTTCCACATCGACAAAGATTTGGGAAGGTCGTTCTAAAAGCTTAGTCCAAGTTTCAGGTTTTGGGTTGTATATTTTTTTCATCTTAAATTCTATTTAAAAATTATATTGCGTCGCTCAACGTTGAAGTTGCAGATTTTACTGAATCATTTTTTCAATTGGACAAACTAATATTCCCTCAGCTCCAGCTGCCTTTAATTCTTCAATCACATCCCAAAAAGTATCTCGATTTACTACGGAGTGAATACTGCTCCAACCCTCTTTAGCTAAAGGGAGTAAGGTTGGGCTTTTTACTCCAGGTAATATTTTAATTATTTCGTTTACCTTAACATTTGGGGCATTTAATAACACATATCGGGAATCGCGGCCCTGCAAAACAGACTGAATTCTAAAGCGAATTTTATCTAGAATTTTATTTGCATCTACTGAAATATTCGGTGAAACTGCGAGCACAGCTTCACTTTTTAAAATTACTTCTACTTCCTTTAAATTGTTTTTAAAGAGTGTACTACCACTACTCACAATATCACAAATTGCATCGGCAAGTCCTATGTTTGGTGCTATCTCCACACTTCCACTAATGATGTGAAGTTCTGCCGTTACTTCATGTTCGTTTAAATAATTAAGAATAGTTTCAGGATAACTCGTCGCAATTTTTTTTCCGTTAAAATCTTTTAGAGAATTGTATTTAAAGGTTTTTGGAACGGCAAGAGAAACCCTGCATTTAGAAAAGCCCAACCGGTCTAAAATTGGAATTTGCGGACCTTTTTCAACCAAAAGATTTTCGCCGATAATCGCACAGTCTATCACTCCATCTTTTAAATACTGCGGAATATCGCCGTTGCGTAAATAATATATTTCCAGAGGAAAATTAGAGGCTGAGGTTTTTAGTTGATCCCGACCATTATCTATATAAATGCCACAATCTTTTAATAAGGCAAGTGACTCTTCATTTAATCTTCCTGATTTTTGAACTGCTATTTTTAATTTTTTCATTTGCTAAATATTGGAGTTTAGGTTGAGTTTAGGGAATAAAAAAACCCGTTTGATTGCTCAAACGGGTCTAGAATATTGTTTAAATTATACAACAGCCATATCACCTCGCGTGAGCGTGGAAAATAATATGGATATGATGTAAAATAGATTTATTCATAATTGTGAGCACAAAACTAAATTAAAATTATGGTTATTAAACTGTGAATATAAAATTTTAACGATTAATTAATTTCAATTCAAATTCTTTACTTTCACAAATTCAAAAGTGAGCAACCGAAAAAACATATTCTACTTATGCATTTAGAAATTATTGACTGGGTAATTATAATTTCATTTTTTATCGTTTTTATCGCAATAGGTTTAATCGTGTCTAAAAAAGCTGGAAAAGATTCGAAATCGTTTTTTCTTTCCGATAGAAATATGCCTTGGTGGCTTCTAGGGGTTAGTATGGTTGCAACGACCTTTGCTGCAGATACGCCAAACTTTGTTGCAGGTGTAATCCGTGAAGATGGAGTTTTTGGAAACTGGATTTGGTGGAGTTTTTTACTTACCGGAATGCTAACTGTCTTTTTCTATTCCAAATTATGGCGAAAAAGCGGGATTACAACCGATTTAGAGTTTTACGAATTGCGATATAGCGGAAAAAGCGCCGCCTTTTTAAGAGGTTTTAGAGCCATCTATTTAGGAGTTTTCTTCAATATTGTAATTATGGCGAATGTTTGTCTAGCGGCAATTAAAATTGGACACGTAATGTTCGGTCTGTCTTCCTATCAAGTATTATTGATTGCCTCCCCTGTAGTTGTTATTTATTCAGCCTTTGGGGGATTAAAAGGGGTTTTACTTACAGATTTTGTACAGTTTATTATCGCAATGGTCGGAAGTATTTGGGCTACAATTTACATTGTAAATATGCCTGAAATTGGTGGGATAGATAAGTTGCTTACTACCCCAACGGTAGCAGCGAAAACAGCAATGCTGCCTGATTTTTCGAAACCTGAATTATTAATTCCTTTGCTTATAATACCATTAGCTGTGCAATGGTGGAGCGTATGGTATCCCGGTGCCGAGCCTGGTGGTGGTGGTTATATTGCACAACGAATGTTAGCTGCTAAAAATGAAAAACACGCAACCTATGCTACCTTATTTTTTAATATTGCACATTACGCGCTTAGACCTTGGCCATGGATTATTATAGGACTGGCATCTATTGTGATTTTTCCAAATTTAGAAAGTTTACAAGCGGCCTTCCCAAATTTAGATCCTGATTTTGTAAAAAATGATCTTTCTTATCCCGCAATGCTCACCTTTTTACCTGCTGGATTATTAGGAATTGTAGTTACTTCGTTAATAGCAGCTTTTATGAGTACTATTTCAACGCATTTAAATTGGGGAAGTTCTTACGTGGTAAATGATTTTTATGTACGTTTTCTTCGAAAAAAAGCTACGGGTAAAGAACAAGTTGCCGTCGGTAGAATTTCTACTGTAGTAATGATGATCTTCGCAGGTTTGTTAGCCCTTATTTTGGAAGAAGCTCGAGATGGCTTCAACTTATTACTTTCAATTGGAGCAGGTACTGGATTGTTGTTTATTTTAAGATGGTTTTGGAGTAGAATAAACCCGTATAGTGAAATTGCCGCTATGTTAATTTCATTTTTAATCGCTGCCTTTTTCTTTATTAATGGCAAAATGGACACTCCAATGATTGAAATGGCTGGTCATTGGCAATTAGTCCTTGGGGTTGTAATTACCACGATTGGATGGGTACTTGTAACGCTATTGACAAAACCGTCAAATGCTGAAACACTAAATAGCTTTAATAGCCTAATTTTTGGAAACGAATCCAAATTTAAAGGGTTTGGAATGAAGATACTGGGATTTTTTGCAGGGGTTGTAGGTGTTTACTGTACACTATTCGCCATCGGGAACTTTATGTACAGTAATACCATTTTAGCATTTAGTCTCACTGCCGTAGCTGTAATCTGCGGATTGGCAGTTATAAAATCTTTTCAGAAAACGGAATAAACCAAATAACAAATACCTTCTAAATTAGAAAGTCTGTATTATTATATAATAAATCAATCTATCGATGTTGATCTATTAAAATAATATTTCCATCAGGATCAGTAAGAGTTATACTTGCGGGCCCCGATGTATTTTCATCTGCTTCTGTAGCGAGTTCTACCCCATTCTGTTTAAGGTTTTTTTGAATGTCCCTTACATCCATAAAGCTTTCTACATTCTGAGCATTTTCATCCCAACCTGGGTTAAAGGTTAAAATATTACCTTCAAACATTCCTTGAAAAATTCCGATTAGTGCATTTCCATTTTTCATTATTAGGTAATTGTGCTCCATACTTCCTCCAAAAACTCTAAATCCTAAGTTTTCGTAAAATTGTTTTGAAACTTCTAAATCCTTTACATTCAGACTTACTGAGAACGCGCCTAATTTCATATCGTTATCTTTCATATTATTAATTTTTGTTAGTGTGAAATTATCCTCCTTTGGAAGATTTGCAAATACATTATTGATATATAATCCAATCCCAAATGATAATAGAACTGTTAATACTGATAAACCTATTTTTTTATAATTCATAAGTAAGTTTTTAAAGGGTTTAATCAACTGTTATTGAAATTTATTAATTTCTAAGTATTTTTTCCATTTTACGGCCTTTAGCTAACTCGTCTACCAATTTATCTAGGTAACGCACTTGTCTTGTTAATGGATTATCAAGTTCTTCTATGCGATATCCACAAATTACTCCTTTGATGAGAGTGGCATTAGGATTAAGATTAGCTTTTTTAAAGAAGGTTTCGAAAGTAGCTTTTTCATCAATCAGTTTCTTTAAATCCTTGTCATTGAAGCCTGTAAGCCACTCGATTACTTGATGTAATTCTTCTATTGTTCTATCTTTCTTTTCAACCTTTGTAATATAATGTGGGTAAACCGAAGCGAAAGTCATTTTGGCTATACGCTCGTTATGTTCTGGGGTGGTTTTCATATCGTTTTGATAGTTTATTGTTTTGCTATCTTTTTACTTATCCATATTCCTATAAAGTAAAACAAAATTAAATACCCTATAAGTAATACACTTCCAATAATCCATCCAATTACTCCTAAAGTAAAGCCGAAGCTAAAAAAGTATGTTTGAAAACTCCCGATAGGATCAAAAGTCAGAGGAGAATTTGATGGTTTAGATAGTAAACTAACCGAGAGAATTAATAAAATGACACCTACTATCAAGCCAATTAAACCGAAAATTATTTTGGTGTTTTTCATATTCTGCTACTTTTATAGGGACAACCTTGATAAGCATAATCCAAAATTAGGAAAACAATGTTAGTTATATCGATGTTTATAAACCTTTCTGAATTTGTTCCATAAAAAAACCTTCCACGCGGGAAGGTTTTAATTATATACATTTTATAAATTTCGAATTTAGTGCAATTTAAGTCAATGCACACTGTGCGAAAGATATCAATTTGTCATTTATTTTTAGTTATTCCCTAAAATTAAAGGTAAACCACTATCTCCAGAACCAACGATCACAACTTTAGAGTTTGGTGATTGTGCTAGCTTTAAAGTTGCATCAATTCCTTTATCTTGAAGCACCTTATCTGTTAACGAAGCACTTAAAATTGCGTTTGCGTCTGCTTTACCTTGTGCTTCAATTCTCACTTTTTCAGCTTCTTTAGTCGCTTTTTCTAAACGGAACTCATATTCCAAAGATTCCTGTTCTTGACGTAGTTTACGCTCAATAGCATCTTTAATTGCAGGTGGAAGCGTTACATCGCGAACTAATACTTCGTTTAATTGAATATATTGTTTGTCTAATATTTTTTTAGTTTCTTCAAAAATCTCCTCTTGAATTGCATCTCTTTTACTAGAATAAAGTTGTTCTGGAGTATAGCGACCAACTACACTTCTTGCAGCACTTCTAATTGCTGGTTGGATTACACGTTGTAAATAATTTTCACCTTTTTCTTGGTGAAGTTTTGCAATGTCGTTACTCTCTGGTTGATACCAAGCAGAAGCATCTAATTTAATCTCTAGACCGTTTGACGAAAGAACTTGCATTTTTTCACTTAATTCTTGTTGACGTACCTCGTATATAAACACCTTATTCCAAGGTGCTATAATATGAAAACCTTCACCCAACGGTGGTTTATCGGTTACTACACCATTTCCGAAAGTTTGATATAAAACTCCTGCGTGACCAGAGCTAATAGTTACAGATGATTTTGAGATTAAAATAATAAACAATACAATTCCTACAATTACAGGTATTGTTAATTTGGGAAGTTTTTCCATTTTTAAAAAGTGTTTGGGTTTCTATATAAGTCCGTTATATTTTCTGATAAACCATTCTAAAACGAGCGCTAGAATGATAATTGCTAGAAGATATTTCCAATCTATCAAAGGTACTACTTTTTGTTCGCTTCTTTCAATATTTTGGTAGTTAGTGTCGGCTATCAACAAATCTATCAAGGCGTCGCTTTGTGATGCGAAGTATGCTTTTCCGTTAGAGTTTACTGCCACTCTATTTAATTTTGACACATTTGCGTTTAAAAATTGTTGTTCTACATTAAAATCTAAAATAGTAAAACCTCCACTGCTTTTAATTGATTCGTCTGCAGTTGAGACCGTATACTCATACTCGCCAGCAGCTAAGGTGTTTAAATCCACTTCAAAATAATTATTACGAAGTAGCATTGGGAAAATCGTCAATTCGTCAGTTTCAGTGTTTCTCACCTGTATATTTAGGGAAGCACGATTGTCGAACACATAATTTTTATCAAAATATTGGGCTGAGATTTTAATAGGATTATTGTTGTAATAGAAAGTTTCAGAAGACACTTCTAGCCTACTTCTGCGTTTATTAGATGCCAAATACTGAACAATATTTCCGATAAAATCATCAAATTCTTTAAAGCTATTGCTATTCACATAGTTACGTGCTCTCCAACGCCAAAAGCCTTCACCATCCCAAAGAGCGTTGCGTGTACCATTTACTTCCATTGTAGCTAGGAGTGGATTGCCATTAGAAATTCCACTTACGGTTTGCGCTAACATTTCTTCATTTGAAACAGTTACAGACAAAGATCCAAATTCAGTATGCAAGGGTGGAAAATCGTCAAATCCTATATCGTCGAACGCAAATGTACCGTAATTGCTATTAACTTTTGCTTGAACATCTTCTGTTTGTGTTGATGCTTCTTTAATATAATTATTTTGGGCAGCATTTAAAAAATGCCAATCGGTTTGCAATCCAGAGAATACCCAATTGTTTTTGTTTAATTTTTCTATTTCAGAATATACTGTAGCAAAATTTCTATCGGGCTGATAGAGGATTACCAATTGATAATCGTTTAAAACTGAAACAGCTTCAAAAGGCTTTTTGAAAGTAATAGTTCGGCGTTCGTTTGATGTAATTGCCTTTTTAAGCGCACCCAAGTCTGGATGTGTTATATTGCTAACTACCAAAACATTTGTTGCTTGGTCGATTACTTCTACAGCAAAATACTTACTGTTATTAGTTTTATTCCTTTCATCTGAAAGTGGAAGAAGTTCTGCTGAATATTTTTGAAGTCCTACCGAATTTGCGGAAAGCGTAAAGTTTATTGTTTTCGAAGTTTCATTATTAGAAAACGAAACATTAGTTCGATATACAGAGGAAGCGGCCTGATTAACGATAAATTCGGTATTGACAGGTGTTGGACCTGTGTAATTTACAATAACTTCTACTGGAAATTGATTTTTTAAGAAAGCATATCGATTTGAATTTAATTGCGATATCTTTAAATCTTTATGCTGTACAGAATCCCCGAGAATTACAGGATAAATAGGATTTTTACTATTTGTAGAAGAAAATTCGTAATCACTCCCAAGTGTTTGATTTCCATCTGAAATAAGAATTATTGGGGCGATTTCATTTTTAAAAATTTCATTTGATGATGAAAGCGCTTTTGAAATATTGGTGTTCCTATCATCAAAAGTTAAAGAGTCGCTTTCTTTGAAATCGCTTCCGAAAGAAAAATAAGAAAGTTCAAATTTGGTATTTAACTCCTTATTGTTTTTTAATTTTTCAAGAAATTTAGAAACATTATCTGTTTGCTCTAACTCATTTATAGATGCTGAATTGTCTATTAATATAGGGAGTTTAGGCCTTTCGATGGTATAAGTTTCACTTTTAAACTTAGGATTAATCAATAAAAGTAAAATTGAAAAAATTGAAATAAATCTAAGTACGCCAAAAATCCAAGCCAACAGTCCTTTTTGCTTGGACTTATATCCATACATAAAAACCGCCAGAGCAATAGAAATTACTCCGGCGATTAAAATATAAAATATGGTTTCTGTGGTCACTAAATTAGTTTCAAGTTTATCATTTCAAGGTACTGATTTTTACCACCGAAAAGGTATTTTTTAAGTAAGCATTCCTCCATCTACATTGAGAACTTGTCCAGTAACGTAAGCAGATAAATCACTTGCTAAAAATACACAAGCATTTGCAACATCCTGTGGCGAACCGCCACGTTTAAGTGGAATAATGTCTGTCCACCCTTTTACTGCGTCTTCATTTAAATTTTGCGTCATTTCAGTTTCAATGAAACCAGGCGCAATTGCATTACAACGAATGTTACGAGATCCTAATTCGATCGCTACAGATTTTGTAAATCCTATAACCCCTGCTTTGGAAGCTGCATAATTTGTTTGACCTGCATTCCCTTTTACTCCCACAACAGAGCTCATATTAATTATAGAACCTTTGCGTTGCTTCAGCATTGTACGTTGTACAGCCTTAGTCATATTGAAAACGGATTTTAGATTTACTTCTATTACTTTATCAAAATCTTCCTCAGAGATTCTCATCAAAAGATTGTCTTTGGTAATTCCAGCATTGTTTATAAGAATATCAATACTTCCAAAGTCTTTTAAAACTTCATCTACCAAAGCTTGAGCTTCAGTAAAAGAAGCGGCATCACTTTGATATGCTTTAGCTTTAACACCTAATTTGGCAACCTCTTCTGCTAAATTATTTGCAGCTTCGGCTGAGGAGCTATAGGTAAAAGCCACATTTGCGCCGTGATTAGCAAATACTTCTACAATTCCTTTTCCAATTCCGCGGCTTCCGCCTGTAATAATTGCTGTTTTTCCTTCCAGTAATTTCATATTAAGGTTTGTTTTTATTTAATCTAATATATCCTCATGATTATTTAAACCTTGCAGGATAACCGCGAGAGGCGGATTTCAAATATAACAAAAGCTTGTGGCTTCACCATAAAAAAAGCTCTGTGAATTTCACAGAGCTTTTTAATCTATATGTAGAAAAGATTAGCCTAAAACTTCTTTTACTTTCTTTCCAATTTCTGCTGGAGAATCCACTACGTGCATTCCACATTCGCGCATTACTTTTTTCTTTGCTTGAGCAGTATCGTCACTACCTCCAACAATTGCACCAGCGTGGCCCATTGTACGTCCTGCAGGCGCTGTTTCACCAGCGATAAAACCAATTACTGGCTTTTTGCTACCGCTTTCTTTATACCATTTTGCTGCATCAATTTCTAATTGACCACCAATTTCACCAATCATTACAACTGCTTCACTTTCTGGATCGTTAATAAGCAATTCTAAAGCTTCTTTTGTAGTAGTTCCAATAATTGGATCTCCACCAATACCGATTGCCGTGGTAATTCCTAAACCTTGTTTTACAACTTGATCGGCAGCTTCATAAGTAAGTGTTCCTGACTTTGAAACGATTCCTACATTACCTTTTTTGAAAACAAAACCTGGCATAATACCAACTTTTGCTTCACCTGGAGTAATAACTCCTGGACAGTTAGGACCAATTAAGCGACAATCTCTGTCTTTAATATAGTTTGAAGCAGTAATCATATCTTTTACTGGAATACCTTCAGTAATTGTGATAATTACTTTGATACCTGCATCAGCAGCTTCCATAATGGCGTCTGCAGCAAATGCAGGCGGCACAAAAATAATAGTGGTGTCGGCACCAGTTTCTTTTACAGCTTCTTCAACTGTATTGAATACCGGTTTATCAAGATGTTTTTGTCCACCTTTTCCTGGAGTTACTCCTCCAACAACATTAGTTCCGTATTCAATCATTTGTTCAGCGTGGAAAGTTCCTTCACTTCCAGTGAATCCTTGAACTATTATTTTTGAATCTTTATTTACTAAAACGCTCATTTTTAACTATTTTGTAATTGTTATATATAATTTAAATTCAAATAAACTTTTCGAATTTTATTCAGAATTCCTGCAAAGATACAGTTTTTGACAACGGTTTTAAAAATAATTAAACCTTAACTTTTTGATAACTTTCGGTAGTGTCGTCATTTTCTGTAACAGGCTGACTAACTTGATATCCTTTGTAAATTTTATCGTCTTTAACCTCCCAAATACCAATGAAATGAGCAATTCCTAACTCTTCATCTGGATTTTCCATAGTACGGATGTAATATTTGTATCGTATTGTTACGTGTGGCCCGTCTGATAAGAGATGACTAATTTCAATTCGCAAATCGTTATAAGAACGCTTAACCTCACTTAAGAAGTTTTTTAAGTCGTCATAATTTAAAATATTAAGACCATCAGCACTATTCCATATCAACTGTAAATCTGGATGGAAAAAACGCTCTAAAATTGTTTCGTCTTTTAATAAATCGGAATTATAAAAATCCCTAACTAATTCTTTTGCTTTTTTACTCATGGCAATTTATCCAATTTTTTAATTATGTCTGGAATTAGCTTAACCATGGCCAATTCCTTATATTTTTTTCTAAATTCTTCTGCAGGCGAACCAAAATATGATTTATGCCCAGGAAGTGATTTACTTACGCCACTTTGTGCAGATATTATTGCTTTTTCGCCCACTGTAACCCCACTAGTAACTGCTGCTTGACCCCATAGTGTTACAAAATCTTCTATCAAAACACAGCCTGCTATACAAACTTGAGCAGCAATTAAACAGCGTTTACCAATTACGGTATCGTGCCCTACGTGAACTTGATTGTCGAGCTTGGAGCCTTCTCCAATGATAGTAGATGCTGTTACTCCTTTGTCTATAGTACAAAGTGCGCCAAGATCTACATTGTCTTCTATTACAACATTTCCGCCACTTAATAATTTATCAAAGTTTTCGGGACGGTTTTTATAGTAAAAAGCATCAGCACCTAACACAGTACCCGCGTGAATTGTAACATTATTTCCGATTACAGTATTGTTATAAATACTAACATTAGGATGAATTAAGCAGTTTTTCCCAATTTTTACGTTGTTACCAATAAATACATTGGGTTGAATAATTGTTCCCTCTCCTATTTCAGCAGATTCTGAAACTAAACTGGTAGAAACAGTAAAAGGTTTGAAATAACGACTAAGCTTGTTAAAGTCTCGGAAAGGATCATCTGAAATTAATAGAGCTTTCCCTTCAGGACAATCTACTTTTTTATTAATAAGAATAACTGTAGCCTGCGATTGTAGTGCTTTATCGTAGTACTTTGGGTGGTCTACAAAAACAATATCTCCAGGCTGAACTACGTGAATCTCATTCATTCCAAAAACTGGAAAATTAGGATTACCTACGTAATCTGAACCAATAATAATGGCTATATTTTCAAGAGTTTGTGGAGTTGGAAATTTCACTTTTAGTCAGCTATAGAATTGATGAATAATGTTTTTGAAGTTTAATAAATGAATAAAGTTTATTCTTTTATACGTTCTTGATACTGACCTTTTTCGGTATCGATTCTAATTTTATCGCCTTCATTGATAAACAACGGAACATTAATTTCAGCTCCAGTTTCAACAGTTGCTGGTTTAGTAGCGTTTGTAGCTGTATTTCCTTTTACACCTGGTTCTGTTGATGTAACTTCTAAAATTACATGCGCAGGCATTTCAACTGAAAGTGGCGCACCGTCTTCTGCATTTATAAGTACAGATACGACTTCTCCTTCTTTCATTAATTCTGGAGTATCAAGTATTCCCCTCATTAATTGTATTTGAGAATAATCTTCTGTATTCATAAAGTGATACATTTCACCTTCACTATATAAGTATTGAAATTTATGAGTTTCAACACGCACATCGTCAATTTTATGACCAGCCGAAAAAGTGTTATCAATAGTTTTTCCAGTAGTGACACTTTTTAATTTAGTCCTTACGAATGCAGGGCCTTTTCCTGGTTTTACGTGAAGGAATTCAATAATCTTGTAAATATCGTTGTTGTAACGAATACAAAGTCCTTTTCTTATATCTGATGAAGTAGCCATTATTTATTTTTATGGTTAATTGATAGTATTTTTGTATAAATTAATTTGAATTGAAATATCCCTTCATAATTCCACGCTTGGAATTTTTAATAAACTGAAGGATTTCATCTCGTTCAGGAGTTGCCTCCATTTCAGCTTCAATAATTTCTGTAGCTTGAGAGGTGTTATAATTCTTCTGATATAGCAATCTATAAATATTCTGAATCTCAGTGATTTTTTCTGATGTAAATCCTCTTCTTCTTAATCCAATCGAGTTGATACCCACATAACTAAGTGGTTCTCGAGCGGCTTTAACGTATGGTGGTACATCCTTTCGTACTAACGACCCACCAGTAACAAATGCGTGATTACCAATCATACAGAACTGATGAACAGCAGTCATTCCTGCTAATACTACGTGATCGCCTACTGTAATATGCCCAGCAAGTGTACTGTTATTACTAAAAATACAGTTATCTCCAACGATGCAGTCGTGAGCAATATGGCAATAAGCCATGATCCAGCAATTTTTACCGATTACAGTTTTCCCGCGATCTACCGTACCTCTATTGATTGTAACGTACTCTCTAATAGTAGTACCATCTCCAATTTCGGCTGTTGTTTCTTCGTCTTTAAATTTCAAATCTTGAGGAACTGCAGAAATTACAGCACCTGGAAAAATATTACAGTTTTTACCAATACGTGCACCTTCCATAATAGTTACATTACTTCCAATCCAAGTTCCTTCGCCAATTACGACGTTATTATGGATTGTTGTGAAAGGTTCTATCACAACGTTTTTGGCAATTTTTGCGCCCGGATGGACGTATGCAAGTGGTTGGTTCATTTATAAATTTTTTGTTTTAACCATTTGAGCCATAAGCTCAGCTTCTGTAACTAATTTACCATTAGCATAAGCGTTTCCTTGCATATGTACAATTCCACGGCGGATAGGGGTAATTAGTTCCAATTTAAATATAAGGGTATCTCCAGGATTAACCTGTTGTTTAAACTTTACATTGTTTATTTTCATAAAAAATGTAAGATAGTTTTCAGGGTCTGGCACAGTGCTTAATGCTAAAATTCCACCTGTTTGTGCCATAGCTTCAACAATTAAAACTCCTGGCATAACGGGTGCTCCTGGGAAGTGACCAACGAAGAAAGGTTCATTCATAGTCACGTTTTTAAGGCCTACCACCCCTGTTTCAGTCATTTCCATAATTTTGTCAACCAATAAAAATGGTGGTCTATGTGGAAGCATAGCCATTATATCATTTACATCTTTTACAGGTGGTTGGTTGAAATCAAATTTAGGAACTTTATTTCGTCTTTCAATTTTAATTCTCTTTGAAAGTTTTTTAGCAAATTGTGTATTTACGTGATGGCCTGGCTTGTTCGCTATAACCTTCCCGCGAATTCGAGTACCAATCAGCGCTAAATCACCAATAACATCTAACAGCTTATGTCTAGCTGCTTCGTTTGGATAATGAAGCGTAAGATTATCAAGAATTCCATTTGGCTTAACCGAGATATTATCTTTTCCAAAAGCCTTGCGAAGCTTTTCCATAGTTTCCGGAGAAAGCTCTTTATCTACATAAACAATAGCATTGTTTAAATCACCACCTTTAATTAGGCCGTGTTCTAACAACATTTCAATTTCGTGAAGGAAACTAAAAGTTCGCGCGTTTGCAATTTCGTCCTTAAAGTCTGAAATCTTTTTTAATGAAGCATTTTGAGTGCCTAAAACCATAGTGCCAAAATCCACCATTGTAGTTACTTGGTATTCATCCGATGGCATTACAAGTATTTCACTACCTGATTCTTCATCTACATACGAAATAACTTCAGTAACAATATACTCATCTCTTTCAGCTTCTTGTTCTTCTATTCCAGCTTTTTCAATAGCTTCAACAAAATACTTAGATGAACCGTCCATAATTGGCGGTTCTGAAGCGTTGAGCTCCATAATACAGTTGTCAACCTCAAGTCCTACTAATGCAGCAAGAACGTGTTCTGAAGTTTGAATTTTTACACCTCGCTTTTCTAAATTGGTTCCGCGTTGTGTATTGACTACAAAATTGGCATCTGCTTCAATCTCAGGATGACCTTCCAAATCTATTCTTACAAAAGAATAGCCATGGTTTTCAGGTGCAGGTTTAAACGTAATTGTAACTTCCTTGCCAGTATGTAGGCCTACCCCAGTAAGAGATATCTCTTTACCAATGGTGCGTTGTTTTACCACACTTTTATTCATTATCAAGTTTTTTTTCTACTATATTAAACCTTTCCATTATTTTAGGAAGGTTTTTAAAATATACATAACTTTTATTAAAATCGCCATAACTTAGCGCTGGAGAGCCTTGTAAGGTTTCATTATCTTTTACATTTCTTCCTATACCACTCTGAGCTTGTATTTTTACATTATCTCCAATTACAATATGCCCAGCTATTCCTACTTGGCCACCAATAATACAATTTTTTCCTATTTTGGTAGAACCGGCTACTCCAGTTTGAGCTGCAATAACGGTATTTTCTCCAATAGTTACATTATGAGCAATCTGAATTTGGTTGTCTAACTTAACCCCTTTCTTAATTATTGTAGATCCTAATGTAGCGCGATCTATTGTCGTTCCCGGACCTATATCTACATTGTCCTCTAGAATTACATTTCCGGTTTGAGGAACTTTTTTATATTCCCCTTTTTCATTTGGCGTAAAGCCAAATCCATCAGCTCCAATTACAACACCACTGTTTAACACACAAGATTCGCCAACTTTAGTTTCTGAATACAATTTTGCACCAGTAAAAATCACAGTATTATCGCCAATAGTTACATTATCTCCTAAATAAGAATTCGGATAAATTTTTACATTCTTCCCAATCTTAACATTTTCACCTATATATGAAAAAGCGCCTAAATACAAGTTCTCACCGTATTTGGCACTTTCTGAAATAAAAACAGGGTTTTCAATACCCGTCTTATTCATCTTTACTTGATTATAATATTCTAGTAATTTGGAAAATGCATTATAGGCATTTTCAACTCGAATAAGTGTAGTTGAAATTTTATCGGTTGCAACAAAATCATTATTAACAATAGTTACCGAAGCCTTTGTTGAATATATAAAATGCGTATACTTAGGATTTGCTAGAAACGTTAAGCTTCCTTCACTACCTTCTTCAATCTTAGATAGTTCAGAAACTTCTACACTGTCGTTTCCCTCTACGGTTCCGTCAAGTATTCCTGCTATTTGGGCTGCTGTAAATTTCATAATGCGAGTGGATTTTCTTCAACCGAATTTCGGAAAATAATCAACCGCAAATTAGCATTAATAAAATGATTTAAATATAGGTTGTTAATTTTCATTCCTGCAAAAATAGAAAAAAAGGACTTAGTCTCTATAGCTATCAGTACTGTTTTTTGGATAACACATATAGTACTTAACCACAGACTTAGATAAAGCCTCTAAGTTTAGCTGATCACTAGCCTTTGCCACATCTATAATTTTTCCATTTTTCAACAATAGATTAATGGTTTCCTTTTCCATACTATAAGCCTGATTCTGAAGCGTACCGCTAAAAACAAAGTAAGCAGCTTCTTCTTCTGAAAGCTGATATTTATCCATCAACTTCTCTCTTTTACTTTTTACTTTCTTATCTAAATACGGTTTCGACTTAACTTTTACTTTTAATAAATCGCGATTAAGTAGCATTGAAGATAAATTCTTTAATACAAAGTCGTCATTGTCAACCCAAACCTTCATCGCAGATACAATATCGTAATCATCTAACTTAGAAAAGGTATCGAGTACTTCCTCTGAAAAACTATCTATGGTTATATTATTCTTTAGAAAAAATTGTAGGTTTTTACTAGCATGCAACTCTACTCCCTGTGCCGTAAGTTGTTTTGCACGTTTTAAAACTCGAACTAAAAGTTGTTCAGCTACGATTCCTGTTTTGTGAAGATAAACCTGCCAATACATCAAACGTCTTGCTACAAGAAAATTTTCCACCGAATAAATTCCTTTTTCATCTACCACTAAAGCATCGTTTTTTACATTCAACATCGCAATTAAACGTTGAGCATTTACAGTTCCCTCTGGAACTCCTGTAAAAAAACTATCGCGTTTTAAATAATCCAATCGGTCCATATCCAACTGGCCAGATACTAATTGATGGAAAAATTTACGAGAGTATTCATTTTTAAATATTTCAATAGCCAAGGATAATCGATTATTAAGCTCACTATTTAAAGTTTCCATAAACAATAGTGAAATATGCTCGTGACTTACATTTTCTACTATGCTGTTTTCCATAGCATGTGAAAACGGACCATGACCTATATCGTGTAAAAGTATAGCTATATACAACCCTTCTTCTTCATTTGTTGAAATATCAACTCCTTTAGACTTGAGAGTTTGTACAGCTTTCTGCATTAAAAACATGGCCCCTAATGCGTGATGAAATCTCGTGTGATGGGCTCCTGGATATACAATGTAGGAAAAACCCATTTGTGAAATCCTGCGCAATCTTTGAAAGTATCTATGTTCTATCAAATCGAAAACCAATTTACTTGGTATGGTAATAAAACCATAGATGGGGTCGTTTATAAACTTGAGTTTGGGAAAGGTTTTCAAACTTTAACTTTAAATTAATAGCTACAATATTCTTTTGACACAATTCGGGGCTATTTTTGAAGTGATTCTTCGCAAATTTGTGAGAATTATACCATATTGATTTAACAATTCTCCTAGGCTAGCATCTTTTATAAACATTATTATATAGGTTAAGTGTAAAGGAGCAACAACACAAATATACATATATGAGCGACATAAAAGTACTATGGGTAGATGATGAAATAGATTTACTTAAACCACATATTCTGTTCTTAGAAAATAAAAACTATAAAGTAACTACTGCACAGAGCGGTATGGAGGCCCTAGAAGAAATAAAAAAACAAGTTTTTGATATTGTTTTTTTAGATGAAAACATGCCAGGCCTTAGTGGACTTGAAACTTTAGCTGAAATTAAAGAGCAACAAGCTTCGATTCCTATTGTAATGATAACTAAAAGTGAAGAGGAATATATAATGGAAGAAGCCATTGGTTCTAAAATAGCCGATTACTTAATTAAACCCGTAAATCCTCATCAAATTCTTCTTAGCTTAAAGAAAAACTTAGACCACAGTAGGTTAGTTTCTGAAAAAACAACTTCAAATTATCAGCAAGAATTTAGAAAAATTGCGATGGACCTTTCTATGGTTAACAGCTTTGAGGAGTGGAAAGAACTTTATCAAAAATTAGTTTACTGGGAATTAGAATTGGAAGGAATTGAAGATTCGGGGATGTTTGAGATTTTAGAATCACAAAAAACCGAGGCTAACAACCAATTCTGCAAGTTTATAGATAAAGCATACCCCTCTTGGTTTGAAGATACAAGTGAAGCACCAGTAATGTCGCATACCCTTTTTAGAGATAAAATACAGCCAGAGCTTAAAACGGGTACTCCTACCCTTTTAGTTGTTGTAGACAACCTTAGGTTTGACCAATGGAAAGCCTTCGAACCTACCGTAGCCAACATTTACAAAAAAACTACCGAAGAACTGTTTTGCAGTATTCTTCCAACGGCTACTCAATATGCTAGAAATGCAATTTTCTCAGGTTTAATGCCTAGTGAAATGGAAAAACTTCACCCAGATTTATGGTTAAATGATACAGATGAAGGTGGAAAAAACATGAAGGAGGAAGAGTTTCTAACTGCACAATTAAAAAGATTGGGAATAAATATAAATTGGAGTTACCACAAAATTTCAAGTTTAAAACAAGGAAAAAAACTTGTTGAAAATTTTAAAAGCCACAAAGACGAAGATCTAACTGTGGTAGTTTATAATTTCGTTGATATGCTTTCGCATTCCAAAACCGAAATGGAAGTAATTAAGGAACTTGCTTCAACAGATAAGTCGTATCGTTCGTTAACCCAAAGTTGGTTCAAGAATTCACCTTTATTAGAAGTTATACAACAAGCTGCCCGTTTAGGTTTTAAACTTATTATCACTACCGACCACGGAACAATTAATGTGAAAAACCCGTCTAAAGTTATTGGCGATAAAAACACTAGTTTAAACTTACGTTATAAAACAGGTAGAAGTTTAACCTATGAAGACAAGGAAGTTCTGGCAGCCAAAGACCCTAAAAAGCTATGTTTACCAACTATAAACATGAGTAGTTCGTTCATATTTGCTAAAGGAGATTACTTCTTTGCATATCCTAACAATTACAACCATTACGTTAGTTATTATCGTAACACATATCAGCACGGAGGGGTTTCTTTAGAAGAAATGATAATTCCATTTTCAGTATTTACACCTAAATAAAAAATGGAATTAAGGTGTTCAATTGCATTCCTTAAATTATTTTTGACTCGATAAATAGACATTTGTGATGGAGATTGTTTATACTGAAGATAAAATTGCTGAAGTAGCTAAACAGCTACTTGAAAAGGCACCACATAATATATTTTTATTCTTTGCAAAAATGGGTGTTGGTAAAACAACACTCATTAAAGAATTAATTAAACAACTTGGCTGCACAGACACAGTTGGAAGTCCGACATTTTCAATAGTAAATGAGTATCGAGCTGAAGACTTACAAATTTATCACTTCGATTTTTATAGATTAGAAGATCCATCAGAAGCTTTTGATATGGGCGTTGAAGAATATTTTGAATTTGGAGATTACGTTTTTATTGAATGGCCAGAAAAAGTTTCTTCGTTATTACCTGAAAATGCAACGAAGGTATACTTATCCAAAAATGAAGACGGAAGTAGAATTTTAAAGATTGATAACTAAGTTCACTTCTTATGGTTTATAAATTTCTGAAGTCTAATTGCTATTGAAATTTTCTAAACAAAAATGAAAATTATTCGTAAATTGAGACGGTTAATCTAGTATTATGTCTCATCCCACATCTCCTTTCACACACGCTCAATTAATTCCTCAAGAGGAAACTCTTGAAATATCCCGAGAAAAGGGTGAACTCCTTATTGGGATACCTAAGGAAGCCTATTTTCAAGAAAAAAGAATTTGTCTAACCCCAGATGCTGTGAATGCAATGGTTAACAATGGGCATAAAGTTTTGATTGAACGAGGCGCTGGAGATGATGCAGGGTTTACAGATAAAGATTACTCTGAAGCTGGAGCTCAGATTACCGAAGATAAAACCAAGGTATTTGGATGCCCGATGGTTTTAAAAGTTGAGCCACCAACTCTCGACGAATTAGAGCTTATAAATCCTAAAACTGTTTTAATATCTGCACTACAATTAAAAACTCGTCAGAAATCATATTTTGACGTTCTGGCAAAAAAGAAAATTACCGCGCTCGCTTTTGAATTTATAAGAGATGAAGATCACACCTACCCTGCAGTTAAAGCTTTAAGTGAAATAGCAGGAACTGCTTCTGTTCTTATAGCAGCAGAATTAATGGTAAACGCAAAAAAAGGTAACGGCTTACTTTTTGGAAATATTAGCGGCGTTCCACCTATTGAAGTTGTTGTTATCGGGGCTGGCACCGTTGGTGAGTTTGCTGTGCGATCTGCTCTTGGACTAGGTGCCAACGTCAAAGTTTTTGATAGTTCAATTACGAAACTTCGAAAAATCCAGACTAACGTAGGTCGTATTTTATACACCTCTACTATACAGCCAAAGAATTTAATGAAAGCTTTACGACGTTGTGATGTGGCGATAGGCGCCGTTAGAGGTCACAACCGCGCGCCTATAATTGTAACCGAAGATATGGTGGAGAATATGAAAAAAGGCGCTGTAGTGATAGATGTGTGCGTAGACATGGGTGGGTGTTTTGAAACTACCGAAACTACTAGTCACGATAATCCTACAATAATTAAGCACAATGTAATACATTACGGGGTGCCTAATATCCCGGCGCGATATCCGAAAACAGCTTCAATTTCTATCAGTAATATTTTCACCCCCTATCTTTTAGAAATCGCCGAAAGTGGTGGATTAGAAAATGCTGTACGTTTTGACAACGGTTTGAAAAATGGTTTGTACTTTTACCGCGGAATTTTAACCAACAAAGCTATTGCCGATTGGTTTGATATGTCTTATAGCGATATTAATTTATTGATATTTTAAATTTAGATATAAAATTCTACTTTAATAAATACACATACCAAAACTCTAATCCCATAAAATGAAATTAACACACCGATTCGCCTATTTTTCAGGGGGTTTCTTAATAGGAATACTTTTATTGTTTTTTATTTTAAGCGGAAAAAAGACATCTTGTGATTATGGTCCAGAATCTCGGACATTAAAAAACATTCGCAACAAAGAAAGAGCCTTTACCACAGAAAGCTTGAGAGTCCTTCGCGAAAACAAAATGGACACTTCGGCTGTATCTAGTTTATTAATTGATGGAGATGTAATATTCTCTCAAAGTATCACCAATTTAGATTCTTGCAATCAATATGTAATTGAAAAGAAATTTTCAGAGAAAACGCTAAAGATTAGAGTTGAAAATTGCAATAACACAGCAACTGTTTCAAAAGCGGAAGTAACTCAGCAAAAATAAAAACATAAAAAAAACCTCTTAAATAAGAGGTTTTTTAATTTCTTAGAGATTTCTTCGCTCTTTTTCTTTTTTAAGCAAAGTAAGTTCCCTACTGGTTTGCCCAGCCACAGATGTGTTTTCTTCAGCACGACGGATTAAGTAAGGCATAACATCTTTTACAGGTCCGAATGGAATATATTTTCCAACATTATATCCCTCAGCACCAAGGTTAAAAGAAATGTGATCACTCATACCATATAACTGTCCGAACCAAACCCTGTCATCACTTTTAGAGATTCCATTTTGCTTCATAATATCCATGGCTAAATAAGTGCTATATTCATTATGAGTACCAGCGAACAACTCGATATCGTCTAAGTTATCAAAAATGTATTGTAATACATTGTTAAAGTTATCATCTGTTGCTTTTTTACTTTCGCAAATAGGCGTTTTATAACCTTTCTCCAGGGCGCGATCATTTTCCTTTTCCATATATGCGCCACGAACAACCTTAAACCCTAGTTTAAATCCTTTTTCTTTAGCGCGTTTATGTAATTCTTTTAGATAGTCTAATCTATCCCAGCGATAGCATTGTAAAGTATTAAATATTATTGGTCGCTCCTTATTGTATTTCTCCATCATCTTTTCGCAAAGATCATCTGCTGCCTCTTGCATCCAAGATTCCTCTGCATCAATTAAAATGCGAATATCACACTCGTGAGCTACTTTCGAAATTCTATCGTATCTGGACACGATATTATTCCAAAGATCTTTTTCTTCATTTGTTAAAGCTTCTTTTTCTGTAAGCTTTTGCCAAATTTTAAACATTCCAAGTCCTGTAGGTTTAAATACCGAAAAAGGCATTGCTTCCTTATTTTTAGCAAATTTTGTTAACTCAATAACTTTTTTAGCAGTAGCTTCAAATTGTTCTTCTTCTTCTTTACCTTCTACAGAGTAATCAAGTATCGAAGACACACCCACCTCTTGCAACCTATCCACGGTAGGCATACAGTCTAACTCATTTACACCACCACAAAAATGGTCGAATACTGTAGAGCGTATCAGCCCTTCTACAGGCAAATTTATATTTAATGCAAACTTTGTAACCGCAGAACCTATTTTTACTAAAGGTTCGTTAGAAATCATTTTAAACAGGAAATAAGCGCGTTCTAGTTCTGAATCACTTTTTAACTGAAATGCAGTTTCCGTATTATCGAAAAGAGAATTTGTTGACATAAAAGGGGAAATAAAGTGTACAAATATACTTAGATTTGAATTGTGTTTACACCATAAAATTCAAGAAATTAATGTCTACAAATAAAAAGGATAACGAATTGATTTACAACAGCAAAGAAGCTTGGAAAGCCTTGGGTAGTTTTATCGAGAAATCAAGCCCTTCTAATATCTTCATAATAACCGACAAAAATACGCGCAAACATTGCATTCCTCACTTTTTAGAAGAAACTTTTTTTGA
Organism: Aequorivita sediminis; assembly: GCF_032080575.2. Lineage (NCBI taxonomy): Bacteria > Pseudomonadati > Bacteroidota > Flavobacteriia > Flavobacteriales > Flavobacteriaceae > Aequorivita > Aequorivita sediminis. The sequence goes on along the minus strand of NZ_JAVLSO020000003.1, from coordinate 118,477 downwards.
ATCTACTCCTTACATTATAACGATACCTGCCGGTGAAAAATACAAAAGCATTTCTACCTGTGTAGATGTTTGGAATACACTTTCAGAAAATGGAGCCGACAGAAATAGCTTAATAATAAACCTTGGAGGTGGTGTAGTAACTGATTTAGGTGGTTTTGTGGCATCTACATATAATAGAGGTGTAAATTTTATTAATATACCTACTTCCCTACTCGCTATAGTTGATGCTTCAGTAGGAGGAAAAAACGGAATAGACCTAGGGCATTTAAAAAATCAAATTGGAGTAATTAACGCTCCCGAAATGATACTTATTGATACAGTATTCTTAAAAACACTTCCTTCAGAACACTTAACCTCTGGGATTGCTGAAATGTTAAAACACGGAGTTATACACAGTAAAACATATTGGAATGAAGTTAAGAATATAAATGTGTTCAATAAAGATGAGTTTGAAAAATTAATTTGGGGTTCTATAAACATTAAAAAAGAGGTTGTCACTAAAGATCCTTTTGAAGAAGATTTAAGAAAAACTTTAAATTACGGCCATACACTTGGTCACGCAATAGAATCCTACTTTCTCGAAAGCTCAGAGAAAAAAACATTATTACATGGGGAAGCTATTGCGATAGGTATTATTTTAGCAACTTACATTTCATCGGAAACACATAATTTTCCAAAAAATACCCTAGAAGAAATTTCTACAAGCATTTTAAATTATTTTTCGAAGATTGAATTCACTAATTCGGACATTGAAAACATCATTAAATTGCTGGTATTTGACAAGAAAAACAGAAACGGTAAAGTTCTTTTTGTACTTTTAGAGGACATTGGTGTTTATCAAATTAATTGCACTGTTAACAACGAATTGATTTACAAAGCTTTTGAGTACTATAAAAATTTGTAAAAAAATTCTTTAAAACATTTTTAAGTAATCATATTTTAAATAGTTTTATCCCATAATTTAAAGATTAAAAATTACATGAAGCGCATAATTGTAGATTACCGAAAGTTGACTCCAGAAATACTTTCTTTATTAGTTGAAAAATACCCTGATGGGTATGATGATGACCATGTTATTACCTTTAAAAACGCAAAAAACGAATTAGTTGAAGCAGTTGAGGTAAGAACGGAAGATGCCATATATTTGGTAAAAGTAAGCTCTCGACTTGAAGTGTCCATGGCTAATTTTGATGAAGATGATTACGAAGAAGCAGACTTCAACGAACCAATTAGCGAAATGTTAGATAAGAGAAAAATGGACGAGGAGGAGTAAACCTCTTTTGAACGCATTAATAAGGAAAGAGGCTCATTAGAGCCTCTTTTTTACTTTTAGGCAACGCTTACTTCTTCACATTACTTTTTAAGGCTAAGGCTTTTTTTTTATCTTCCTCAACTTTACGTTTATATTCTCTGAGTTCCTGCATTTCTAATTCGTATGATAGCGTAGCATTTTCAGTGGGTTCAATTTTAATATTCTTATAAAGTGCCCAGTTGACGGTAAATTCAGCACCAAAGAATAATATTAAACAAGTATAATATACCCATAATAGAACCAAAACGACACTCCCTGCAGCACCATACACAGAAGCTGGATCTGACTCTGAAAAGTAAAATCCTATTAAGTACTTACCTATTAAGAATAACAAGGATGTCATAAATGCACCAATTAGATTGGTTTTCCACTTAACTTTTACATCTGGAAGTAAAGTAAAAATTGATGCAAATAATGCAGTTATTATAATTTGTGAAATAACAAAGTTGAGCAATCTTATAAAAAAAGTAGAAAACTCATTGAAATAGTTTCCAATTAAATCACTTAATGCATTTACAGCCGTGCTTAACACCAATGATATTAATAACAATAAGCCTATAATTAGCACCATTCCAAAAGAAACTGCTCTCCGTTTTAAGGTATCTAAAATGCTGTTTTTTAATGCGCGAACGCTCCAAATATTATTCAAAGCTTTTTGAAGCTGAAAAAACACTCCTGTAGCACCAAAAATTAGAACTCCTACACCAAAGATTATAAATAATAGAGAACTTTCAGATAAAGCTGAATTTATTATCATTGTTTCAATAAGGTCTACACTTCCCTTTCCTATTAAGCCACTTATTTCTTCTGTAATTTTTCCCTCTACCGCTTCTCGACCGAAAAATACGCCTGCAAAATGTACAGTAATTATCAGTAAGGAAGGCAGTGAGAATAATGCATAATAAGCGATAATTGCACTTTTAGCCCAAGGATCATTTTTATCCCAACTTAAATAGGTATTCTTTAAGAGTTTGAATAGCTTCATATTCAATTGTTGATTTTTATAAATTTAGAAAAACTTAATTAATTTCAACTCTTTAAATTTTGAAATAAAAAAAACCTTTACCAAGAAGTAAAGGTTTTAATAGTGTTTAGTTAATAAGATTACATCTCATTAAAGATTGAATGTAGCATCCTCTTTTTATCATTAATGCTTTCTTCCATAGAAATCATTGTTTCTGTACGACTTACACCTTCAATATCGTCAATTTCGTAAATAATTTCTTTAGCGTGGGCTGTATCTCTCGCTCTAATTTTACAGAAAATATTGAATTTTCCTGTGGTTACATGAGCAACTGTAATAAATGGAATTTCACTAATGCGTTCTAAAACAAATTGAGTTTGAGAGGTTTTGAAAATAAAGATTCCAACATAAGCAATGAAAGAGTATCCTAGTTTTTGATAATCTACCTGTAATGAAGAACCTGTTATTATTCCTGCATCTTCCATCTTCTTAACCCTAACGTGTACAGTTCCTGCCGATATTTCAAGCTTCTTAGCGATATCTGTGAATGGAATACGCGTATTGTCAATTAATAGATCTAAAATTTTGTGATCCGTTTCGTCTAATTTGAATTTACCCATTTTCATATATTTTTTTCGCGAAATTAGGCAGTTTTACCCTATTATGGAAGCTTTTTATTGAAAAAATAGCATCAATTCATCACTTTTATCAAATAATTCTGAGAAATGAGCGCCAATTGTTAAATTTTGTTGGGTTTTTGTTAAAACATTTTTATTTTTTAAATTTTTCTCCCTATGCCCTTTACGATTTTCCAAATCCCCATATGCATCAATAATAGGTTCAAAATGAATTTTATCGCCTTTAAAAACTTCTTTATACTGAATTGCGATATCAATAGACTTCTCTTCGGTTTCGATTTTTACATTCCTTAAAATAATGTCATTATAATTTTTTTGATTTTCACCGATTTTAAAATAATCCTCAGAGCTTAATGGCTCAGTTACATTATCAATAATATCGAATAATGATAAAAGCGCATAAAATATAAACTCACGAGTTGTTTCTCTATTATAATCTAACCTGTAATGCCCTGCTTCAAAAAGTATAGTAGCAACACCAGCTTTTTGAAAAGTGTCACCTACACATGCTGTATTAAAGCTATCATCATACCTCCCCACCTGACCAGGAATTATATTTTGAAGGTGATTATTCATTTTTACAATCTTCTCCATAGCTAATTTTCTTGCCCTTGTAAGAGATCTACTTTCGTCTGCAGCAGGTGATAAGAAGGATACAGTAGCTGGTTTTCCTGTTTTTAAGCCAAAAATAGAACGTTGATCGTGCATATTAAGGCATAAATCAGGCTTAAGCTCATTAAATAACCTGTTAAGGCACTTACTTTCCTTTTGTGATAAATTTTGAGCATCTCGATTCAAATCAACGTTGTTGGCATTAACTCTTGTATAAGATTGCGCACCATCTGGATTTAATATTGGGATGATATATAAGGTGTAACTTTTTAAAAAAGTTTCAATTTCAGTTTGAAAAAAATGTTTTTGATTTATGAATTTTAAAAAATCAAATAAAGCCTTGGTTGTTGTAGATTCATTTCCGTGCATTTGCGACCAAGCCAAAACAACTTTTTTTCCAGTTCCAATTTTTACAAGGGAAATATCTCGACCATTTTCTGACTGACCAACAACTGAAATATCGTAATCATTTTTATAAAATTCCAATAGCGGATAAATATGATTTAATGTAATATATCTACCACTTAAAGCACTTTCAAAATTGCGGGTATACCATTCTTTTACTTCCATAGTAATTTTTGAAGTTTACAAAGTTAAACATTGCATTGTTTACAAAAGTAAACAAGATGTGTAAGCAAAATCCATTACATCGGTAAACAATTTTTAGTCTTCTGACCTCAAATACAATATACTAAAGGTCAATTTTTTGTATATTTATATTAAACCATTTGTAATCAAATAATTATAAGCTTTTAATTAAACTTTTTATTTAAGTAAAAACAAGGTTTGTTTACGCATATTAGTAAATTTTAAATTAATAGTTTACATTTGTAAAAATTATTTTGATACAATATTTGTTACAATGGTAAACAGCAAGGATTTTGTAAAACGACTTGAAAAAATTCTGGAATATTACGGTATTTCAGCAACGGCTTTTGCTGAAAAAATGGATTTTAATCGCTCTACCATTTCCCATTTATTGTCGGGTAGGAATAAGCCTAGTTTAGATTTTGTCATGAAATTATTGAAAGAATTTCCAGAAGTTGAAATGAATTGGTTGCTCTATGGGAAAGGAAGCTTCCCTTCTACTTTAGAAAATTTTAAAGATATAGAAGTAGAGAAATCAAAACCTTCAAAGTCGAGTGAAAAAAATTTAGACCTATTTTCAACAACCACTTCGAATGATGAAAAGAAGGGTGTTTCATCATTAAAAAGAGTTGAGCAAAATCTTGACTCGGGAAAAGAGATTGATAAAATTGTGATATTTTATAGCGATGGTACTTTTAAAGCCTACCAAAACTAATTCTTCTCAGTAATTTTTCGGAAATTCGCATAAAAAATTAAAAATGCGTTTTTATCTACTTTTATTACCGCTGTTTTTACTCAGTAGTTGTTATGAAAAAGAGCGTAACTGCTCAGATTTTAAAACAGGAACCTTTGAATTCGAAGCACTTTCAGGAACTGAGGTCTTTAAAACTACCATCACACGTAACGATTCTATAGAAATAGATTATTACGAAGGGAAAGCTGATACTTCCTCTATACGCTGGATAAACGATTGTGAATACGTACTACAAAAAATAAATCCTAAGAATCAAGCCGAAAAGAAAGCGATTCAAATTAAGATTTTAACCACAGATAAAGACACCTACACTTTTGAGTTTAGAGAAGTAGGTAAAACGAGTTCCAGTAAAGCTACAGCGCGAAAAGTTAGTCCCTAGCTCCCTTATTTTTAATGTAGCTATTTTGCTCTTCTAGTAATTTTTCAATATTGGAAAGCAGTTGTATATTTTTAGGAGTTTCTACGGTTTTATCCTTAGGGTTTTCAGATTTTGTTTTAAAACGGTTAATAAACTTAATTATCACAAAAATGGTAAAAGAGATTATTAGAAAATCTATTAAAACCTCCATTAATTCTCCATAACCTATTGCTACTTCATCAGAAGCTTCAGAAGCTTCACGCAATACGTATTCCTTATCTGAGAGCTTTACTCCTTCCGTAAGTAAGGATAACGGAGGCATTACAACCTTTTTAACTATAGTGCTAACCACGTTGTTAAAAGCAGTTCCTATAACGATACCAACCGCCATATCAATCATATTACCCTTAATGGCGAAGTTTTTAAATTCTTTTAAAAAACTCATTTTATTTTGTTTTTGGAAAGTGTAATAATAAATAACTTTTTAAACAGCAGAAAACATATGGTGTTGTAATTTAAATTCGTCCTGCTATCCTATCCTTAGCTAATTGGAGTACTGTATGAAATTGATCTTCTATATTAATATCAGAGTTATCAATTACAACTGCATCAGGTGCTTTTTTAAGTGGGGAATCCTTACGTGTAGTATCAATATTGTCTCTGTCTTCAATATTCTTTAAAACATCCTTAAATTCAACGAAGTCGCCACGGTCTGTAAGTTCCTTATATCTTCTCTCAGCTCTTTTTTTAGCTGAAGCGTTCATGAATATCTTTAGTTCAGCATTTGGGAAAACTACGGTACCAATATCTCTACCGTCCATTACTACTCCTTTCAACAAACCCATTTCCTGTTGTTGTGCCACTAATTTAGTGCGTACTTCAGGAATTGTCGCAATTGGACTTACGAATTCTGAAACTTCTAAATTTCGAATATCATTTTCCACATCTTTCCCATTTAAAAAAATATGTGCTTTGTTCCAATCTGATTGTTTTTTAAACTCTAAGTGAATTGATGACAGTGAATTCTTAAGTTTTTCTATATCAAAATTTTCTTTTGATATTATTCCATTTTGCATTGCAAATAATGTAACTGCTCTATACATTGCACCGCTATCAACATAAATATAGCCTAAATAATCTGCAAGTTGTTTCGCAACTGTACTTTTACCAGTAGAGGAATAGCCATCGATAGCAATAGTAATTTTTTTCATTATTGAAGATCTAAATTTAATCCAAAGAAACTGGAAGTAGCTGCAGCGCTGTATTTGGAATAGGAATAGCTTAGGCGAAATTTATTAAGCTTAATACCAAACCCTGCACTTACTCCTGCAAATGCACGTTTATCTACTATACGAAGCTCTTCGCCTCTTCTGAAATTGTATCCTAACCTAATATTAAATCCACTTTCTGGAAATAGCTCAATTCCAACAATAGTATGCCTAAATGCATTGTCAAGGAAGTTTATATTTTCTTCCTGAACATTACCTTCAAGGTCGGTTTGTTCTCTTGCGGGGTTAGAAAAAGCAACATTCCATTGTTGCATATTTTCTAAAGTAAGATGCCATCGAATGGGAATATGCTCTAAAGTTTGAGATATTCCGAAAATAAGTTCGAATGGTAACGGTTCGTATTCTTCGTGATAAGGGGTGATTTGTGTACCTAAGTTTCTTGCAACCCCAGTAATTTGAAGGTCCCAATCTTCATAAACGTACATAAGTCCAATATCTACAGCAGCCCCAAATGATGAGTATTGTTCTAGTTTTGAAGATATGAGTTTAACATTTAACCCTACGTGAAAGTCGGTAAAAGGAATATTTCTTGCGTGACCTAATGATAGAGCTACTTCCCCGCCACTAAAACTATTTGTTGGAGTTCCTGCTTCGTCATATCCATCAAATTTTCCGTAATTCACATAGCTTACTCCTGCGTGTAATACTTGCGTTCGTCTATCCCAAAGATAAGCGTAGCTAGCTGTTCCGTAATTTACATCACCAATATAATTTGTATAGTTTAGCGATAATTGATTATCCATCTCTGCATTAATAGTTGCAGGGTTAAACAGGGCTTGAGAAGGGTCATAATCGTAATTTGTAACAACTTTACCGCCTAGAGCAGCCATTCTTGGACTATTAACCAAATTGAGAAATTGATAAGTCGCCTTACCTCCCACCTGAGCTTCTAATAGCTGAGAAATTAATAGAAAAATTACCAAGAAAACCTTTTGGGTCATAAGTGTGAGTTACCGTAACTAAAGTCTAAACGAATGCAAGTGTAATTTATTTTTGCAAATAAAAGAAAACAAAGATGAATAATGCACATTTGCATCGATACAAAAGTACATTAATCATCTTTTATCAGTTTTCCTTAAAGCGATTTAGCATTCTTTACTTTTTCATCTGTAAGAGCCAACTCTAATACATCGCTCATATCTTTCACATAGTGAAAAGTTAAGCCTTTTAAATATTCATCTTTAATTTCTTCAATATCACGTCTATTGTCTTCACAAAGAAGAATTTCTTTAATTCTAGCGCGTTTTGCAGCAAGAATTTTTTCTTTAATACCTCCTACAGGTAAAACTTTACCTCGAAGCGTAATTTCTCCTGTCATTGCAATAGATTTCTTAACTTTTCTTTGTGTAAATAAGGACACTAAAGAGGTAAGCATTGTAATTCCCGCACTTGGACCATCTTTAGGAGTTGCTCCTTCTGGCACGTGAATGTGAACATTATATTTATCAAAAATCTCTGGATCTATTCCTAATTTTTCTGCATTAGACTTAATGTATTCTAGTGCAATTGTAGCAGACTCCTTCATTACTTTCCCGAGGTTACCAGTCATATTCAATGCTCCTTTACCTTTTGAAAGTGCCGATTCTATAAATAATATATCCCCACCAACACGGGTCCAAGCCAATCCAGTTACTACTCCTGCCACTTCGTTGTTTTCGTACTTGTTACGTTCCATTTTTGGAGCACCTAATACTTCAACGATTATTTCATTGCTAACTTTTACATCGTATTCTTCTTCCATTGCTATTTTCATAGCTGCATAACGCACCATTTTAGCAATTTGTTTTTCAAGACCACGAACCCCACTTTCACGAGTATAGCCTTCCACAATTTTTTCAAGTTGCGGTTTTGCAATTTTTAAAGAATCACTAGTTAATCCATGCTCTTTTAGCTGCTTTGGCAGTAAATGTCTTTTTGCAATTTCAACTTTTTCTTCAATAGTATAACCAGTTACGTTTATAATTTCCATTCTATCCAATAAAGCTGGCTGAATGGTGCTTAAACTGTTAGACGTAGCAATAAACATAACTTTTGAAAGATCGTAGCCTAACTCTAAGAAGTTATCGTAAAACGCATTGTTTTGCTCGGGATCAAGTACTTCAAGCATAGCCGATGAAGGATCTCCTTGATTACTTGCAGAAATCTTATCTATTTCGTCCAAAACAAAAACTGGGTTGCTTGTTTCTGCCTTTTTTATACTTTGAATAATTCTTCCAGGCATGGCGCCAATGTATGTTTTTCTATGACCTCGAATTTCTGCCTCATCACGTAGTCCTCCCAAACTCATCCGCACATATTTTCTACCTAAAGCCTCTGCTACAGATTTTCCTAAAGATGTTTTACCAACACCTGGAGGTCCGTAAAGGCAAAGAATTGGCGACTTCATATCGTTTCGAAGTTTCAAAACAGCGAGGTATTCAATAATACGTTTTTTAACGTCGTCCAGACCATAGTGATCGCGATCGAGAATTTTTCTAGCTCTTTTTAAATCGAATTTGTCTTTACTGTATATATTCCAAGGAAGTTCAAGCAATAAGTCTAAGTAATTACGCTGAATACTAAATTCTGCAACCTGCGGATTCATTCGCTGTAACTTAGAAAGTTCTTTTTGGAAGTGCTTGTTCACTTCTTTACTCCATTTCTTGTCTTTAGAACGTTTGCGAATTTCTTCGATTTCTTGTTCCATAGAAGAACCACCCAATTCCTCTTGGATAGTTTTCATTTGTTGCTGAAGAAAATACTCGCGTTGTTGCTGATTAATGTCACTCTGAACCTTGCTCTGAATATCATTTCGCAACGACAACTTTTGAATTTCTGTATTCATATATCGAAGCGTTTCCAAAGCGCGTTCCTTTAGATTGTTAATTTCTAAAAGCGCTTGTTTTTGTTCTACTTCAATATTTAAATTTGAGGAAACAAAGTTTATAAGAAAGCTTGGACTTTCTATGTTTTTAATTGCAAAAGAAGCTTCAGTTGGAATGTTAGGACTTTGCTTAATGATTTGCAAAGCCATTTCTTTAATACTGTCGATAATAGCATTAAACTCATCGCTGTCCTTTTCTGGTCTTGCTTCTGCTACTTCTCTAATTGTAGCAGTCATATAAGGTTCTGTAGTTATAACTTCAGCAACTTCAAAGCGTTTTTTACCTTGAATTATCACTGTAGTATTTCCATCAGGCATTTTAAGAACACGAAGTATTTGAGCAACTGTTCCAACAGTATTAATATCAGCCACACCTGGTTCCTCCTCGTTTTCATCTTTTTGAGAAACTACACCTATTACCTTATTTCCTTTATTTGTTTCATTAATTAACTTGATAGATTTATCTCTACCAGCTGTAATTGGAATTACAACTCCTGGAAACAACACTGTGTTTCTTAAAGGTAAAATAGGAAGTATTTCAGGAAGCTCCTCCTTGTGCATTGCGTCTTCGTCTTCAGCAGACATTAACGGAATAAACTCAGAATCTTCATGTAAATCTTGAAATGACAACTTGTCTATTGATGTAAGTTTTGATTTAGCCATATATTGTATTAGGACATTGTGTCACTTTTAAAAGTAAACACAATTCTTATTATTAATTTTTTTTAACTTTTTCATGTAAGAACCCTGAAAATCAAACAATTTCAAGGCTGCATCTTATAGTAATTCAAGAGTTGTGCCAGTCTATTATATAAGCGTAGAAGTTTGAACTCAAAAATTACCAATAAAAAAAGTCGTTTTTAAACATTTTAAAAACGACTTTTAAGAAATATTCTAATGGAATTACTCGAGTTCGAGATAGAAAGAACCTTCTGTAATATTGTAGATGGTAGGATCTACTTCATTTAAGTCTTTGGCTTTAAAAGTAAAAGTTCCCTGGATTGTATTTTCTTGATAGTTATAATTAGTAATTGTAAGCGAACCTGGATTTGATATAAAATCTATTGATGAGCCTACCTCAGGAGTATAAATCCCCACAATTTCGTTACCTTCAATTACTTCTGTACCCATTGCATAGGTACCTTCTGAAATAGTTTCAGGGAAGGTTAAAACCATGCGTTGGCTATCTATATTTGTAGTAATGGTTACTGTAGGGTATTGATTTACAACATCGGTAGTTACTACAATATCTAAAGGATTATACGATGTATCTCCAACTTTTGCCTTAAATAAATTGTTCCCACCAGATACTCCCTCAAAGTGAGCAGTTAATCTACCTTCAGTAACTAATGCTTCATCCCCTACTTGTCCTAATGGATCATTTGCTCTAAAGGAGAACTTAGCTTTTAAAATACCGAGCTCTAAATCGAACTCAGTGATGGTTAGTGTTCCTGGGTTTGAAGTTAAAAATTCTGAACCCCCACCAGCATTATAAAGCCCAATCAAGTCTGTTCCGTTTGAGATATTCACCATATTGTGTGTTCCTATCCCTAACGATTTTGGTATGTCAATTCGTATCGAAGCTCCTTCATCGTTAAACGCTTCAACCTTAAGCATTCTAGTATTTGCAACAATTGGTTCTGTTACAGAAATACTATCTGCTAAGAAACCAACTTCATCAACTTTTGCGAAAAATTCATCTAATGGATTTCCGCCGTTTCCACCATTTCCACTTCCGCCACCAACATACGGAATAGCGTTAAAAGATCCTTGCGTAATATCTATACTTTCAAGAACAGGATCCCCATTACCATCTAAAACTGTTTCGCCATTACTATCCACTTGCACTCTATACCCAACAAATTTAAAAGTTCCCGATATAGTTAACTCTTCAGTATTTATTTCAGAAATATCAATTTCGCCAGTTCCTCCATTCGCTAATGATGAATTAAATGGTCTTTCATTTATAGAAGTATCATAATAAGACCCTAAGTTTTGATTTGCACTTAAATCGAAAACCCCTACAGCAGCATTAAATACAGTAAGTTTAATTTTTTCGCCAGTAACTTTTGTTCCAGTGATCGTAAATTCATTTTCTGATGATATTGATGCAACTGTATTAGCTGCTATAAATTGGTTGCCATCTACTAAAGCTTTAAATTGGCCTATTTCAGCATTTGCACCATCATCTTGTGGAAAATCCCCAGTTAGAGGTTCGTCTTCACAAGCAATAAATTGAAAAGTAAGTAAAGCTAAAAGCACAACTTTTAAAAAATTAATTTTCTTCATCCGGTAGGTTGTTTGGAATATAATAGAGACAAACTTAAACAAAAAATGTTTAAAAGTTTTTATTTCTTGGAACTCTTAAGAGTAAAATCACCCCTGTAATAAAAAATAAAACTAAAAATAAAATTGAGTTACGCATACTACCTGTTATTTGGTCTATAAAACCATAAATCATCATACCTATAACGATACCCACCTTTTCAGCGACATCATAAAAACTAAAGTATGAAGTTGTATCCTTTGTTTCAGGTAAAAACTTTGAATATGTAGAGCGAGATAATGACTGAATTCCTCCCATTACCAAACCTACAACTCCGGCCGTAACATAAAATTGTGTTGGAGATTCTATAAAAAAGGCTACAACACAAATAAAAACCCAGATTATATTAATCGAAATTAGTACAAAGATGTTTCCATATCTTTCAGAAGCACGTGAGGTTAAGGTAGCTCCACCTACTGCAACCAATTGAATTATAAGAATACTTACAATCAACCCCACTGTTTTACTATCATCGCCACCCCAAGCTATTTCCTGTTCTCCAAAATATGTGGCAACCAACATTACTGTTTGCACCGCCATACTATAAACAAAGAAGGCGGCTAAATATCTCTTAAGTTGAATATTTTCTGATAAAGAATTGTAAACACCCTTTAATTCTTTAAATCCATTTAACACTATTTGGGCACTAACCTTTTTTCCACTTTTGTTTCCTTTAGGAAGGAAATAAAAGGAATACTGACTAAAAACAATCCACCAAACCCCCACAGATACAAAAGACCATTTCATAGCTTTCATACTTGCCTCACCTCCTTTTCCAAAACCGAAAAGTTCAGGTTTCATAACCATTGCCAGATTAAAAAGCAATAAAATAACACTTCCCACATAACCCATTGAATATCCTCTAGCACTAATTCTGTCCTGTTGTTCAGGAAATGCAACATCTGGTAGATACGAATTGTAGAAAACTAAACTTCCCCAAAAGCCAATTAGTCCGAAGAAATATAAAAGAAGGCTGATATGGATACTTTCTATACTAAAGAAGTACAACCCCATGCAGGAAATAGAACCGAGGTAACAAAAGAATTTCATAAAACTCTTCTTATTACCTACATAGTCTGCTATTCCTGAAAGTATAGGTGAAATTAAAGCGACAACTAAAAATGCTGCTGCAGTGGTGTAACTAATTAAAGGGGTGCTTCTAATAGAACCGCCTAAAACGTTTACAGTCTCTACATTAGCAGATTTAAACAACGCTTGGTAGTATATAGGAAAAATTGCAGAAGCGATTACTAAACTATAAACCGAATTAGCCCAATCATAAAATGCCCAAGCATTTAAAAGTTTTTTACTTCCTTTAGGTAAATATGGCATAAAAATATTCGGTTAATTTTATAAGTCGCTAAACTAATAAAAAAATCCCGCTACAAACGGGATTTTAATTAAGTTGAAATATTTTAAATATTAATTTTTAAAAGTTGTAACTCCAAATTTTCTAGCTTCTGCTTTTGCACTTGCAGCCCAACCCTTAATATTTTGAATTCTTGTGGTACTAGCAGGGTGAGTGCTTAAAAATTCTGGTGGTGCTCCTTGTGATTGAGCTTGCATACGCTCCCAAAGTTGTGCAGCTGCCATAGGCTCGTATCCAGCAATTGCCATTAATATCAGCCCAATATGATCTGCTTCTGTTTCGTGACTTCTACTAAAAGGAAGCATTACACCCAAATTACTTCCAAGACCATAGGCGGTATTAAAAATTTGTTGATTTTCAGGGTTGTTAGCCAAGGCAACATTTCCTGCTACTGCTCCTAATTGTTGCAATTGTGCAGCACTCATACGCTGTTGTCCGTGGTTTGCCAAGGCATGAGCGACCTCATGCCCCATTACTGCAGCAAGTCCAGCTTCAGTTTTAGTTACAGGAAGAATACCTGTGTAAACTACAATTTTACCACCAGGCATACACCAAGCATTTACGTCTTTACTTTCAATAAGGTTGTATTCCCAACGATAATCTGTTAGGTAACCTGCATAACCATTAGCATTTAGATAACGTTCAGCCGCAGCAGCCATTTTTTGCCCTACACTTTTAACCATGTTAGCATCTGTCGTACCCTTGACAACTTTATTTTCAGATAAAAACTGATCGTATTGCTGAAAAGCCATTGGTAAAATTTGCGAATTTGGGACCAAAGCCAATGTTTGCTTTCCTGTAAATGGATTGGTGCTACAAGCAACAACCACTACTCCTAATAAGAGGGTTATAAGTGATTTTCTAAGTATCATAAATATAAGTGTTATGTTAAAGAGTTAAATTTAGATATATAAAATTGATTAATATTATAAAAAAATTCTAAAATTCAAATATTGTTCCACAAATGAAAATTTTATTGTTTCTTTAATATACGAAGATGTTTTAAGCCCTTATATTTATAGACTTTATAAAGTTGGAACGACTTTTGTAAACTTTGATAACGAATCTTTAAAATATAGCATTATGAAAAATTTACTTCTCTTTTTAGCCTTGTCTTCTATCATTTTATTTACTTCCTGTGAGGGAGATCCAGGACCTCCAGGACAAGATGGACAAGACTTTTTAGCTCAAGTTTTTGAAACAACTGTTGATTTCCAATATGAAAATGGAAACAATATATTTAGTTCACCATATATAGGTTTTCCTTTTACAGTTTATGAAAGTGACGTAGTTCTAGTTTATAGATATGAAGGTCAAGCTGGAATTGGTGGTGGTACTATGGCAGATGTATGGAGCCCTTTACCACAAAACATATTTTATAACAATGGTGATATCATTCAGTATATTTTCACCAATACATTTGTAGATGTTCAAATGATTATTGAAGGTAATTTTGACCTTTCTACATTAAACGATGGGTCGGTATTAGATAATCAAACATTTCGAATTGCTGTTGTACCTGCAGAATTTGCAAAAACCAATCCGTCGATGGAGGATTTATTAGAGCTTATGCAAATAGATGATTCTGAAGTGGAAAAAATCGAATTTTAAGATGAAGCTATTAAGTTTTATAATAATATTAGCTTCATTACTTATTAGTTGTAATTCTCCGGCTCAAAAAAGTGAAGGAGAACAACAAATTCCGTTTGAGGTAACTAAAACCGATGCCGAATGGAAAGCTCAACTTTCACCCCTAGCCTATAGTGTTTTACGACATGAAGCTACTGAACGTGCATTTTCTAGTGATTTAAACAACAATAATGAAGAAGGAGTTTATGTGTGTGCAGGTTGCGGAACAGCACTTTTTAAAAGCGAACATAAATTTGATAGTGGTACAGGTTGGCCGAGTTTTGATAGAGAGATAAAAGGCAATGTCGCCTTTTCTACCGATAAAAAATTAGGCTATTCACGGGTTGAAGAACATTGTGCTACCTGCGGTGGTCATTTAGGTCATGTATTTAATGATGGTCCAAAAAAAACCACTGGTAAAAGACATTGTATTAACGGCGTTGCATTAAAATTTATTCCAAGAGATGAGTGATTCAAAAAAATATCCAATTAGTAAATCTGAAGCCGAGTGGCGAAAAGAATTAGGTGAAAAACGCTATCACATTCTACGCGAAAAAGGGACCGAATTTCCTCGAACTGGGGAATACAATCTAACATTTGAAGACGGAACCTATGTGTGTGGAGCTTGTAACACCCCGCTTTTTGAGAGCAATAATAAGTTTGAAAGTAATTGTGGTTGGCCTTCTTTCGACGATTCAATCGAAGGATCAATAGAATACGTAAAAGATACTACTCACGGAATGATTCGCACCGAAATTCTCTGCGCTAGTTGCGGCAGCCATTTAGGACATATTTTTAATGATGGCCCTACTGAAACAGGCCAACGATATTGTGTTAATTCGCTTTCATTAGATTTTAAAAAGAAATAAATACGTATAGCTGAAAAGGAAAAGCTCCAAGTTTCAAAACAATAAATTTTGAAATTTGGAGCTTTACTATTTTGTAATTTAATGAGTGAGAAACTTACTGCTTTATAAATGCTTCCCACGTAATTTTAAGACCTTCAGAAACTGAATATAAAGGCCTGTAATTCATTAGGTTATTTGCTTTTTCAATATTAGCAAGAGAATCTCTTACGTCACCTTTTCTCGGTGGTCCATAAGTTGCTTCAATTTCCTTTTCGGAAATACCCTTCAGCTTATCCCATAATTGGTTTAAGCTTGTTCTTTCACCAAATGCAATATTAAAAACCTCGTTTACAGCTTTATCCCCGGCGAAAAATGCCCTAACATTAGCCTGAACCGCATTTTGAACAAATGTAAAGTCACGAGTCTGCTCACCATCACCATGCATAGTTGGAGACTTCCCATCTTTTAACGCCTGCATAAACAATGGAATTACCGCTGCATATGCACCTGTAGGACTTTGTTTTGGTCCAAAAACATTAAAATATCGTAATCCGATTGTAGGAGTGCCATAGGTTTTATAAAAAACATCTGCATACAATTCGTTTACCAGTTTGGTAACGGCATATGGAGAGAGTGGTTTGCCAATGTTATCTTCAATTTTAGGTAATGATTTACTATCACCATAAGTTGAACTAGAAGCTGCGTAAACTAATCTCTTTACTGTCTTGCTTTCATTTTGAGCTACCAATATATTAAGAAATCCTGAAACATTTACTTCATTGGATGTAATAGGGTCATTGATAGAACGGGGCACCGACCCAAGAGCAGCTTGATGAGAAACGTAATCTATCCCATCCATAGCATTTTTACAGGTTTGTAAATCACGAATATCTCCTTCAAAAAATTCGAAACGAGAATCATCATTAAACTCTGCAAGATTATCCAAAGAACCTGTTGAGAGGTTGTCTAATACACGCACTTTTTTTGCATTATTTCCCAATAAATAAGCTACGAGGTTTGAACCTATGAATCCTGCACCACCGGTAACTAAAAAGGAAAAAGAAGATAAGTCGATATTATGATATATGTTTTCTTTCATTATAAAGTGCCGTCAACGGTGTT
Organism: Aequorivita sediminis; assembly: GCF_032080575.2. NCBI lineage: Bacteria > Pseudomonadati > Bacteroidota > Flavobacteriia > Flavobacteriales > Flavobacteriaceae > Aequorivita > Aequorivita sediminis. Next base: position 101,805 of record NZ_JAVLSO020000003.1, on the reverse strand, counting down.
TTTAGGATATAAAGACTTCACATCAAAAACTACACAAGGCTCAGCTATGTATTTTTTAATATCAAAATTTTTGAACTCATTATGTGGAACAGCTACCACAACTGCGTTATAATCTTTTTGCAATTTAGAAGCATCAGTTATCATTGAAATTCCAAATTCTTTTTGAACTTCACTTGGATTAGCCCAAGGATCGTAAACATCAATATTTAGATTATATTTTTCTAATTCAGTAATTACGTCTATAACTTTCGTATTTCTTATATCGGGACAGTTTTCTTTAAATGTTATACCCATAACTAAGATATTTCCGTTTTTAACTTTACATTCTTTACGAATCATAAGCTTTACAACTTCTTGTGCAACATACTGTCCCATCCCGTCATTCATACGACGTCCAGCCAAAATAATTTCAGGATTATACCCTTCTTCTTGAGCCTTTTGCGCTAGATAATATGGGTCAACACCAATACAATGCCCACCAACTAAACCTGGACTATATTTTAAGAAATTCCATTTTGTTCCTGCAGCTTCCAATACATCATTTGTATTAATATCTAATAGTCGGAATATTTTAGACAACTCATTTACGAATGCTATATTGATGTCACGTTGAGAGTTTTCAATAACTTTTGCAGCTTCAGCTACTTTAATAGAAGATGCTAGATGTGTTCCAGCTGTGATTACAGATGCATATAAATCATCGATGTATTTTGCAGATTCTGGAGTAGAACCTGAGGTAACTTTCATGATTTTAGTTACAGTGTGTTCTTTATCTCCTGGGTTAATACGCTCTGGAGAATAACCCGCATAGAAGTCCGTATTGAACCTCAATCCTGAATATTCTTCCAAAATAGGAACACAAATATCTTCTGTAACACCTGGATATACAGTAGATTCGTATATAACCACATCATCTTTTTTCAATAGTTTCCCTACCGTTTCACTTGCGCGTTCTAGAGGAATCAAAACAGGTTGATTGTATTTATTTGTTGGTGTTGGAACGGTTACAATATAAACAGTTGCGCTTGCCATATCAGCTGGATTATCTGTAACTGTTAACCCAATGCCGTCATTTGTGGATAACACGTTTTTTAATGCTTCCGAAGAAAGCTCTAATGTAAGGTCTTCTCCATTTTGTAATTGCGAAATGCGTTCTGCATTAATATCGAAACCTATTACTTTATATTTTTCAGCAAAGGCAGCAGCAAGTGGTAAACCTACATAACCAAGGCCAATAACAGCAATTGTGGGATTTTGAATCATTTACAATGTTTTTTTAAGATAAATTTTTAAGACTGCAAAATTAATGGAAAAATTTAGATTAAGAGTTACTACCTCTTTAAAGTCTTCTTAATTCTTTCAGAAAATGAAGGCTTGTTGTCGTTTTCATGATATCCATCTACACCATAACCATATGTATATCCGTAACCATACCCATATCCTTTTCCTGCTTTCTCAACATAGTCGTTAAGTACAATACTTATATGTTTAATTTCACCAGACTTATATTTTTCATTTACAAACGTGAGCATGTTTTTATGCGTGTAATTAAATCTTACAACATACAAAGTAGCATCAGCATATCTTATGAGCTCTAGTGAATCAGACACTAATCCTAAAGGTGGTGAGTCAATAATAATGTAGTCGTACCTTTCTTTTAAAGTTTCCATGAGACTCTCTAAAGGCGAATCAATTAACAGCTCCGAGGGGTTTGGAGGAATTGGTCCTGAGGTTATAATATCTAGGTTTTCTGAGTCTGTATTTTGAATTATTTCATCAATTTCAGACTCGCCTATAAGATAGTTAACTGCTCCTTTTTCATTATGCAAATTAAAATCCCCATATATTTTAGGTTTTCTAAGGTCTAGCCCTAGTAAAACAGTTTTTTTGCCGCTTAGCGCAAAAACGGTAGCCATGTTTATAGAGCAAAACGTTTTTCCTTCACCACTAATAGAACTTGTTATTAATACTGTTTTTGACCCTTTAATTCCTTGTTTTCTATAAATAAATTGCAAACTCGATCGCAAAGCTCTAAAGGCTTCAGCAATTGAGGATTTTGGTTTTGAAATTACTGCTAAATTTGATTTTATTGGATTGTATCCAATAACGCCTAATACAGGAATTGGAGTTAATCGTTTTAATTCAGCAATACCATTTACCTTCGTATCTAGGAAAAAACGTACAAATACTATTAAAAATGGAAATAACAAGCCTAATAATGCTGCCATCATATAATTAAGTTGTGTGTTTGGACCAATTTTTCCACCGCCTGTATCCTTGGCAGAATCGATTACCATAACATCACTAACGTTTGCCGCTTTTACAAGTCCTGCTTCACTTCTTTTTGCTAGAAAGAGATTGTAAGTGCCTTGACTTAAATTATAGCGTCTTTCAATTTTGAGTAAATCTTGTTGTTCTTTTGGCAACTTCCTGATTTTACCTTCATTGCGGCCTATTTCACCATTAATATATCTTAACTCCTCCTTTTTCAAACTTTTTGATGAACGAATATTTTCAAGTAAAACCGATTTTACTGCATCAATTTTTCGATCTATATCACTGAATATAGGTGCTCCTTCTTTAAATGAATATTGAAGTTTATTCCGTTCTTCGGCTAAATTTACAATTCTGCTTACACCACTTACAATACTCGCTTCAGAAATTCCTGCAACTGAAGGTGCTGGCACGTTTCTATAGTCTGAACGACTAACAAGGTAACTTTCCAAAGTTTCGTAATAATTCAGCTCTCGATTAACTGATTCTTTACGCAAATCTAATTCACTCAATTTAGCAGTAATATCAGATCCTTCAGCTTCAAGATTAAAAATGGCATTTTTATTTTTAAACCTATTCAACTCATCTTCAACATTAGATAGTTCTTCCGATTTTTGAGCTAAACTACTGTCAATAAACTTTATGGTTTTGGTTGCAAAAAGATTTTTTCGATCTAACATGTTTTCACTTAACACGCTCACAGATGTATTTAAATAATCCACTAAACGCATTTTGTTGTGGCCCGTTAACCTCATTTTCAGCACCGAAGAACCTTTGCTTTCTGGTTCTACACGAATGCCGAGATATCTTCTAACTACAGCATCAAAATCACCAAATGAAATGTAGTATTTAGTACCAGGTTTTACTCCTACTTCAGGATTTGGCATAAATGTTCCATTAAAAAAAGGAAGCTTAATATGAGAACCGATTTTAAAGTTTTTAGAAAAAATGCCTGGCGTTACCGCTATTCTTTGTTTTTCCTTTGTAGTATAATCTTGTACTGTAACACTACCGCTTTCAGGAAAAGTTGTGTTAAATTCAAAATTTACGGAGTCTCTAAAAATAATTTGAATTTGCTGACCCAACATTTGCGGACCTACCGTATCTACATTTACGTAAAATGGTGTTTGTCTATAGGCATCTATCTGCTCGTATTTTCCGTCTTTAAGATAACTAGTGTAATATTGTAATCGCTCAACTACTTTTTCATTATGAGATCTTGATTTTAAAGTAATTATAGCCGTATTTACCTTATCTGTAGTACCACCCCAATTAAAAGTAAGGCTTGTATTAGATGTAAAAAATGGATTCTGATCGTCTTTTATAGAAATTACATTATCTATTAAATAAATAGGTTGTTTTCTAATATTTACAAAATAGGCTATTGTGAATCCAATCGCTAACGATATTAAAAACAAAGGCCAATGACGCAATAGTCGTATTAAAAATCCTTTAAAATCAAAAGTAGTGTGAGATTCGTTTATTTCAAATTCGTCGTTCATAACTTATAATCTGGTAAAAAGTAAAATAGTAGTTATCAACGCCGAAGTAATGGATACAATTGTTGTAATTGACTGTAACCCCGTTGTACCTGTACCAATAGACTTTTGTGGCAGTGGATTAACCAAAATTAAATCGTTGGGTTTAATAAAATAATAATCCGAGCTCATTGCATCAATAGAAGTTAGATCGATATGATGAACTTTTTGCCCTGCGGGATACTGCCTAATTATTACAACATCACTTTTATCGCCAGTCATTAAAATATCACCACTATTTGCGATTGCTTCCATAATACTTACTTGGTCGCGATAGATGATATTAGAACCAGGTCTTCCTATTTCTCCATTAATGGTATAACGAATACCTGCTAATTTTACAGTTACAAAAACATTGGCTTCTGCTTTAAAGTAATCCTTTAGCAATCTATCTTCAAGTTTTTCACGCACTTCTTCGACTGTATATCCTAACACATTTATTTCTCCAAGACTTGGAATGCGAATGTTACCATGGTCGTTTACTACAAAACCATCATAATACAATTTTTCCTCACCAGTTGCATTGGGGTTCGCATCACTTATAGGGTTGAATATACCCACTGTTTCTTGATCTAAAGCTTTTACGCGAATACTTAATAAATCATTAATTTGAAGCCTATAAGGCTCTGGTCTTTTACGTAAAAATGATAGGGTGTCTGTTTTAGTTTGATCTTCCTGCAAATAGGTAAGTTGTTTTGTTGAAATACATGAACTAGTACAGATAACCAAAAGTAAAATAAATAATAAATAGGGAAACTTCATAAAGAGTTTAGAGTGTTGATGAACAAATATAAACTAACACATTAAATAATAAAACATTATTACATTTATAACTAAAATAGGTGTTAGTAGGGAAACTGAAAAGTTAATTACCGCAGTATCTCATCAAAACTACCTTAATATTATAAAAGAATATTTAATATTCCTCTATTATCGCTATTTGGCGTGTTATACACTTGCAAATATTGAAACCCTATCTGCTATTTCATTACATTTGTGAAAAATTAAAATTGTGAATTATCTTTCAGTAGAAAATATATCTAAATCCTTTGGGATGCGGGTTTTATTTGAGAATATTTCCTTCGGAATTAACGAGGGGCAAAAAATAGGCTTCGTTGCCAAAAATGGTACAGGAAAAACTTCCCTTTTAAATATTATTGCTGGAAACGACAAAGCCGATACTGGAAATGTTGTTTTTAGAAAAGGACTAAAAATTTCTTACCTCCCTCAAGAACCGGATTTAAATCCTGAGTTTACAATAGAGCAAACTATTTTTTCTTCAGATAACCCTATTTTAAAAATAATAGAGCGATACGAACACGCAATAGAAAACCCAAACGATTCAGAAGCCTATCAAAAAGCTTTTGACGATATGGAAGCACACCAAGCATGGGATTTTGAAACTCGTTACAAACAAATCCTCTTTAAATTAAAGCTAGAAGATCTACACGCTAAAGTTGGCAAGCTTAGTGGCGGACAGAAAAAGCGATTAGCATTGGCAAATGCTCTGCTTACCACGCCGGATTTGTTAATAATGGATGAACCTACAAACCATTTAGATCTCGAAATGATTGAATGGTTAGAGAATCTATTTGCAAAGGAAAATTTTACCCTATTTATGGTAACGCACGATAGATATTTCTTGGAGCGCGTATGTAATGAAATTGTAGAACTTGACGAAGGTGTTCTGTATAGCTATAAAGGAAATTACAGCTACTACCTTGAAAAGCGTGATGCTCGAATAGAAAATGAGGCCACCGAAACTGGAAAAGCAAAACAACTATTCAAAAAAGAATTAGATTGGATGCGTCGTCAACCTAAGGCGCGAACAACTAAGAGCAAAAGTCGAATTGAAGACTTTCACGATATTAAAGAACGTGCAAGCAAGCGCAGAAACGATCACCAAGTTCAACTCGAATTAAACATGGAACGAATGGGAACTAAAGTTGTTGAGTTCCACAATGTTTCAAAATCTTTTGGTGAAAAGAAAATTTTAGACAAGTTTGAATATAATTTTAACCGTGGTGAACGTGTAGGTATTATTGGGAAAAATGGAACTGGAAAATCTTCGTTCTTAAATATCCTTACAGGTGCCTTAAAACCCGATTCAGGAAAAGTTGTAATTGGAGAAACCGTTAAATTTGGATATTATACTCAAGCAGGTATCAATATAAAAGAGGGTCAGAAGGTTATAGATGTTATTCGCGAATTTGGGGAGTATATTCCACTTAAAAAAGGAAGACAGATTTCAGCTTCGCAGTTATTAGAACGTTTTCTTTTCGATCCTAAGAAACAATATGATTATGTAGAAAAGCTTAGTGGTGGTGAAAGAAAGCGTCTGTATTTATGTACTGTACTAATCAAAAACCCTAATTTTTTAATTCTAGATGAGCCCACAAACGACTTAGACATAGTTACTTTAAATGTCTTAGAAAGTTTTCTGTTAGATTTCCCCGGATGTTTATTAGTGGTTTCCCACGATAGATACTTTATGGATAAAATTGTAGATCACCTTTTTGTTTTTCGTGGAAACGCAGAAGTTGAAGATTTTCCTGGAAATTATTCCGATTTTAGAACTTACGAAGACAGCAATATTCAAGAGAAGCGTGAGGCTAGTGAAGCAGCTACAAAAATTAAAAATGATTGGAAACAATCTTCAAGTCCTGCTAAACTAACGTATAATGAGCAAAAAGAATATAATAAACTTGAAAAGGAAATTGCAAATTTAGAAAACAGACGGGAAACACTTCAAAATAAATTTGCCACTGAAAATTGGGATGGTGAAGAAATAGATAAGCAGTCTATTAAACTTCAAGAAATTATAGATGAAATAGATAAAAAAACTGAACGTTGGTTCGAGCTTTCCGCTAAACTTGAAAGTTAAAATAAATAATTAGGGATTACCATACAGAAATAGGCAACTAAATTTACTCTACTTCTTCATAGTCAACGTACTCCCCTACTTTATTTGTTGTTCGAGAGTTTTTTGAGGGCATCTTATCAATACTTATATCTCCTTCACGTTGTTGATGGGTAGCTGCAGTTGAATTAGTATTAAAAAAGTCTTCGAACTTTTGATTAGCTTTTTTAGAAATATAACGCATTAAATATGGTGTAGCGAGCCTAAATAAGAATTTAAGTCCGAAATATATCAATAGAACGATTAAAATCGTTTTAAGAAATGAAATCATAATTATCTAAATTGTCTCCAAAAATAAGGATTGGGGTGCAAAAAGACGAATATAGATTATTAAATAAATGGTAAAATCTTCTATCTTTGAATTTAAACCTGACTCACTATGCAAATAAAGCTTTTGTTTACATTATTTTTCACAACAATTATTAGTCAATTTTCATTTGGCCAGTACACTGAAATGATAAATACAAATCGTCCAGGTGTATCACAAGGTGCTTTTGCTGTGGGTAATAATGTACTTCAGCTTGAAGCAGGTATGAGCCTTGGAAAAGAAAAACACTCTCTTTTAAATACTGAAACCAATGGATTAAACATTGATTATTCTATCCGATATGGCTTTTGGAAAGAACGATTAGAAGTGAGTTTTATAGGGGATTTTCAATCAAATAATATCACCTATACCAATTTTACACCCGAAGAAAAAAGAAGTGTCGCAAATTTTAAGAGTAATACGTTAGGCTTAAAATACCTTATCTACGACCCGTATCGTAAAAAAGTACTTGAAGGACCAAATCTTTATAGCTGGAAAAAGAATAACAGATTTCAACTAGAAGATTTAATTCCTGCCGTTGCACTATATGTAGGTGCAAACTTTGATTATATAGATGAAGATGTTGTTAACCCTTTTGTACCCCCACGCGATAATTCTATAAGCCCTAAGTTTGTTCTATCAACTCAAAACAACTGGATTGGAGGTTGGGTATTTGTGACAAATTTAATTGTAGATCGTGTTACGACAGATTATCCCACCTACGGTTATATCGTTACACTTACACACGCTACCAACCGATATTTCTCTATTTTTCTAGAAAATCAAGGATTTAAAAGTGATTTCTACTCAGATCAACTAATACGTGGCGGAGCAGCAGTTTTAGTGAATAAAGATTTTCACGTAGACCTTTCGCTTACTTATAGCTTAAAAGACACGCCTTCTATGTTTTATGGTCGAATTGGTGCGGCATATAGATTTGATATGCATAAACAAGACGAATATTTGGAAGATGAGGCTAAAGAAAAGCTGAAACCTAAAAAGGATAAAAAGAAAGATAAAAAAGAAAAGCGTTTAGACGACTTCACTCCTGATAATAACGGCTAAAAAATAGCATTAATCAATATGATTACTACACAATTAATTTCCTCAAAAAGTGATCTTAAAAAATTTGTCACTTTTCCATTTAAACTTTATAATGATTGTAGGTATTGGGTTCCACCTCTTATTAAAGATGAAATGGAAACTCTAGATAAAGCTAAAAATCCTGTTTTTAAAAATGCAGATGCTTGGTATTATCTTGCTTATAAAAACAACGAAGTTGTTGGACGTATAGCCGTAATTTTAAACCATCTTGAAGTTAACGAACAAGGAAAAAAGAAAATCCGGTTTGGTTGGCTTGATATGGTAGACGATATTGAAGTTACCAAAGCGCTTTTGGAAAGAGTTTATGAAAAAGGCAGAGAGCATAGTTTAGAGTATACCGAGGGGCCAGTTGGCTTCAGCAATATGGAAAAAGCTGGAATATTAACAATGGGGTTTAATGAAATGAACACCATGATTACTTGGTATCACTATCCCTATTATGCCGAACATTTTGAAAAGCTTGGCTTTGAAAAACAAGCGACTTGGGTAGAATATAGATTAAGAATTCCTGAAGCAATATTTGAAAAAGTTGCTAAGTTTTCAAAAATTGTTCGTGATCGATATAAGCTTTCAATAATTCGTTTTAAGGATAAAAAAGAAATTTTACCTTATGTAGATGAAATGTTTGGATTGTTGAATAAAACCTATAACTCACTTCAAACTTTTGTACCTATTCAACAATATCAAATAGATTATTACAAGAAAAAGTATTTCAACTTTATTCATCCAGATTACATTTGTTGTATTAAAGATGAAAGTGGAAAGCTAATTGCCTTTTCAATAGTCATGCCATCATTCTCTAAAGCTTTGAAAAAAGCGAATGGTAAGCTTTTTCCGTTTGGATGGACACATATATTGAAAGCGCAAAAAAAGAATGATACTGCTGCTTTTTACCTAATTGGAATTGATCCTGAATACCAAGGTAAAGGAGTTACAGCTATTATTTTTGAAGAAATGCAAAACTTATTTAATTCAAAAGGGATTCAAACCGTTGAAACAAACCCTGAATTAAAAGAAAATACTGCTGTACAATTACTTTGGAAAGATTATTCACCTGAGCAACATAAAGAAAGAAGTACTTTTAAGAAAAATCTATAACCTTCTTTTAAAAAATTAAGTCAGGAAATAATCGATGATTCTTTTATTTTCTGACTTTTTAATTTATACAAAGGTAATTTTAAACCTAGTGAATGACGCTACTAAAATTCTTTTTATTTATTCTTATTAAAAATTTTACTCGTAAATCGGGGTAATGTAACTGTAGTCTTCGCAGTATTAATAAAGTACACTCCTGTTAATAGCACTGCAGCAGCGACTAAAGACTGCGAGGTTATTTCTTCATCTAAAAAATACCATCCTAAAAATAAAGCTATAAGAGGATTCACATAGGTAGATGTAGCAACTTTATCTGGAGAAACAGATTTTAATAAATAATTGAAAGATGTAAAAGCTACAATACTTCCAAAAAGTATTAATAATACCATACTCCATTGTACTTGCAAGCTCCATTCGTTTGGTGCGAGCCAAGCTTCTCCAAAAGCCAAACTGGCTATTGCAAGTGTAATTCCACCCGTAAACATTTGATAACCAGTATTTACAAAGAAGTTTTTAGGAAACTCTGCTTTTCCCACAAATAAGCTTCCAAATGCCCAACTAAGCATACAGGCAAAAATCATTATCATTCCAACTATTGAACCTTCTTTAGTTACTATCTGTTGTTGAGTAACCAATAGTGTAATCCCTAGTATACCAAGGCCCACCCCAATAAGAGACATTAGTTTAATCTTTTTCCCTTGTAAAATCCTCATTAAAAAAAGGACAACTAAAGGCTGAGCAGAAATTTCTAATGCAGCAAAACCACTATCTACGTATTTTAATGCCCAAACAATTACTCCATTTCCAAAAGAAAGAAAAAGAAAGCCAACGATAATGGTATTTAAAAGTTGTTTACGCGTTATAGCAAGACTTTTCCCCATTGCCTTAGCAATAACGAAGATAAGTACACCTGCAGTAGTAAAGCGAATGGAGGCTAAAAAAAACGGAGATAGCTCAGTGACAGCTACTTTATTAAGCATATACGTAGAACCCCAAATAACATATATGGAGAAAAATGCCAAAATAATTAATATCGGATTACGGGATTCTGAGTTCAAGTTAATCGAGGATTCTTAATTAGTACTCTGTTAGCAATTAAATTTGATTTTGGGTGAATTGAGATTTGCCTATCGAATGTATTCAAAACTTCCTACTCCGCATTAATAATTACAGCTTACTTACGTTTATTTCTCTTATTATAATTTTTATCACCTCTTGTTTTAGGTTTTTTATATTTCTGCTTAATTATTCGTTTGTACGAACCTCCTAAGTTTTCTTTCCTGTTTTTCTCTTTTTTTTCGTGAAATGCAGGACCAACCTCTTCAATATTATTTGGGTTGTTTATTTCTAAAACCTTAGGTTGCTCCTCGTAGGTTAACTGCTTTGAGATTTCAACTTCTTCAGGAAAATCTAATTCAGTAATCTTCAAATCCATCAAATCCTCGATAGCTTGTTTTGCTTCAATTTCATCTTCAGTATAAAGTAATATTGATGTTCCCTCCTGCTCCGCTCGACCAGTTCTTCCTATACGGTGCATATAGTTTTCTGGATACAATGGTGTGTCGAAATTTACAACGTGTGAAACCTTATCCAAATCAAGCCCACGTGCCATAACATCTGTAGTAACAAGAATACGCGTCTTTTCATCATTAAAGTTTTCTGTAGAACGCAGCCTGTAGTTCTGTGTTTTATTTGAATGTATTACGGCTACTTCGCTTCCAAAAAATTCATCTAAAATATCGAAAAGTAAATCGGCACTCTTTTTATTAGGAACAAAAACAAGTACTTTTTTAAAATCTTTTTCATCCTGAAGAATGCGCTTTAGTAAATTCGCTTTGGTGTAAAAATTCTTAACCTTGTATGCGTATTGTGAAATATTATCTAACGGAGTTCCACTTACCGAAACCGAAACAGTCGTAGGCGCAATAAAGAAATCGTGAATAAAAACATTCACATCATCTGTCATTGTTGCAGAAAACATAATATTTTGACGCTTGTTTGGTAGCAGTTCCAAAATATTGGTGAGCTGAAAACGGAAACCTAAATCAAGCATAACATCTACTTCATCTATCACCATTTTTTTAACCGATTTAAGCTGTAATGCTCGGCTAATCACTAAATCGTATAATCGTCCTGGAGTAGCAACTATTATATCTGCACCTTCGGCAACAGCTTCTTTTTGTCTATTTATGTTTGTACCGCCATAAACTCCAGTCACACGTACAGAAGAGTATTTTCCAAACTTTTCAATTTCTTCAACAACCTGTATTACTAGTTCACGCGTAGGAACCATTACTAAAACACGTGGATGTATATCCTTCGAAAATTTCAAATCTTGAAGAATAGGCAGCATGTACGCAAAAGTTTTTCCCGTACCTGTTTGAGCAATACCAACCATGTCTGTACCAGACAAAATAACCGAATACGATTGTGCCTGAATAGGTGTAGGTTTTTCAAAGCCTAAATCGTCTATTGCGAATTGTAGTTGTTTATTTAGGTTAAAGTCGTTAAAAGATTCCATCTTAATAGTTTGGCACAAAGGTAGTGCTTAAGAGCGTCCTATAGCCACAGTTATTTTAATTATTATTCATTTTTTTACAAACTAAGTAACTTTTCTTTTCCTTATTTTTGAAGAGTTGAATTCTAAAATTACTTAATAATCGGAACTTCAAAAAATCACAGCACTAAAGAGAATCTTCAAGTTGTATATGAAGACAATCACCTAATAGTTATAAACAAACGTCCTGGCGATATCGTTCAAGGAGATAAAACCGGAGATATGCCTCTTTCCGAAGTGGTTAAAGAATACATCGCAGAAAAGTATAATAAACCTGGAGCGGTATATTTGGGTGTTGTTCATCGATTAGACAGACCTACAAGCGGAATTGTTTTATTTGCTAAAACTTCAAAAGCACTAACCCGCTTAAATAAACTGTTTGCCAAAAGAGAAACCCAAAAAATATACTGGGCACTCGTGAAAAACGCTCCACCAAAGGCGGAAGATACTCTGATCCATTTTTTGAAACGAAACCCTAAACAGAACAAGTCTAATGCTCACATAAAAGAAGTTCCAGAAAGTAAAAAGGCTATTCTTCATTATAAGTTAATTCAAAAACTAGACAATTATTACTTATTAGAAATTGAGTTAGAAACTGGTAGACACCATCAAATTCGTTCACAACTTTCTGCTATTGGTTGCCCGATAAAAGGGGATTTAAAGTACGGTTTCGACAGGAGTAATCCCGATGGAAGCATTCATCTACACGCAAGAAAACTGACTTTAGTTCATCCCGTACAAAAAGAAGAATTTACATTTGATGCCCCTACTCCTACTAATGTGCTTTGGGATGTTTGTAAAAAGTTTAGAGTTACAAAATAATAGAACTCGGAATTATTCTTACTTATTATGAAGTGTATTTAATGCAAGAATAGCAAAACTTCCTAACCAATGCCCCCCTTCGTAACTATCTCCCACCAAATTAGGATATGAATATGCCAAGTGCTCATTGGCTACATTTTTAAGGTGTTTATACTTTGGATAATCACGAGCTAAGGCATAGAAAACCCATGCTCTACTGAAGTTCAGGCCGTCCAAATGAACTAATTTCCCATCAGTTCTATCACTTACTTCTCCTACTTTTAATTGATAGTTTTTATTAGCCAATTCAGGCAAAAATGTGTCTATCCAATTCAAAAACTCATCTTTAGAAAGTACGCGTTGCATAATGTCTATCTCTTCTAAGCAAGGAGACAAAAAATCAAAGCCGCTAGGTTCCCAAGTAATTGGACAATCTTTATCGTTTAAATAAAATTCTTTAGCTCGTTTTTCTATAAGTTGTTTCAACGCATCATCCCCTATTGATTTAGCATAATCGTAAGCAAAGGTTAACCCAAAAGCGGTATTCGAGTGTTCTCCAACTCTAATTGGGTAATTTAATTTTGGTAAAAACTCTTTATACCTAATAACAATAATATCTGCTAGTGGTTTTAAGTTTTCTTCTAATTGTTGTGCCATAGGGTCATCCCAGTTATGTAATTCTTCCGTAAGTTTTAATAGCCAAGCCCAACCATATGTTCTTTCGAAGGAACTGTTGATAGGCTTTTTAAAATACTCAACTTCTGTAGCTACATTTTCTGCAGTAATCTTCTCTTGTAGAATATTCTTTACTTCTTCCGCTTTGTCCATATCTGGAAATTGCTTTAAAAGTGTAACCATCGACCAATAGCCGTGCACGGCACTATGCCAATCAAAGCAGCCATAAAAAATTGGATGAACTTTAATAGGTGCTACTAAATCTGCTTCACTTTCTAAAACTTCACCAGGCTTATAAGGATATTCTGTACCAACACAATGTAAAGGAAGTTCAATTAATTTGTTTGCTTCAGCTAGTGTAAATGATGGATCTTCAAATTTATCAATTGAAATAACTTCTGTTTTAGGAATTTCAGATTTTTTATTTGAGGGATCATTACAACTAATTACAAATAAAGCTGAAAGAATGTATAGCAAATGATTTTTCATAAATAAGAAAGTTTAGCGCAAGATAAATAGATTATATCTAGGATATAAAAGTTTCTATCATTTACCTAAGAATTGTTATAAAATAAGATTGCTTCATCAATTGATTTAATGACTATTAAAACGTGCCATTCAAACCTTATATTCAAGAAACCAACAATTAATATCTAGACTTTAATACAGTTTAATTCTGAAAAAAAATGATCACTCAGTTATGCTTTACCCAAACCAACCCTCTCTATCCAAACTTCTATACTGAATTGCCTCAGAAATATGATTGCCGTTTATTCTACTAGAAGCTTCCAAATCAGCAATGGTTCTTGCTACCTTTAAAATTCGATCGTAAGCTCGAGCGGATAGATTTAATTTTTCCATTGCTGTTTTTAACAGCCCTAAAGAATCTTCATCTAGTTTACAAAACTGACGAATTTGCTTTACTCCCATTTGCGCATTGTAGTGGATATTATCGAAATCAGAAAAACGTTGAGACTGAATTTTTCTAGCATTAGCAACTCTATCTCGAATTACCACACTTGCTTCCCCACGGCGTTCTTCGCTAAGTTTTTCAAATGGAACTGGAGTAACCTCAATATGAATATCGATTCTATCTAATAACGGACCTGAAATTTTACTCAAGTAACGCTGCATTTCGGCTGGCGAAGACATCACAGGGGCATCAGGATCATTAAAATATCCGCCTGGACTCGGATTCATACTTGCTACTAACATAAAGCTTGAAGGATAGGTAACTGTAAATTTTGCACGTGAAATGGTTACTTCACGATCTTCTAAAGGTTGCCGCATTACTTCGAGAACCCCACGTTTAAACTCAGGAAGTTCATCTAAAAACAGAACACCGTTATGTGCAAGACTTATTTCTCCAGGCTGTGGATATTGCCCACCTCCTACAAGGGCTACATCTGAAATAGTATGATGAGGACTGCGAAAAGGTCTAGAAGTCATAATCCCGCCTTTTTCCATAGTTCGCCCAGCTACACTGTGTATTTTAGTGGTTTCGAGACTTTCTTGAAGGGTCATAGGAGGTAATACACTTGGCAACCGTTTGGCTAACATAGTTTTTCCAGAACCTGGTGGGCCTATTAGTATTATGTTGTGCCCTCCAGCAGCAGCAATTTCCATACATCTTTTAATAGATTCTTGACCCTTGACATCGGCAAAGTCGTATTCTGGGTGTTCAAGATGATTATAGAATTCAGCTTCCATATCAACTATAGTTTTTTCTAATGGGATATCTTCATTGAAATAATCAATTACCTCTTTAATATTATCAATTCCATATACATTTAACCCTTCAACAATTGCTGCTTCTTTGGCGTTTTGATTTGGTAAAATAATCCCTTTGAAACCTTCTTCTTTTGCTTTAATAGCTATAGGTAGTGCTCCTCGAATTGGTTGTAAATTGCCATCCAAGGACAACTCCCCCATAATTATAAAATCTGAAAGTGGGTTTCTCTCTTGTATCTGTTCTGTAGCAATAAGTATTCCCATGGCCAAAGTTAGGTCGTAAGCCGAACCTTCTTTTCTTAAATCTGCTGGCGACATATTGAGAATTAACTTCTTTCCAGGAATTTTATATCCATTATTTTGAAGCGCTGCTGCAATTCTATAATTACTTTCGCGAATAGCGTTGTCTGGTAGTCCAACTAAATGGTAACCAACACCTTTATCTACATTAACTTCAACAGTTATTGTAGTAGCTTCTACACCAAAAACGGCACTTCCATAAACTTTTGTGAGCATATGCTTAAGGTTTTAGAATAGATTTTTAAGTAAGATAATAAAAATCTTTAAAACCCTCACAATTAAAAACTTACAACCATAAAAAGTACGTAATTTTGAAAATAGAATCTCTTGGATTATTTTAAATTAAGAGTCTAATAATTTTTTAATCAAATTTTGAGTGGATGGATTTTTAACTTTAGAAACATTTTTATTCTCGATATAACTTAGAGTTCCCTTGGCAACAGTTTTGCCTAATTCAACGCCCCACTGATCGTAACTGAAGATATTCCAAATAATCCCCTGAACAAAAAGCTTGTGCTCATACATCGCAATAAGTTTTCCTAGACTGTTTGGAGTAAGCTTTTTGATTAAAATTGAATTTGTAGGTTTATTTCCCTCGAATGATTTAAAAGAGTTTTCAACCTCCTTATTATATGTACCCTCCCACAATGCTTCAGTTTGAGCAAGGTAATTCGCCATTAAAATATTGTGATTTTTAATATTACCAAGTAAAGGCTTTGAAAATCCAATAAAATCGGTTGGAATGAGTTTTGTACCTTGGTGTAAAAGTTGGAAGTATGCGTGTTGCGAATTACTACCTACATTCCCCCAAACTATCGTTCCAGTTTGGTAATTAATCTTGCGCCCATTTCTATCAATATTCTTCCCATTGCTTTCCATTATAGCCTGTTGAAGGTAAGGAACAAGTTTGTTTAAGTATTGAGAGTACGCTACCACTGCCTCACTTTCTACTTTAAAAAAATTATTGTACCATATTGACAATAAGGCAAGTACTACAGGAATATTTTTGTCGAATTCTTCATTTTTAAAATGGTCATCCATTTCTGAAGCCCCCTTTAATATAGCTTCGAAATTATGAAAACCTACAGCGCAACAAATAGATAGTCCTACAGAACTCCATAAGGAAAAACGACCTCCTACCCAATCCCACAATGGAAAAATATTTGCTTCTGAAATTCCGAAATCTAGTGCTTCCTTTATATTAGCAGAAACCGCAACAAAGTGACTTTGAATATTTTCTTCAACTGCACTTTTTAAAAACCAATCTCGTACAACTGTAGCGTTTACAATAGTTTCTTGAGTTGTAAAACTTTTAGAAACAACTATAAATAACGTAGTTTCAGGATTTATTTTTTTTAATGTTTCCTCTACATCATCCCCATCAATATTCGCAATAAAGTGAATATTTAAGTGATTTCTATATTGTTTAAGTGCATCAGTGACCATTTCCGGACCCAAATGACTGCCACCAATTCCAATATTTACAACATCTGTAATCGGTTTTCCTGAAAATCCTTTATGGTTTCCACTTATTATCTCTTCCGAAAATTCTTTCATTTTTTGAAGTGTACTAGCCACTTCAGGTTTTAGATTATTTAAATCTCTAAGAGCTGTGTGGAGAACCGCTCTATCTTCTGTTTGGTTTATAGGTTCACCGGAAAATTGTTGGATTATAGTTTTTTTTAAATCTACCTCTGCTGCTAGGTTAAGTAAGAGTGAAATTGTTTTGTCTGTAACCCTATTTTTAGAGTAGTCTACGTAAAAGTCCTCCCATTCTATTTTAAAACGTTCTGCACGAGCTGTTTCTTTACAAAAAACATCCTGCATTTGCTTATCTTTTATTTCTTGAAAATGAGTTTCAAGGGCTTTCCAAGCCTTTGTTTTTGTAGGATTTATTGCAGGTAAGGGCATTTTATAGGTGATTGGTGTTTCTACTTAATTTTATTTTTATAATACACTACTAATCCATCAATTGGTCGTTGTACGATATTTCCCAATTCAAGATTGTATTCGTCAAAACATTCTTTAATTATAGCTTTTGAAAAATGTGCAATTGAACCAACAAAATGTATTGGCACTTCTCTTGCATTTTCAAAACTTAGAATACGACATTCTATAAAATTTGAAATTCCTTCTTTTATAAGTGCGTAAAAATATGAGTTTTTTTTGTCCTTACCCAAATCATTTTCCTCTATATTATTGTTTTGAGAAGAAGAATTAAATATAAATTGAGCAAATGAAGCCAAATATGAGTTCGGATTTGCTTTTTTATATAAATTCATCTTGATGTCGTCCGCATTCAAATTGAAATTATTTTCAAATTCTGATGCAATTTCGACAGGCATTCTATTGTAATAGTAGTCTCTAACCAGTCTTTTTCCAAAATAATTACCACTAGCTTCATCCATTAAAATAAAGCCTAAAGCAGGAATATTTGAGTGGATTGTTTTTCCATCGAAGTAACAGCTATTACTGCCAGTACCTAGAATACATACAATTCCAGGTTCAGAAGTAGCAGAATAAACCGCAGCAGTTAAATCTTCTGAAACACTTACAGTGGCATTAACAAAAAGTTCTTCTAAAACATCCTTTAAAATGTTTCTAGGAGTCATTGTACCACAACCTGCCCCATAAAAATCAAGTTTTTCCACTTGTGAAAACTCATTTTTCAAATTTTCGTTAGAGGAAATTCGGTACAGAAGTTCTTCTTTATGCACAACCGTTGGATTTAAACCTAAGGTTGTAGTTTTAAAAAGTACATTTCCTGAATTATCTAGCAGAACCCAATCGCATTTTGTCGAGCCACCGTCAGTTATGAGGGTCATAGTTTATAACGTTGCAATATGAACTGTCAAATCTACTAATTTTGACGAATAACCGTATTCATTATCGTACCAAGCAACTAATTTGAAAAAATTGTCGTTTAGGGCAATCCCAGCGTTCGCATCAAAAGTGCAAATATATGAGTCTGAAACAAAATCCTGAGATACCACTTCGTCTTCGGTGTAATTTACAAGTCCTTTGTATTCATTCTCTGAAGCGTTTTTGAAAAGTTGTTTTATGGCTTCGTAGTTTGTAGATTTTTTGGTGCGAAGAGTTAAATCTACCACGGAAACATCGGTAGTTGGAACACGAAAAGCCATCCCTGTTAATTTCCCTTCAAGTTCTGGAATTACTTTAGTAACAGCAATTGCAGCACCCGTTGTTGTTGGTATAATATTGTTTAATGCATTTCTTCCAATACGATAGTTTTTCTTTGAAGCACTATCTACCGTTGATTGTGAGGTAGTCACTGCGTGTACCGTAGTCATTAGAGCTTCTTCAATCCCGTATTCGTCATTGATGATTTTGGCTAATGGTGCCAAGCAATTTGTTGTACAAGACGCATTTGAAATAATTGTATCTGTAGCCTTTACACTTTTGTGGTTCACGCCCATCACAAACATAGGTGCGGTTTTGGAAGGTGCAGAAATAACCACTTTTTTAGCTCCAGCTTTAATATGAGCAGAGGCAGAATCTACTTCTTTAAAAATCCCAGTACAATCCATAATAATTTCGGCTCCTACTTCATTCCATTTTAAGTTTTCAGGATTCTTTTCAGCAGTAACTCTAATCTTTTTTCCATCTATAACTAGGTTATTGTTATCTACAGTTATAGTTCCCGGAAATTTACCATGTACTGAATCGTATTTTAATAAATAAGCCAAATGCTCTATATCTAATAAATCGTTAACAGCAACTACCTCAATATCATTTCTTTTTGATGCTGCTCTTAAAACCAAACGACCTATACGGCCTAATCCATTTATTCCTGTTTTTATCATAGTTTTTTATTTAATATAAGATTAATTTAGCGATTTTGATTAGTTTTAAAAAATAGAATATAAGAAAGTAACACTTATATAGAGATAATATCTGCTACACGTACAAGACTTACGTCAAATTGATTACTAGATGTAATTGCATCAGCAAAAGGAATTAATTTTACTTCATTATGAACAATCCCTACCATTACATTAGATTCACCTTTCAAAAGTGCATCTACAGCTCCCACTCCTAATCTACTTGCCAAAACACGATCGTAACAACTTGGCGCTCCACCACGTTGAATGTGTCCTAAGACAGAAACTCTTACTTCGTAATCCTTCAAGTTTTTCTCGATATTTTCTGCTAATTCGAAAATATTCTTTCCTATTTGATCCCCTTCAGAAACTACAACAATACTAGATGTTTTACCAGATTTTTTACTTCTATCTAACGATTCTAATAAACGTTCTAATCCCATATCTTGTTCAGGAATCAATATTTCTTCAGCACCAGCCCCAATTCCAGCATTAAGAGCTATATCTCCTGCATCACGCCCCATAACTTCCACTAAAAATAGTCGATTATGAGAATTAGCAGTATCTCGAATTTTATCAATTGCCTCTACAACTGTATTTAGAGCTGTATCGTAACCAATTGTATAATCTGTTCCGTTAATATCGTTATCTATAGTTCCAGGAATACCGACAATTGGAAAGTTAAATTCTTTTTGAAATGCTGTAGCACCTTTAAATGTTCCATCACCTCCAATTACTACTAGCGCATTAATATTTTCAGTTATAAGATTATCATAGGCTTTCTTTCTTCCTTCAGAATTTTTAAACTCATCACATCGCGCAGATTTTAAAAAAGTTCCACCACGATTAATAATATTTTTAACCGATCTTGCATTTAGCTCCTTAAAATCTGCTTCTATCAACCCTTGAAATCCACGGTAAATACCTACACATTTAATACCTTGATATTCGCAAGCACGGACAACTGCTCTAATTGCAGCATTCATCCCTGGAGAATCTCCACCACTTGTTAACACCCCTATTTTCATCGAATTTTTCATAATTGGAAAGTTACAATTTATGTTTACAATATGTAATGATTAGAGTCAGAAACAAAAATACGTGTTAGTACGTATATAAAATTACAATAACGTGCTGTATATTTGAATCATAGAATTAGTGGATAATGCACATTGTTTATATTTTTTGTGGGGATAGAAAATATTCAAAGTGCAAATAAAGTTTACTAAAGTTAGGTTTGTTAGAAAATCTCGACCACAAGTCGAGATTTTCGCTTTTTAGGCACTTAGCTAACGTAGTTTATCTTGATAATTTTCTCTGTTTTTTCAGTTACTTTATAGGTGTCATCCATTCTATTTCCTACAACCCAAACAACTTTATTATTATCTACAAGAACCCAAATTTTCTCCTTTTCGGTTACCGAAAGCTTTTCATCTTTAAAAAATTTACTCAATTTCTTAGAGCCACTCATTCCAAAAGGCTTGAAACTATCTCCTTTCCTCCATTTTCTTAATTTTAATGGAAAGTTCAATTTTTCGGCATCCAAATAAATAGTATTCTTTTCTGTTTCACCAATAGCTATAGACTCCTCAATTTCTAATTTAATTGGTGTGCTTATTCCCTTCTTAGCAACTAAGTATTCCTCATCTAAGGGATTGATAACAACTTCAGTAAGAATCAATTCATCGCGATTTTTTAAAAGTCTATGAGTTTTAGATAAAACTTGTTTCCCTGTTTGAGCATCTAACAAGTTGGAAACATCGTTCCATTCGGTAAAACCAAAACCCTTCAGCAGTTCATATAATATATCTTCAGTATGAGGCAACTCTTGTAGTTTTTGGATATTTAAATGGTATGAATCAGATCTTTCGGAAATAACAAGTTTGTACACCAATGACATATAATCGTCTATCAAGTTTTGAGATGCGATTAGGTTGTTTTGCGTTTTTTTAAAGTTTTTAAGGAGGTTTTCATTACTTTCTTTAAATCGAGGAATAACTTCGAGCCTCAATTTATTTCTAAGATAATCAGTTTTTTGATTGGTACTATCTTCTCGCCATTTTAGCTTGTTTACTTGAGCATAATTAACTATTTCTTCTCTCGAAAAATTCAATAATGGCCTTACTACTTTCTGATTCTTTCTTGGAATTCCAGTTAGTCCGTTTAGACCTGTACCTCTAGAAAGGTTTATAAAAAAAGTTTCTAAATCGTCATCTAAATGGTGAGCTGTTAGTAAATAATCATAATTAAAATTGGATAAAATCTCTTCAAACCAATTATATCGCAATGTTCTGGCTGCCATTTGCGTTGAAACCTTTTGTTCATCCGCATACTTATGGGTGTCAAATGTTTCAGTAAAAATTGGTATATCAAATTTTTCAGCCAATGCTACTACAAATTGCTCATCGCCATCACTTTCTTCTTCTCTGAGAGAAAAATTACAGTGCGCAAGAGCGATTTCGAGATTCATGTTTTTAATCAGGTGCGTTAGAACCACACTATCTACACCCCCACTACAAGCAATAAGATTTTTTTTCCCTTTTAAGAATGAAAAGTTTTCCTCTATATGTTTTTTGAAGTTAGTTAGCACTTAAATAAATAAAAATAAATTAATAATTATACCTGCTATTACTGCTATTCCAAAGCTTAACATAGTACCTATAAGGACGTATTCTGTCTTAAGCGTTTCATCATTTCTATAACGTAGAATTGATTTTGCAGCAATCAAAAAACCTACTGCCGAATATTGTGAAACGATGATAAGTGTAAGCGTTAGAATTCTTTCTAAAACCCCAATTACTTTTCCAGCATTAGGCATTTCATTGTCGCTGGAGACCTGTATGTCTGTTGCTCTAAACACTTCTCTAATAAAAATATTCGCAGGTTTTAAACACACCAAGTATCCTGCTATTATTAAGAGATATTTAGAATCTATAAAGTTAATTACAAAGGGATCTATCCCATGCCATTTATCAAACAAAAGAACTACTACAGTTAAGATTATTAAGTGCAAAGCCTGGTCTACGAAAAAAGCGTACCTACCTAAGTATTTACTATTATTAAGATAACGTTTAAAACCATCGATTAAAAAATGAGTAACAGTAATTATTGCTGCAGCCCAAACAAACTCAACTTGCAATGAAAATAACCATGATAATACAAAGCACACTAAAGCATGCCAATACAAAAACGGACTTTTAAACCCTATTGTATTTTTTTGTTTAGCTAATTTATTAGTCTGAAAAAAGTAATCCAAACACAAATGCGCTATAAATTGGAGGAGTAATAATTCCTTTATTCCCATAATTTTTTTAGTTTGTAACTATCATTTTATAGTAATTTACAGCTTCTTCAATTGCATTCCAACCTACACTGGTGGAGTGTTGATTTACTGCAGATTGGCCAATACCTAAACGTTTTGCAATTTCATCTTCCTGATTATTCATCAGCTTTAAATATAAAACTTCACATTGTCTAGATGTGGCTTTACCTATTAATACATCTAAAAGTGCTAGTAAAGGTTGGAAATTTTTATTTAAAGACTCGTCTTTAGAAGCAAAAAACAAGGTGTTTTTTATAACGATTCGCTCTTTATTATAAGTAGTTTCTCCACTTATTTCGCGTCCTGATAAGTAAATAGCATCACCATCTATAATTCCATCTTTGGGACTATATCTACTCAATTCACCATAACCTATAGCAAGACGAATTCCGTGTATCTTAAATTGTTTTACTCTACTGTCGGATGTTTTATAGGTTTTAACTTCAATTGGAATTGCTTTTACAAAACTCTTTATTGCTAAAGCTACTCGTAATCCTTCCGATGCATTTGGTACTACACATTCTATATAGTCGCCTTTAATAATTCGACCATATACATTAAATTCTTTCTTTAAATCTTTTAGAAGATTCTCTAATTTTTCCGCTACAAGTTTACGGTCTTCCCCTGTTAAACTAGTAGAAGATATGATGTCGCCAGATATAACCGAATACTTCATTCATTATAAATTTATTCAAATATATAATTTTATTAGCTAAAATACTAATAAACATATTTTATAAGCTAAAAAGCTAATAAATAAGATTTATCAGTTAAAAAACTAATAAGCTAAAATTATAAGCGAGGGTTAAGAACTAAGCGCATTGCTTTTGCTTTAAGCAGACACTCTTCATATTCACTATCTGGGATAGAATTTATTGTAATCGCACTTCCTACAGAAAAGCTAACATACTTTTTAATAGAATTATACAAAATACTTCTAATAACTACGTTAAAATCGAAATCGCCAGATGGTGTAAAATAGCCTATAGCGCCACTATATAAACCTCGTTTAGCATCTTCTGTACTTTCAATAATTTGCATTGCAGAAATTTTTGGAGCGCCTGTCATACTCCCCATTGGGAATGTATTTTTTAAAATATCTACACTGGCAGTTTCCGAACTCACTTGACAGGAAATTGTAGAAATCATTTGATGCACTTGTTCAAATGTATAAATAGCGCATAACTCTTCAACCTTCACACTGCCCTTCTGGGCTATTCGTGATAAATCATTACGCACAAGGTCTGTAATCATAATATTTTCACTGCGTTCTTTAGGATCATTTTGAAGTTGTTTTTTCATATTCAGATCATCAACTTCATTTTCTAGACGCTTGGCAGTTCCTTTAATAGGTTGTGAGACAATAGTATTTCCATTTCTTTTAATATATCTTTCTGGAGAAGCTGAAAGTGCATATACTTCATTCAGTTTCAAAAAAACGGAAAATGGTGGTTTTGAAATTTTATTGAGTTCAATAAAAGTATTTAAGGGGTCTATTTCTGTATTTTCAGAATAAAACTCTTGACATAGGTTTGCCTCATAAATATCTCCTCTTTTTATATGCTCTAAAAACTTACCTACCTTTTCGATATAACTGGTTTTAGCTGTACGAGCTTTTATATCCAAAGTCTTATGAGGGTTAGTGTAATTGGATGAGGGTAGAAGTTCTGAAATTTCCTTCCAATCAGATTCTAATTCATCATCGACCATATTTAAATAATGAACCTCAACATTCTCTTCAGTAAAAAGAAAAAGCTTTTTAGGTTGAAAAAAATATATGTCAGGAAAATGTAAACCGTCAAAGTTATTGGATTGAAGCGGTTCTACATCATTTTTAAGGTCGTAAGAAAGATAACCAAAAATCCAATCGAGAGTTGTGGTTTGATACTCTTTTAATTTATCAAATGCATTATAAGCATCGGTTTTTATCGCCGTAAACGCGTCAACTGCAAGTATAGCTTGATAGCTTTCATGAGC
The DNA here is from genome assembly GCF_032080575.2 of Aequorivita sediminis. NCBI lineage: Bacteria > Pseudomonadati > Bacteroidota > Flavobacteriia > Flavobacteriales > Flavobacteriaceae > Aequorivita > Aequorivita sediminis. The sequence goes on along the minus strand of NZ_JAVLSO020000003.1, from coordinate 77,362 downwards.
TTGTTTATAGCTGTTTGAGTCTAACCATACAACCTCATCATATTGCTGCGCCCATTGAAGGAAGCGTTGTTTAGATGCATCGGTTAAAGAAAAAGAAAATTTCTTAACAGTCCGCATTAAATTTCAATTTGATGTACAAAGTTTTGAATAACGTCTATAAAACCCAACAGTAAAATTTCATTGGTAATGGTATTTTCTTGTTCTGAAAAATTTTCGGAATATGATGGAAAACTAAAGCTCTCAACCACATTTGCACCAAAGCGAGGAAGTATATTTTTTGTGTACTCCAAAGCTGAAGCTGCTCCGCGTTTGCCATTAGAGGTACTCATTAACAACACTTTTTTTCCTTCTAGAAACTTTCTATCTAAACGGGATAACCAATCTAACGTATTTTTAAAATAAGCCGAAATATTTCCGTTATGTTCATTTACTGATATTACAAGGGCGTCAGACTCCTGTATTTTGTTGTTGAGCATTTTTAAATTAACAGAATATCCTTTTTCACGTTCAAGGTCTACGTCAAACATTGGCAGATCATAATCTGTTAGTTTAATAATTTCAGTACTGTGATTTGGGATGTGAGTTGCAGCAAAGCTTACAAGTTTATGGTTTATAGATGTACTGCTATTACTACCAGCTAGGAAAAGAATTTTACTCATTCTATAAGTTTATTTGGGCGACAAAGTTATTGAAAAAAACCCGCGCCAAACAAGTTTGACGCGGGTTCTTAATTATTGAATTTACAAATTTTTATTGCTTCACTATTCGTTTAACAATACTTGTGCTTTGGGTGTTAATTTTCATAAAGTACATTCCTGCAGCTAGATTCTCCATTGAAATAGAAGTTTCTACCCCAGATTTACTTAAATCAATGTTTTTAACCACACTTCCTTTAACATCAGTTATCACAGCATTAACAAGTTGCTCAGATGTTTTATTGGTCAAAGTAATAGAACCAGAGGTAGGGTTTGGATAAAGCGCTATATTATTAAAAAACTCATTATCATCTACCCCTAAAGTATCTTCTACTGTAACAGTAAAAGTACAAGTGCTTTCATTTCCAGAAGCATCTATAGACGTTAATGTAATAATTGTAATCCCTGCATCTACCATTGTTCCTACAGCAGGATTTTGTGTTATTGTAGGAGTTAGAGTACAGTTATCTGTTACCACTGCGTCGGCTGTATAATCAGGTAATGTAAACTGAGTACCTGGGTGTACCTCTACTACCACATCGTCAGGGCAAGTAATTACTGGAGCTACAGTTTCTGCAGTAATCTCAGTTAAGGTTCTTAATGCTGGGCATCCTGTTGGGCCAATATTAATATCAGAGTTAGGAACTCCAAAATCGGAAGGCTCGCATATTCCAGACCAATCAGCAGCTGAATCTGTGTCTCCATGTCTTCTAAACGAATCAGAACCACAATCATTAATAAAGCCAGCACCAGCGCCATTCCAATCTAAATCGGAAGCAGTAATGTTAAAACCAGCAATTGTTAAATTAAGATTTGAAATTTGAGAGGCACTAAAGCCCCAAAAAACGGAGTCAACAACATTTCCGTCGGGATCAATAATTATAATCCACCCAGTGCCAGAATTACCCCACCAAATATTATTTCCCCAATAATTAGGTCCACTTTCATCGCTAAAAAGTCTAACAGAATTTTCTTCCATGTGAAATAATGGCCTTACAATTGAATTAACTGAGTTAATATTGGTGTATGGCTGATCACTAATTGCAACTTTGTATCCTACATAATCTGTAGCCACTCCTATGTTTTGAATTTCAAATCTATCTGGAGTCTCAACGCTTATTTCAGAAATGACCAATTTAGATAAAAATCCTGGTTCACTTTCTTGTGCATAAACATTACTATCGTCTGTTGGTGTGAATGTATAAGTTGTTCCTTCGTGTAAAAAGTTTCCTCCAATTGGAGCGTCAAACCATCTAATGATGTTTGATGAATCGTTAGGAGTTGCAGTTACAGTAATCTCTTCACCTATACAAACGTCGGTTGCTCCAACAGTAGTTGGTCCATCAGGAACTGAAAGAACTTCAATAGTATCAGTATCAGAAGATGCAACTGTACAATTACCAGCTTGAACAGTATAAGTAACTGTATGAACTCCAACTCCAGCAGCAATAGGATCGAAGCTAAATGTTGAACCATCGCCGTTATCTGTTACACCTGGTCCGCTATAAACTCCACCTCTTGGAGCGCCACCAGTTAAATCAGTCATCACACTTGAGGAAACACATACTTCTTCTAAAACACTTAATGAAGCACTTGAAGGAGGTGTATCAAAAGCTTGAGTTCCATCACTTCTACTTCCTGAAGATCCTTGGTCTGCACTATAACCTAAACCTCTTTTTGCGAAAGCTTCCCATAACAAGCATTCATTTGCACCGCCATAAATAGCTTGATCCGCTGCAATAATAGCGTCACGACCGTCAACAAATCCTGGACTACAAGGTTGTAACTTTAATCCTTCTGTTACAATAGCCATTGCCATAATATTTCCTGCATCTTGATTTACATCGCCAGTAAAATTGTATGGATTCGGATCGTAACCATGTTCATCGATTAATGCCCAAGTAACTTCCCATAGCATTTGTGCCCATACCGAACCTACTCCGTGTGGTACAGCAGCTGTTTTAATAAAATCATAAGTTTGAGGATTCACACTCATATCGGTACTATATGGATAATCTCTAATACCTCCACCGTTTGGTCCTTGACCAAATAAGTATGTTCCTACAGCTCTAGGGTCTGTACTTACATCACCTGGAGAAATTGTTAGTAAAGCTCCAAAAAAGTCACTCCAACCTTCTCCCATTTGTTCTGAATTCTGCAAACATCCTGCAGCAGATGGACCACCAGTTAATCTATTAGAAATACCGTGTCCGTATTCGTGTATTACGACTAAGGAATCGTAATCGCCATCTTTATCACCACAAATGTACATTTGCATTGTTGGGTTACCTCCGTCTGGTGGAGTTCCGAAGTTTGCATTACAAGTACCTGAACCGTCTTGTGCTTCAGCATTTACTGAGTCGCCACCAATACCACCATTACCATAGTTATTTTCTTGGAAATTTCCACTTTCTTCATCAAAACCGTACATATACATTACGTCGTGAATGATGTTGTTTAAATAAAACAAGTTAGTAATTGCTGCATCTTCATATTGATTAGCACTTGAATATGTTTGACTAAACGGATAACCTGTAAAATCTAAATCTGGTCCACCGTTTGGTTGATATCCTGGATTATTACCATCTTCGTAAGCATTTGCATTGTTACCACGGGTAACAGTGTATTCTGCTCCAGGAACACCATCAGTATCGTGCCATCCGAAAGGAGAAGCATCAGGATGTGCCGGTTGAACCTCTATCGTTCTATTTCCAAAATATGGGCTCTCAATAGGTAATGCGAATGCCTCATAACATTCTGTACAGTTAGTATTAGTATTTTTCGCTACTAATTCTGCATAGTTAGGCACGTCAAATAAATTGGTGTTAAAGTTTACTTCTTTCACGTCATTACTATGATCGTGATCAAAATTACAACTAACCATCCAATCTGCCTTATCTAAAACTTTACCAGTTGTAGCATCGACTCTTAAACTCCACCAGTTTTGTTGGCTTTTCTCTTGAATTGAAATATCCCAAGATAATATCAATTGATTGTCGTCGGTAATAGCATACACAAGTTTTGCAGGGATAGGACTTAAAGAGATACCTCCATCACTTAATAGGGTTTCTTTAGAAGCACCTTTAGCTTTATCTAGTACGGTTAACGACTCATTAAGCGTTAAACCTAATTGCATTGCTGCAGCTTGTACAGCTTGTGAAGCTGTTAGTCCTGGTTGTGTATTTCCAAATAATTTTTCGGAAGTACTTTTAATAAACTTACTGTCTTGTGAAACAACAGTACCATTTGGTAATGTATGAATTCCAGAATCGGTACCATAAATCTCGATATCGTTTAATAACTGTCTGAAATAAACGTGCTGAATTCCACTTGTACGACTTTTAGATTCGTCTGTAACTTGCCATTGAAGATCTTCAGGTAGTAATTCTCCTTCCTCTACAAATTGATTCAGTTGGTCGGAAATAGTCTTTGAAAAATCCTGAGCAATCATACTGCCTGAAAACAAACAGATGGCTGCCAGAAATAAATTTCTTGTAACTTTTTTCATGTTTTTTTGGGGGTTGATTTTAATTAATATGTATAAATTGTACTATTTGTGCTTGTAAAGCTATTAAAAAATAGTTCTATCACAACCTTTACATTAGTATCCCTATTTATTTAACATTTTTAAACTAGAGTTTTTATACTTAATTATGTTTCGACAATATGAGTACTTTTACAGAAATTAATTTATCATCTAAATGAAAGAGAATACAGCTTCTGATGTCAAAAAATCAAAATCACGCAATCTACCGGCTATTTTAGGATGGGCTGCTGCTATATTTTTTATGGGAGGAATTTTGTGGATGCTTAAACAAAATAACGATTTAAATAAAGCTTTACAAACTGCTACTGTTCAGAATACAGTTTTAAATACCAAAAATTCTGAAACAGAAATAAAATTAAAAAAAAGTAATAAGGTTCTTGAAATTTTGAGAGCTAAAGAAATTCAAGTTTATACATTAGCAGGGAATCAAGCTGTAGCGCCTACCGCTTTTGCTAAGGTATATTTAAACCAAAGAGAAGGAAATGCTTATGTAGATATTAAAAACCTACCTACACCTCCTAATGGGAAGGCTTATCAAGTTTGGACACTCAAAATGGATCCCTTTTCCGCAACAAGCATTGGTTTAATCAACCTTCAAAACAGCGTTGCTGATGAAATATATAAATTTTCAGATTTTTCTTTATCTGAAGCTATTGGTATAACTTTAGAAGAAGAAGGCGGTAGTGAAACTCCTAATCTTTCGCAATTGTACACATTAGGAACAATAGCTAGGTAATAATGTTTCTATTCTATAACAAAAAAAAGAGAACTCAAGTAGTTCTCTTTTTTTCGTTATAAAATTGCTCAATTAAAATGGTGAAGCCAAATATGGAAAACTGTTAGAGAATTCAGCATCATTGGAGGGAACACCATCATCAGTTAATCCAGGGTTCTCAGTGCCATCGGCACCTCCATAAATTAATTGAAGTGTTGTGTCCATCACATCTTCACCTAAGGCTCTTCCTGTTAATAAATCAACTCCGTTTGAATAAGTTGTTTCTCCTGTTTCAGCTAACCATAACACATCGTTTGACAACAAAGTAGAAAATGCAGCCGCATCTAATCCCCATACGTTTGTTGTATAATTTGGGTTTAGTAACAACAATTTACTTTCAATCATACTTTGAAATTCTACTTGCATTTTTGAAGGCACTGTTACATTGTAAGTATCTCTATAGCCTAATGCTCCAAACATTGTATTTATAGACGGTCTTCCCATTTGGTCTTCTTGAATGTAAATACCACTAAAGTCTAAACCACTCTCATCACAGGGTTCACAATTGCTTCCCCCGCAGTCTATTCCGGTTTCATCCCCATTCAGAATACCATCTGAACATGTAGCATTAATAATGATATTATCGTCGTCGTCTTTACACTGGGTGAATAATAATAAGGAACCTAATGCAGCAAAGAACGTTATGTATTTTAAAGTTTTCATGCTTATTGTTTTTTTGATTAACACGTTTTAAATCTTTCTTTTAGACTCTACCCAAACATTATAAATTGGAGTATCAGGTGAAAATTGATTTACTCCTACTGTACCACCTGGAAGCATTGATTTTGGAAGCTCAATGACTACACTTAAAACATTTTTTCCTGCGTAATAATCTGTCCCTTGAGAACTGAATTCTGTTGCATCACCAGCTAGTATACTGTTGTACTTGTTTAAATCAAAAAAGAAAGGATCTTCACGTGGTCCAGCAAATAGTTTTATGCCATCTATTTCAGCAACTTGAATATCATCCACAGTAGAAATTTTCACACTTCTTCTTGGGCTTGAGGTTAAAATGGTACTTCTTAATCCTTCATCCCCTGTATACTCGGGAACTGCTGGACCAAAGAAATGCATAGAATCTCCACGTTTGATAGCTTGGATAACTAGATCTTCTTTAAGGTCGTTGTCTTTGTCTATATTAAATTCTATTAACACTGATTCGTCAAAAACAGCTTGCTCGGTAGCCTGTCCTGCTGGCAATAACCCTTGGATATTAGCAACAAAAACAAAGTTATTATTGTTTTCACCTTGAAAGGCGTAAAAATCTGCTATATCTGCAGAGGATCCTTTAACCGATGGAGCATCCATATGATCTGCCGACATCAAAAATGCAGATAATGCAACCATTCCAAGGCCACCTATTACCGCAAAAAGTTTTGATTTTTTCATCTTTTTAGTAAGTTTTTATTAATTAATTTTACTTGTTCATTTTAACTTAGGTCTAAATGTACAATCTTGATTTTCAAAAATGCGATATTTTTTTGGGAAACAAGAAAAAATCAAGGCTTGAAAAGTCAAAAATATCTATAATTAACTCGATGAACCCCTCAGCACCCGATTGGATACTAAAATTCTTAAATTTATTTGAAAAGGAGGAGCTTGTTGATGCTTTTAAGAACAACCATCAATTCTATGAAGCTTTAAGGCAAACAGGATTTATTTATGGTGTTACTGTTTCTGTTATTCCGAAAAAATCTCTTGGACATTTAAAATACACTAAAGAAGAGCTTACTAAAATTAATCTCTTTCATACTTTACTTTTTCAATATTTTCAAAACAATGAAAACGGCAATTACGACGATGCCATAAAAAGTATTCTAACGTTTTATAAACACTTAGAAAAAGGGAAAACAGGATTTTTTCAAATGTTTTCTATGGCACAAAGTCCGTCAAATACTTTAGAACATATACTAACAGCGCGATTACAGTCGGTTAACACTATTTTAAAGAAGAATACAATTTCTTTACTCACCCACGCCCTACTCTACCTTGATGTTCTTGCATTTAAACAATGGCAAAAAGATCCTAGTTCAGTGAAATCTTATTACCGTGAATTAGAATCAACTACCTTAACTGCTTGTTTTTACACCTTAGTTTCTAAAAAAGAAAAAACAAAATACGATAAGTTATTAGTAGAGTTTTTTGAATCATCATCAGATTATATAATAGATTATAGTGAAGGTGGCGCGGCTACTTTTCTAGAGAGTTTAAACTACCTCAACAGCGATAAAAACTCCTTAGAAAAACAGTTTGTATTAGACTTGTGTAGCCTTACTGTTTGGGAAGATCTTACTATGGACATTTCTGAACATCAGTTTTTACAACAATTATTAGTCACCTTGAACTTCTCTGAAAAGGATTTAGAAGTAAGTCTTTTAGCTCTTAAAAATTTTGCTGAAAAATACACGGAAAAAATTCTACTTTTCGAATACTCACACCCTGTAAAGCAATTCTATAAGCAATCCTCTGCAACCGTTAAATTATTAATTCTTAGAAATAAAGATAGACTTGCTCGAGAACTTGAAGAAAGCGGTGAATTGGTTGTTTTACTTGGAAACTCTACAATTCGTGATCTAACGGCAGAAGAAAAGTATAAAGTGAAAGAGCAGTTGTTAGACATTTGTAAGTCTATACCTTCACTCACTATTTTTCTATTACCGGGAGGAAGCTTGCTACTACCGTTATTAGTTAAGTTTATTCCGAAGCTATTGCCGTCTTCTTTTCAGGAAAATAGAATCAAATAACTTTTTATATTTACTCCAACCAAAGTTTAAAGTCTTTCACCCGCTCACGGGCCACAACAACTTCCTGTTCTTTATAATTATTTAATTTTAATTGAAGTCTAGAGTTTGTATAAGATATTATATCCTTGATTGCGTTAATATTGATGATATATTTCCGACTAATCCTAAAAAATAATTCTGGTGAAAGTTCTTGCTCAAGCTGTTCTAAAGTTGTTTCTAAAAGATAATCTCGCGCATCTACCGTGTGTGCATAAGTGCCTTTGTTTTCAGAATAAAAACACTCTATCTCATCTACCCCAATCATTTTGATATGCTGCCCTATTTTTGTTGTAAATCGTTTTTTATACTCGCGTTCAACTGGATTTACAAGAAGCTTTTTAATATCCTCAAAATTGATTTGTAGACTTTTGTTTGAAGGTTTTAAAAACATGTATTTTTTAACGGCAGCTTGTAACTCTTCTTCATCTATAGGTTTTAATAAATAATCTATACTATTAAGCTTAAAAGCCTGTAAAGCATACTCATCAAAAGCTGTGGTAAAAATTATCGCACTGTTAACCTCAACAACATCAAATATTTCAAAAGAAAGTCCATCACTTAATTGAATGTCTAAAAATATTAAATCGGGATGCTCGTTTATTTTAAACCACTCTACTGCCTCTTCAACACTGTGCAACATTTGACTTATATTAACATCGTGTTTCGCTAACATACGTTGAAGATAACGTGCTGACGGTTTTTCATCTTCTATAATTATTACATTCATATTGTTTAGTAAAAATTGTGTGAGTTATTCTAGCGTTTTCATTTACGTATTTTCAAACTAAAAGTACTTAGCCAACTTTAAAAATTAGTTTTATCTATTATTTAAATTTTCATTGATGCTTATTGCAAACCAACTTGCTATTCCTCTTCTAAAAACTGTTTAATTTTCTTTTCTTCCCATTGCTTTAAATAAACATTATTAAATTTAAATTCAAAGAAAACATAAATAGCATGTGACACTAATCCTATACCCCAGAAAAAAGCAACTGTGTAATTACTCCAGTGTTTAAGGTCTAAGGGTTTACTGTTAAATACATTAGCAGAAAAGAGAAGAATTATAATATTAACTATTACAAAAACTAAAAGGTGGCTATAGAATCCTTTTAAAATTTCAACTTTTTTCTTAGCCCGTAAATAGGATAAACTTTTCTTGACCTCCATTTTTAATATGATTCAAATTCACTTTTATTTTCTCGACTTTTCTCTTCTTCCATATACTGCTTAATCTTACGGTTCTCCCAATCTTTACCCATAAATGGTGCCCATTTAAATACTTTAATAGCTTGGAAAAAAATTCCGATTCCCCATCCAAAAGCAGCCCATAAAAACCAAGGATTTTTAAATTCGTTTACATAGTAATTTAATCCCGCTAAAGCACAAATAAAAATGACGTACATCGCAACATTAGTGTAAAACTTTTTGATTTCTTCTACACGTCGTTTTGCCTTTATATATTTATAATCTTTTTTATCAATTTCCATAACTGTAATTTTAAACCTTCTCTTAAAAGTATCGAATAAAGTCCTCGCTGTAAAGAGAAAGACACCGAAGTGTCATTATTAAGCGACAAACTGTAATTTATTCATCTTTACTCATTAGTTCACGAATTTTTCTTTCTTCCCAGGACTTGCTAAAAAATGGATTGTAATTAAATGTTTCTGATGCGTGACCTATTACTCCAAATCCCCATCCAAAAATTGGAAATAACGCCCAAGGAAATCCTGCGTGTGAAATTATATTTAAGTAAATAAGTACTGGAATAAAAAACACAAAAATAGCCAAATGCACATAAAACCACTTTAGCTTTTCCACTCGTTTTCTAGCTTGCTTAAATTTCTTTTCTGAAATAAATACTTTTGATGAATTCATAACTTCAAAGTTTTCTGCTAATATTGGTATTGCAACACTAAACTCCTCTTGGTTTTTACTAATAGTAACGGGTTGCTTAGTAAGCAGCGCATACCTTTCTCGAATGTTTCGCAGCCCTAAACCTGTGCTTTGTTTTAAAACTTGTTTAGGCTGAATGTTATTGGTTATTATTAAAACCCCATCTCTTTCTGTTATAGTAATATGAAGTTTTTTCGATGGCATAACTTGATTGTGTTTTACAGCATTCTCCAAAAGTAATTGCAGCGATAATGGCACTACCTTCGCTTGCGAGTTTTTTAAATGTTGTGGTGTACTAAAAATGAGGCTATCCTCAAATCTTACTGCTAATAGAGACATGTAGAGTTCAGCAAACTTTAATTCTTCTTCTAAGGTAACTAGCTCTTTATTCTTTTGTTCTAAAACATAGCGATATACTTTTGATAGCGATGTTGTAAATCGTGTAGCTGCTTCAGGGTTTTCTTCAATTAAACTAGTAAGTACATTTAGGCTATTAAAAAGAAAATGAGGATCTAACTGATTTTTTAGGGCATCAAACTTTGCTGAAGCTGTTCCAGCAATTAGTTTTTGTTCGGTTACAATGGTTTGCTGTTTATTTCGATAGTAATAAAAAGAATAAAATATTGCAGTAATTACTATAGAAATAATGAATGAGAGGTAATAATAATTTATTTTTTCAGAAGATATAAATAATGAAAAATCTTTTCCTCCTATTACTACTTGTGTAATTATACGAATAGCAAAAAGCGCTATTAATGTAACCAAAACACCTCCTAAAAGCCCTTTTAAAAGATTTTTAGTTTTAAAGACTTGATTGGGAAATGTCTTGAGTAAAAATCCAAAGTAGTAGGCATTAGCCAAATATAGAATTACAGAATATAATTGGTTGTACGAAAAAGCAATCAGCAGCTGACGACCATTCTTAAAAAAATGTCCATTTATATGTTGAATTATCACAAGAATGATAAATACAATCGTCCCTACAAAAAATGCTTTCCCTATGTCTTTAAAAATACGCACTAAATGATTAATTTAAAATTTACACACAAGAATATCAATTGATTAATAATCTTGGGATTATGATAATATTTACTTACAACTTTCTGCAACAATTTGCTTTGCTCTTTCTTCACCATAGGATGGGTAAAACTCTCCTTCGGGTTTAAAAGTAGCAAAAAGATCTATCGCACGCTGAAGGTCTTTGCAGTAAGTATCTATTGTTTGATTAAAATATTTTGCACTTCCTATATCCCACTCAGCTTTAGCCAAGATTATTCTTGGATTTTCTGGAGCCATAGCTAAAGCCTGGTTGTAAAGCGCTGTAGCTTTTGGAGAATAAGTCATTCCGTATTGCTGACCATCAAATACTATCCAAGCGGTATACAACTGTGCTTGCAGCACTAATAATTCAGGATTACCTTTAGATATAGCTGTAGCATCATTTATAAAATTCTGTGCTTTATCTAGTTGTGCTTTCAACTTCGCTGGGTCTTTTTCTGTAAAACTATTTATAATATTTATTTGAGCTACATAATAAGAAGGCAACCAATTGTCTACCTCTACTGTCGCAATTCTTTCAAAAACATTAGCTGCTTCCCAAGACTTATCTTCCTGCCAAAGCTTGAATGCGTTTTGCATTCCTTGTTGGTATTTGGTTGGTTCCGAAACTTCTGCTGAAGTTGTTTGAGCCTCTACCTGCATAATAAAAGCAGTTAAGACTATACTTAAGTAAGTGAGTACGTTTTGCATAATTGATATTTTAGTTTTGGTTTAAAAGTTTTATTATTATTCAAATTTCCTTTAATACTTCTATTAATTAAAAATGAAACAACCGAAATGTTAATAACATTGACTGAATTGTATATTTAACTACTATAGATTATCTAATTGATTATTTTTCCCGTCTTCACTAATAGTCCAAAAGAAACCAACAAAAAAGAATTGATCTGCTGCTGGAAGTAATTTTCTTCTTGCAAAATTCCCATTGGCGTCAGGAGTATGTGAGTACTGATATCCATTCACATTTTTAAAAGCGAAAGCATTATTTATGGAGAAATAAAGTATCTTTTGTTGCGATAATAAGTACGCCCAGTTTAAACTTACGCTATTATAATCTCTAGCTTTTTTCTGAAGAAATCCAGGCGAATTTAAATCGGTGTAAGTTCTACCACTGCCATATTGATAGCTAAAACCTATCTGACTTTTCCAGTCTTCAATCCAATATTTAGCAACAACCGAAAGATTATGTTTGTTCGCAAAGTTTGGTGTCGCCTTAATAGGGTAATCTTTATATTTTCTTTCGGTATCCAAATATGAATAGCTTAACCAATAATCTACATTCTTTATACTTTCGTTATCGCGCCAGAAAACATCCAATCCTTGGGCATAGCCATTTCCTGTATTATCAAACAAACTATTTACATCGGGGATGGATTCGTTGTATGTTACTAGCTTGTTATATTGCTTTCTATAAACCTCAGCACGAAATATTCTATTGTTTGCAGCATATTGATAGTTTAATATGTAGTGTTGGGTGTGTTGGGCTTCTACGTTTGTAGTAAACTTTAAAATTTCATTATCTGGTTGTTGAAAGAAGTCTCCATAAGCTAAAGAAAGCTGACTATTCTTACCTGTTTTAAAAGCAAAGGATGCTCTAGGTGAAATTGTAAAGTCCTGAAACAATTCACTATATTCCCCACGAACTCCTAATTTTAATGCAAGTTTTCGAGAGAAGATGATATCTGCTTCGGTAAAAAAGGCAGACATATTATTTTTAAACCCAATATTTGCTGAAAAATCAGACGCATTATATTTTTCATCAAAATCGGTAAGAAACTGCTCCACACCAAAATTCAATTTAAAATAATTACTAAAACGTTTGTTGAGCTTTAATTTCAAATGTGCCGAATTTTCAACATCCTTTATATCTGCTTTGTCTATGTTTACTTTTGTATTTGCGTATGTATAACTCCCACCCCCAAAAATTGACCATCCTTTATTAAGTTTTTTAGAGTAACTAGCATTAGTATAGAAATTCTTATTAATCAACTTAAAATACAGACCTTCTGCATGATTAATATCTTCTTGTGTTAGCTCAAAATTTGAAGAGTCGAATGCGCCATAAACCTTTAGTAATCCGTCTCCAATTTCTTGTCTAAAAACGGCCTCTCCAGAAGCTGTTTCAAAGGGTTTTTCCCAAGTATTTCTATCAGGAAGCACGGCAATGTAAGGAGCAAGATTTATATAAGATGTATTCAGACTCAAAGATGAATTATTCCATTTTTCGGTGTGTCCTATCCCTCCACCAACGCTCATAATTGCAATATTTGTCTTTTCCTGTACAGGTTCGTCTATGGTATTCAATAGTAAGACTGAGGATAAAGCTTGTCCGTATTCTGCAGAATAACCTCCAGTAGAAAATGTTATACCATCAAACAAAAAGGGGCTGTATCTTCCGCGAGTTGGAATGTTATTGGTTGTAGGGCTATAGGGTGTAAAAACTCGAATACCATCTATAAAGATTTGCGTTTCACCTGCATCCCCACCACGGACAAAAAGACGTCCATCCTCAGCAACGGTTGTGGTTCCTGGAAGCGTTTGTAACGCTCCTACAAAATCACCAACTGCACTTGCTGTTGTTACTATATCCATAGGCTTTAAAACAGAAATTTTACTATTATCGCCCGCTGAAAAGGAACCTGCAGAAATTGTTACTGTTTCTAAAGAATTTACATCGTCACGCAGAACAACTTTAAGATTTTTCAATTTCGAAACATCATCTATCACTGTAAATGTTTCAAACGAAACATAGGATACAGTTAAGGTTTGAACTCCAGTTTCAGCAGTTTCAAAGGTAAAATTTCCGTTTTGATCTGATGTAGTTCCATCATAAGTTCCGGTTAAATATACATTTGCTCCAAATATTGGAACACCTTTCTTATCGGTTACTATTCCCGAAATTTTGCTCTGTGCAAAAAGGGAACATGGAAAGAGAATTATTAGAAAAAAAACTACAGAAACTTTCATCAAATGGTTAATTTTAATTTACAGTTCAAAGATGAATTTTCTACACGCCCTTTCTGAATTAAACAATCCGAACTGTAAAATAACATAGCTCAATTGTAGTTCAAATTTCTTTTTAAAATTTAAAAACTCATATTAAATTGATAATCAACACACAAGCTACGAATTTCCCTTTAAACATTAATAACTTATACCTTATTCTATTTTATTAATTTGAAATTGCCGATAAAGTTGTTTTGCTGCTGTCTTCCTTAGTACGAACAAAAAAAGAATTATTGTATCTTCGGTCTAAATCAATCTTAAAATGACGGATTCAGAAAAAGTTGATATTTTCATCCATAAACAGACAAAGTGGAAAGATAAGCTTCAACTTCTACGCAGTGTTATTCAACAAACTGAACTGAAGGAAGAAGTGAAATGGGGCAAACCAACTTACACCTTTAATGGAAAATTAGTAGTTGCTATGGCTGATTTCAAAAATCATTTAGCACTTTGGTTTCATCAAGGTGTGTTTTTAAAGGATGATGCTAAAAACCTTATTAACGCCCAAGAAGGAATAACTAAAGCCCTAAGGCAATGGCGCTTTAAAGAAGATGATAAAATTGATTCTAAGCTTATTTTACAATATGTAGAAGAAGCAATTGAAAACGCTAAGGCGGGTAAAGAAATAAAGCCTGTTAAGAAAAAAAATGTTTCAATACCTCTTTTACTTAAAAGCGCATTGGCAACTGACAAAGTTTTAAAAGAAAACTTTAACAAACTAACCCCTGGTAGGCAAAGAGAATATGCTGAATATATCGGTGAAGCTAAACGAGAAGCAACCCAACAAAAACGCCTGGATAAGTGTAATGAATTAATTAAAAAAGGCGTTGGATTACACGATAAATATAAGAATTGCTAAAAAATAATTCCTAATCTAATTAAATATGAAAACAGATACTTACACCAAGACTATTTTAACAATCATCGCACTTTGTTTAACTTTTAATGTAGTAAAAGATTTGAATCTAATTCCTTCTGCTTATGCTAATAGTAGCAAGGAAATTGAACTTACAAACAGTATAATGGATGTACGTTTAGTTGACATTAATACTTACGACAAACTAAATGTCAATCTAAAGAGCATTGACACTTATGATGAAATGAAAGTAAATATTAAAAAGGTGGAATCCTCAAATGCATTAGATGTAAATATAAAAGAAGTTGGAGGAAGTTGGATAACAAGTGGAAACCCGATTCCTGTAAAAATTAAGTGATTTTTAAAGCTATTTTGATTTTTTAAAAGGTCTAATTATTAATCTAGCAGCTTTATCGTAATTGATATAACTATAGGTCCAATTAAAAAAAGTTACCACTCTATTTCTAAAGCCAACTAAAAACCACAAGTGAACAAACATCCATAAAAACCAGGCTATTGCACCACCAAAGTGTAATTTTCCTATATCTACAACTGCTTTGTTTCTACCAACGGTTGCCATAGTTCCCTTATCGTTATATTTAAAAGGTTTCATTTTTTGACCATTAAGCATTCTTTTAAAATTATCTCCTAAATTTTTTCCTTGTTGAATTGCAGGTTGCGCTACTTGGGGATGCCCTTTAGGAAAGTCTTTGGTCTCCATTAATGCTATATCTCCTAAGGCGTAAATGTTTTCAAAATTTTCAACCTTATTAAATTGGTCAACTTTATACCTATTTGCTTTTTCAACTAAAGCTTTTCCATCGATACCTTTAATTAAAGCTCCAGTTACCCCTGCAGCCCATATAAATGTTGCAGTGTCAAAAGTTTTACCATCTTCTGTAGTCACAGTTTTCCCATCATAACTACTAATAAAAGTTTTCAAGTGAAGTTCAACACCAAGTTTTTCTAAGAACTTTTGTGCTTTTTTTGAAACCTGTTTACTCATTGGTGGCAATACCCTATCCTGCCCTTCAATAAGGTGAACATTCATTTCTTGTTCGTCTATATCGGGATAGTCGAACTCCAAAATTCCTTTCCTAAATTCGGCTAGAGCTCCTGCTAATTCAACACCAGTAGGACCAGCACCAGCAATCACAAAATTCAGTAGCCGTTTTCTTTCCTTGTCATCTGAAGTAATATCGGCTTTTTCAATATTTTGCAGCATTAAACTTCGGATGTTTAAAGCTTGAGGAACTGTCTTCATCGGCATACTGTTTTTAGCTATACTATCATTTCCAAAATAATTTGTGCGCGTACCAGTCGCAATTATTAAATAATCATAAGTTAGACTACCTATAGAGGTATAAATAGTATTTTCTTCAGTATTAATATGTTGGACCTCAGCCAATCTAAAGTGAAAATCAAGGTTTTTTCTAAAAATTTTCCGAAGCGGATAAGCTATAGAGTCGGGTTCAAGACCAGCTGTAGATACCTGATAAAGCAATGGCTGAAAAGTGTGGTAATTATGTCTGTCAAAAAGTACAATTTGTAGTTCTTCATTCCTAAGCTTTTTTATAAAGGAAACCCCAGCAAATCCGCCTCCTATCACAATTATACGTTGCTCTTTGGTTTTAGGAATATTCATAGTTTTAATTTTTATTAAAGTTACAAATTGTTAAGATGCTTCATATAATTTTTATGACTTTTGTAACAAAGCTAAACTAGCATATACTAACCTATTACCAACAAAATAACTTTGAACAAAGAGCTGGAACATAGTTTTGTCACTCAGATTGAGGAAAATCAAAACATTGTACATAAAATTTGCAGGTTATACACCAACGACAGTGAATCACACAACGATCTGTTTCAGGAAATAACCATACAATTATGGCGTGCATATCCAAAGTTTAGAGGAGATAGTAAGTTTAGCACTTGGATGTACAGAGTTGCTCTTAATACAGCAATTACACTTTATAGAAAATCGAAAAGAACCATAAAAACACAAGATTTTGAAGGAGTTAGTTTTAAAATTTCTTCCGAACCTTATGACGATACTACCGAACAACAACTAAAATTAATGTATCGTGCTGTTAAAGATTTAAACGATATAGACAAAGCACTCGTCTTTCTTTACTTAGAAGACAAGAATTACAAAGAAATTTCCGAAACACTAGGTATTAGTGAGGTAAATGCAAGGGTGAAGATGAACAGAATAAAAGGAAAATTAAAAAACATTTTAAATCCGTAGATTATAATGGATGAATTAGAACTTTTAAAAAAACAATGGCAAAGCCGCGAGCAAGAATTGCCACATTTAAGTTTTAACGACATTTATAAAATGCTGTTGAAAAGGTCTTCTTCCATAGTGAAGTGGATTTTCTTTATCAGTATCGCTGAGATTATTTTTTGGACAATTTTATCTTTCTTAGTTCCAGAATCGAACACTAAGTTTAATAATGATATTGGGATAAACAATGCCCTTATTGTTGTAAACGTTTTCAATTATTCAGTATTTGGAGTTTTTATTTATTTGTTTTACAAAAATTATCGAAAAATATCAATAACCGACTCTGTTAAGGAGCTGATGCAGAATATTTTACGCGCACGTAAAACTGTGAAGTATTTTGTAATTTACAATGTAACTGCTACAGCAGTTTTACTTCTCTGTATTAACATTTATTACTACCTAAACCAAGATATAGTTTTCAAATATATGGTTGAAGATTTTGGTTTAAATAATGTTACTCAGGAAAGATTTATGAGTATGTTTTTTTTAAGTCAAATATTAATTGGAACAGTACTAATAGTACTAATACTATTATTCTACAGAATTATTTATGGTATTTTAATGAAAAGATTGTACAAGAATTATAAAGAGTTAGAAAAAATAGAATTATAAAAATATCTACTTAAAACTTCTCTTAATAGCGCCACTGTCTTTCCTTGTTAAGTTCTTCCTCACTCTGAATTTCTTCAGAAGGAATCACTTTAAGAAATGAAGGATGTTGCTCGATAGCATACTCTAGTTTCTCCACTATTTCTTGAATGGTATCGTTTTCATAATCGAACTCTAAAGGTTTTTTAATATCCATACTTTGAAGGATACCACGCTTTTTAATTCGAAGTCCTTTTTTATCAAAAGACCTTCTAAAACCATCGATTACAATAGGAACTACAATTGGTTTATTCTTTTTTATAATGTGTGCTGTACCGCGACGAATTGGTTTCCATGGCTTTGTTGTTCCCTGTGGGAAAGTAATAACCCAACCGTCATTTAGCGCTTTTGTGATGTTGCTAACATCACTCATTTTTACTTGCTTATTTACTTCCTTTCCCTTTTCACGCCAAGTTCTTTCAATACTAATCGATCCAGCATAAGCAAGAATCTTAGGTAGTAATCCAGCCTTCATCGTTTCTTTTGCTGCAACAAAATAAATATTGAGTTTAGGACGCCATAAGTATCCAACATTTTTAATACTGTCCTCTCTTCCGCTTAAACTAGCATTAAAGACGTGCAGCATCGCTGCCACATCGGCAAAATAAGTTTGGTGATTACTTACAAAGAGAACATTGGAATCTGGTAGATCTTTTATAATCTCACTTCCATGAATTTTTAGCTCATTAAACCCTTTAAAACGTCTATGAGTTAAAAGCCCAGCTATGCGTATAAGCCAGAGTTTAAAAAAAATTATATGTCCGAATGGGTTCTTTTTAAAAAGACTCATTTATCATTTCAGTTTCGTTAAATGCAAACAATGAATTATTGCAGAAAACAGTTGATAGGCCGTTTACTTTTATATTGCAATACCCTTATTAACAATCAAGTTGATTAAACGCAAATATACTAAAATATGCTTTTATAGAACTTTTTTAAGCATTTCTCGCACCTCATTGAGCATCATAGCTGTAGCACCCCATACTATATAACCATTTAAATTAAAAGCTGGCACATTTATGCTTGTAGCGTAAGAAGTAGATAGAGTTTGAGTAATTATATTATTATCATTCATAAAATCGTATAAAGCTACTTCAATTAAAGCTTCAACCTCTTTTTCTTCAGCTACAAATTTTGGAGGCTCAGCTGTTATTCCTAAGAATGGTTGCACAAAATAATTACTAGGAGGTATATAAATTTCTGTAAGTTCTTTTAATACCGAAATAGTATTTCTAGAAACTCCAACCTCCTCTTCTGTTTCGCGAAGGGCAGCATCTTGCAACGAATTGTCTATGGCTTCAAGTTTACCACCAGGAAAACCTACTTGTGCGGAATGCACCCCTTTATAAGTCTTCCGAAGTATTAATATTAAACGTGTATCTAGCGTTTCTGTGGGATAAAACAACGACATTACTCCGGCTTTCTTTGCAGTATCTTTAAGTCTAGCGATTTCTTTTAACTCCTTCAACCGCACTTCGGGCGCCATTTTAAACTGCACCGCTTCACCTGGAAGTTCCATTTTTCTTACTTTTACAATTCGTTTTTCAAATTCACGGAAATTCATTTATAAAAAGCCTATTAATTATTAAACTACGAAGATGAAAAACTTGAATATTACATCTTCAATTTTATCAAATATTTAATTTAATGAAAAAGAAATTTATTGTCTACTTTGCCTATCTAGCTATTGGCTGTATAATATTTGCAAGTTGTGAAGATAAGAAAAAGGCAACTGAAACTGTAATTGAAACTAAAATCAAAAAAGAGGTTGAAGTTGAAGATAACGTTAAAATTGAGAAAGACGAAAAGGCCGATTATCCAAAAATAACAAATGAAAATATGGTTGAGTTTTTAACCGAATACGGGCAAGACAATCCTGAAACAAAGGTTTTAATCACAAGTAGATACGGTGATATTGTAATTGAGTTGTATAAAGACACCCCCTTACATCGAGCAAACTTCATATATCTAGTAAAACAAAAATATTTTGATGAAACCTTTTTTCATCGCGTTGTTCCTAATTTCATAATACAGGGTGGAAATAGTGATTTAGTTTCTACACCCCGTAAACGTGCTGCACTAGGCAACGAGTATTTACTACCTGCAGAAATTATTCCAGGTAGAATTCACAAATACGGAACTGTTTCTGGGGCTAAAGAATACCGTGAAAATCCAGACCACAGAACAGCTCCTTATGAGTTTTTTATATTCCACGGTCCTAAGTCTTCAACCACACATTTAAATGGAAAATACACCATTTTTGGAAACGTTATTAAAGGGATGGAAGTAGTGGAGGAAATTTCAAATGTAAAAGCAGACGATGGCGATTGGCCATTAGAAAACATTTATATTTCTGCGAAGGTTATTGAATAATCTTTAACGGTCTATATAACTATAACAAATAGCTCAACCGCGGATTTAAAACTACAATAGGGTAAAAAGCTAAACAACATATATTTTATATAAACATATGAACCCAAGAGTTCTTTATAGGAAAATTTAATTGGCACTAAATCGAGGTTTTGAAGCAAAGCAACATAAAGCATTGCATATATTTAATCAAAAAAACTGCAGTTTATTTATATCCCGAATAAAATATACAATTGCAAAAAACCCCAGAAATACTTCCTAACGGAGTCGAATACTACCAAGTTAATTTAACCTAACTTTATTGCTGCTCCAACTCTTCCTTTGTATAGATGCTGGGTAATGAAAGTTTGAAGTACACTGCCAATAAACGAACTATAAAAACAATCGAACCTGATATAATTACAATAAAATCTAATGGAATTACAGTTTTCAACAATATAAAATAAACAGCCCCACCTATAATACAGGCAGTTGCGTAAATTTCTTTTCTAAAAATAATTGGGATTTCATTACATAGAATATCTCGCAATACCCCACCAAAACAGGCTGTCATTGTTCCTAAGGAAATACAAATAATTGGTGAAAAACCTGCCGCAATACCTTTTTCTACACCTACAATTGTATAAAGCGCTATCCCAATCGTATCAAATAAAAACAAAGATCTTCGAATATAACCTAGTCTTTTTCTGAAAATTACCGCAAAAACTGTAGCTCCAAAAATTACATACACATAGGTTAAATCTACCATCCAAGCAATTGGAGCACCAATTAATACGTCGCGTAACGTTCCCCCACCCACGGCTGCAACGAAAGCAATTATTAAAATTCCAAATGGATCAAGCCTTTTATGAAGTGCTGTAAGCACTCCTGAAATTGCAAACGCCAACGTTCCTATTATATCTAAAATTAATATTAAACTCACATATTTTGTGTAAAGTGGTTATAATCTTTTAGTATTCTATCAATATACTGTTTATCGTATAAATCTGATGATGTTGCTAAAACCTCTTCAACCTTATTTCGAAGTAATTTCAAGGTACTGAAATCATTAGATTTTAATGCAATAATATAGGTTTCTTTTATTAGTCTCACGTCCTTATCTGTAAGATCAGTAACATTCAAGAACATTGGCTGATAGTTGTCTTCAATTTCCTCTAAAATTGTATGACTTATAGTTACTCTATTCTTTGTGCTTATCACTACAGTTCCGGCAGCATGATCTCCAACTCGTTGACGCTTGTCTGAAAAAATGATAGATAACAAACCAATTGAACCTAAAAATATCCATATATCTACCAATCGGAGCATCCATAAAATAAGGTGATCACTCCAATGAGCTGGACTACCATTAACTTTTACAACCTTAGTTTTCATTGCCATCTTACCTACTGTTCTTCCATTAAAAAGAATATGCATGTACAAAGAATAAAACATTACTGGTAAAAACAAAAGTTGTTGTAAACCAAATACAGTCCATTGATCACTAAATGCCATATGCATTGCATCTGTAATTAACTCTACAATATAGAAATACACAAAAAACAGAAAGATATCTATCAAGAAAGCTAGAATCCTCTCACCTACACTTACAATCTTGTAGTCTAGATTTACGTTTTGAGAAGTATTTATTTCTAGGTTTGCCATTTAAAAGCAAGTGGTTATATTTATCAAAAAATTAAAAGATGCGCGAGGCAGCATTCGTCAAGCAAAATAAGGCAAAATGGATTGCATTTGAAAAAGCAATCACACTTAATTCAAAAATAAATCCAGACCAGCTTGCCGACGACTACATTCAGCTTACTAATGACCTTGCTTATGCGCAGACATATTACCCTGAAAGTAAAACACTTCAGTACTTAAATTCATTAGCATCACAGGCGCATCAAAAGATTTATAAAAATAAAAAAGAATCCAAAAATCGGCTTGTAAGTTTTTGGAAGGATGAGTTTCCTTTATTTTTTTACCAGCACCACCGAATGCTGTTTTATTCGTTTTTACTTTTTGCAGTAGCAACGGCTATTGGAGTGATTTCAGCAGTAAACGACGATTCCTTTGTTCGACTAATCCTCGGGGATTCCTATGTAAACGAAACAATAAATAATATTGAAAAAGGCGACCCTACCGCTATTTATAAAAGTGGAAGCGAAATAGGCACGTTTTTAGGAATAACCATCAATAATATTCGGGTCGCGTTTTTGGCTTATGCTTTCGGAGTTATCACCTCGGTGGGAACTGCGTATGTGTTGTTTAGTAATGGAGTAATGTTAGGAGCTTTTTTTACTTTTTTCTATAACCGAGATTTACTCTTTGAAGCTTCAAAAAACATATGGCTTCACGGAACTATTGAAATTTCAGTAATCGTAATTGCTGGATGCGCAGGAATGGTTATGGGAAATAGTATACTTTTCCCAAAAACGTATTCGAGAAAAGTTTCATTTTTAAAAGGTGCAAAAGACGGACTTAAAATCGTGGTTAGCACCATACCCTTTTTTATTATAGCTGGGTTTATTGAAGGTTTTATTACACGTTATAGCAACATGCCTGTATGGTTGGCTTTGACTATTATATTCTTGTCTTTAATTCTAATTATTTACTATTACATTATATATCCAATTATCCTACATAAAACAAATGCTAAAAAATTATATACCACTTAAACAACAACGAGATGTAGGTGAAATTATAACTACATATTTCGATTTTTTTAAACAGAATTTTAAACCCTTTTTAAATATATTCATTAGTTATAATGGAATATTTATTCTTGGCTTTTTAGGCGTGAGTTACTTGATGGTTACAGGCTTTGTAGGAAGTCTTTCCGCAAATACTATTGGGACTGACTCTTCAATTTATAACATTTATATAGGATTAGGAGCTCTTGGTTTTATTTTTCTATTTCTAATTACTGCAACTTTAAACTACAGTTTAGCCGCAGTTTATGTAATTCAATATGAAGAGAATAAAGGAAAAGAAGTTGTAAAAAGAAGAGTTTGGGAGGTAGTAAAAGAAAACCTAGGGAAAATTGTACTTTTTATTGTACTAATGATGTTGATGTATCTAGTTCTAGTAATGGTAGGTATAATTATTTCTTTTATCCCTTTATTGGGTACACTCGCTTATTATCTTATGATTTTAGGATTTACAAGTTGGAGTGGACTTTCATTTATGGCGTTAATTAACGACAATCGAGAGGTCACTGATGCCTTTGGTGAGGGTTGGAGATTATTAAAACTGTATTTCTGGAAATGTGTTTTATCAAACTTAATAATTAGTATTCTGCTTAGCATATTAATGATGGTTGTACTTATTATTCCAGGTGTTTTAATTAGTCTTTACGCATTTCATTCCTTAGATTCAGGTGTAGATTTAGCCAATTCGGTTGTAGCTAATATTGTTTGGACAATCGCCTTGTCTATTGTACTTATATTATATACCCTTAATCAATCTATGCTTCAATTTATTAATGGTATTTTATACTATTCACTACACGAAGAAACCTACAACGAAGCAACTCGCGAACGTATAGATCAAATTGGAGCAAGTGAATAGATCCATTTTCATATTATTTTTTTTACTGAATTCATTTGCCGCAACTGCATTTGTAAAAGATTCTCTATCCGTAATTGTCGAAAATGAAAATGTCATCCAAAAACAATTTTCTGAAAGCTTATCTGATAAATATTCAGGCAGAGATTTTGATTATGATAAAATCGAAGGAGAAGCCGAGAATTATTTAGGTCGTGCAATTAATTGGTTTTTTAAAACGCTAGGAGAAATTTTTGGATTTGAACTTTCACCTCAGATGTTCGAGCTTATAAAGAATTTTATCTATGGATTACTAATATTTTTTGCTATTTATATTGTTGTTAAATTACTAGTTGGTAATAACGCTTCTTCATTATTCAGTAGAAAAAAGCAAGTAATAGCCCCATTAAATATAAAAGAGCAGCATATTGAGAACGTCGATCTTGATAGCTATATTAAAAATGCTCTCCAAGAAGAAAATTACCGATTGGCAATCCGATATATGTACTTAAAATCTTTAAAACTGCTTTCACAAAATAATATTATCGATTGGCACTATGAAAAAACTAATAGCGACTATTATCGAGAGATTGAAAATCAAAAACTGAAAGAAGATTTTAAAAAAGCATCTTACCTGTACGACAACATTTGGTATGGAGAGTTTGCACTCAATAAAACAGGATTTTCAAGTGCCCAAAGAGATTTTGAACGTTTAAATCAAAACTTAAGTAATGCTAGATAAACGTTCAAAAAGAGTACTATGGATATTTGGGCTAACATTATTGTTAATCCTAATTACAGAGATTGTAAGACCCAAACCCATCGATTGGAGGCCTAGTTATACATCAGTAGATAAAATTCCTTTTGGCAGTTTTGTGTTTTATGAAGAAGCTACTTCGCTATTTAAAGATTCAGAAATAGAAAATATTGACAAAGATCCTTACTTGTTTTTAGTCGATAGCTCCTACACCCAAAATTCAGCATATATATTTTTAAACGACGAGTTGAACTTTGATAAAAGACAAGCTCAAAAATTATTAAAATACGTTGAAAATGGAAATACAGTTTTTATATCTGCACGTAGCTATGGGAGTATTTTACAGGATACTTTAAAAATTAATTTGCATACAAGCTACAGCGTTTTAGAAGAAGAGGTTACTCCAACATTCTTTTCACCTTCATTAAAAGAAAGGCAATTACCACAATTTAAAAAGGGAATATTTAAAACTTCATTTACAGCAATAGACACCTTAAAAACTAAAGCTTTAGGTTACTATGATTCAAATAAAAATAAATTAGACAACTTAAACTTTATTAAAGTAAAATATGGGAACGGTGCGTTTTTACTTCATACTTTGCCCGAAGCTTTTACAAACTATTACCTTCTTAATAACAACGAGCAATACGCTGCAAATTTGCTATCGTATATTGAAGCAGACCACATATATTTAGATGAATATTTAAAGTCCGGTCGAAAAGTAGTTATTTCGCCTATGCGTTTTGTATTGAATCAAGAGCCCCTTACTTGGGCCTACTACGTTTTAATTTGCGGATTAATAATTTTCGTTTTTTTTAAAGGAAAACGTGAACAGCGAATTGTAGAAGTGATTGAACCACTAGAAAACACTTCGGTAGAATTCACCAAAACTATTGCCGATTTATATTTTCAGCATAGAGATTACAGCGATATTATTGCAAAAAAAATAAAGTACTTTTCAGAAACAATTCGAGCAAAATACTTTTTGAATACGAATGCTATTACTGAAGATGTTATCAAGAAATTAGCTTTAAAGAGTGGAAACACTCTAGAAAACACTCAAAAATTGATGCATCTTATTAAAAATTTAAAAGAAAGATCTGTTCATAGCGAAGCCGACTTGCTTGCACTAAACAAACAAATAGAAGAATTTAGATTGTAAAATTATGGAAAATACACAGGAAAATCCGTTAGAGTTTAACTCGCGAATTGATTTAAAAAATTTACAGGAAGCCACCGAAAGAATAAAAACCGAACTGGGAAAAGTAATCGTCGGACAACATGATATGTTGGAAATGCTAATTATTTCGATACTTAGCAATGGTCATTCCTTAATTGAAGGTGTGCCAGGAGTTGCAAAAACTTTAACTGCCAAACTCTTAGCCAAAACCATGTCGGTGGACTTCAGTAGAATTCAGTTTACCCCAGATTTAATGCCGAGTGATATATTAGGTACTTCAATATTCAATGTAAAAACCAACGAATTTGAATTTAAAAAAGGTCCAGTTTTTTCAAATATTATTTTAATTGATGAAATTAACCGTGCACCTGCAAAAACTCAAGCTGCTCTTTTTGAAGTAATGGAAGAACGTCAAGTTACTATGGACGGTAAAAAGTATGAAATGAAACCTCCCTTTTTGGTTTTCGCCACCCAAAACCCGGTAGAGCAAGAAGGAACATACGCACTACCTGAAGCGCAATTAGACCGTTTTCTATTTAAAATTAATGTGCCCTACCCTAGTCTAGAAGAAGAAGTTCAAATTTTAGAGAATCAACACAGTCGTAAGGATAAGTTGGTTTTAGACACTATTTCACCCATACTTAACGCACAAGAAATCGCCGAGTATCAAGACACAATTAAGCAAATAATTATCGAGAGTAATTTACTGAAGTATATTGCCGCTATTGTTGATAATACGCGTTCTAACTCAAACTTATACTTAGGTGCCTCGCCAAGAGCTTCTCTAGCAATAATGAATGCTTCCAAGGCACTTGCAGCTATTAACGGCCGTGATTTTGTTACTCCAGACGATATTAAGAAAATCGCTCCATCGGTACTTCGACATAGAATTATGCTTACCCCAGAACGTGAAATGGAAGGAATTACAGCAGACAAAGTATTGCAACAAATAATAGAAACTATTGAAATCCCTAGATAATCTTAAAATCTATTTTGCTCAGTCTTTCCAACCCAGAATACTTATTGTTAGTAAAATGAAAATAATAAAATAGAAATCCTGATTAAAATTATAAATTGAAAAAATTCCTTAAAAGCTTATACTTAAAACAGCGATTTTTTATCGTGCTGTTCTCACTTGTAGTTTTATTTGTGGGGGCGTATTTCTTTCCGGAATTCTTTAGCGTAATTAGGCTATTTTTCTATTTGTTTATACTAGCAGTAGTTTTTGACATTTTCGTACTCTATCGAAATAAAATTGGAATACAGGCTTACCGAATTTTACCTGAAAAACTTTCCAATGGCGACGAAAATCCGATTGAAATAAAAGTTATTAATCGATATCAATTTAAAGTTTCACTAAAAATTATTGACGAATTACCCGTACAATGGCAGATTCGTAACTTTAAAATTGAAGCGATATTAAATCCTTCAGAAGAGAAAACTTTCACCTATCAAGTTAGACCCACAGTGCGTGGCGAGTATCACTTCGGAAACTTGAATGTATTTACTTCTTCGGTATTAGGACTAGTTGCACGAAAGCAGCTGTTTGCGGCAGAAGGTATGGTTCCTAATTATCCATCATTTCTTCAGCTTAAAAAATATGATTTTATAGCTTTTTCCAATAAACTAAAATTATTTGGCCTTAAAAAAATAAGGAGAATTGGCCACACTATGGAATTTGAACAGATTAAAGACTATAATATTGGAGACGACATAAGAAACATTAATTGGAAGGCTACTGCCAAGCGCAATAATCTAATGGTTAATCAATTTCAGGATGAAAAATCGCAGCCAGTTTATTCTGTAATTGATAAAGGAAGGGTAATGAAAATGCCATTTAATAATTTAAGCTTATTAGATTACGCTATAAATTCGACTCTTGTAATTTCTAACATTGTATTAAAGAAGCACGATAAAGCTGGAATGTTCACTTTTTCAAGAAAAGTAAGCGATAGAGTTATAGCCCAACGTAGAAATGCGCAAATGCATTTAATTTTGGAAACACTTTACAATATTGAAACAGATTTTTCAGAAAGCGATTTTTCTCGTTTATATGTAGATGTAAAGCAACATATTAAGCAACGAAGCCTTTTATTACTTTATACAAATTTTGAAACCATGGATGCGCTTCATCGCCAATTGCCGTATCTACAAGCAATAAACAAAACACATCTGTTGGTTGTTATTTTCTTTGAAAACACTGAATTAAAATCATTTTTAAATAAGGAAGCGAAAACCACGCATCAAATTTTTGAAAAGACAATTGCCGAAAAATTCATTTATGAAAAGAAACTTATCGTAAATGAGCTTCACAAATACGGAATTCAATCGATTTTAACTTCACCGGAAAACCTTACGGTAAATACTATCAACAAATATTTAGAGATTAAAGCCAGAGGGATGATTTGATTAATAATTTCAATTTCAAATATTTATTCATTTCATCACAACCAAGCCTGCTTTTATCTTAAGGCAGAAATAGAATTATTTGATAATAGAGTTATATTTGTATAAATAAAGTTTACAATGACAATTACTCAATTAAAATATGTATTGGCTGTAGCAGAGAGCCAAAACTTTACAAAGGCCGCTGAGAAAACTTTTGTTACTCAGCCTACGCTTAGTATGCAGATTCAAAAATTGGAGGAAGAACTTGAAATTCAAATTTTTGATCGTACAAAAAAGCCGATTGAACTTACCGCTGTTGGTCAAAAAATAGTTGAACAAGCCCGTAATATCGTTAACGAATCTGAACGAATGCAGGATGTTGTAGATCAGGAAAAGGGCTTTATTGGTGGTACTTATAAACTGGGTATTATTCCCACAGTAATGCCAACATTACTTCCTATGTTTTTAAAAATTTTCTCAAGTCGTTATCCAAAGGTTCAATTAAAAATTGAGGAGTTGAATACAGATGAAATAATCACTAAGATTAATGATGGATATTTAGATGCGGCCATTGCTGCAACTCCTTTAAAACAGGAAAGAATTAAAGAACGCCCTATATATTACGAGCCGTTCGTAGCCTACATCCCAGAAAATCACCGATTAGCATCTAAAGATACTATAGAAGCAAAAGATTTAGACATTGAAGATGTATTATTACTAGAAGATGGGCATTGTTTTAGAGATGGAATAATTAACCTGTGTAAAGCTTCGAAAAATGGTAGCTTCGAAAAGTTCCAACTTGAAAGCGGTAGTTTTGAAACACTTGTAAAGCTGGCTGACGAAGGTTTAGGGATGACACTTCTACCCTACCTTCACACATTAGATGTTTCCCCTAATCAAACCATAAACTTAAAATACTTTAAAGAACCGTCTCCTGCTCGTGAGGTAAGTTTAATTTACAGTAAAAGTGAACTTAAAATGCAAATCACTAATGTGCTATACGACGTTATATCAGGTATAATTCGCGGTGCGATAGCTTTTCAAGATGTTAAAATAATTAGTCCTTTAAAGAAATAATAAGCAAACACTTCTAAACTAAAAAGTCCATTTGAAACTAATCAAATGGACCTTTTTGGCTATATAAAAACAATTAATTGTTGAAATAAATTCCACCAGGAACTATTCCTGTTTGAAAATCCTGTATTTGTTGATTTGTAGAAAGGTCATAAATATATAGCGAACCTTTACTAGCAAAATCACCCGCGTCGGTAGCGTAAAGCTTACCATCATTAGCTTGTAGTGCATAAAAGTATCCTTCAATAATGTCTATTCCTGGTAATGTTACTGATGAAGCATTTACCTTGTAAACTTTGCCATCTAAGCTGTAAAACAAGTTATCGCCGTCGATTGTTAAATTACTTGGGTGTTGTGTTGTTTCAAAAGCAAAAGTTTCTGAAACTTGCCCAGATGATAGATCAATTTTCACCAACGAACCTGCAGTTTCAGTTCCTGCATAGCTAGGCATTCCTCCGCAAAGTACATAAAGATTATTGTCTTTAACTACCATCGAATTTGGAACATCACCTACAGTAATAGTACTCTCTACAGTAGTTCCAGAAATTACAGAAATTAAATTATTTTGTCCATAACCACCTTGGTGAGCTACATATACTTTATTGTTGTGAGAAATCATTTTTTCTGGTCCAAACCCTACTGAAATATTCGCAGAAATTTCATTTGTTCTCAAATCAACAACAGCTACATAATCATCAGAGTTGTCGTTCGGATCTCCCCAATTTGTAACATATCCCTTATTCCCGTCAATACTTTCAAAAAATCGTGGATTAACAAGTCCGGTTGTAATAGAGTCTATAGCTTCAAAACTATAACGGTTAGCTACCATTATTTTATTCGAGTTATTTACAACTATGTAAGCGTTTTCGTTATTAAAACCCATTGATTGTACAATATTCCCAAGTTCATTACCATTCACAGTTCTATAAATATTCTGTGAAACAGTTGCATAATCGTTAGATATATAAGTTATAGAACCACTTCCATTCATAAATGGCCCTTCGTTTGTTACAAGAACACCATTCTCATATTCAGCAGGTTCATAATCTGGCTGAATGTCGTCGTCACTACTACAAGCGACAAAGAATAATGTGGTTAGCGCGAAAAAGATTGATTTTTTTATTGTTTTCATTTTGGTTATATATTAAAATTTAAAAATATTTCTATGTTTCTTGATGGCATGGGTCTGTAGGCTACATTTTCATAATAGGTATTAAAAACATTTTTCACCCGACCGCCTAATTTTATATTTGGATTAAGAGGAAATGTGTAATCTGCACCAAGATTAAACAAACTATAAGCATCCACCACATCACTGTTATCGGTAGTTGTAAAAGCTTCTCCATTAAACAATCCTTGTAAATAAATTGAAAGCTTTTTATAGCTATATGTTACCGAACCAGCTGCTTTGTGATAAGGTACGTAGATTAATTGTTTCTCTTTTTTCAAATCCTTAGCCTTAGTATAGGAATAGTTGGTATTTAAATTTAAATACTGTGATTTCCCTACTTCCACAGTATAGTCAAAAGTAACTTCAGCTCCAAAGTTTCTAGTTTCACTTATATTTTCAGGTTCCCAAATACCACCACTTCTTGGGGTCCATTTAATTAAATCCTCAGATTCAATGAAATAAGCAACAACATCAACATTAAGTTTGCCAAAAGAAATTTCTTGCCCTAATTCTACTTGGTATGAAGTTTCTGGCTTTAAGTCAACATTTCCACCGGCATACCAATAAAGGTCGTTAAATGTTGGGATTCTGTAGTTTTTAGAACCATTTATTCGAAGTGAATAAACGTTGGAAACCTTATATTTTGCATCTGCTGAATACAGAATCGGGTTGTTATAATCATTTAGAAACTCTTTTCTAATGTTTAATCCATAGTTAAAATCATCTGAAACTTTATGATTTAACAATAAAACTGCAGCCAAGGTTCTACGGGAATTATCGCCAACATTATCACCGTTTCCATTTAATAAAGTGTATTCAGCTTTTCCGTTTAATCTAATTTTATTTTTAAATAACACCTCTGTTTGCAATCCACCAATAAAAGTATTTGCTTGACCTTTATCGTATTTTGATTTTTGACTATCTGGAATATACCTAAACTGTTCGTACAGGTGTGCAAAACTAGCTTTTGTATTAAATATTCCTATATGTTTTTGTAACTGCCATAAATTTCTGGTTGCAATATCTTTGTATGCATCTTTTCCTATAGTACTCAAGCTACCAGAAAAATTTCTATCGTTGTACACATACTCCGAATTCCAAGTAACAACACCATTTCTTATACGTCGAGCTTCATTTACTTTGGCTGAAAAACGTAAAAACTGCCCGTGTTTATTTATTTTATCCTTTCCTACATAGTCATAATCATTTTCTGAACGTAAAAAGTCTACACCTACATTTAGATAATGATTATCCCAAGTTTGAGTAGTATTTGCATTTGCAGCTATAGTAGAAAAGCTTCCGTAGCGCAATCCTACATTGGTTTTATTTATTTTTTTAAAAGTATACGTATTGTTTAGATGAATACTACCACCTACGGCTCCACTTCCATATTGAACTCCTCCACCACCACTTCGAATTGATATTTCATCGTAGTTTAAAGGAGAAATCACGTTAAAATCAGTTTGACCTGTAAAAATTGAATTTATACTAATTCCATTCCAAATAACTGCAGTTTGCGAAGCATTTGTTCCTCTAAATGATGGAGATGAAACCATCCCAAATCCATTCTCTTTAAAATAGATTGAAGAGTTATATGTAAGTGTTTCAGTTAATGATGTAGCGTTTCGTTCAACAATCGAATCATTTACTTTTTCAACCTTAAATCCTTTAGAAAAGTGTACAAGTTTTGAGTCGGTAAGCAATACTTCAGGTAACTGCTGAATAGTATCCAATTGTGCCACAACTGAAGTTGAACACAAGAAAATAGCCAAAATAATATGGTATTGTAGATTTTTCATAATTCAACCTTTATCCCGAAAGTTTGATATTTTTATGTTATGTATCTGGCAGGTCTCCTGGCTTGTCTTTTGTGCTACCTTCCCATCTCTACGATTATGAAGACAGTGGTTTTGAAGTATGCACGCCTCAAATTACATCGAGGCAGACTCACAGTTGCGGGAACAGCATAGGATTATTGATTTTATTTTATAATGCCGAATTAAACATTCGAGTAAAAAGCATTAAAATCGTTTACCTATTTCCCTTTTAAGAGCATTTTTAAATATGCTCACCAAAATTCGATGCAAATATAGTCGTTAATTTCAGCGTTGAAAAGAAATTATAGTAAAGATTAGTTATTGAAGTCTCTGAATAATATTTAAAAAATAAGCTATTGAATCTTTCTACAACTTTGTGATACCTTTGCGCATATCGAAAACATTAAATAGCCAATAATGCCAAATTTTAAAAATCTTGTTGTTTTATTCTTTTTCACTTTAGTATTTGTCTCTTGTAAAAATGAAACTAAAGAATCTATTAAAAGTGTTTCAGTTAAAGGTGAAAAACTGGAAGTAAAATATGCTAAGGGCTTTGAAATTGAAGCATTCGAAGGTTATAAAACTATTACTTTAAAAAATCCTTGGCCAGGGACCGATAAAATTTTTACCTATGCTCTTGTTGAGAAAAATGCCTCCCTACCAAATCCAAAAAGCTATGATGCAGTGGTTGAAATTCCCATTGAGCAAATAGTTGTAACTTCTACTACTCACATTCCTTCATTAGAAATGTTAGGTGAAATAAATGCTTTGATTGGTTTTCCTAATTTAAACTATATCTCTTCGGAAAAGACTAGAGATCGAATTTCAAACAATGAAATTAAAGAGTTGGGTAAAAATGAAGATATAAACACTGAAATTCTTATCAATCTTTCTCCCGATGCTGTTATTGGTTTTGCTGTTGATGGTAACAACTCTGCGTTTTCAACAGTAGAAAATGCAAGAATTCCTGTTCTTTACAATTCAGATTGGACAGAGGTTTCCCCTTTAGGAAAAGCTGAATGGATAAAGTTTTTTGGTGTACTTTACAACAAAGAAAAAGAAGCCGACAGTATTTTCAGTAAAATTGAATCGGAATATAATTCTGCTAAAAATTTGGCTTCTAAAGCTAAAAATAAGCCGACCGTAATTAGTGGTGCTATGTACAAAGATGTTTGGTATATGCCACAGGGAAATAGTTGGGGCGCACAGTTTATACAAGATGCGGGCGGAGATTACCTTTGGGTAGATTCTGAAGGAACCGGAAGCCTTTCTTTAAGTCTAGAATCGGTATTGGACAAAGGTATTGAAGCAGATTTTTGGATTGGCCCAGCGCAATTTAATTCTCTAGAAGAATTAAATGAAAGCAGTAAAGCTTATACCCAATTCAAAGCATATAAAACTGGGAAAGTATATTCTTATAGTATGAAAAAAGGTGAAAAGGGAGGTGTAATTTATTACGAATTAGCTCCAAATAGACCAGATTTAGTGCTAAAAGATTTAATTAAAATTCTACATCCTGAAATGTTGCCAAATCATAAATTTCATTTTTTCGATAAACTAAATTAATGCAGACTTCGCCATCATATCGAATTCATTTTTTGGTACTTCTACTAGCGCTGCTCGCTGCATTTTTGGTTAATTTGAGTATGGGTTCTGTTTCAATTCCACTTAAAGAGATTATTTCGGTATTTATTGGAAAAGGCTCAACAAAGGCTACTTGGGAATATATACTAATTGATTATCGGCTCCCAAAAGCAATTACAGCAATGCTAGCAGGAGGCGGATTAGCAATTTCGGGATTGTTGATGCAAACCTTATTTAGAAATCCTCTAGCAGGTCCATTTGTTTTAGGTTTAAGCAGTGGAGCAAGCTTAGGAGTTGCTATTTTAATTTTAGGCGCAAGTGCATTTGGAGGCTTTTTTGGAACAATGTTACTAAGCCAATGGAGCTTAGTTATCGCTTCTGCTTTAGGTAGCTTTTTAGTGTTGTTGGCAGTGTTAGCTGTAACATTCAAAATAAAGGATACTATGGCTATTTTAATTATCGGACTTATGTTTGGGAGTGTTACTACAGCGGTAGTTTCGGTACTCTCATATTTTAGTAATGCAGAGCAGTTACAGCAGTATATTTTTTGGTCATTTGGCAGCTTAGGAAATCAGTCTTGGCAAGGTGTTACTATATTAAGCATATGTTTTTTAGCCGGGCTAATCTTGAGCATCATAAGTAGTAAGTCTTTAAACACTCTACTACTAGGAGAAAACTATGCGAAAAGTATGGGAATTCACATTAAAAAAACAACCTTTATAATAATATTAGCAACAAGTGTTTTGGCAGGAGGAATTACGGCTTTTGTAGGCCCGATTGCCTTTGTAGGTTTAGCAGTACCGCATTTGGTACGACAGTTTTACAAAACTTCAAATCACCTAATTCTACTTCCAGCTGTTCTGCTTTGTGGGAGTTTATTAATGTTAATCTGCGACACTATTGCTCAATTACCCTTTAGCGAGTTCACCTTACCAATTAATGCAATAACCTCATTAATAGGTGCCCCGGTAGTAATTTGGCTTTTAGTTCGTAAACGTAAATTATTTTTTTAATGGCTTCAGAAGAAAAAAATATCATTTTAGAAGCTAAAAATCTTGCTGTTGGCTACTCCAATAAAAAGAGGGATTCTGTTATTGCTAAAGAGATTAACTTTTCAATTAACAAAGGTGAATTAGTTGGACTTGTAGGCGCAAATGGAATTGGGAAATCTACCCTCTTGCGAACATTAACTGGTATGCAACCCCCATTAAAAGGCGATGTGTTTCTGAATGAAAAACACATAAACAACTATACTTCTTTTGAGCTTGCAACTGAATTAAGCGTTGTGTTAACTGAAGCTCCAGCTTCTAAAAACTTATCCGTTTTAGAAATGATTTCTTTGGGTAGGCAACCGTATACCAATTGGATTGGCATGCTAACAGAAGAAGATAAAATTGCCATAAATTTTGCTTTAGAAGCAACTGAAACTACTACTCTAGCCCATCGAAAATGTTTTGAACTAAGTGATGGACAGATGCAACGAGTAGCTATAGCAAGAGCAATAGCGCAGGATACTCCCATAATTATTCTAGACGAACCAACAACACATCTCGATATTTATCATCGCGCTTATGTTCTAAAGTTATTAAAGAAGCTAGCTTCAGAAACCCAAAAAACGATATTCTTTTCTACCCACGAAATAGATTTGGCAATTCAACTTACAGATAAAATGTTATTAATGTCAAAAGGTGAAAATTATTTTGAAAGTCCGTGTAAACTAATTGAATCGGGAAAATTCGATGCTTTATTTCCAAAAGAAACCATAGATTTTGATAGAAAAACTGGACGTTTTATTATTAAAAGTTAATGGGTTTTAAAAATTCCGATTACTTTTAACTTCTTATCTTTATTCAAAATCGAAAAAAGCTGAAACATCCTTACCATAATAACTTAATTCTACAAAATTGAACGAAACCCTTGTATTCTTACTAATTGCAGTAGCCTGCCTTTTTATTGGAGCATTAATTGGCGGCTATTTTGCTCGTTTAAAAAGCAAAGTTGAAACTAGTAAAATTGAAGAAAGACTTCAAAATGCTAAGAAGTTAGAAGACCAATTAAATGAAAGATTAAATACCCTTACTTCTGAAAAAGAACTTCTACAAAAAGAAAAGGAACTGCTAAACATTCAGTTATCTCGTCAAAGTGCAGAGTACGATGCACTTTATGCTGAGTTGAATAAGGAAAAGGAACGTTTTAACAACTTCGAGAAAGACTTTGAAACTAAATTTTCAGTATTAGCTGATAAAATTTTGATTGATAAAACTGAAAAATTCACTGAAACCAACAAAGAAAATATTGAGGGAATACTAAAACCATTGAATCAAAAAATTAAAGAATTTGAAGAGAAAGTTGGGAAAAACAATATTGATTTTGTAAAAACACATGCAGAATTAGGGAAACAACTTCAATTACTTAATGAGCAAAATATAAAAATTAGTCAAGAAGCCGATAATCTTACAAAAGCATTAAAAGGCGATTCGAAGATTCAGGGGAATTGGGGTGAAATGATATTATCTAGGGTTTTAGAAGAGTCTGGTTTAGAGAAAGGTCGTGAATACACAATTCAAGACAGCCATGATAATCCTGAAGGTGGGAGATTGCAAACCGATGTTATCATTCATCTTCCCGATGGTAAAAAAATGATAATCGACAGTAAAGTTTCACTTACCGATTTTGAAAGATACGTTTCGGAAGAAGATGAAAAAATGAAGCCTGTTTATCTTAAAAAACATATTGATTCCATTAAAAAACACATCCTTACCTTAAGCGAAAAAAAATATTATCACGCTATTAATGACAGTCCAGACACCATTTTTATGTTTGTTCCCATCGAACCAGCATTTGCAATTGCAGTTGCCAATCAAAAAAACTTATACCAAGAAGCTTTTAAACGAAAAGTTATGATTGTTACACCTTCTACGCTTTTAGCCGCTTTGCGATTGGTAGAAAACTTGTGGGAGAACGACAACCAAAAGAAAAACACTCTTGAGATAGCAACAGAAGCCGGTAGACTTTATGATTCGTTTGTTAGTCTGCTAGATGAGCTAAACAAGATAAAAAGGCAATTAGGCACTGTTCAAGGCTCTTTTGACAATGCTTTGGTAAAACTTGAAGGAAAAGGAAATTTAGTGAGAAGAGTAGAAAAACTAAAAAAGCTTGGCGCGATTACAAGTAAAAATATTGATCAACAATTATTGAAAAACTCTGAGGAATAAATAAGGCAGAAATGTGAAATAACACTATATTTTTTTGACAAATATCCTCTTTTAGTCCACACAAAATTTATGTACATTTATTGAATGAAAAAAATTCTATTCATAATTCTAGGAAGTTTAACAGCATTGTTTATTCTTTACTTTGCATTTTTATATTATGTACCCTATAGTGAAGGAACTCGTGCTGGAGAATTAATAAAATTTAGTAATCGTGGAGTGGCGATAAAAACCTGGGAAGGTGAGATTAGTCAAGGTATTAGCGGTGCTCAAATATTTTCTTTTTCTGTTTTAGACAAAAACAAAGAGGTTATCGAAAAGCTAAAAGAATATCAAGGCAGCTATGTTAAGGTAACCTATATTGAACGCTATGCTTCTTTTGCAATTTGGGGAGACACAAAATATTTCATTACGAAAGTAGAAAAAGAAAATTCGCCCCATTTTAACCGAAATTAACCTGAGGCGAATTTTATTTATTGAATCCTTAGTTGACTATTTTTTAGCAATCTTCAAAGTTGTTTGCATACTTCCTGAAATTACTTTCAGAAAATAAAACCCACTGTT
Organism: Aequorivita sediminis; assembly: GCF_032080575.2. NCBI lineage: Bacteria > Pseudomonadati > Bacteroidota > Flavobacteriia > Flavobacteriales > Flavobacteriaceae > Aequorivita > Aequorivita sediminis. The sequence continues at coordinate 40,168 of NZ_JAVLSO020000003.1, read as the reverse complement.
AAGTCTACTCATATCCACTTGAACGTAATTACTTCCTCCTTTTCCTTCAGAAATTAAGGATCCTAAAACATTGTAAATTTGATAACTATCTACTTTAAAAATTGAAGCAATAGTCAAATCTGTTTTTACTGGATTTGGATAAAAGTTTAGATTTTTAATAAACTTATCTTCAGTTGAAAGTTTATTTACTACCGTTACTTTGCCCCGTAATGTCGAATTACCGTGACTTTGATATTCGGTTACACCCGTTTTATTGAAGGTATATGAAAATCGGCTTTTTGAATCGGTTAACAATCCACTATCAAATTCTTCACTTCCTCCGTAAATACTGCTAACACTTTTTTGAGAATTATCTTTCCAAGTCCACAAAACTGTATCACCAACTTCTATAGTAGGACTTGCCACAGATTCATTAATTCCTTGTCCCCATGGAATTTCCACAACATTCTGCGCAGTGAGAATGTTTACGGTTAAAAAAAATAAGAACAAAGTAATTTTATTCATAAAAGTTTGACTTGACGAGTTAACAATCTAATTTAATCAAAAAAATTAACATAAAAAATAGATATTCAAGAAGAATACGGGGTCTATTTACTTAAATACATTTTTCTCCTTGCGTATAAATCGTAAAAAGCATCGTCCTTTAAGCTATCAATAAATAAGATACTCTCTCCTGTACTTTTCATTTCAGGCCCTAGTTGCTTATTTACATTAGGGAACTTATTGAAACTAAACACAGGTTGCTTAATAGCAAATCCTTCAAGTTTTGGATTAAAGTCAAAATCAGTTACTTTATTATGACCTAGCATTACCTTGGTTGCATAGTTTACATAAGGTTCGCCATAGGCTTTAGCAATAAATGGAACCGTTCTAGATGCACGTGGGTTTGCTTCAATAATATAAACTATATCATCTTTTATTGCAAACTGTACATTTATAAGCCCTACAGTTTTTAAAGATTTCGCAATTTTTATGGTGTGATCTTTTATTTGCTGCAACACAAATTCTCCAATATTAAATGGAGGCAATGTGGCGTTAGAATCTCCAGAGTGAACTCCACAAGGTTCTATATGCTCCATTATTCCAATTATATATACATTTTCACCATCACAAATTGCATCTGCTTCTGCTTCAATTGCACCGTCTAAATAATGATCTAGAAGTAATTTATTATTTGGAATAGTACGAAGTAAATCTACAACGTGCTCCTCTAATTCTTGTTTGTTGATTACAATTTTCATTCCTTGACCTCCTAATACGTAAGAAGGACGAATTAATAATGGGAAGTCAAGTTCATCAGCTAGTTTTAGCGCTTGATCTGTAGTTTCAGCTACTCCGAATCTTGGGTAAGGAATATCATTTTCTTGTAAAAGTTTTGAGAAACTTCCACGATCTTCAGCCAAATCAAGTGATTGATATGTTGTTCCAATTATATTAATTCCATATCTGTCCAGCTTTTCAGCAAGTTTCAGTGCTGTTTGACCACCTAACTGAACAATTACCCCTTCTGGTTTTTCGTGACGAATAATATCGTAAATATGTTCCCAGAAAACTGGTTCGAAATACAGTTTATCAGCAACGTCGAAATCTGTAGAGACAGTTTCTGGGTTACAGTTAATCATTATTGTTTCATATCCACATTCTGCAGCAGCTAAAACACCGTGCACACAGCAGTAATCAAATTCAATACCCTGCCCTATTCTATTTGGACCTGAACCAAGAACAATAATTTTCTTCTTATCGGTTACTATACTGTCATTTTCAGCATATGGCTTCTCGCCCTCACGCTGCATATCATTCTCAAAAGTTGAGTAATAGTAAGGAGTTTCAGCTTTAAATTCTGCCGCACAAGTATCTACTAATTTATAAACGCGTTGAATATTCATCTCCTCACGCTTTGTATAGATTTGGCTTTCTAAGCATTTCAACATATGAGCAATCTGACGATCCCCATAACCTTTTTGCTTGGCTTCCAATAACAATTCTCTTGGAAGTGTATCTAAAGTGTAGCTAGAAATTTCTTTTTCAAGAAGGAAAAGTTCTTCATATTGACGAAGGAACCACATATCAATTTTAGTGATCTCGTGAATTCTACTTAATGGAATTCCAATTTGAATAGCGTCGTAAATCACAAAAACACGATCCCAGCTCGCATTTTTCAACTTATCTAGAATCTGCTCGTAATTGGTATATCCTTTTCCGTCAGCTCCAATTCCGTTTCGTTTAATCTCAAGCGATTGCGTAGCTTTATGAAGTGCTTCTTGGAAAGATCGGCCAATACCCATAACCTCTCCAACTGACTTCATTTGAAGCCCTAAAGTGCGGTCTGATCCTTCAAACTTATCGAAATTCCAACGTGGAATTTTTACAATTACATAATCTAAAGTAGGCTCAAATAAAGCCGAAGTAGATTTAGTAATCTGATTGTTTAATTCGTCAAGGTGATAACCAATCGCAAGTTTTGTAGCTATTTTAGCAATAGGATATCCTGTTGCTTTAGAAGCTAAGGCAGATGAGCGTGAAACACGAGGGTTGATTTCAATTGCAATAATTTCTTCATCGTTATCTGGGCTAACTGCAAACTGCACATTACAACCGCCGGCAAAATCACCAATACTACGCATCATATGAATTGCCATATCGCGCATTTTTTGGAAAGTGCGATCGTTTAGCGTCATTGCAGGTGCAACTGTTATAGAGTCACCCGTATGAATTCCCATCGGATCCATATTTTCAATTGTACAAATAATTACAACGTTGTCGTTGTTATCACGTAACAATTCTAATTCGTATTCTTTCCAGCCTATTAAAGCTTTGTCTATCATAACCTCGTGTATTGGAGATATTTCTAGACCTTGCGATAAAAGTTCGTCAAAATCTTCTTCTCTATGAACAATAGAGGCTCCAGCCCCACCAAGGGTGTATGACGCTCTAATAACTAAAGGAAAACCAAATTCCTGAGCTATCTCCTTACCTTCTAAATAAGAAGTTGCAGTAGCCTGTGGTGCCATACCTACTCCAATCTTCTCCATCAATTCTCTAAACTGCTCTCTATCTTCAGTAATATTTATTGCGTCTATATCTACACCAATAAGTTTTACATTAAAATCCTTCCAAATTCCTTTTTCATCGGCTTCAATACATAAATTTAATGCTGTTTGCCCACCCATAGTTGGCAATACTGCATCAATTTGAGGGTGCTCCTTTAGAATTTTGACAAGTGATTTTGTTGTAAGCGGTAGTAAATAAATATGATCGGCCATTGAAGGGTCGGTCATAATTGTAGCTGGATTACTATTAATTAAAATAGTTTCGATACCATCTTCACGCAATGAACGTAAGGCTTGCGAACCAGAGTAATCGAACTCACAAGCTTGTCCAATTACGATAGGCCCAGAACCAATAATTAAAACGGATTTAATGGAGGGATTTTTAGGCATTTTTTAAAAGGTTTTTTTTAGTGTCGCAAAATTACGACGCTCTTGGGTATAAAAAAAGGTGTTGCTTAGATAAACAACACCTTTTTATTTATAACTTATAAACATTATTTTTTGTGACGGCCTTCTGATGAAACAGAAAGTTTCTTTCTGCCTTTCGCTCTGCGGGCAGCTAATACTTTTCTTCCGTTTACAGAAGCCATACGCTCTCTAAAACCGTGTTTGTTTTTTCTTTTTCTCTTTGATGGCTGAAATGTTCTTTTGCTCATTTTAATATGCTTTAACTTCTGTAATATTTTTTTTAAATACCACTTTACTTAAAGTGGGCGTGTTTACCGTAGCTTTTTATCTGCTTAGGCGGGTGCAAATATACAATCAATTTTTATTTTCCCAAATCTAAATATCAATTTATTTTTATTTGTTTTTCATACCTTTGTCGGCCTTTATAAACTCTCATAGTTTCAACCAATGAAATCAATCTACTACATAGTCTTTTTTTTAATTTTAGGAAGCTTACACAATGTAACTGCACAAGAAAAACTTCAGTACAATTTTAAAAAGGGAGATGTATTTATGATTGAACAAAACGCTATTCAAAATATAACTCAAAATATTGACGACAACCAACACCTTATGACCAATACCTTATACGGGATTTTTAAGATGGAGGTTGTAAATGTTTTAGACAGTAAGTTTGTATTAGATGTTAACTTTGAAACTTTCAAATTAAAAATAGACTCCAATATTTACGGTGTGTTAACGGATATTGACACTAGTATTCCTGCAAATGACGACAATATAGAGGCAAAAATTTTTGAGGGCTTAGTGGGACCAAAGTTTCAAATGATTTTATTGCCAACCGGTGAAATAGAATCTATTACTGGAACTGAAAATCTTGTTGAAGGTATGATAAATAATACTGAAGATATCGATGATTTCACCAAAGCAATGATGAGAAAAAGTGTTGAAAAGGAGTTTAACAACCATGATATGGTTGAAAGCATGCAACAGTTTACATTTATTTATCCTGAAAAATTAGTGAAAATTAATGAAACTTGGGAAAATACTTACACTGGTGATTTTACAGCGAATAACACTTGGATGTTGAAGAATTACTCAACAACAAAAATCAACCTTGAATCTGATGCGATAACTAAGCTAAATACCACTGAAGATTCTGTAATTATGGAATTATCTGGTAATCAAAAAACAAAAGCTGTTACAAACTCAGCTACTGGATTCATTGAAACGATGACCGTTACTCAGCAATTAGAAGGAGTATCTATTGCTCTGGACATGAACAATATAGAAATACCTACAACGCTAACATCTACAATAACTTACAAATCATTATAAAATGTTCAACAAAAACATAAAACTAGTTTTAGCTGCATTAATTATAGGAGCAGCAGTATGGCAATTTACAGAAACAAATATTGGGAATGGAATTATGCTTATTCTCCTCTCTTTAATATTCGTTTTTCTATATTTTAAAAATGAAATTATCCTACTTGCATTTCTTAGACTGCGTAAACAAGATTTTGCGGGTGCCAAAAGTTGGCTAGATAAAATTAAAAACCCTTCAAGCGCATTAGTTCCTAAACAAGAAGGCTACTACAACTACTTAAACGGGTTGATGGTTTCCCAAACCAATATGGTTGAGGCTGAAAAATACTTTAAAAGAGCTGAAACTTTAGGTCTAAATATGGACGCAGACATGGCAATGACAAAGTTGAATCTTGCTGGAATAGCGATGACAAAAAACCGTAAGAGAGATGCTGAAAAGCTCATGGAAGAAGCAAAAAGACTTGACAAGCACAATATGCTAGACGATCAGATTAAGATGATGAAGCAGCAAATGAAAAAAATGGGGCAGCCAAGACAACAATTCGGCGGCGGTCGCGGAAGAGGTGGAAGACGCTTCTAATCCCACACATAAAACCAAACCTATTTTTAAGTTTTAACAATATAAATGAACTTAACTCATTTATATTGTTAAAACTTTATTTTTTTATTACCTTTAAGCAAAGCAAATGCTTATGGGTAGAAAACTACTATACGTCCTCTTTCTATTTTCTTTTTTAGCGCAATCACAGGTTGAGCAACACACTTATTTATCTGAAGCCATTGGAAAGAATATAAAAAAATACACTAAAAATTCTGAGAAAGCATATTACAATCAGGATTTTAAACGTGCGGATTTCTTATTTGACTCCCTCATAAAGCATGTAGTTACCGGTAGCTATTTAGACAATTTTAAGGTCAGAAAATTATCGGGACGGAAAATTCAACTTCATAAGTTTGAAAAACCAATGTTTTTAATGACCTATGCATCTTGGTGCACACCTGGTTCAGGCGAAATTCCTGCGCTGAATGAAATTGCTGAAGAAAACAAAAACACTATTGATTTTGTTATTCTGTTTTGGGATTCAAAAGAAAATGTACGCAAGGTTGCAAAAGCCTATTCAAAAAATATTAACATCATATATATAGACGAGAAAGAAAACACCAACAATCATATTATTGAAGTAATGAAGCATAGCTTAGGTTTCCCGACTTCATTTTTTATGGACAAGGATAAACGCATAGTCGATGTTCGTAGAGGCACACTCCACCCTTACAATGAAAAGTACGAGATTTCATATCAACTAAATTTTAACTCATTCTTAAACGGAATAACCTTACTTAAAAATTTTAATATTCAAAACAATCAACAATTAGTGGTAAAAGAAAACCCGTAAAATTATTTTACGGGTTAACTGTTTTTTAACTACCTCCAGATGTTATTGATAATAGCCATTTTCGGGAATTTCAACAAAATATTCTTTTCCTGAGGCATTTTTTAAATAAGTATCTCTAAGCCAAGGATTGTGAATTTTCAAAATTTTATAATTGATACCATAAGGCTTAACCCATTCTGCCCAATCTTTAACTGCAGTATCTACCATTACTTTGTAAGTAGGGATTGTTTGGTATAAATCCTTTTCTCTGAAATTGAATCCATACTTCTTAGGGTTACTCATTATTTCTTTAATAGCAATTATCCTAAAAACATACCTACTCGTTTCATCGTTTAGTAGTAAGTCGTAGTAACCAGTTTCTTTCTGTCTGTTAATTTGCTTATTCATTCCTCCAACACCTGCGTTATAAGATGCAGCTGCCATAGTCCAACTCCCAAAGCGCTCTTTAGACTTTTTAAGGTATTCTGCTGCAACCATAGTTGCTTTTTCTAAATTGTAACGCTCATCCACGTAATCGTTAATTTCGAGGCCATATTCCAAACCTGTACCTTTCATAAAATGCCAAATCCCACTTGCTCCAGCAGGAGAACTCTTATACTCTAAAGCACTTTCTGCTACTGCCAAATATTTAAAATCATCAGGTAATCCATACTTTTCCAATAATGGTTCTAGTAAAGGGAAATATTTGTTTGCTCTTTTGAACAACAACAAACCATTAGATTGCCAATATGCATTTACCAGCAACTCTCTATCTATTCTTTCTCGAATATCAGGATTGTGTAATGGAACTTCTTCTCCTGCAAAATCCAATTTATCTGGAATTGGCAAGGCGTAAACATTGTAATCGTTTATTATCTTTTTTTCTAAAAATTCATCTGTTTGAGTGTCTTGAACAGCATTGATACTAATAGCACTTACTGCTAAAATCACAACTCCTACACCAATTTTACTAATCAATTTCATAATGTTATAATTTTGGTTAAAGATACTGAAATAAGAAACCTTCAGAAAATAATGAATAGATTATTCTTCAATAAGATCGAAGAGTATTTTTGATATTTTTCTTGCTTTATTTAATATCATTATGTGAGTTCCTCCCTTAATTATAATTGAGCCATTGATATATTTAATAGGAAATACATGGTCTTTTTCACCGTGAATATGAATAATTCCTTCTCTTGCTTCTGTATTATTCCACGTAATCATTTTTTCTAATGCCCAGTCTAAATATCGCTTGTCTCGAACGTGAAGATATTCTTGGTAAAGCGTTAATCGTTTTTTAGATTTTGGACCTACAGAGAGTTTTGTTAGATCATCTACACTTAACACTAAACTTGTAGGGATTAATTTATAAGCTTTTGTTAGACTAGCTAATTTCATTCTACGCGGAAGTTCTTTGCTAGTTTTCACACTTGAAATTATCACTATCTTTTTAGGATTGTAGAAGTTGCACATTTCTTGCACTACTACTCCCCCAAAAGAAACACCTATTAGAATCGCATCTGGCTCCTTAATTCGGCTAGCCATTCTTTTAGCATAATTAGCTAACGACTCCTCTTTTTCAGGAATTAACCACTCCAATACATGTGTTTCATAATTATCTGGAAAGGTAAGATTTTTAAATATTTCGGCTCCAGCGGCCATTCCTGGAACAAAATAAATGTGATTTTTTTGATAACTCATAAGTCTTTTAAGAAGAAAATGGTAAAGCCCAAAGATATTTCGTAAATTTACACATACCAATTTATCATTCTTGCGAAGGATCTGTTAAACTAATTATATTTCTTACAATAGGTTACTTTGAAAACAACTCTAACCAAATTAAATAAGATTCTATTAAACCCTCATTCTATTCTGTGATTTGAGCTGGCAAAGATATTTGACAAACATAATAATTCTTGATATAATACTTAAATAACTCTGTATGACTGAAGATGTAGCAATTACCGATAACGAATTTTTAAGACAATTTGAACTTGAAATTGACGGCAAAATGGCGCGTATTGAATACGCACTTCAAGACCGAAAAATATTCCTAACAAAATACGAAATGCCTCAAGAGTTAGAAGAACAAGGGTATCGTGAAGTTTTTATTGAAGCTGTTTTTAAAGAAGTAAAAGATAGGGAAATAAGCCTAGTGCCTACGAGCCCTGAAATAGTTGGATTTATGCGCAAAAATCGTAGGAAATACAAATCATTACTTCCTGTTGGAATTAACATTTAATCTTAATAAAAAACAATTGCGCTAGCGTTTTAAATGCTAGCGCAACTATTTATTATTATATTCCAATTTAATAATCTAAGTGTCTTGAAGTGTCGTATAAGCTACTTCAGATTCAACATTTTCAAACCTAACTAACCCATCTTCATCAATTTTAGTTAGCGTTATTTCTTGTAATGTATTTACCAATTCAGGATTCCATGGTGCTTTTACTTTAACGTAATTTTCAGTAAACCCGTGAATATAGCCTTCTTTATTTTCGCCTTCAAAAAGTACGGTGTGAGTAGTCCCAAGCTGACTTTCATAAAACGCTCTTCTCTTTTTGGCTGAAAGTCCTCGCAACATCTTACTGCGCTTATTTCTCACTTTTTTAGGTACAACATCTTCCATTTCGGCAGCAGGAGTATTATCTCTTTCAGAATAAGTAAAAACGTGTAAATACGAGATATCTAATTCGTTTAAGAAGTGGTATGTTTCTAAAAATCGCTCATCAGTTTCTCCTGGGAAACCAACAATAACATCAACACCAATACAAGCATCTGGCATAACCTCGCGAATCTTTGCCACTCTTTCAGTATACAACTCACGCATATACCTACGACGCATAAGCTTTAAAATATCATTACTTCCACTTTGAAGCGGTATATGAAAATGAGGTACAAAAGTTCTCGATTTTGAAACAAACTCAATAGTTTCATTTTTAAGTAAATTCGGCTCTATAGAAGAAATACGAAGTCTTTCAATCCCTTCTACCTCATCTAATGCTTTTACGAGATCTAAAAATGTGTGTTCGTGTTTTTTATTTCCAAACTCACCTTTTCCATAATCTCCAATATTTACTCCTGTTAAAACTATTTCTTTAATTCCTTGTTGCGAAATTTCAAAAGCATTCTTTAAAACATTTTCTAAAGTATCACTTCTTGAAATTCCCCTAGCTAAAGGAATTGTACAATACGTGCATTTATAATCACACCCATCTTGAACTTTCAAAAAAGCACGAGTTCTATCTCCAATAGAATAAGAACCCACATAAAAATCTGCTTCTTCAATTTCACAAGAATGCACTTCACCTGTACCTCTACTGCGCTCTGGACGTGATAAAAGGTCATTTAAGTATGATGTTAATTTAAATTTTTCAGTAGCTCCTAAAACCAAATCTACACCATCAACATCTGCCAATTCGTGTGGCTTAAGTTGTGCGTAACATCCAATTGCGGCAACAAAGGCATCGGGATTAACTTTCTGCGCTTGTTTTACAATAGTTTTAAAACGCTTATCTGCATTTTCAGTTACACTACAGGTGTTAATCACATAGATATCAGCATTTTCTGAAAAGTCTACACGTTTAAATCCTTCTCCTTCAAAACCTCTCGCAATAGTAGAAGTTTCGCTGAAATTTAATTTGCAACCTAGGGTGTAAAAAGCAACTTTCTTATTTCTCTCCATCATGAAAATTATTACGGCAAATATACGGTATTCTCTTTTAATTAGTAGATGTTGAATGCATGCCGTTAAATGATGTTTTTAAGTCTAAATTAAACATCAATCGACATTAAAAACATAATTTAAAATGCACTCGGCAACTTTTGGCCAACACCTAACTTTTTTAGATATCATTTTTATTTTCCGCTATTATATCCTCCAAAAAAGGCAATAAACATCTATATTCGTGCATTCGTGGTGACATTTAGTTATGATTAGAATTCTCTTATTTATTACAATAATATTTTCAATACTTTCTTGCCAAAAGAAAGCAGAAACTGAACGTGATCATCTGGTGTTTCGTTATAATGAACACGGAAACATTCCCACATTAGACCCTGCTTTTGCTCGTAATCCGCAGGCAATTTGGCCAGATAATCAACTTTACAATGGCCTGGTACAACTAGATGATTCGTTAAATATTAAACCCGACATTGCAAAACGTTGGACTATTGACGATTCAACAAACACCTATACCTTCCACCTTCGTACAGATGTTTATTTTCATCAGAATAGAGCTTTTGCACAAGAAGGTACAGAAAATTCAAAGCGATATACAAGAAAAGTAGTAGCTGAGGATTTTGTTTATAGCTTTGATAGACTCTTAGATGAAAGTGTGGCTTCTTCTGGAAGTTGGGTTATGAATAACGTAAAAAGTTATAAAGCCGAAAACGATTCAACCCTAATAATAAGTTTAAAAAAACCGTTCCCTGCATTTCTTGGATTGCTTTCAATGCGATATTGTTCTGTAGTTCCTAAAGAAGCTGTAGAGTATTACGGAAATGAATTTAGAAGAAATCCTGTAGGCACCGGTCCTTTTCAATTTAAGATGTGGGAAGAAAATGTGAAATTAGTTTTTACCAAAAATCCGCTTTATTTTGAGCGTGATGAAAATGGAGAAAGACTCCCTTATCTAAAAGCTGTTGCAATTACATTTCTTCCCGATAAACAAAGTGAATTCTTGCAATTTGCTCAAGGTAAATTAGATTTTATCTCCGGTTTAGATGGGAGTTATAAAGATGAGTTATTAACTACCGAAGGAAAACTTCAGTCAAAATATAACAATATGGCCTATATGATTACGGGGCCATATTTAAATACAGAATACTTAGGTATTTTTCTAGGAAGCAAAACAACCGAAATACAAAACAAGGCCTTACGCCAAGCCATAAATTACGGTTTCGACCGTAAAAAAATGGTGACTTATTTACGAAACGGAATGGGTATACCTGCCATTCACGGCTTTATCCCAAAAGGGTTACCAGGTTATGAAGAAATAAATGGATACACTTACCAACCAGAAAAAGCAAAGCAATTAATAGAACAATACAAAATGGAAACTGGCGATTCAAAACCTGAAATAACTATTGGCACAAACAGTCAATATCTAGATATATGTGAGTATGTTCAACGAGAATTAGAAAAAATTGGGATAAGCGTAACAATAGATGTGATGCCTCCTTCTACACTTAGGCAAATGAGAAGCAGTGGAGAACTTGATATTTTTCGAGGTAGTTGGATTGCAGATTATCCTGATGCTGAAAACTATTTATCGCTTTTTTACAGCCAAAATTTCACACCTAATGGGCCAAATTATATGCACTTCAAAAATGAAGTGTACGATAGTCTTTATGTAAATTCACTTTCCGTTACAAATATTGACGAGCGTAAACTACTTTACACAAAAATGGACTCCATTATAGTTGAGGAAGCACCTGTAGTGCCTTTGTTTTATGATATGGCAGTGCGTTTTGTAAATAATAAAGTTTCTGGTTTAGGCATTAATCCTCAGAACTTTCTAATTTTAAAAAAGGTCAAAAAAGAAAAGTAAATGGGATTTGGAAGTTCAGGGATGATTCAATCTATTCGCAATAATGCGAAGCAGCTCGTCAAACGAAAAAGTTACTTTGAAAAAGATGTTGATTCTAAAAGTGTAAACTCAAAGAAAATTGTAGATCATAAAAAAATGTCTCCTGCTCAGTTTATGGCTTTTAAACAGCAATTAAAAGAAAACGAATTACGCCGCCAAAAACGATTAATTGTGATCTTTGGCGGCGTAATGACTATAATATTAAGTGTGATTATTTACTTCTTATTTTATCATTAATCCTTCCTCCACTTTGCCGTTTCTTCAAATACGTGTTCTAATATTTTCTTATCTGTGTCGGTAAACTCAATATTTCTACGACTCATTACTACTTTAGCTACTTCAAAAGCTTTACTTGTTTTATAAGTTGTAAAACCACTGCTTCCACCCCAACTAAAACTTGGCACAAAATTTCGTGGAAATCCACTACCAAAAATATTCGTACTTACACCTACAACAGTCCCCGTATTAAACATTGTATTGATACCACATTTACTGTGATCACCCATCATTAAACCACAAAATTGCAATCCTGTTTTTGTAAACCCTTCAGTTTCGTAATTCCATAGACGAACTTCAGCGTAATTATTCTTTAAATTTGAATTATTTGTATCGGCACCTAAATTACACCACTCTCCTAATACAGCATTTCCTAAAAACCCGTCGTGACCTTTATTTGAAAAGCCGAAAATTACTGAATTATTCACTTCACCTCCTACCTTGCTATGTGGCCCTATAGTTGTACCTGAATATATTTTAGCACCCATTTTTAAGGTTGCATGTTCGCAAAGTGCAAACGGCCCACGCACTAACGATCCCTCCATAATTTCCGCATCCTTACCTATATATATAGGACCATCGGTGGCATTTAGTGTACAAAACTCAACTTTTGAACCTTCTTCAATAAAAATGTTCTCTGGATTTTTTGCCCAAACGCCATCCGGTATTGGTTGTGATTGTCTTCCCTCCGTTAGCATTTTAAAATCGCGTTCTATCGCTTCGCCATTTTTAGAAAAGATATCCCAAGTGTTTTCAATTCGCAACACATCTTTGTGCTCGTATTGGATAACGTCATAAGCATCAAAATCTACTTCCTGACCATCCGATGTGAAAAAAGCAAGCGGTTCATCATCAAAAAATACCGCTTGATTCTCCTCTAAATTTTTAATAATATTCACTAAATTTTGTGAAGGCAGAAAAGAAGCGTTTATAAAAATGTTTTTATCTAATTCTAGAAACGGATATTTATCTGAAAGATAATCTTCAGTTACTGTTGTCGTGGTAAAGCCTAAATAATGCTCCCATTTTTCACGAATGGTTAAAATTCCAACTCGGATATCGGCTACTGGCCGGGTAAAAGTAAATGGTAAAAGTTGATTGCGGACGTTTCCGTCAAAAAGAATATAGTTCATTTTAATTTTAGATTTTCGATATTAGGTCTGCTATACTTTAAAAAATCGTGGCAGTAAAAATACAAAACCAATTTTACTTAAAAATCTACAAGCGTCAATTAAATATAACAAAACAAAAAAGCCTTCGATTTCTCGAAGGCTCTTGTAAATTATCTATTTAGAATGGATTTAAAAATTTTAATAAATGATTCTGAAAGGTATCAGCATCAGTATTAAAATTGAATCGAAATCTACTCTTCAGTTTTTTCTGCTGCTTTTGCAGGTTTTTTGAACTTGTTGTATTTGTTTTTGAATTTATCAATACGTCCAGCAGTATCAATAAGTTTCGCTTTTCCTGTGTAGAAAGGGTGTGATGTACGTGAAATCTCCATTTTTACTAAAGGATATTCAACACCATCAACTTCAATAGTTTCTTTAGTATCAGCTGTTGACTTAGTAAGGAAAATTTCTTCGTTACTCATATCCTTAAAAGCAACTACTCTATAATTATCTGGGTGGATACCTTTTTTCATCTCTGTAATATTATTTTTTATAAATGGACTCTTCCGACCTTTCGGAATTGAGTTTGCAAATTTAATCAATAATTAGAAAATAGCAACAAAATATTGCACTTTTTTAATTGACACTAAATTCAGTTGCAAATGTAACGTTTTACTATCTTTGTTTACTAACAAACCGAACCTCTTCTACCACCAATTTTGGTAGATTATTAAACCAATTTATAATTATGGAAAATCAAACCGCATCAATAAAAAAAATCGCCCTTAATTTCGGGGTGCTTTTAGCTTTACTTTCAATTGTGTTACAAGTTATTTCATTTGTCCTTGACGCACATATAGATAGACCTTGGTGGCTTACCGTGCTACAATTAGTAATATCTATAGGCGTACTAGTTTATGGAATTAAAGCGTTTAAAAATGACAATGCTGGGTTTCTTACTATTCCTCAAGCTTTAAAAACAGGGTTAGCAATTAGCCTAATTGCAGGAGTTATATCAGTTATATTCAATTTTATTTTTATCTATTATATAGACCCTGACTTCATACAGAAAACATTAGATTTTTCTAGAGAGCAAATGATTACAGATTTCCCAAATATGACTCCAGAGCAGATTGAAAATAGCCTTGAAATTTCAGCTAAATTTATGACTCCTACTATAATGTCGGCAATGGGAATTTTAGCAACACTATTTTTCGGTTTTATAATATCGCTTGTTGCAGGGATGATTTTAAAGAAAAACCCACCACAACTTTAATTTACTGAATGAACATTTCCATAGTCATCCCACTTCTTAACGAAGAAGAGTCTCTTAATGAACTTTATCGCTGGATTACAACTGTAATGCAAGCAAATGGTTTCGCATACGAGCTAATTTTTATCGACGACGGAAGTACTGATGGTTCTTGGGATATAATCGAGAAAATTTCATCTGAAAATTCGGACGTAAAAGGTATTCGGTTTCAAAAAAATTACGGAAAATCTCAAGCACTCCACGCTGGCTTTGCAATGGCAAAAGGCGATGTAATTATCACTATGGATGCCGATTTACAAGATAGTCCTGAAGAAATTCCTGAATTATACAAAATGGTTACCGAAGAAGGTTTCGATTTGGTTTCAGGATGGAAAAAGAAACGATACGATTCTGTAATTAGTAAGAATTTACCTTCAAAGCTATTTAATTATGCTGCTCGCAAAACTTCAGGCGTAAAGTTACACGATTTTAACTGCGGACTAAAAGCGTACAAAAAAGATGTTGTAAAGAGCATTGAAGTAACTGGAGAAATGCATCGTTATATTCCAGTTTTGGCTAAAAACGCTGGTTTTACAAAAATTTCAGAGAAACCAGTTATACACCAAGCCCGTAAATACGGAACTACAAAATTTGGCGCTGAGCGTTTTATTCGTGGATTTTTAGACTTAATAACTATTTGGTTTTTATCTCGTTTTGGCAAGCGCCCAATGCACTTATTTGGAGCTTGGGGAGCTTTAATGTTATTTATCGGGTTTTGTTTTGCATTATACTTAGGTATAGACAAGCTGTTCTTAAACCCTACTGGTAGATTAATAGCTGAACGTCCAGAGTTTTTTATAGCCTTAACCGCGATGGTTTTAGGCTCACAACTTTTCCTAGCAGGATTTTTAGGAGAATTGATTCTTAGAAGCAAAAAAGAATCAAAAAACTATATAGTTAAAGAAGTAATAAACGCTTAAGATTTGTTAAAGAAGAAAGTACTTAACGCTTGGGGACAACCAACTTTAAGTACTTTTTAACTTTAGCAGACTTTAGGCACTATATTTATGCCTATTTTTGCACTTTTAATTTAAGAAAATGATTTACGTAGATCCGAAAATTTTAGACCGCGTTAACCAGTGGCTCACCCCTTTTTTCGATGAGAAAACTCAACACGAAATTAAAGAAATGATCGCAAACGATCCTGAGGGATTGGAAGACAGTTTCTACAAGAACCTTGAGTTCGGAACTGGTGGAATGCGAGGCATTATGGGGCTTGGCGACAATAGAATTAATAAGTATACCTTAGGGAAAAACACTCAAGGTCTTTCTAATTACCTGAAAGAAAAATTCCCAAACCAAGATATAAAAGTAGCGATTGCATACGATTGCAGGCACAATAGTAAAACATTTGCAAAAGTTGTTGCTGATGTTTTTTCTGCAAATGGAATAAAAGTTTTCCTTTTTTCAGACTTACGCCCTACTCCAGAGCTTTCATTCGCAGTAAAACATCTAGGGTGTCAAGCTGGAATTGTACTTACAGCTTCACACAACCCACCAGAATACAACGGATATAAAGTATATTGGGAAGATGGCGGTCAATTAGTGCCACCACAAGACGGAGAAATTATTGCTGAAATTAATTCTCTTAAATACGAAGACATAAAATTTGAAGCAAGTGAACGTTTAATTCAGAATATAGATTCAGAAGTTGATGAAGCTTTCGCCAAGGCATCTGTTGAAAACGGAACTTTCAATACTTCAGATGAAGCTCGTAAAAACCTAAAAATCGTTTTCACTTCGCTTCACGGGACTTCAATCACTATGATTCCAAAAGTTTTGAAACAAGCTGGCTATAGCAATGTTTTAATCGTTGAAGAACAAGCAGAGCCAAATGGAGATTTCCCTACAGTAAAGTCTCCAAACCCAGAAGAACCTGCAGCTTTAAAAATGGCATTAGAGCTCGCTGAAAAAGAAAATGCAGATATTGTTATCGGCACAGACCCAGACTGTGATCGATTGGGAATTGCAGTTAGAAATAACAACAACGAAATGGTTCTATTAAATGGAAACCAAACAATGGTTTTAATGACGCATTTCCTTATTGAACAGTGGCAACATGCAGGAAAGCTCAATGGAAATCAGTTTGTAGCATCTACGATAGTTTCCACTCCAATGGTTGAAAAAATTGCTAATCACTACAACGTGAAATACCTTGAAGGTCTAACAGGCTTTAAATGGATAGCAAAAATGATTAAAGACAATCCTGAGTTAGAATTTATTGGCGGTGGCGAAGAAAGTTTCGGGTATTTAGTTGGCGATTTTGTTCGCGATAAAGATGCAGTTACCGCCACCCTACTGGCTTGTGAAATTGCCGCTCAGAAAAAACACGTTGGCAACAGTATGTTTCAATACCTTAATGACGTTTACAACCGATTTGGAAATTACCGCGAACACTTAATTTCCCTTACTAAAAAAGGAAAACAAGGTGCTGAAGACATTTCGAATATGATGAAAGAACTTCGTGCTAACCCGTTTAAGGAAATTGCTGGAAGTAAGGTTGTGAGAATGGATGATGTTTCTAAAAATGAAACTACAGACTTCGTTAAAAATGAAACTTCAACATTAAATCTTCCAAAGTCTAATGTATTAATTTTCTATACTGAAGACGGAAGTAAAATTGCAGCAAGACCAAGTGGTACGGAGCCA
Organism: Aequorivita sediminis; assembly: GCF_032080575.2. NCBI lineage: Bacteria > Pseudomonadati > Bacteroidota > Flavobacteriia > Flavobacteriales > Flavobacteriaceae > Aequorivita > Aequorivita sediminis. The sequence continues at coordinate 23,068 of NZ_JAVLSO020000003.1, read as the reverse complement.
AAAATAAAGTTTTACATTAGCGTAAACACTGCAGAGAAAGCTAATTTTGAAAGTATTCTTCAAAAGAAAATAGAGGCTATTGCAGCACAACTAAACATTAGTTAATGAATTATTTCAAAAAAATACTGCGTTACGCCTATCCGTACAAGAAATATGCATTTCTCAACATATTTTTCAACATATTATACGCGTTGTTTAGCACACTTTCTTTTGTAGCATTAATCCCAGTTTTAGAAATCATTTTTAGCAATCAACGTACACTTGGCCCAAAGCCAGTTTACGAGGGCATTACCGATGTAAAAGATTATTCGCAAGAATATCTTAATTACTTTATTATAGAAAGTATAAACAATCTAGGAGAATTTAAGGTGCTAATGTATATGGTAGGAATTATTATTTCCCTATTCCTATTGAAGAACTTAAGTAACTACTTAGCGTTGTTTTACGCTACATTTCTTAGGAATGGAGTCTTAAAAGATCTAAGAAATGCGCTATACAGTAAAGTTGTAAGCTTTCCTTTAGCGTTTTATTCTGAAAAGAGAAAGGGTGATACGATTTCTAGATTAAGTGGGGATGTAGATGAAGTTAAAAACTCTGTTCTTTCAGTATTAGAAATGATCGTGAGAGAACCACTAACCATTATTGCATCGCTGTTATTTATGCTATTTATTAGCGCCAAACTTACCCTTTTCGTTTTCTTGTTTTTACCTATTTCAGGATTTTTCATTTCAAAAGTTGGAAAAACTTTAAAGAAAAAATCTTTAAAAGTTCAACAAGAACAAGGTGTTTTCCTTTCTATTTTGGAGGAAACTATGGGAGGACTTCGCATTATAAAGGCTTTTCATGCCGAAGAACTTTTTCAAAAGAAATTTGAAGATAGCAACGAAAGGTTCTACAAACATTCTAATCAAGTAATGAACAGGCAAAACCTGGCTTCACCTTTAAGTGAACTTCTAGGGATTATAACAATCGGAATCTTGTTAGTTTACGGAGGGTATTTAGTGTTTATCGATGAAACATTAGAAGCTAGTTTCTTTATTGGGTATATTATGCTTGCTTATAATATTCTTACTCCGGCAAAGGCAATCGCTAAAGCTAGTTACTCTTTAAAACGTGCCAATGGTTCTGCGGAACGTATATTAGAATTGTTAGAAGCCGAGAATACAATTACCGATATTGAAAACCCTGTTCAGAAAGAAGATTTTAACAGTACAATTTCTATTAAGAATATTTCGTTTAAATATGAAGATCAATACGTGCTTAAAAACTTTTCGTTAGAAATTCCTAAAGGAAAAACTGTTGCACTTGTTGGGCAATCTGGTAGCGGAAAAAGTACAATTGCCAATTTGTTAACACGTTTTTACGATGTAAACAAAGGGAGTATTGAGATTGATGGTGTTGATATTAAAAATATTTCGAAAAAATCTCTACGCGGTTTGATGGGAATTGTATCACAAGACTCTATTCTCTTTAACGATTCTGTTGCCAACAACTTAAAGCTTGGGAAACCTTTAGCTACCGATGCAGAATTAATGGAAGCTGCTGAAATTAGTAATTCGTATGAATTCATTAAAAATCTACCCGAAGGTTTTAATACAAATATTGGTGATAGTGGGAACAAGTTAAGTGGAGGCCAAAAGCAACGATTAAGTATTGCTAGAGCTGTACTTAAAAATCCGCCAATTATGATTTTGGATGAAGCTACTTCTGCCCTAGACACAGAAAGTGAGCGTTTGGTTCAAGATGCATTAGAGAAAATGATGCAAAACAGAACCTCCATTGTTATTGCGCATAGACTTTCTACCATTCAAAATGCAGATAATATAGTAGTACTTTCAAAAGGTGAGATTGTAGAACAAGGTAAACACCAAGAACTTTTAGAGAAAAAAGGAGTTTATTACAATTTAGTTGAGATGCAATCGCTAGCGTAATTTAAATAATTAATATCTTCGTAACTCAAAACTTCGGGAGTGGTCGAACCTTCAGAAATAGAATAAATGAAACTAAAAGCCGAAAATTTAGTAAAATCTTATAAAGGCCGAAAGGTTGTTAAAGGCATCACAGTTGAAGTAAACCAAGGAGAAATTGTTGGTTTGCTGGGGCCGAATGGTGCTGGTAAAACCACGTCGTTTTATATGATTGTAGGGTTAATTAAACCCAATGGCGGAAAAATTTTTTTAGAAGGAACAGAAATCACCAAATATCCAATGTACAAACGTGCTCAAAATGGTATTGGTTACTTAGCGCAGGAGGCTTCAGTTTTTAGAAAGCTAAGCGTTGAAGACAATATTTTAAGCGTTTTACAACTCACTAAACTTTCCAAAAAAGAACAACGTGCTAAAATGGAATCCTTGATCGAGGAATTCGGTTTGGGACATATACGTAAAAACCGTGGTGATCTTTTAAGTGGTGGAGAAAGACGTAGAACTGAGATTGCAAGAGCATTAGCAACGGACCCTCACTTTATTCTTCTCGACGAACCTTTTGCAGGAGTTGACCCTGTAGCTGTAGAAGACATACAGCGTATCGTAGCTAAGCTTAAAAACAAAAACATTGGAATCCTTATTACCGACCACAACGTTCAAGAGACGCTCGCGATTACAGACAGAACTTACCTTATGTTTGAAGGAAGTATTTTAAAACATGGAGTTCCAGAAGAATTAGCTGCTGATGAAATGGTACGCAAAGTATATCTAGGTCAAAACTTTGAGCTTAGAAAGAAGAAGTTGGAATTCTAATTTTTCAATTTAGTATATTTTATGTTTTGCTAACAGTGGCTCGTAAAAGAAGCGGTAAGTAAAACACAGTAAACTTCCTTAGAGAATTATAAATCTTTTCACCCTAGAAACTTAGCTTTTCCATAACATTGAAAGTACTATGTAAATCAAGATTATAAAAGGTATTGCTAAAAACTTCAGAAAAACTAAAAGCACAACACACAATAGTAAAAACACATAACGAACTGCATTGCTTTTAAAGTCCCAAGTTTTAAACTTTAAAGCGAAAAGTGGTATTTCGGCATTTAGCAGTATACAACTTAATAATGTCATTCCAATTAAGAACCATTTATTAAGAATTATCGTTTCAGCTAAATCTGAAAATTGAAATTGTAAAATTAGTGGAAGGCTTAAAATCAATAATGTATTAGCTGGCGTTGGCAATCCAATAAATCCAGAGGTTTGTCGGGTATCAACATTAAATTTAGCCAAGCGGTAAGCAGAAGCAATTACAATCATTAATCCTAAAAGAGGTAAGTAATTATTGAAACTAACGTTCCATCCATTTAATGAAAAAATCTCTGTTAGCGTTTGCATGTGTCCAAAAATAGAAAGATTCAACAACTGAAACATAACTACACCTGGAACTACTCCACTTGTAATAACATCGGCCAGAGAATCTAATTGAAGTCCAATTTCACTTTGTGCCTTTAGCAAACGCGCTGCAAGTCCGTCAAAAAAATCAAAAAATATTCCTAAGAATGCAAAAACTGAAGCTATTATTAAATCGCCTGAAACAGCGAAAAGCACTGCTACACATCCACACATAATGTTTAATGATGTGATGATATTTGGTATTTGTTTTATCATAATTTATTGGTAGGAAGTGTAAAAATAACAAAGTATTTTCGTCCTATGCTAATTTAAGGCAATATGTCTATAAATTTTAAGTTTAATATTTTATAAAATAGTGTCATATTTGCCCAAATTTCCAGGCTTGAAAGATAGATTATTCCTACTTATCGTACTTATTTCGGTTTTTGCCCAAGCACAAACCGCACGTAAATATTCCAACGAATTTATGAACATTGGTGTAGATGCTGCTGCATTTGGTATGGCCAACGCTGTGGTAGCTTCATCTAGCGACGTGAATTCTGGATATTGGAACCCCGCTGGATTAGTAAACCTCGAAGACAAACAACTATCATTGATGCACGCATCGTACTTTGCAAACATCGCTAACTACGATTATGCAGCCTTTGCAATGCCATTAGACGACAGAAGCGCTGTAGCACTTTCTGCTATTCGTTTTGGAGTTGACGACATCTTAAACACCACTCAGCTTATAGACGATGAAGGTAATATAAGATATGATCGAATTAGTAAATTCTCTACTGCAGATTATGGGTTTACGTTTTCATACGCTCGAAGACTCCCTTTAGACGGTCTTAACTATGGTGTAAACGCAAAAGTAATTAGACGAGTTATTGGTGATTTCGCATCATCATGGGGGTTTGGATTGGATGCAGCTGTGCAGTTTAGAACCGAAAATTGGATGTTTGGAATAATGGCTCGAGATATTACTACAACGTTTAACGCTTGGAGTATAGACGAAGAAAAGTTTGCTGAAATACAAGGAGCCGTAGAAGGTCAAAATCAAGAATTACCAGAAACCACTGAAATTACTATTCCAAAACTTCAATTAGGGATAGCTCGAAAATTTGTTTATCGCCACGACTTTTCTCTTTTAGCTGAAGTTGATTTAAATTTCAGATTTGCTGAAACAAACGATATTATCTCTACTTCATTTGCAAGCATTACCCCCTCTTTAGGACTTGAATTCGCGTATATTGACATAGTTTATGTTCGAGGTGGAGTTGGTAATTTTCAAAATATAAAACAACTTGATAATTCTGACGCTGTAGGATTTCAACCTAATATTGGCGTCGGCTTTAGATATAAAGGTATACAAGTAGATTACGCATTAACTGATATTGGTGACCAAAGTGCAGCACTGTATTCAAATGTGTTCTCGCTGAAATTAGATTGGGAAATTTTTAGATAATAAAAATGAGCTTCTAATAAGATATTTAAAAAACTAATAATCGTTAATAGGTGGTGAAAAATTACATAGTATTACTTCTTTTATTTTTTTCTGTTTCAGCAAATGCACAGTTTGCGCAATTATCTGAAGCTTCGGAAATAAGTATTATCACAATTGGTCCCGGAGCTGAACTTTACGACAAGTTCGGACATAGCGCTTTTAGGATTCAAGATAGTATTAACGGAATGGATGTAGTTTTTAACTACGGCGAATACGATTTTAATACGCCGAATTTCTACCTCAAGTTCGCTCAAGGTAAATTACTTTATCAACTTGGAGTAGATTATTACAAAAACTTTTATCCTCGTTATGTAGCGCAGAATCGCTGGATGAAAGAGCAAGTTCTAAACCTTACGCATTCTGAAAAACAAGAACTCTCAGACTTTCTATGGAATAATGCGCGTCCTGAAAATAAAAAATACAAATACGACTTCTTTTATGACAACTGCGCCACTAAAATGCGCGATGTTGTTTGGACCGTACTCGGAAAACAATTAGAGTTTAATGACGATCACATCACCGAAAAACTAACTTTTAGACAACTCATTCAGCTAAACCTTGAAGCAAATTCTTGGGGAAGTTTAGGAATAGACACAGCTCTTGGGGCTATAATAGACACAAAAGCAAAGCCGATTGAATATCAGTTCCTACCAGAATATGTATTTCAAGGAGCTGCTAATGCATTTATAAATAGAAATGGAGAAAAAGTTTCATTGGTTAAGGAAACCAACACTTTATACCAAAACACTCCTACTCCATCACAGACTAATTTCTTTTTAAGTCCACTATTTATTTTCGGGCTTATTGGGGCGCTAATCGTATTTATAACTTACAGAGACTTTAAAAATAATAAAAGAAGCCGCTTCTTAGATTTATTTATTTTTCTATCTACAGGTGTTATAGGTATTTTTCTTTCTCTCCTTTGGTTCGCTACCGATCATAGTGCAACTGCCAACAACTACAATTTGTTGTGGGCTTTTCCTATTTCAATTTTTGTAATTATAGCAGTGGTAAAAAAGGATATTTCATCCAACATGAAGCGTTATTTCATACTTTTATTAGTGCTTTTAAGCCTACTAACCCTTCATTGGATTACAGGTGTACAAGTTTTTGCAATTGGCCTTTTGCCATTGTTGATTGCTTTGGCAATTCGCTATATATTTTTAGTGTACTACGTAGGAAAGAAATAGAAAGTTGAACTAATAAGAAATAAATTATAAGCTAACATCTTTTATCAAAGCCGACATCTTTTTTGTAAGTTGCTTGCGACTAAACTTATCAACTCCCTCGGAAGCAACTTTTAAATTACCAGCCTTATATTGGTCATAAAGTCGGAGGATTTCATTTTTTAATTCCTCGTCTTCAGAGTAATCAAAGAATCTTCCAGATTTTGTTTCATCAACAATCGCTTCTATATCACTTTTATTTGGCCCTAAAGCAATAATTGGACGCTTTGCAGCTAAGTATTCGAAAAGTTTTCCAGGAATTATAGCTCGAGTTTCAGCGCTATTAATTTCAACTAATAATAGCACTTGACTTTCATTTTGCAGTTTTAAAGCTTCAGAATGTGATACATACCCTAAAAAGTTACTATTTTCATCTAGATTAAACTCAGACAAACTTTCTTTTACCTCGTCACTAACTGCACCAGCAAATTTCAGTTCTAAATCTTTTTTAAACGAAATGTTTTTCTTACATATTTCAGCAAGTATATACCATAGATTTTTTGGATTTCGCTCACTCAATAAAGAACCAATATGAGAAATAGAAAACTTTAAATCTCGGTTGTAGTTCACCTCTTTCGTTATATTGTCGTAACCATTTGTAATTACTTTAATTGGTTTGTTTGTAATTTCCTCAAATTCTTTTTTGGTGGTGGGGCTTGTTACGGTTACAACATCTGCAGTATTTAGCACAGCAGCTTCTAATGCTTTGTGCTTTTCTTCTGAAGTTTTATTTAAACGAAGTGATTTGTGATAATGTATCGTTGTCCAAGGATCACGAAAATCTGCAATCCATTTTACATTTAGTTCATTCTTAAGCTGCATCCCAATTAAGTGCAGACTATGTGGTGGCCCTGTGGTAATAACAACATCTATAGTATTGTTCTCGATGTATTCTGATAAATATTTTACAGAAGGCTTTACCCATCCTACTCTAGCATCGGGAATAAAAAAATTACCGCGCACATATAGCATTAACTTTTCAATTGCAGAAGAATTCTTTTTAGAAATAATTCCACTGCTCATTTGCTTGGTTTTCCTTTTTGAAAAAAATTTAGCAAATCGATATGGTTCCTTAATAGGATGCTTTATAATCTCTACGCCTGAAGGTATCTCAGCAGAGAAATTTTCATCGACTAATGGATAATTCGGATTTTCTGGAATATAAACAATTGGCGATACGCCAAATTCTTTGAAGTACTTAACGAATTTTAACCAACGTTGAACACCTGGACCGCCTGCTGGAGGCCAATAATATGTGACTATAAGAGCACGTTTCATTTACCCCTTAATTTCCTTTTTCCGAAATGTAAAATACAACCCGCTTAACAAAATTAACAGAAGAATGATACTACTTATCGTGGATATAGTACTACCTGTCTGAATTACCTTAGGCTCAAATTTGAATTCAATCTTATTATTACCTTCAGGTACAATCATTGCTCTTAATACATAATTTGCTCTAAAATATTCTGCAGGTTTCCCGTTTATATAAACATTCCACCCTTTAGGGTAATAAACTTCAGAAAATATCCCTAGTTGGTCCGTTTTGGTGGAAGCTTCATACACTAGATGATTTGGTTTATAGCTTACAAGTTCAATAGAAGCTGTACTATCTCTAGCTACATTTTCAGCAGGTATTTTGGAAAGGAATTCCTTGTTAACCACAGCAGTCTTTTTAGTGTCTAAACTATCTAAAAGTCGAATTTCCTGATCTGCATCTTCTGCGGGTTGTACATTATCTACAAACCAGGCATTTCCATTTGCATAAGGATTTCGTTGTGCAACTGGTCCTCCATTTTTATTCTGTGCAATTATGTAACGAACATTCATCATATTCAGGATTCCAATATTTCCTTGGCTGATATAAAACTCAAACAAATCCTGAATTCTTCCAGGCTTTGCAGCGTGGTACCCTCCTAATGCATTGTGATAAAAGCTTGCACGTGCACTGTTGAATGCATTTGTAGTAGCATCATAAACCCTGAAATGACCATCGTCTTCTAAGATTTGAATATCGGCTCCGTTTTTCTGAAATGGTTCTTCAACCAATCTAGCTTGAACAAAATCATCTTCGTTTACATATCGTCTATCAACGCCAACTAAATCAACTAACACCAAAACGCAAAGTCCCGCAATTGCAATTCCTTTTTTCAAAGTTCCTTTCATAAAAAACCAAAGAACTGCAGCTGTTAAAATCACAAAAATTAGTGAACGAATTGCATCTGAAGTAAATAGCGACATTCTATCTTCACGAATGGCTTCTAAAAATGGTAATCCCATTTCTTCTCTAAAATAACTATCGTAAGGGCTGGCAAAATCAAAAAGCGTCGATTTAAAAAGAATAAATATCAAAGTAAGGCCTCCTACAATTCCTGTAGAATACAACAATGCTTTTTTCTTTTCCGCCTCCCTTTCAAAATTATTGAAGAATTGGTGAAGCCCAACTACAGCAAGAATAGGAGTTATAAGTTCTAGAATTACTTGAATAGAAGAAACGGCTCTAAACTTATTGTAAAGCGGCACGTAATCTATAAAGAACTCGGTGAGCCCACTAAAATTCTTACCCCATGAAAGTAGTAAGATTAAAATAAAAGCAGAAACAGACCACCATTTTAATCTACCTCTAACTAAAAACAGCGCCAATACCGCAAGAAATATCATAATTGCACCAATATACGCAGGTGCACCAACAAACGATTGATCTCCCCAGTACATAGGTATCTGACTTAACACTTGATTTGCTTCTTGAGGTGAAGCGCCCATGCGCAGTAAGACTTCAACAGTTTTTGAATCTTCAGGGAAATCTTCAGTAGAACTTCCTCCCATAAAGCGAGGGATGAATAAGTTGAAACTTTCAAGCTTTCCGTAGCTGTATTCCGTTATATAGTCATAATCTAAACCAGTTTTGTTGTCTTTTGGGGTGCCGTTAGCATTAATAGTTAATTCCGATTTTCCACGAGTTGAAGTGTCGGCATACTCTTTTGTTGCTAGAATATTAGTTGCATTTAAACCAATGGCTATTATAACCGAAATACACATTAAGCCAACAGCTTTGAAAAAATGAGGTAATTCTTTCTTTTTATAGGCATCAATTAAATATACGATACCTATAATTACTACTAGGAGCATTAAATAATAGGTCATTTGGAAGTGATTTGCAGTCAACTCTAACCCCATGGCAACTGTTAAAAGCAAAAACCCCCAAAGATATTTTCTTTGAAAAGTGAGAAATATTCCGCTTAACACCAATGGCATATAAGCAATCGCATGTGCTTTAGCATTATGCCCAACCCCCAATATTATTATTAAATATGTTGAAAAACCAAAGGCTAAAGCTCCTAGGAAAGCAAGTTTGTAATCTACTTTCAACACTAGGAAAAGAATATACATTCCTATAAAATACAGGAATAGATAATCTGCTGGTCTCGGTAAAAACCGAATAGCCAGATCTAACTCCTTTATGTAATTATTCGGGTATTTTGCACCAAGCTGATAGGTAGGCATCCCACCAAAAGCAGCGTCTGTCCAAAAAGTTTCTTCCCCTGTATTTTTTCGAAAATCATTTTGCTGTTTTGCCATCCCAGTATATTGAACAATATCACTTTGGAATATTTTTTTACCTTGTAAAACCGGATTAAAATAGGCCAAGGAAGCAACTATGAATAACACGAAAACAACTAAATGTGGAAGTAACTTTTTGTAGTTAAACTGCATAATAAGGCATGTATAATTTGAATCGGGGAAATTAGCAAAAAAATATCATTAATCTATGGCATTAAACGACAGTATGGAGCAAAAACAACAGCCTTTTTTAATCTTGCAATAAATCTTCTTTAAGAAAATTTGGTGTAATGCTGCGGTTAGAATTACTTTGTAGCCTAGATTAAATTTGAAAAAATCTACCAATTCGCTTAAACAGAAACTTAATTCGGATTATTTTGTTACAATGATTCACCAATCAAAAAGCTATCTTGAGTTTTTAAGACGTTCTAAAAACAAACACGGGGTTCACTCCCCCTTTGTGTTCAACCTTATTACGAAATGTTTTAATGATAAAACTAAACATCCTGAATACAAGGTTTTAAGACAGTATAAAAAAACTTTAAAACAAGATAAGTCTCAAATCAATATGACAGATTTTGGGCAAGGCTCAAGAATTTTTAAAGGAACAAGCAGGAAAACTTCAAGAGTAGCAAAGCAGGCTGGAATGAAATTAAAACGCCAAAAGCTTTTATTTCGCCTAGCTTCATATTTAGAAACTAAAAATAATTTAGAACTAGGAACCTCATTAGGAATTAGCACAGCAGCCTTAGCTTTAGGCACCAAAAAAGGAAAAGTTTTAACTGTTGAAGGTTGTCCAAACACTGCTAAAAAAGCTCAAGATTTATTTAAAGAATTTAATCTGGATAATATTCATCTAGAGCAAAACACTTTTATTGATTTTTTATCAATTCCTTCTCCAGATAAATACGACTTAATTTTTATTGATGGTGATCATAATGGAGATCGCACTTTAAAGTATTTTGAAAAGCTATTAGCCTTTACACATAATGACACTGTAATTATTTTTGATGATATTTATTGGAGTAAAGGGATGACCGAAGCTTGGAAAGAAATTATAAAGAATGAAAAGGTTACCGTAAGTATCGACACCTTTCAATGGGGATTGGTTTTTTTCAGAAAAGAACAGCTTAAACAACATTTTATAATTAGAGTGTAAATTAGACTTATTAATACTCGCTCAAAACATTTTAAAAACAGAAGTTGTAACAGATATCTTAACTTTGCGTCCTATAGTCGGGATAAACATAGCTCCTAAATCTAGAACTAATAAAATATGAGTTTAGTAATTAAAATTCGAAATATAACTAGAGATTTTCCTTTAGGATCAGAAACCGTAAAAGTTTTAAAAGGAATAGATTTAGACATAGAACGTGGGGAATATGTAGCTTTAATGGGACCATCTGGTTCTGGAAAATCTACGTTAATGAATTTACTTGGATGTTTAGACACTCCTACATCTGGAAGCTATGAACTTAACGGAAAAGACGTTAGCAGTATGAGTGATGATGAACTTGCCGAAATTCGAAATAAGGAAATTGGTTTTGTATTTCAAACTTTTAACTTACTACCTAGAACAACCGCCCTTGAAAATGTAGCCTTGCCAATGATATATGCAGGAGCATCAAAAGCAGCGCGTACCGAAAGAGCTAAAGAAGTGCTCACCAATGTAGGCTTAGCAGACAGAATGGACCACAAACCTAATCAGCTTTCTGGTGGACAACGACAAAGAGTTGCTGTTGGAAGAGCCTTAGTAAATAGACCTTCTATTATTCTTGCTGATGAACCAACGGGAAATTTAGATTCAAAAACATCTGTCGAAATAATGAATCTTTTTAATGAAATTCACAAAGCGGGAAACACTGTTATTCTAGTTACACACGAAGAAGATATCGCCGATAATGCACATAGAATTATTAGGCTTCGTGACGGAAAAGTGGAAAGCGACACTAGAAAAGAAGTTATAACTGAGCAGCTATAATTTATTAAATATTACAAATATGATTGATCTTTCAAATCCTATCGTATTAATTGTTGGCGGTGTTCTCTTACTTGCACTGCTGTATTTTTGGAATAAAAGCAACGCTTCCAAACTGCGTAATCGCAGAAATAAATCCTTCAGGAGTAGTTATTACGAACGCAAAAAGGAACGAGAAAAAGAAAAGGAATAAGTAATAAGTAATTCAAGAATATAAAAATCCCCTTTAAAACTGAGTTTTAAAGGGGATTTTACTTTTAAGTTATTAAGCTGAAATTAAAACTTTACAATCTTAAAACTCTTTTCATTGCCATTCACCACAGCCTTTAGAATGTAGCTTCCTGCTGAAAGCGAGCTAACATCTATTTGTGCTTGTTGCGATTTAGGACTCACTTTAATCAATTGCTGACCAAGTAAATTGTACAAAATCACTTCAGAAATAGTTTGATCAGATTTTAAGTTTAATTGATTTTGAACAGGGTTCGGATAAATATTAAAGTTGCTAAAGCTATAATCGCTAACAGACATTGGTTCTACCACACTAACAAAATAGTCTTCCGCTTCCCCGTAAGTATATTTTTCACAAGGATCAATTTCAGAATTTGATTCAAAACTATGTAATCTAATTCTTAGTCTATAATCTCCTAAATCCTGACCTGAAGGAACAGTAAATTCGTAGCTTGCTAGTCCATTACTTGGGAAGCCATTACCTAGTGTATTAGCAATTTCTTCATCATTATCAAAAACTCCGTCTTGTCCAAAATCTACCCAAGCACGTACATCTTCATTTATTGGATCTGGAGATCCAGTTTGAATTTCTATAGTATAGGTCTTTCCTTGTTCTAAATTGGCAGGAGTTACACTTGTGTAATCACCATATCCATCTACAGAGCAACCTGTTTGATTTTCAAATACTATCTCTCCATTTGCATTTTTAAAACGAACTGAATTTATAACACCATCAAAATCACAACCTAAAACATATTCTGGCACGCAATAGCAATCTGTTGGAGCATTTATATCAATACTTACCACGTTGCTAGTGTCTGATTCACCTGAAAAACTGCACTCTATATAGAATCTGAAATCTGTAGCCTCAGTAATTCCTTCTGAAATAATATAAACCAAAGTGTTTGAATCAGGAAGTGGTGTCCAATCATTTTGTCCTTGAGGACTGCTTTCCCAATGAAAGGCTACTCCTGAGGCTTGTGTTACTCCACTAACGCTAAGTACTATTTCTGAGTTGGGACATGTAGAATCTGGTCCTTCCGCTGTACCCGCGTCAGGCTGGCCTGAACAATCTACGCTTCCAATAATATCTACAGAATAATCGCGAACCATTCCCCAAGGGGCATCTGGAACACAAGGATCCACCGGCATTTGCCAGTATTGTAAAAACACACGCATACGGAAATGTCCTTCTGGAGCATCTTCAGGAATATTTAAGGTAAGACTTTTCTGCGTACCACTTACTGATCCAACAGAACCAACTATTTCATCGGTTTCAAAAGAACCGTTATTATTAAAGTCAATCCAAACGGCTACAAAATCATCGGTAGATCCTGAAGAAATTTGTGCTACATATTCAAAACCAGTCGCCAATTCAACCGATTGATTTGTTCTGTCATCATAAGAGGCTGTTGGACATGTAGTATCTAAGTCGCTAATAATCGTTCCGTTTTCACCTTCTAATATAAAATCCTTGATATAGTCACCAAATTGATTACAACCATTTGTAAAAACGGGAATACAATGACATTCGTTTGCAGGTTTTACTGTAATTGTTAATGGGTCGGAATACACAGGGGAACTACTTCCGCATTGTACTACAAATCGATAATCGGTATCTGTAGAAATGCTTTGATATAAACTGAAATTTGTTGCTCCTGCTAGGTCTTCCCAGCTACCACCAGATTCACGAATTTGCCATTTGTAAGTTAACCCTGACTGGCCTTGTGTAGCTCCTGTTACTTCCAATAAAAACTCTGTGTCAGAACAGATTTCATTTGGACCTTGAACAGTACCTGCAGAAGGTGTTCCACTACAAGCAACTATATCCTCACAATTACCAAACATAGAAAGTACACCATCGCCAAATTCTCCTGGGCCAGGTACAAAAGTCTGAGTATTAGGGTTGAAAACATAAGCTGGGTAAGTAGTATTAGCATTGGTAGTTGTAATTTCCATAAACCCATTTGTATTACCTATTGAAATTTTAATTGCAACCCAATATATAGTAGTGAAAGAGTTTCCTTGAAATTCGAATGGAGAATCAAAATCTACGGTTACAGTAAGGTGATCATGATTGTTTACAATGCCGTGGTTCTCAATGCTTGAAGGCGTTATTCCATGTTCTGAACCAATAAGAGTCCCTGGACCACTCCCTGTATCGTTATAGTAATAAACGTCTACAGATTGAACCGGAATTCCAGGTTCAACCATACTATTAAAGCTTAAGCTTTCCATAGAGAAGCTTTTGTTGGCAGGAACCATAAGGTCGTTGGCCATTTGTACTTCTCCTAAATTGGAGTATCCATCTTCAATTACTGGGGGCGCAGAAGTAATTTGATTACAAGCTGCTGTAAACGGAGCCGGATTTAAATCTGGTAACAGCGCTATAGAATTGTTAAAAATTGATCGCTCTCCAAAGGTTGCTGCTGGAGCTTTGTCTTTCCAAGTACCAACATTATGTGGGGATTGTTGAGCACTTCCTTGCCAAAATATAGCAAGAAAAGTTACTAGAGTTAGAAGGGAATTTTTAATCATAAAATTTAAGTTTGATTTATTGTTATAAATTTTTTGTTAAAACTGATATACGTTGTAATTATAAACAACGAATCGGGTAGAGAATTATCACAACTAATCTTCTTTTAACAATAAGAGTCTTATTATACCATTATAAAACTTGTGAAAATATAAGTTGTATTTTTGAGCTCTATACAAGGCATATCATATTTGAAGTGATAATGTTGATGGAGTTTTTACAGCATAACTCTCTTAAAATTAATGTAGATGTTTTGTTTTAAACTCAAAAAAACTTGTCACATATTATAAATTGTTTACTTTTGCACCCACTTAATTCAACCTCTGGCGAAAACCGCGAATGTTGCTTTAAATTAAACCCTATCAATTTAACAAAATGGAAGAGTTAATTAAATTTGTTGAAGACGAATTTGTTACAAAAAACGAATTTCCTGAATTCGGAGCTGGAGACACAATTACTGTGTACTACGAAATCCGTGAAGGTGAAAAAACAAGAACTCAGTTTTTTAGAGGTGTTGTAATCCAAGTAAAAGGAACTGGAACTACAAAAACTTTTACAATCCGTAAAATGAGTGGAACTATTGGTGTAGAGCGTATTTTCCCAATCAATATGCCAGCACTTCAAAAAATCGAGGTTAATAAAAGAGGTAGCGTGCGTAGAGCTCGTATTTTCTACTTTAGAGGCCTTACTGGAAGAAAAGCCCGTATCAAAGAAAAGCGTTCATAAGTTATTCTTTGTTGAAAACTCTCAAAAGCCCTGTTTTTACAGGGCTTTTTTTTATGAACAATTGTTAATAACTGTTGTTCGTAAACAGTGGATTATTAATGAGTTATAAATTATTACAATACCGATAAAGAGTCTTATATTAGCAATATCAAATAAAGTTTAATAACTTTTAGTTGATATAAAGTAACGTTCTTTTACACTATTCTTTCTAATTTATTTCAAAACCATCAACCTTAATGGTTGTTAGTTTTTAAATTTTAAAAGAGTAACTGAAAACACTTTATTAGCTTTTTTTAATTGTTTGACGTATTCACGATCTTTAGATTATTAATACTTAGGTTAAAAAAAGTCTTGGGTAAGTTTTACAATTTAAATTAACCTTCGGGGAAATTAAAATAGCAAAACGAAACCCGTGTAAGTAAACTACAACTGCAAGAATATAATAACCTTGCTTATAATATACCATTGAGTATATTGGTTGGTAAAAGTTTACATACAAGGAGCCATATCATAAGTATTTATACTTTGATATGGCTTTTCTTGTTTATAGAAACCCTCTTCTGTAGACAATATTAAAGTTGGATTTTAAAATCTTTTCAATTCCTTAACTTTTAAACTACTATACTCTCTTTTAAAACCCCCGCCAAATAGCTATATTTGCATTCCGAAAATTTTAGATATTTATTTCTTATAAAAAACATTTCAATGACAAATTCTTCAAAAATAATATACACAAAGACCGATGAGGCACCGGCTTTGGCAACACATTCGTTTTTACCAATAGTTGAAGCATTCACTTCACCAGCAAATATAGAAATAGAAAGTCGCGACATTTCACTCGCTGCTCGAATTCTAGCTGTATTTCCAGAAGCTCTAACTGAAGAGCAACGTGTAAGTGATGATCTTGCTTATTTAGGAAAACTTGCCAAATCTCCGGAGGCTAACATTATTAAACTTCCAAATATAAGTGCTTCTATTCCACAATTAACAGAAGCGATTGAAGAATTACAGAAAAAAGGATTTAACATTCCGAATTATCCTGAAGACCCAAAAAATTCAGAAGAAAAAGAAATAAAAGCAAAATACGACAAAGTAAAGGGAAGTGCTGTAAACCCAGTTCTTCGTGAGGGTAATAGCGACAGGCGTGCTCCTAAAGCCGTAAAAAACTATGCTAAAAAACACCCGCACAGCATGGGCACTTGGAGCAGTGACAGTAAAAGTCACGTTGCAACAATGCAAGAAGGTGACTTTTTTCACAATGAAAAATCGCTAACCTTAGCTTCAGACGATACTTTAAGCATTGTACTGGTTGAAAACGACGGTAATAAAACTGTTTTAAAAGAAAACTTAAAAGTTTTAAAGGACGAAATCATCGATGCAACGGTGATGAGTAAAAAAGCTTTAATCTCATTCTTAGAAGCTCAAGTTGAAGATGCAAAAGAGAAAAATGTTCTGTTTTCTGTGCATTTAAAAGCTACCATGATGAAAGTAAGCGACCCTATTATTTTTGGGTATGCTGTAAAAGTTTACTTTAAAGACCTTTTCGAAAAGTACGGTCAAACTTTTAAAGAATTAGGAATCGATGCAAACAATGGTCTTGGAGATCTAGAAAATAAACTTTCAGAATTAGCTGCAGATAAGAAAAACGAGATTCTTAACGATATTAAAAATATAATCGACAAGAATCCTGATTTAGCAATGGTTAACAGTGACAAGGGAATTACAAACCTTCACGTTCCTAGCGACGTTATTATAGACGCCTCTATGCCAGCTATGATTCGTAACTCTGGCAAAATGTGGGGTCCTGATGGAAAAAGCCACGATACTAAAGCAGTAATTCCAGATAGTAGTTACGCAGATGTTTATCAAGCTACTATAGATTTCTGTAAAAAACATGGTGCTTTCGATCCTACTACAATGGGAACTGTACCAAACGTTGGATTAATGGCTCAAAAAGCTGAAGAGTACGGAAGTCACGACAAAACTTTTGAAATTCCAGCAAATGGAAAAGTTCAAGTTATTAATAACTCCGGTGAGGTTATTATCGAACACACTGTTGAAGAAGGTGATATTTGGAGAATGTGTCAAGTAAAAGATTTACCGATTCAAGATTGGATTAAATTAGCAGTTTCTCGTGCTAGTGCAACAGGAAGTCCAGCTGTTTTCTGGCTTGATGAAAATCGTGCACACGATGCTGAATTGATTAAGAAAATAAATACTTACCTACCAAATCACAATACAGAAGGTTTAGAAATAAAAATTCTTTCTCCAGAAAAAGCAACTGAATATACCTTAGAGCGCGTGAAAGCTGGCGAAGATACCATTTCAGTTACTGGAAACGTATTACGTGATTATTTAACAGACCTTTTCCCTATTTTAGAATTAGGAACTAGTGCTAAAATGCTTTCTATCGTTCCTTTAATGAACGGAGGAGGATTATTTGAAACTGGAGCTGGAGGTTCTGCACCTAAACACGTTGACCAATTTTTAGAAGAAAACCATTTACGTTGGGATTCTCTAGGAGAATTTTTAGCTTTAGCTGTTTCATTAGAACATCTTGGAACTAAAAATAACAATCAAAAAGCAATAGTTTTAGCTGAAGCTTTGGATGTGGCAACTGAAAAATATTTAGACAATAGTAAATCTCCTTCACGTAAAGTTAAAGAAATTGACAATCGCGGAAGTCACTTCTATTTAGCGATGTACTGGGCAGAAGCACTTTCTAAGCAAGATAATGATCAAGAATTAAAAGAAATTTTCACTTCTATTGCTCAACAATTACGCGATAACGAGAACAAAATCAATGAAGAATTGACTATGGTTCAAGGACATTTAGTTGATATAGGTGGTTATTATGAACCAACTGAAAAATTAGTATTTGAAGCTATGCGACCAAGTAAAACTTTTAATAATATACTTTCAGAAATAAATTAAGATTATAAATCGTTATAAAACCTTCAGCATTGCTGGAGGTTTTTTTATACCTAATAATATTTCAATTGAAAAAATTTCTCGTATTTATATTGTTCTTTACAAGTGTTGTAATCTTCGCTCAAGAAAAATTCACACTCAGTGGAACTGTTTCAGAAGCTAGTTCTGGAGAAACACTTTTTGGAGTAAATGTTATTATTCCCGAATTACAAACTGGAACGGTAACTAATCAATATGGGTTTTATTCAGTTACACTTCCTAAAGGGAATTATAATATTACCTATAGCAATATAGGGTTTGCGTCCCAAACTGTAGAAGTACCTCTTTCAGAAAACTTAAAGTTAGATTTAGAGCTTACTACAGATACTGAAAACTTAGATGAAGTAGTTATTAAAGCAAATGCGGAAAATTTAAGTGTTCGCAGTACTCAAATGAGCGCAAACACGCTTTCATCGGGAACAATTAAAAAAATACCAGTGGTTTTGGGTGAAGTTGACGTTATAAAAGCCATTACATTACTTCCTGGAGTTACTAGTGCGGGTGAAGGAGCTAGCGGTTTTAATGTTAGAGGTGGGGCATCTGATCAAAATTTAATATTATTGGACGAAGCTACCATATATAATTCCTCACATTTATTTGGTTTCTTTTCTGTTTTCAATCCAGATGCTATTAAAGACCTTACCTTGTATAAGGGCGGAATTCCTGCTCGTTATGGAGGAAGAGCATCTTCAGTTTTAGATATTTATCAAAAGGATGGTAATAAACGAGAATATCACGCAAGTGGAGGAATTGGTTTAGTTGCGAGTAGATTATTATTAGAAGGCCCATTAAAAAAAGATAAAGCTTCCTTTTTGATTGGAGGCCGAAGCAGCTATGCACACTTATTTCTTCCGTTATTCGATAACGATAACATTGCTTACTTCTACGATTTAAATACAAAACTAAGCTATAATATCAACGACAATAATCGGCTTTTCCTATCCGGATATTTTGGAAGAGATGTTTTTGAAATTTCAGATAGCTTTACAAATAACTTTGGAAACACAACTTTAAATCTTCGTTGGAATCACCTTTACTCCGATAGGTTGTTTTCAAATTTATCTTTAATCTACTCAGATTATTATTATGGCCTAGCACTGAAATTTGTTGAATTCGATTTTGATAGTGGTATTCGTAATTTTAACTTGAAATACGATTTCACGCATTATATATCAAACAACATCGATTTGCGCTACGGATTAAATAGCATTTACTACAAGTTTAATCCAGGAGATGTAAATCCAACCACTGAAGATTCAGGAATTAATCCTTTTAAGCTAACCGATAAATACGCATGGGAGAACGCGGCTTACGTGGATGCTAAAATAGATTTTTCCGATAAAATTTCTGTACAGGCTGGACTTCGACTATCTACATTTAAACGTTTAGGACAAGATGAATTATTTCTTTATGAAAACAACAATCCTTTAAATTACGATTCTAATCTTAAGATATACCGAAAAGCAAGCCCCATAGATACCGTTTCCTATGACCGAAGTGAAACAATAAAAGCGTTTATAAACTTAGAACCTCGTTTTTCTATTTCCTATTTGTTAAATGAAAATTCATCATTAAAGGCTAGTTACAATAGAATGTCGCAATATATTCACTTAATAAGTAACACCACCTCTCCTACTCCTTTTGATATTTATGCACCAAGTGGAAAATATATAGATCCACAATTGGCAGATCAAGTGGCTTTAGGATATTTCAGAAAATTTAAAAATTATTCATTAGAAGTTGAAACATTTTATAAGGAAGTTAAAAATAGACTAGATTATATTGATGATGCCGATTTAATTGCAAACAATGCCATTGAGCAAATTTTATTAAACGGAGAGGCAAGAGCGTATGGATTAGAGATATTATTCAAAAAAACTACTGGTAGACTTCAAGGTTGGTTAGCTTATACATTGTCTAAAAGTGAGCAAAGAACACCTGGGCGTACGGAATTGGAAAGCGGTATTAATAATGGTAAATGGTATAATAGTCCGTGGGATAAATCGCATGACATATCAGTTACAGGACAATATGAACATTCAAAAAAATGGTCTTTTGGTGCCAATTTTATATTCCAAACAGGAATACCAACCACTTATCCAGAAGGCCAATATGAATATAACGGAATGGTTGTTCCAGTTTATGAAGCCCGTAATAGTAGCCGTCTATCTTCGTATCATCGATTAGATCTATCAGCCACTTGGACTCCAAAACCTGAAAGTACAAAACGCTGGAAAGGCGAATGGGTCTTTAGCGTCTATAACGCTTACAACCGTAAAAATGCAGCGTCTATTAGATTTAGCGAAAATACAGATATCGGCAAAAATGAAGCGGTTAGACTATCTATATTTGGTATAATTCCGTCAGTTACTTATAATTTCAAATTTTAATACTATGAAGAAAATATATTTATTAGTTTTTTTCTTCGGAATTCTTACTTCTTGTCAAGATGTTATAGAAGTTGAACTTAATGACGCTCCTCCTCGATTAGTTATTGAAGCCAATATAAATATTTTAGAAGATGGCTCTTTATTAAGTAGTTTGGTGAAACTTACAACTACAGCTCCATTTTTTGATAATGTTGTCCCAATAGTTGAAGATGCAATTGTACTAATTACGGATGAAAATGGCGTTGAATATCCATTTGCATACCGCGGGGAAGGACTTTATGAGGGAACGTTTTTACCACAAGAAAACGTAGACTATTCCCTTAAAATAATTTACAACGATGAAGTTTATACAGCTACAACTCAACTTCAAACAACAGCTACCTTAGAGTATGTTAATCAGCGTGACGACGGAGGTTTTAGTGGAGAAGATATCGAATTAAAAGTCTTTTTTAATGATCCTATAAACGAAGAGAATTTTTATTATTTTACGGGAATTAATGAAAAAGGGACTGTACGTAGCGTTTATAACGATGAGTTTTCTAACGGAAACTTAAATTTTGGTTATTTTGTAGTAGAAGATCTGGCTCCTGGAGATAGTGTTATTTTTAATCTTTACGGTGTTGATGAAGACTTTTATAATTATATGTTTGTTCTATTACAACAAACCGGTGGAGGAAGCGGTCCATTTGAAACACAACCAGCGACGGTAAGAGGAAATATAATTAATGATACGAATGCTGAAAATTATCCGCTAGGATATTTTAAAATATCTGAAGTATCAATACTTAATTATATAGTTCAATAAAATTAATATTAGCCTTAACTTTATAGATGAATTTTTTAAAAACTACTGAGTCAGATTCAAAATACAATCATTTAGAAAAAATGAGTGTACAAGAACTGCTTCAAAACATTAATAATGAAGACAAAACAGTAGCTTTTTCTGTTGAGAAAGCGCTACCTGAAATAGAAGCTTTAACCAAAAAGATAGTTGAAAAATTAATTGCGGGGGGTCGATTATTCTATATTGGAGCAGGAACAAGTGGTAGATTAGGGGTTGTAGATGCTAGTGAGTGTCCTCCTACCTTTGGAGTATCTCCCGATTTGGTTATAGGATTAATCGCGGGTGGGGATTCAGCCATACGTAACGCGGTTGAATTTGCTGAGGATTCTGGAAAACAAGGATGGGAAGATCTTAAAAAAGAAAACATTACTAAAAAGGATATTGTAATTGGTATCGCCGCTTCTGGCACAACACCTTATGTTATTGGTGCATTAGAAAAATGTAATAAAAATAATATTGCAACAGGTTGTATCACTTGTAATGAAGGAAGTCCTTTAGCCTTAACTGCACAACTTCCAGTGGTTGTTACTGTAGGTCCAGAATTTGTTACAGGAAGTTCCCGTATGAAGGCTGGTACAGCCCAAAAACTTGTCTTAAATATGATATCAACTGCTACAATGATTCAGCTAGGAAGAGTTAAAGGCAATAAAATGGTAGATATGCAATTGAGCAATAATAAGCTTGTAGATCGAGCTATTATGATGATCACTGCTGAACTAAATATCTCAACCAAAGAAGCTGAAAATCTTCTAGCGAAATATAAGAATGTTAGGAACGTTTTAAATAATTATCACAATGAGTAAAGGACACACTGACTTTAGTTTATTGAAAAAAGGATTAAAATATATGGCAATTGCCTTGCCATTGCTTTTTTTAGGTCCTTATTTACTCACTTTAGCATTTTTAAATAAAGACACCAATATTATATATATGATTCTTCCAGTCGCTCTTATTACTTGTGTAGGAGCCATATTCTTATGTTTTAAAGGTATAAATACTATCATGAAATCTATATTTTAAAAATGTATTCATTTATGACAGTAGTTATTCTAGTTGTTAAAACTGCATATTTTATATAAGAAGAAAAAAATAACATATTTAAATGAGGCCATTATATCTGTATAGTGGCCTCTTTATTTTTAAACTATTGGTATGAAGGTTATAAAAAATGGCTAAACTATTTTGACAACACTGCAATCACCACCCACACTCAGCTTAGAGCAAAAGAAGTTTTAATCACCTCCAGTAATAATTACGCTTACCAAAAAAAGGAAGCGGCTTGAGCATTAAAAACCGTTCTTGCAGGGTTACTTGGGTAACATTGCAATCACCACCTACACTCAGTTTAGGGCAACAATAGTTTTAATCATTTCCAATACATTAAGGCCTAAAAAAAGGAAAGCGGCTTGAGGAGTTAAAAACGGTTCTTGCAGGGTTACTTGGGTAACGCTGCAATCACCATCCACGCTGTGGAAGTTTAGATGTTCTATTTGTAACCTTAGAAAACAACTTTCAAACGAGCAATCTCCTAAAAGATTGAATCGGTAATTTGTTATTTCAGTTTAGTACAAAATAAGTTTTAATCACCTCCAATACTTTAAAGCTTACAAAAAAGAAAGGCGGCTTAAGGAGTAAAAACGGTTCTTGCAGGGTTACTTTAGGTAACACTGCAATCACCACCCACGCTATGGGCGTGTAGGTTGCTTAAATTATAAATTTAGAAAATCAACTTTCGAACAAAACGAAGAAGAGCAATCTCCTAAAAGATTGAATCGGTAATTTGTTATT